>NZ_JBNWEO010000014.1:0-181417 GCF_050496765.1 Neobacillus sp. SM06
TTCAGCAAACGGGATCTCCAGCACCGGATCTACCCCTACCTACTTCGAGGGCTAAACATTACTCAGCCCGACCAGGTTTGGAGTGTGGATATCACGTATATCCGGATGAAGCAAGGCTGGATGTACCTCTACGCCATCATGGATTGGTATTCTCGCTTCATTGTGGATTGGCAATTGGATCAAAGCCTTGAAATCGGGTTCGTATTAGAGACTATGAGAAGGGCGCTAGCCAAACGCAAACCCGCCATTATTAACAGTGATCAAGGGAGCCACTTTACCAGCCCACAGTACACAGATTTGCTAAAGGAGAACGAAATCCGCATCAGCATGGATGGCAAAGGCCGTGCAAAGGACAACATCGTTATAGAACGGTTCTGGCGTAGCCTGAAGTACAATGAGATTTATATCAACGACTATACTAGCCCGCGAGAAACGAGGCAAGGTGTGGAACGCTATATCCATCTACACAACCACTACTTACCACACCAGTCATTGGATAACCATACACCAGCTGCTGTGTATAACCGGGATGTTGTACTGTTATCCACATGTGAATAACAGTAGCGGTGTTCGTCAAGAAAGTTGTCTTATATTTATATCTAAACTTAAAAAATCCTACCGCGCTTCGCTTGCTGCCCTCTTCATAAAAGATTCGTTCTAACGAACCAATCTTTTATGAAGAGGATGAAATTTTACCAACATTTCAGCGCTTTGGGGTGATCTTGGGTGTAGGAGGAAACCATTTCTCCCACGCCTTCGCTTATACTATGTCCTCCACCTGTGGACAATATCTAATTGGCGCTATTCCCCTCAATTTCCATACAGGAAGAGGAGATCAAGACCCTTGTATTATAGAAATATCTAAGTAATTTAATCTTGTATACACCTTAATTTTTCAAAAAAACTGTCTTGACTTCTTGTAGCACCATATAATGCCTTTTCGCTTATTCACTGAAGAATCCATCTATTACCACCTCGATTGTTTAAGAAAGATAAGAGGAGGAGTTTTGTTCCTCCTCCTATTCTTTATTGATTTGCCATCTTATCATTGACAGTTTGCTGAATTTTCTTCAATTGATCTTTAATAGCTACTTTACCTTGAATCATATCCCATAACGAGTTATCGATTTCACCAAAAATGTAGGAATATCCAGGGTCTGTTACAATTGTAATCGCTTTTTGGCCTTTGTCCGTTTTTAATAAGAAAGATTGTGGCATTTTTGTGTATTCAGTATTATTCAGCATGTCAAGAGCTGTTGGGTTTGCACCTGATTTAATCCATTCTGTTTGGTTGTTACGTAACCAGTCAATGAATTTAACAGTAGCTTTAACTTTGGCATCGTTACGATCTTTGCTCTTAAATAAGGCAAATTGGTCAGCACCGCTTCCTTGAATAATTTTGTTCGCATCCCATTGAGGTGTGAACGTTTCTCCCCAAGTAAAATCTTTAATTTCTTGCATTGTGCTTAACATCCAAGTTCCTTCAGGCATGAAAATGATTTTACCGGTTTTAAATAATTTGGTTGTGTCTTCACCTTTTTTATTCATATAGCCTTGGTCAAGCAATTTCTTAAATTCTTCAACTGTTGCTACAGATGTTTCGTTGTCAATGGTTGGTTTTCCGTTTTCAGAGAATTTTCCGCCCATTTGCAAATAAAGATTACTAAAGTTTTGCATTCCCCAGCTAAAGCCCATCGCAAGAATGCCGTCTTTTTTAGCAGCAGCGCCTGCTTTTTCGATTTCCTCATAAGTAATGACACCATCATCAGCTGCTCCCGGCACATACTTGTCAACTAAATTTTTGTTGTAATACATAACCCATGAGCCTAAGGTAGCCGGTATCCCATACTGTTTGCCTTTAACAGTACCAACATCCCATGCAGCCTTAACATATTTATCCGCAGAAATACCTGTTCCTTTTAAATATGGATCCCATGAATCAAGAACCCCTTGGCTGTTATATGTAGCGACATTTTCGGATGCAATTAGGGCAACGTCAGGTACACCTTGGCGAGAACGTGCGACAGTTGCTAATTTATTATTAAATGCATTGCCCTCTATCCGAACCATTTTTACTTTGTACTCTGGGTTTGTTGCATTGTATTGATCAATGTTTTTCTGAACTAAGTCCCCATCAGGACCGGTCATACTTGTCCATAATAATATTTCTTTTTTGCCAGTATCTTTTGAAGTAGTGCTCTTACCGCCATTGCTGCAAGCCATTAAAACAACGGATAATACGATGATCACCGACAATAGCATAGAAAATTTAAATTTCTTCACAATTGATTCCCCCAATTGATTTTTGGTATAAAACGCTTTCATATTACTTTAAATCTATTTTTCTCTCATTATAGGATGGGCCATCTACTTTTAATTTGCCATCTTCAAAATATAATCGATCAATATTCATTTGTCGGTCACCACTAGGTGCCTGTGGGTCAGTATGTGTGTGATAGATAATATATAGGCTTTTACCGTCAGGGCCCATCGTTACGCTATTATGTCCAGGACCCGAAATTCCATGTTTTAAATCTTTTGCAAGAATTGGATTTTCTTTTGCTTTTTTAAACGGTCCCATTGGACGATCTGAAACAGCATAACCAACAGCATAATCCGAGCTGGCATAATAGTTTGCCGAATACATTAGATAATATTTTTTATCATATTTTAACAGAAACGGTCCTTCATTCCATTGAAAGTCTCCCGCTAAGCCTTCCCACTTTTGATCAGGCTGAAGCAGCAACTTTGGTTTTCCTAGGACTTTGGTTAAATCTTGACTCATTTTCTGAACGTAGATCTGGCTCACATGAATATTATTAATGATATTTTCGGAGTTATCTTTTACATAATATAAATATGGCGTTCCGTCGTCATCAATAAAAATATCACCATCAATAAAGGAACCTTCTTGTTTGATGATTTGAGTACTGATATCTTTAAAAGGTCCTAATGCATTTTGGCTTGTAGCAATCGATATCTGCAGGTGGCCATTATTATCGCGAGCACTGTAGACCATATAGTATTTCCCATTATGTTTTACTACTTCTGGTGCCCAGAAATCCCCTGTTGCCCATTCACTCGATTGTTGAGTGCGATCATATGCAAGGCCTTTTTCCTCCCAATCTACTAAATTGGGAGATTGCCAAACCCTAAAACCGATGGTGGCTGCAGAGGTAGCATACATATAATAGGTATTCCCATCTTTCAAGACAAAAGGATCTCCAATATTGGTGATACCGCCAACAGGATTTTTATATACAATTGTTTTGCCCTTTTGCATAAAATTCCACACTCCGACTCCAATGACTAGCAATAAGATAATCAAAGCGATTATACTTACCATCTGTTTTTTTGATTTTATGCTGCCCATTTCCCTCCTCCTGCGATTTAAAAATAGAGCTTACTTTTCACGAAAGATTATTGGAGAGCTTCTTAACCAATATCCAACTTTCCTTTCTGCAAAAAGTAAGAAGGTTACCTCACTAAACCCAGTCGCATGACAAGATCGGTCTCGTAATTGCCAAATTTTCGCCCGAATAGATTGATTCCTCCGTCATTCACCGCATCCGGCTTGACACCAATTCTTACCGAAATAAACGGGACTTGTTCAATTGAAAGTTCACCTATTGAAACATCTGAAATCGAGCGCCCATCAATAAAGGAACCATGATCTGTAACACGCCAAGTTTTTAAAAGACCGAATTGCGTATTTACTTCACCCCACCAAGATGGTGTTAACACACCCCGTTCTCCGCCAAAATCACCTGGACTCGGCCCATGTCCCTACCTCAATTCCATTAACCCAAAGTGTAATGTCCGATGGCCAATCGAGATTGTGCAAAGGGGCTTCGGAACAAATCTCCATTGATAACTCAAGATTATTCACCTTTGCGCCACGCGGCGTCCTGTTTGGAAAACGGTATTCAACATATCCCTGCCGAAACCAAAGTAATTGGGCGTCTGTTCTCTCTGGTTCCAGGAATGATCCTGGATCATCAAATTCTCCAATAATCTTGGTTTCACTCAAAAGTCCGCAAGTGGGAGTCACATGAAAGTCAAAAAAATGTCCGATTGGCATTGGAATTTCGATAAAATCCTTCTGCTTTTCTTGTTCTACTGCAATTGTTTCAATAATTATTCGACTAAATACTGCAGCACAGACCTTTTGCGTTCCTCTTGTTCCGGGTACCATCTCCGTTCGGATCAATTCGGCATCTTCCAGCTTCTTAATATTTACAGCAGCCGTAGATGGCGGGATGTTAAACATTTCAGCGATTTCGATCACATTCATAGGTTTTTCCAACAACTTTTTAAAAATTGCCACGCGTAAATCCGTTGATAATGCTTTGGCAATCTCCACAAAGTTATCCAGATTTGTTGTAAGAACTCTTGTTGCAGTTTCAGTATTAGTTGGATCGATTTGAAGTTTTGACATAAAATCACTCACCTACGAAGAATTGAAATACTTGAATTGTTTACGCTTTCATCTTAACAAATATCAAAATGTCTGTCTAGAGTTTCAAACAACTTTTTTTAAATGATTAGTAGTTTTTTGTTTTTATTACATGATTCTCCCTATAAATCAGCTATTTTCACATAAATTACTCGTTTTTTGAGATATCACTATGAAAACAAACAAATATTATTGTTCGAAAACAATCTACTTTTTAGAAGTTTACTATGAAATACAATTAGATCAATGGATTTTACACCAAGAACCTTTTGTGGAAAATAAAGAGGAGTGCGGGATCGTGCTAAAAAATCACTTTGTTGCCATTGGGATTTGACTAAAGACACAAAAAACATGCTCAGAAACAAACGTTCTGAGCATGTTTAGTCATTTCAAACAACTTTTATTATTCTATTACTCTTCACTTAGCATGTAACCAACACCACGAATCGTTTTAATATCTGTATGGTACCCGAAAGGCTCCAGTTTTTTGCGTAAGTGATGCATAAATACTTCGACAATGGCAATCGTTGTGTCCGAATCAAAGCCCCAGACCCGATCGTATATTTGTTCTTTTGTTAATATGGCACCTTTATTTTGAATTAAAAACTCGAGCAGCTCATATTGTTTGGCAGTTAGTTTGATTGGCTGCTGGTCGACCAAAATGTCACGTTCTTTTCCCAAAAGTTCAATTCCGCGGTATTGAATTGTTTGATTGGTTGTCAGACTGCCACTTCTTCTTAGTAATGCACGGATCCGCGCTTTTAACTCAGCTGCCTGAAAAGGTTTCGTTAAATAATCATCCCCTCCGGTGTCAAGCCCCTTTACCCGGTCCTCCAATGAATCTCTGGCCGTTAAAAATAGCACCGGTATTTTGGAGCCTCCTTCGCGAAGCGTTGACAATACCTCAAAACCGTCAATTTCAGGTAGCATAACATCTAAAACCATTGCATCATGGATATTTTGCTGGGCTAAAAATAAGCCGTCTTCCCCGTTTGTCGCCTGGTCGACCTCAAATTCATCGGATAACAGCTGAATAATCGATTCAAGTAATGGTTTATTGTCTTCAACAACTAAAAGTCGCATCTATATCGCCCCTTTAAAAGCAATTATATCGAAAACAAAGCGGCCGCCGCTAGGCGATCGCTTTGTTTTTTTATTCGTAACGCAGCGCTTGGATTGGGTTTAATTTTGATGCTTTATTGGCTGGAAACACGCCAAAAACAACTCCGACAACAAGCGAAAATAAAAATGCCAGCAAGATGACGGAGGATGAGAAAGCAACTGTTACACTTAATGCCGATCCAAGAACTTGGCCTAAACCAATCCCAAACAATACTCCGATTAAACCGCCCATCGAACTTAACACTATGGACTCAATTAAAAATTGCAGCAGAATATCGCGACGTTTTGCCCCGATTGCTTTGCGAATTCCGATTTCTCTCGTTCGCTCTGATACAGAGACAAGCATAATATTCATGATGCCAATACCACCGACTAATAAGGAAATACCAGCAATTCCACCTAGCATCATTGTCATTGTCTGCGTTACCGAACTCATTGTATTCATTAAATCCTGCTGATTAAACACGCTATAGGAATCCGTTTTATTAGGAAAAAGAGTGGCCATTTCCCGCTCAACTTCTGCCATGACCATATCCATTTGCTGTTCGTTTTTCGCCTGCAGATAGACTTGATTGATGCTTGTTGTTTTCACTAATCGCTCAGCCGTACTTAACGGCACAATGACAACATCGTCACCGCTTTGTCCTAATGATCCACCCTTTGAAGCCAATACGCCGACAATTTTAAAAGAAACTCCGTTTAGCTGGACTGATTTGCCAACTGGATCCTCGCCAGGGAAAAAAGTTTGAGCGGTTGTTGAGCCGATAATGGCAATTTTTTGCCTGTACTCAAGATCGATATCCGATAAAAATCTTCCGGAACTGACTTGCGTATTTCTGACAGTCTCGTAGTCGGCGTTTGTTCCCATCAACGATACTTGTGCAGTTGTTTTATTTTCTTTCACGCTGACTCGTCCGGAAACAACCGGCGAAACGGCTTTTACGCCCGCTAATTTACTGATTTTTTCAAGCTTTGCTTCCGTTAAGGAGAGATCGGTTCCAAATGTATTAATCGTGAGTAAATTAGTGCCTAAATTAGTAATTTGGCTTGTTACATTCTTCGTGGAGCCTTGGGCAATGGAGACAAGCACAATGACGGAAGATACGCCGATAATAATACCGAGCATAGTTAAAACAGCTCGCAACTTATTGCTTCGAATGCTGCGCAACGCCATTTTAATCGATTGGAAGATTGCCAATTGGTTCACCTTCATTCTCGAACAGCTGCCCATCCTGGATGCGAACCATTCGTTTTGCTTGTTTGGCAATCGCCAAATCATGGGTGATTAAGATAATGGTATGGCCTTGTTCATTCAAGCCTTGCATGACTTCAAGAATTTCAAGACTCGTTTTACTGTCCAAAGCCCCAGTTGGTTCGTCAGCAAGAAGAATCGACGGCTTGCTGACAAGGGCTCGGGCAATGGCTACCCGCTGCTGTTGACCCCCTGACAACTGTGTTGGCAAATGGGCTGACCGATCTTTTAGTCCTACCTTTTCGAGCGATTCCATTGCCAATTTGCGCCTTTCCCTTCCGGACATACCGCTATAGATCAGCGGCAGTTCCACATTTTCAAGGGCAGTAAGCTTCGTGAGCAAATTGAAGTTTTGAAAAATAAATCCGATTTTTCGGTTGCGAATCGTTGCCAACTCATTATCATTCATCCTGCCTATTTCTTTTCCATCCAATAAATACTCACCAGAATCCGGACGGTCAAGACAGCCGATCATATTCATCAAAGTAGATTTCCCAGAGCCCGACGGACCGATAATGGCGAGAAATTCCCCTTGGTCAATCGTGATGGAAACGTCGTTTAATGCATGCACAGTTTCGCCGCCAAGACGATATGACTTCATTAAGTGATTAATGTGAATCATCGACGTGGTCATCCGTTTCCACCTCTTCCACTAATACCGGTTTTATTTCCGCCACCGCCGCCAAGCCGATTTAACCGATTGACACCACCGCCAAATCCGCCTTGGTTGAACCTCCCTTGAGCACCATTCACAGTTGAATTTGTTGCCAGCTGAGGTAAACGAACCGTTTCCCCTTCGGTTAAACCTTCCGTTATTTCCACATAATCTTCATTGGCAAGCCCTGTTTTGATAATTTTCCGTTGCTGCATTGCACCGGTCTGTTCAGTAGTTCCCGCGGATGCTAACAAGACAAACTTTTGGTTGTTTGCTGTGTGAACGGCCTCAAGTGGAATATAAAGTGCGTTGTCTTTGCTTGCTGTAAGAATACTTGCCTCTGTACTCATACCTACTTTTAAGTTTTGAGATTGATCCAAGCCAATTGTAACATCAAAAGTTGACACACCGTTTGTTGTCGTGCCTTCATTAGCAATGGCCGTCACTTTGCCGGTATAAGATTGGTCGGGATAGGCATTCACTTTAAGCGTGGCAGTTTGGTTTAATTGAATTTTTGGAATGTCAAGCTCATCAATTTGAACGACTGCTTTCAAATCACTATAGTTCGTTAAATGGGCAACGACTTGCCCTGCGGTTACTCGCTCTCCAGCTGAAACGGTGATTGTTGTAATGACACCATCGGCAGGGGCGGTGATCGGACTACTTCCATCTGTAAAAGTAATCAGCTCGTCCCCTTTTTTTACAGAGTCACCCGATGAGACAAGTACTTCAGCGATAGAGTTATTGTTGAGGGGCGATTTAATGTCCTCACTTGTGATGGGCTGAATCGTCCCCGAACCGCTAACTTTCACCTCTAATTTTCCTTTTTGGACAGTTGCTGTTCGAATTTGGACAGGGACCTGCTTTGCACTTGATTTCGAAGTATACCATTGATAGCCGCCAAACCCAATTACCATAACTGCAATAATGGTAATGATCCACTTCTTCATTCTCCTTTTCTCCTTTTCCATCCATGGTGAACCCACAGAACTTTTGTTTTTCATAAGATAAACAGATTATGAAGGAGAATTCTTAATTTTTCCTTAAGGAAATGCACACCAAAAGGTTGAAGGGTTTTCTAAAAAATTTTTCGACACACACCGAATGAACGGTCACTATTTTGCTTTTTCACAAAAATATTTACTAAAAAAGTCCATATTCCGATAATTTAAATTTTTTAAAAATTAGTTATATTTAGAGGAATTCTTGTCCATATTGATGGTAACGGTTACTTACTTCGCGGCAAAATATGCTGGGACGATTACGGTGGAATCAAAGTTTACAGATATAAATTTACGAAAAACGGAGGAATTTTATTTCCATATGAGATACGCTAAACTAGTTCAATTCTTAATGATTTTTTGTTTATTGCCGATTTTCACTTTTTTCCCTCAAGAGCAGCAAACAGCCTATGCAAATGCAAATTTATCCAAGGTCACAGTTATTGCGGCTAATCTTAATGTACGGGAAGATGCAGGTCTTTCAGGCAAAATCCTTGGGCTCGTTCACCTGGGAGATACATTTGAAGTCATGCAAGAAAAGAACGGGTGGGATCAAATTAAACTTACAGATAATCAAACAGGTTGGGTGAGCAATCGATATGTCACTTCGGCTAAAAATATTGAAGCAACAGTTGAAGCCAATGCTTTAAATGTCCGTGAAAAACCGACTGTTTTAAGCAAAGCGATTGGTCAATTAAAGCAGGAAGAAAAACTAACGGTCGTGTTTGAATATGGAGGCTGGGCAAAAATGGAATCCGCTTCCGGCATCCAAGGATGGGTAAACACATCTTACATTAAAAAAAACGGTGAAAAACAACTGACTTCCGGCACTTCAGCAACCAATGTAACGATCGAACATCCAGCACCAGCCGAAAATATGGCAGTGCTCAATAGCGAAAAGTCACTTAAGGGAAAAACCTTTGTATTGGATCCGGGTCATGGCGGTGTGGATGGTGGAACAAAAAGTGTTGCGGGAACATCCGAAAAAACTTTAACCTTGGCAACCGCCCAAGCAGTTAAGCAAAAACTGCAAAATGCCGGCGCTAATGTCATTCTTACCCGGACATCAGATTCTTTTGTGCCATTGCAACAACGGCCGTCCATTTCAAAGGAAAACCATGCAGATGCATTTATTAGTTTTCATTATAATTGGGTAGATGATCCTACAGTGAATGGAGTGCTTGGTTTTTACTACCGACAAACAAAAGATAGTCTTTTAGCTTCGACTATTTTAAACGAAGTTGCCAAATCGACAGGGTTAAACAATGATGGGTCAAAATTCGGCAACTTGGAAGTTTTGCGTAATAATTCGCAGCCCAGCACGTTGATCGAACTAGGATTTCTTTCAAATCAACAGGAAGATGCGATTGTCGAAAGTGATGCTTTCCGCGAAAACGTTGCTCAAGGGGTATATCATGGATTACTTGAGTATTTCCAGTCAAAAAACAACTAAAAAAGATAGAAAATCCCCTTCTTCCGTTTAAAACGGAAGAAGGGATCGAGTGTGTTAGTATTGCCAAACTCTTTTGTTGTCTTTTCTCTTTGTCCATCCGAGAGCATCCAGTTTTTCTAAAAATGGAATCATGTATTTTCTTGATAGGCCGAGAATTTCTTTGGCAGATCCTACTTCAAACTCGGCATCTGTCTTATTGCGCAGCGTTTCAACAGCATGCCGAAAATGATCACCAAAATAGGCGAACTGATCATCCAGTGGAACGATCTCTTCTTGGTTTTCGAAATATCGCTTTAAGTCACCAGCGATCGTCTCTGGTATCCCGGCTTTGTCCAAGTAGTCCTGAAAAGGTCGAACCTGCAATCCGTCCTTTTTCAAATCCGCCAGCATATTTTCCGCCCGCTTCTTCCAATTATTTGGGATATGAGGTTCGAAGCTTGCCAGTGATACAAATTGGCCATTTCGATTAAACTTGCCGGTTGTTATCCCATTTTCGACAACATAGTCAAGCAGTGGACGTGGGAAACTTTTTTGCAATACCTGCAACAATTCAGCTTTATTGATCCCTAATTTCATCGGACTCATATGATGAAAACTATGTAGCCGATCTACTAGATCCTCTTTGATGGAGAAAACCAATGTTTTTAAGGTATATTCTTTGGCATTGTAGCAAACGAAATCATCATCCTTCAATGCAGCTCGTAATGTTGGCTCATCTAGGGAGGTTTGCTTCATTAAATCGCCAATGGCAAGTGATTTCTCCTCATAGAGGGCAGCCGTTATTCGTTCTTTTGGAGAACCTTCTTTCTTTTTTTCTAATTCTTCAATTGTTTTATTTCCAAATCGGTATTTTGAACCATTTGGATCAATCACCCATCCGCCGCCGATTGTTTCTTGCGGACTCGGCCTGCGAATAATAAATCGATCGCCGCGCTTTGTTAAAATCTCATCTTCAAGGCGAAACTGACAAAGAATTTCGCCGCTTTCCTCCTTCAATTCATTTCGGTCAAAGAAAACGATTCGGCCCATTACTTCAGCTGTTCCTATATGCAGCTTGATCGGCATCCGCTGCTTCACCATATAATCTAGATCTTCCACTATACGAATAGCAACATCAATTGTTCTCGTAACCACAAAATTTTCAGAAGAAACGAGGACATCGCCCCTTTCTAAATCCTCTTTGGAAACTCCTGAAAGATTGAGAGCAGCTCGCTGACCGGCGAAAGCTTTTTGGGCGGGAAGATGATGCACCTGAATTTGCCTTACCTTAACTTCCCTTCCTTTTGGCATTACGAACAACGTTTGGCCTTCTGTTACGGCTCCTTCGTAAACTGTTCCGCGCACTACTGTCCCTTGCCCCTTTACAATGAATACTTGATCAATGGGCAGACGAAAATCTCCTTTTGCATCCCGCATTTCCTGACCTTTTAATGTTTGGATAATCCTTGTTTTCAATTCATTGATGCCCCTGTTGGAAAGGCTGTCAACGAGGACAACCGGTGATTGTTCAAAAACTGTCCCTTTCAGTTCATCTAAAATATCTTCTTGAACGAGTTCGATTAATTCTTCTTCTACGCGATCGATTTTTGTAATCGCAATGAATCCGTTTTTAATTCCTAAAAATCCGAGAATTTCAAGATGCTCTTTTGTTTGCGGCATGACCCCTTCATCAGCAGCAACAACAAGCACCACGAGATCGATTCCTGCGACACCGGCTATCATCTGCCGGATAAAACGTTCATGTCCGGGAACATCGATCACCGATATTTGAATGTCCTCATCTTCATAGAGAGGGGCAAACCCAAGTTCAATCGAGATTTGCCGTTCCTTTTCTTCCTTTAAACGATCGGTGTCCACATGTGTAAGCGCCTTTGTTAAAGACGTTTTTCCATGGTCAATATGACCCGCCATGCCAATCGTAAAATATCTTTTATCCAAATTTGCCACCTGCTTCATCCTTGTTTCTTTTTTACTGTAGCTTGAACATGGCTAATATTCAAGCAAACGAATTTCCATTCGGAAAACAGCATCCAAGCGATCGACTTTGTCATTACTTTTAACCTAGCTCAGGCGATAGTTTTTGCCATTTTTTCCGCTGTTTGTGATCTGTAACTACCGGGAATAATTCAATTAGACAAGCCAGATTTCAAAATTTCTTCTTACTCAAAATTATTTTTTTGAGCAAAAACATACACAAACAACTCAAAATTTAATATAATGGTTTTAGAAAGTTGCACTAGGGAAACAAATATTGACTAACGAACAAACCTTGCAACAACGAAAATCAAAGAAAGGATGGTGTCCCAAATGGGCCAAACCGATTCGATTGCAATTAAACGAGCCCGAAATGCCGAAAACAGAACCATCTCGGCCGCACGAGATGCCATTAATGGCAAAGTTAAAGGTTTCCGCGCTCTTCTGCCTTTTCTTGGACCAGCGTTTATTGCTTCAATTGCTTATATAGATCCAGGAAACTTTGCAACCAATATCCAAGGCGGCGCCAGCTTCGGCTATAAATTGCTTTGGGTAATCATCCTTGCCAATCTGATGGCTATGCTTTTGCAAAATATGTCCGCTAAACTTGGAATTGCAACAGGGAAAAACCTTCCGGAAATTTGCCGGGAACATTTGCCAAAACCGCTGACCTATTTAATGTGGCTTGTTTCCGAATTAGCAGCAATGGCCACCGACCTAGCTGAATTTTTGGGTGCAACCCTTGCATTAAATCTGCTATTTGGAATTCCGATGATATATGCAGTTATGATTACAGGGATCGTCACCTATCTGATTTTAATGCTGGAAAGGTACGGTTTCAGACCGCTGGAAAAGTTCATTGCAGCGTTTGCCATGTTGATCGGCCTTAGTTATTTAGTTGAAACGATATTGTCGAAACCAAGTTTTACTCAAGTTGCTTATCACAGCGTTGTTCCTTGGCTTGGGAATAATCAAAGCATCATGCTTGCTGTTGGGATTATCGGTGCAACCGTCATGCCGCATGCCATCTATTTGCACTCTAGCCTGACTCAAGGCAGGATCATCCCAAGGAATGATGAAGAAAAATTAAAAATTCAAAAATTCAGTACAAAAGAAATTTTAATCGCAATGACACTTGCGGGATTTGTCAATTTATCAATGATGTATATGGCAGCATCAGTGTTTAATGCGACTGGCAATGAAAACATTGCAGACTTGAAAACAGCTTACCATACATTAACACCGCTTCTAGGTTCCGCCGCAGCCAGTGTATTTTTGATTTCCCTGCTTGCATCCGGTATCTCGAGCTCTGTCGTAGGTACAATGGCTGGTCAAGTAATCATGCAAGGCTTTGTCGGATTTACCATTCCTATATGGGTGCGGAGACTAGTCACAATGCTGCCGACAGTTGTCATTGTGGCTATGGGTACCGATCCAACGCTAACGCTTGTCATTAGTCAAGTAGTTCTAAGCATTGTGCTTCCATTCCCGATTATTGCCCTAATTTACTTTACCCAGAAAAAAGATTTAATGGGCGTATTAACAAATAAGAGGCATGTAACGATTTTATCATCTGTGTTTGCTGCTGTGATTCTAAGTTTGAATGTCTGGTTAATTATTCAAACATTTCTTGGCTGATTGATAGTTAAATAGACTTTTGAACAGGAAGCGAGTCAAGCAATTGATACGCTTCCTGTTTTTTTATTTTACTTTCGAAAACATGCGGATAAACAAACCGGGTTCAACTTCTACATCCCCTACAGCTTGATAGCCATTTTTCAAATACAGCTTGATCGCAGGGATGTTGTCTCTACCCGTTGCCACATTTATTGCAGTTGAATCAGCAAACTGGCGATCTATATAACGAAGTAATTGCTGACCGACACCTTTGCGGAAGTGGTTTGGATGCACAACCAGCCTGCATATGGTTAAGGATTTTTCTTCCTGTATAATTGAAATGGCAGCTGCCAATTTTTCTCCCACAAAGTAACCAAAAAATAGTTCGCCACAAGCTTGAAACTGATCGAACGATTCGTTTAGCGGCGGTATGTTCTTCGTGCTAAGATATTCCGCCTCAACCAAATAGGCCGCACGCTGCAATTCGTATAATTCTCGAACTAATTTGTTATCATGCCGTTCGATCAACCGAATCACGTAACATTTCCACCTCTTTTCCTTTCCTTGAACATACTTATTTGTTTATTAATTGGAAAAAACAAACTGTGTGCGGCTTCCGGTTTGTCCTGCAATGACTTCCAGCCGGGCATCAATTCGTTCCTTTAGTTCGGGGACATGTGAAATAATACCTACCAAACGGCCGCTGCTTTGGATATCCATTAACGTTTCAATCGCTTGATCAAGTGACTCTGGATCTAGAGTTCCAAATCCCTCATCAATAAACATTGTTTCAAGTGAAACCCCGCCAGCATAATTTTGTACGACATCAGCAAGACCCAGCGCAAGTGCTAATGCCGCCTTAAAGCTCTCACCGCCCGATAATGTCTTAACATGGCGCTCCTGTCCAGTATATTGGTCAAACACCAGCAACTCTAATCCACTTTGCACATTTCCTTTTGAACGGTCTTTTTTCCGCAGCAGGAAATAGCGCCCAGATGTCATTTTTTTCAGCCGCCCATTTGCTTCCATCAAGATATCGTCTAAAAAGGCAGCCAACACAAAACGTTCGAACGTCATCCGATACGTATTTTGACCTTTTGCCATCTCATATAGATGGCCGATTAGCTGGTACCGTTCCTCCAGTTTTTTCAACCTGGCATTTATGGTTTCGATCTGCTTATAGATTGATTCATTCGCTTGTTTTTTGATGAGCAGATCGGTTCGTTTATTGCTGAGTGATTCCACTGCCAGTTTCTGTTCTTCTATAGATTTTTTTAGCCCCTCAACATCTGGCACCTCAATATTTTGCAAAAGGTCGGTTAATTCGATAAGGCGATCGGAAACAGAACGTAATTCTTCACGAAAAGCTTGAATTTCGCTTTCAAGCTTTTCCACCTCCTGCTCACTCCGTTTTGACTGCTCGTAGCTCGCAAAATTGGCAAAACCTTGTTCATCCAGTTGGTTTTTAAACACTTGTCTTTCTGTATCGAGCTCGGATTGTTTTGCCATTAAGCGATTTTGGGCATCTGCCAGCCGCGCTGTTTCGGCTGCTTGTTGCTCTTTTACCGTCTGCCACTGTCTCTGGGCTGTTTCAAGTTGTCTTACAAGGGTTTCATGAACCGATTTGGCAGCGGCTAGCGCCGTTTCAAAAGCAGGCACTGATCGCAATCTTTCCGGAATTTGCTCTCTCATTCGCAATAAATCGGTTCGTTTTTCAGTGTATTGAACCGTTAATTCCGTTACTTTCTCAGAAAACTTATGAATCGATTGCTGTAGCTCGGTTTTCATTTCGTCCAGACTCGACAATTCGGCCTTTATCTTGTCTAGCTGTTTCAATTGCTGTTGTAACCGTGCTTGCTCTTTCTCTAACTCTGAAATGAAAGCTGTTCGTCGTTCCTTTTCTTCCTTTAAATATTCCGGTTCAAAACCGGGATTTTGCAAACGAATTTCCATTAGAAGGTCGGTTGCTGCTTCCCTTGCGCTTTTTTCTTCTGATTGGCATTCGTAAAGAGTTGATTGTGCCTGCGCCTTTTCTGTTTCAAAGCGCTGTACTTGAGCTTTGGCGGCTTGTAAATCTTCTTCTGCCGGAACAATTCCATCATGAACTAAATTTGGAGATGGATGGTGCACAGAACCGCATACGGGACATTCTTTTCCTTTTTCAAGCCTTTGAGCTAGCAGTGCGGCCTGACCGGAAATCCAAGAATGCTCCATATCTTCCATCAGGATTTTGGCATCGTAGAAGGAGGATTCAGCCTTCTCAAATCGGCCAGCAGCATGCTTCAAATCGGTTTCCTTTTGATGATGACGTATTTTTACCTTTTCAAATCGGGTCAATTTTTCTAATTCCGTAGCCAACTTCTCTATTTTTCGCTCATTTTCAAAAAATACAAGCTGCCCCTGTTCCATTTCCACTTTCTGCGCTTGCTTTATTTTTTGATTTTCCTCCATTTGACGAAGCTGATCTTCTGCCATTTTATACTTCTCTTTTGCTTTTTCAAGCAATTGGGCTACTTGATTGGCAGCTTGTTCAAACGCGGCAAAGGAATAAACACCTTCCTTTATATTTTGCAGCCGAATAATTTCAGCAGCTGCTTCCTGACGCTCATTCTCCTTTTTTTGCTCCTGTTGCAGCTTTGAATGGGACTCGATTGAACGCTCTTCTAATGATTTAACCTTTGAAGAAATCGCTGCAGTTGATTGCGCGAGGTGGTCGGATTCTTTTTTCAGGCGGTGGCAAAGCTCTTCCTGTCGACCCAAAATCGCTGCTTTTTGGGCAAACCGAACCTGTTGCTCCTTCTCAGCAAAGGCCTCTTTCTGTTGCTCAAGCTTACGTTTTTTTAAAGTTAGCTCTTCTTTTGTCTGAATTTGCTTTAAAATTGCCTCTGCTTTAAAAAGTTGCTGGTTAAGCTGATCCTGCTGCGTTTGTTTTTCCTCTAGCTCAGATGTCAATTTAACAATCACAGCAGCCATCTCATCAATTTCTTCGTTTAAAAGTGGCAAAATGATTCCATCATTTACACTGCCTGCTTTCAAATAATCTTGAAGCTCATTACAAAAAATGGCCTGAATGCGGTGGATGGCTTCGTTTCGGGAGTTTAGCTGGTCTTCAACAGCTCTTTTTAATTCTCCAGCTTCTTCTTTTAATTTTTCCTCAATCAGCTTAAAAATCTGTGTATGAAAAAGGCGTTGGAGAATGCCTTCCTTATCCTTGCTGTCAGATGTGAGCAGCTTGCGGAACTCTCCTTGGGGAATCATTAGAATCTGGCGAAACTGATTGCTGTCAATCAACATTATTTCCTTTATTTTTTCATCGACTTCATTGATTTTTGTAGCAAGCAATTTTTTACTGCCCGAATCATCCCAGATATATAGTTCAGCCTTTGCGCCAGTCGTTGTATAACCTTCACCCTTTTCTTTTTTCCTTAGCTGCTGCGGTGCTCTCTTGATCGAATAGATCTTGCCACGCAGGGAAAAGTCAAGGGAAACTTCGGTTGCCAGGTCATCATTTGCAAATTGGCTCCGCAGCTCAGGTCCGTTGCGATCCTCACCGCTAGCTTTTCCGTAAATTGCGTAGCTGATGGCATCAAATATCGTTGTTTTTCCCGAGCCTGTTTTTCCTGAGATGACAAACATCGTTCGATTTCCAAGTGTTGTGAAATTAATCGTCTCCACTCCAGCATAGGGTCCGAACGCCTGGATCATTAATTTTATGGGCTTCATTTCACTTCCCCCTCTTTTAAGGCTTTTTCAATCACTTCCACCATCACTGCCTTTTTTTCTTCCGTGAACGTTGCAGTCGTCATTTCTGTATAAAACTGCTCAAATAATTCAAGTTCGGACTTTTTTTCGGAGCGGCCCGACGAAACGGATTGTTTCTTTTTTAAATCGATTGTTTCGATTTTCCGCTCAAGATGAAGAACGTTTGGGTATACTTGGCGTAGCTTATTAATCGGATCAAGCAGGGCGCCTTCGTCAAGCAGGTTAATTTTCAAAAAGTCATGCGTTTGTTGCTTTTCGTAAAAAGAGGGATCAAGCAGTTCTTCAAGATATCCTTCGATTTCCCTCATGTCGTGGGTTGGCTTTAGTGAGCGGCAACGGTGCTGAAAGCTGCCATTCTCATTCATTTCAATTATGGAAATAGATTTCTTCTGCTTCGCTTCTGAAAAAGAATACTTTAATAAAGAACCGGAATATTTCACTGTTTCATGACGAATCGCATCCGGGCTGTGAAGATGACCGAGTGCCGTATAGGAAAAAGGTGAAAATAGGTCTGCGCTGACACAGCCGGAACCGCCAACAGCAAGCGTGCGTTCTGAATCTGAGGTGGAGCCGCCAAGAACGAAAGCATGTCCAACAAGGACATTCGGTTCATGCGGGTTCAAGTTTTGCTCGATTTTGCCAATGATCGCTTTCATTGCATCTTGATGGGTGTGGATCGAGTCATCGTTGAGTATATCCCGGACAATTCCCGGTTCAGCGTAGGGAATGAGGTAAAAATTTACACCGTTCAGTTGAACTGGGGTTGGAATTTGTTCAAGCTTGCCGGTTAAATAAAACTGGCTGTGTCTATACCAGGAGCTGCCAAATGATAATCGCTCGGCGCTATCATGATTGCCCGCAATCGCTACAATTGGTGTCTCTAACTCAACATTGATTTTAAAAAGGATTTCATCCAGCAGGTTGACCGCATCTATCGGCGGTACGGAACGGTCATATAAATCACCAGCAATAATGACAGCATCCGGTTTCTCTTCTGCAACGACTTCGATAAACTGGTTCAACACCTCGCGCTGGTGCTCCGTCATATAAACTCCGTGCACCAATTTTCCTAAATGCCAATCTGCAGTATGAATAAATTTCATGCTTCCACCTCAATTTTCTTCATTGCTTATCCAATGTTACTATTATAGCAAAATTGTATTTTAAGGAGTTCTTGAAAATGAAGGGATTTCAGTTTTAGGAACATTTGTTCTATTAAATTGTAGCATAGAAGAGGATCTATTGGTAAGAAATTTGTGAAGTATTTGTGAATTACAAAATTCAAAATAAAACAACCCGGCCTAATTGACCGGGTTGTTATTCACTGGTTTCACAACCATTATTATTTCTTCGTTACGTTAGCAGCTTGTGGTCCACGAGCTCCTTCAACAACTTCGAAAGAAACTTCTTGGCCTTCTTCTAATGTTTTGAAACCTTCAGTTTGGATTGCAGAATAATGAACGAATACGTCGTTTCCGTCTTCAGCTTCGATGAATCCGAAACCTTTTTCAGAATTGAACCATTTTACTTTACCGTTTTTCATGTGAAAACTTCCTCCTATTGGCTTACGTCAAAGCCATGTGTAAAATTCACCAAATTACAACGTATATAGCTTTACTTTTCATTACCTCATCCAAACGTCGGTTAAACATTGAACAAGCTTGTTACATAAATCTAACACGTGCAACGGCTTCTTAAAATTTAACATTTTTTAGTTGGATTGTCAAGAAAGGATCATGACAAATTCTCATTTGTTCATTCTTCCGTTCCGATAGACGTTGAATGGATGACAACTCAAATCCTTGCTTCGAATTGATGGAAAAAGTGTGTCGTGAATTATTTTCCGACAAATTGAAGGAATAGAAGTGCAAGAAAATTGGAAAGTTAGCAGTAGGAAAAATTGAAGGGGGAAATAGACTTGACTGGAAGTCAACCTTTTCGGTGGAAACGTGCCCATTTGTCCACTTTAACTACTTCTCAGCTACATTTACGAAATCCGTGGATTCCTGCGTTCTTCTCCTTTTCATTTCCCGGCTTTGGCAATTTGATGCAGCAGCGTTTGCTAAAAGGCTTTATTTTAATTGGATGGGAAGTCTTTATTAATACAAAAGCAAAAGTAAACTTAGGTATTTTTTATTCACTCTTAGGTGAATTTGACAAAGCGAAGGAAGTCTTAGATGAAAGATGGCTGATTTTGTATTGCGGAATATATATGTATGCCATTTGGGACAGTTACCGGGCAACCGTTGATCTGAACAAGTTTTATCTTCTTGCCGACCGTGAAGATGCGCCAATCGAACCACTAAAACTCTCAACTTTTGACTTTAATTTTCTTGATAAAAGACAACCTGTAACTGCTTTGTGCTGGTCAATCATTGCCCCTGGGCTTGGTCATCTATACGTTCACAAAGTGTTAACAGGGCTGTTTATTTTCGCCTTCACCATTTTCCTTGTTTATCATTCACATTTGACAGAAGGAATTCATTATATGATGCTGGGGAATTTCACAAAGTCACGGGCTGTGATTGATATGCAATGGATGCTCTACATCCCCTCCATTTATGCCTTTATTTTTTACGATGCTTATGTAACGGTAATTGAAAACAATAAGCTATTCGAAAAAGCTCTATCCAACTATTTACGCCAGCATTACCAAGATTTACGGTTCAAATTTCCAATTTAGTCAGGTGGAATTTTATGCTTGCCATTGCAACGTTTGAAAACTCCCTTTTTATTGAATTAGCGATTTCGTCGATTGAACAAAATGGAATTCCAAAAGACCAGATTTCCGCTGTCCCGCTCGATAAACGAACAGAATCCAGGCAGCTTTTCGATACGATTCACCGGGCGGATGGCTTTAGTATGTTTGATGTTGCTGCCATTTTAGGAACTTGCTTTATGTTGCTTGGTGCCATATATGGGTATGTGCTGAAATGGGGACCGATTATTTGGAGCATTATCGGTGCTGTTGTTGGTGTGTTGCTTGGTTTCATCATTAAGCTTTTATTCATTAAAAAAAGACTGACTGGATCAAAACAGATTACTTCTGAAGTGATTCTGATGATTCGCTGTGATACCCATCAATGGGAAACCGTTGAAAAAATACTGTGGGATCATTTGGCTTTAGGTGTGGCGAAAGTGAAGCAATAAAATAATCTGTGAGCTTTTTCCTAATAGAATATTTTAAATGGAAGAAAGATCATAAAAGGCAGCAGAAATCCTGCCGCCTTTTTCGGTTGTTTTTATATTTATTCTTGTAATTTGTCTAGCATCGAAATGGTGTCGACAAGATGGTTATTGAAAATTTGCTTTGCAACCTCAAGCAATTCAACAATCATCGGATCTCTTAACGTATAGATGACCTTATTCCCATCTTTTGTTCCGGAAACAATATTTTTGGCCCGTAAAACAGTTAACTGCTGAGAAACAGCAGATCCTTCACTGCCAATTAATGTCTGAAGTTCATTTACGTTTTTATCTCCCTCAGCCAATAGCTCGAGGATTCGAATTCTTAGCGGATGTGCAAGGGCTTTAAAAAATTCCGCCTTAAAGCGCTGCATTTCAAGATTCAATCCATCATCTCCTTTACACTCTAATATGTTGGTGTCAGTTTCCTTGAGGTTTCAATCCCTTCTGATTGGGAGAGCTCCTCACATTCATGAAAAGCAAAATGCTTGCAGCCAATGCATCGACTCTTCTCTATTTTGGCAAGAGCAAAATCAAGCGCCTCGCCCGTATGGTCAAAGAAATGGTCTTCTCCGATTTTTTCGTATAAACCCGTTTTTTTCAATACCGTTTTCGGCTGCGAATTAACTCCAGATAAGAGTACTGTACCATTTTTTGAAAAATGTTTCACAATGCTTGCAAGATTTGCCTCGCCCGTTGTGTCCATCAAGGGTACTTTGCTCATTCGCAGTAAGAGGATTTTCGGCCGATAGTCGATGGCGCTCATAATCGTTTTCTCAAACGTCTGTGCTGCACCAAAAAACAGCGGTCCTTCAACATTAAAAATACTAATTTGAGGACAATCATGCGTATCTGTAACCATCTTAGTTTGCATCTTCTTATGTCTGTGTTCATGGTTTGGCAACGCTTTTTCCGTTATCATGACATCGCTCATCCGCTTTGCAAACAGGACAACAGACAAGGCTAAGCCTACCTCTACTGCGACAGTCAGCGTAACAAATACAGTTAATAAAAACGTCACTAATAAAACCAAAGAATCACTCGTCTTTGTTTTTAAAATATGAGAAAAAACATGGTGTTCGCTCATGTTCCATGCAACCACCATTAAGATTGGTGCCATGCTCGCTAACGGAATATACGATGCGTAAGAGGCAAAAAAAATCAAGACAAGCAGAACGACGATGCTGTGAATAACCCCAGATACAGGAGAAACAGCGCCATTTTTGATGTTTGTTGCCGTTCTTGCAATTGCGCCTGTCGCAGGAATCCCCCCAAACAATGGCGCAATCATGTTGGCAATCCCCTGACCAATCAATTCTTTGTTGCTATTATGTTTGCTGTTTGTCATTCCGTCAGCCACTACTGCGGACAGGAGTGATTCGATCCCCCCCAGCATTGCAATCACGAAGGCAGACGGCAAAAGCTTACTAATTAACCCAATATCGACTGTTGGCATGTGGAAATTCGGAAGAGAATTTGGAATTTCTCCATAACTCGTTCCGATGGTTGCCACTTGCCCCGGATAGAAAATTGTCGCAATCACAGTTGAAAGCACTAGTCCGATCAGCGGCCCCGGGATTTTCGGTGCGATTTTGGGTGTAATCAATACGATAACTAAGCAGAGGATGGCTGTTAACACACTATAGAAATTGATCGTTCCAACATGGAGGAAGATTTCCTTCATATTCAAAAAGAAATCTTCCTGTTTCTTTAAACCACTCAAGCCGAGAAAACTAGCGATCTGTCCGGTAAATATGGTGACAGCAATCCCCGCGGTAAAACCGATCGTCACTGGACGGGGAATAAATTTAATCAAGGTCCCCAACTTAAATAATCCCATTAACAGCAACAGGATTCCTGCTAAAAAACCGGCAATTAACAGATTTTCATACCCATAGGTCATAACGATTCCAAATAAAATGGGAATGAACGCACCCGTTGGTCCACCGATTTGATACCTCGATCCTCCGAACAGCGAAATCAAAATTCCGGCAACAATGGTGGTGTAAATTCCATACTCTGGCTTAACACCCGAAGCAATTGAAAATGCCATCCCTAAAGGGATCGCAATCACTCCAACAATCAAGCCTGAAAGAACATCCTTTCGAAAACTGCTTAAAGAATAATGACTGAACCTTCTGTCAAAGAACATAAGCACCCTTCTTACTCTGTATATTTGATTATTTGAATATATAGGATTATAAGTAAAGATGCAATATTTTTTTACAAAAATGTGAACAAAAATATTTTGTCTTTATCCCTCTAGCAAATGTGAAAAAAAGGATTTTTTACAACCTTGCTTTTAGCTAAGCAGCCATGGTATAGTATTTGAGCGATGAGCTGATTGTGTAAGCCGAATAACATTCCTTTTTGGAACACACAATGTGGAGTGTGGTTATTCGCCTCAATTTCGTAAAAAGCCGCTTGTTTTTCGAAACAAGCGGCTTTTCACTTGATCAATCCTATACAAATATAAGGTAGAGATTGCAAAATCCTAAATTAAAGTTAGCACTTTTTTAGCTAATCTTTTAAAATAGGTATGAAAGGAGTGGACAGGAATGAACAATCACGAAATTGATTACAAAATTTTTGGCGATGATATGCAGTTTGTCGAAGTTGAACTTGACCCACAGGAAACTGTTGTGGCTGAAGCAGGCAGCTTTATGATGATGGAAAATGACATACATATGGAAACGATTTTTGGTGATGGTTCTACTGGCGGCGGATTGATGGGAAAGTTATTCAGCGCCGGCAAGCGGATTCTTACGGGAGAAAGCTTGTTTATGACAACATTCACAAACCAGGGAAATGGTAAACGACATGTTTCATTTGCAGCGCCCTATCCCGGGAAAATTCTTCCAATGGACTTAAGTGAGCTTGGCGGCAAAATTATTTGCCAAAAGGATGCCTTCCTTGCTGCCGCGAAAGGTGTTTCAGTTGGAATTGAATTCCAGCGCAAACTGGGTACTGGATTCTTCGGCGGTGAAGGTTTTATCATGCAAAAGCTTGAAGGTGACGGCCTCGCGTTTGTTCATGCCGGTGGAACGATTATCCGCAAAGAGCTGCTACCCGGTCAGCAGCTTCGGGTGGATACTGGCTGTTTAGTGGCAATGACCAGCAGCGTAAGCTACGATATCGAGTTTGTGCGCGGTGTAAAAACAGCATTATTTGGCGGTGAAGGTTTGTTTTTTGCTACTTTAAGAGGGCCTGGTTCTGTTTGGATTCAGTCGCTTCCATTCAGCCGGCTTGCCAGCAGAGTGTTTGCAGCAGCAAGCCCTGGCGGAGCGAAAGACGAGGGCAGCCTGGCCCGCGGCATTTTCGATGTATTTGGCGGTGATTAACAAAAATCGTAAAGTTGAAAAGTAAGACTTTGAAAAGTCTTACTTTTTATGTTCTAGGATTTTAGTCCCTTCGAGAAGGCCGTGCTGCTTTTATGGCATTTTGCGCGTCATGGTGGCCCTCCTCTTGTCACCCGCTTGCTTTTAACGGAACGTATGCAGTTTAGTCTGTTAATTTTTTAAGTGCTGCACTCGCTTCTTGGTGCTTCAAGTTAGCCGATTGCCAAGTTCGGTTCTCCCATGTAACCTCCCTTTTCCTTTCTCGTAAAATTTCTTTTAACCCTGGTAAATCCGGATTTTTTTCATATAGCTGAATGAGCCCTAGTACCCCTGTATACGATAGATGGTTCAAATACTGAAGATCGATTTTTCCCGTTTGTTCATAGCGAACAAGATTTTGCTGGACAACAAGGCGATCCAAATCAACCACATTGATACCTGTATAATAGAGGAGTGCACTAATAAAGTAAAAATGAAAGAGCGATAGTTTTTCAAACCAAATTTTTACCAAGGTATACGCAAAAATAACCACAAGAAATATCATGAAAGAATGGGCCAACACCCGAGTGAAGGTAAAACCATAAGCTTTTTCGTATAGATACATTCGTAAAAAAGCAGAGACAAGAATGACACCGCTCGTTAAAATTAACAAGCTTAACGAGATTTGCAGCCATTTTTTCAACAAGGCACCAGTCTGTTTCACTCCCGAAAGAATGCTGACGGTCAAAGACAAATTAATGATCGAGACAGCCAGCAATTCGAAAAAACCTTTGCGGGCATATTGAGCGTATGTGTACGATTCTTGCAAAATACCGCCAAAAAAATATTGAAATTGAACAATAGTAAAAAGGAGATAGACAGCATTCATTAGCACTAACACAGTCAACGCAATCACCCCGTCAAGCGGGATGGAAAAAGAATTGTTCTTTTCGATGACTGTCATTTTCTTTTGTCCCAGCACGTACAATACACCGAAAAAGGCAAACGTATAGCCGATAATTACAAAAAAGCGAAAAACGGTCTCCGGCTTTACTTGATGAATCCATTCAGGCAAATTTCCGACAATTTGCTTAAAATTGTCGTCTGCAGTGCTTAGTAAATATAGAACGATTCCAAGAACAGGGAGTGAGAGAATGATTCCAATCAATACCTTTTTCCAAACCATGATTTTCTGATTATCTCCCTTAAAAACCTTTAGAAAAGAAGCGGAGAAACGAAAATCGAATCGAATCGCTTCGATCATCCGCCCAAAAGCATACTTTACAAATGAAAAACTGGTCCAAGGCAGCAATTTTGGACGAGTGATTAACAAAAAATGAAAAAGGACTAATACAGGAACAACCATTATATTCAAAACGTAAAAGAACATGTTGTTGCTTATATAAAAACTGATGGACAACAGCCAAATACAAATAGCGACAAGATATCCAAGACGCTGGTTCGCAAAGGGAAAGCCATAGAATCGCCAGAAAAACACTCCATACATCACAACGATAAAAACAATAGTGGAAATACCAATTTGACCGCGAAAAAAGGATTCTTCCGCTAAAATTCCCAGTACGAAACAAACAATGAAAAACAGAACATCCGATTGCTGCAAATCTTTTTTCATAAAAACCCTCCATACATCAACTTTCTATATACATTGTTTATCTATGTATATAGGTAAAAAAAATGAATCATATCGACACTTTCTTTCCCCACCGAAAACCAAGTAAGCTCACAGGGTAAAGAATAATTGTAAAAAAGATACAAATAAGAATAAACTGTTTCGTTAATAGCGGTGCAAACCAATTATGCGGAATAATTTGAAAAACGATTAGCAGCATTAATAACAGATTAGGGAAAAGTGATATGATAAATGTTTTTTTCAAAACTTTCCTACCGCCATGACCAAATCCCTTGCCAATTTCATAGCCCAATAGCATCCAGAAAACCATGTAAACTAGCGCAATTAAAGTTGGAAGCGCAGTCAAACTCCGCCAAACGTTCGTAAGCCATATCCATTCAAAAAGATTGTGAGCCAGCGTCAGTAAGCTGCCTCCTGCAAAAAAGACTAAGTTCACGAGGATAAATAGCCATTTCATCCGGCTAGGTGTCACAGCTAATTCTTCAAGCCACATCCCGGCAATTTCTTGCGGCGTACCAAGCCGCTGAACAATTTTCTCCATGATAGCGGCTTCGTTTTCCATCGTAAAATGTTCAAGTAAGATCTCATCAATATGGGTCTCGTATTCAAGCAGGATTGCTTCTTTTTCAGGATGATTCCCTAGTCTGCCTGCCAATTCTTTTAGAAACTTAGTCTTCGATTGGTCCATGCTTTGATCTCCCAATTACTTTATTCATTACCTGGACAAAATCGCGCCATTCCCGCGTTTTTTCTGCGAGCATTTCCTTTCCTGGTCCGGTTATTCGATAATATTTCCTTGCCGGACCTTTTTCCTGCTCAAGCCAGTAGCATTCGATGTACTCCTGCTTTTCAAGCTTGTGCAGTGCCGGATACAAGGTTCCTTCTTTTACACTAAATCCATTGTCGCTGCGCTGCTCAAGCTCTTTAACTAACTCGTAACCGTACATATCCCGTTCATTTAACAACTGAAGCAAAATGAGCGATGTACTACCCTTTACCAATTCACGGTTAAACACCTTTTTCACCTACCTAGAATTTTTAGGTACATAGAAATTCTATAGTAAATAATATCCGTTGTAAACCCTATTTTTAAAAAAATTCAACTTTTCTCAGGTAACCATTTTTGAACTCTTGCCAACATGTGAACGACCATGCTGATTAAGGAGCCGATAATCGCACTTCCAACAATATCAGATGGATAATGATGCCCCACCCAAATTCGGGACAAACCTGTAAGAAAAGACAATACAGACATGATCGAGCCGAGGAAACGCCTATAAAAAATGAGCGTAGTTGAAAAGGCAAAAACGAGTATAGTATGTTTACTTGGAAAGGAGGAATCTGTTTTAGAGGGAATGAGGATTCCAACTTTTCTTTTTAAAAAAGGTCTCGGTTTGAAATAAACTAACTTAATAAGAAAATGGCTGATACAAGCGAATATTACAGATACTCCTGATTCAAACGAAATTTTCTTGCAACTTTTTTTGAACCACATCACAATAAAAACAAAGAAAAAGACATATCGCATTTTCGTTGAAAGAATGATCATTAAGCGATCGAGTATGAATGATCTGCTTGAAGGGAAATTTATATCACGAAATAATTTCGTACCCATCAAAATTCACTCCTGTTTTTTTTAATAAACTGACTAATCCATTGATTGCATTCCTTCCAAGCTTTTGTTGGAATCTGATGGCTAACGTTTTCAATGAATAGCAATTGGTTTGATGGTAAATTCTCATGTAATATCTGGGCATAGTTATAAAATTGCTTATCTTTTTTACCATAGATAAGCATGCACGGAAGATGAATGTTGTTCAGTTGAGCTGTACAATTATAGTTTAAACTGTAGTCATAATATTGCTGTATATTTCTGTGGTCTCCATCTTTTGCATCATTAAACATTTTTTCGAACAGTATTTTTGTATCGGAATTGCTCTTTGCAATCGACCATGCCAAAAAAGTCACTGTCCCCATTTTCGCGAGCCTTTTTGCAAAAAAAACCCTATTTTTTAATCGCCATGTATTTATTTCCGATATTCCGCTAATAAGGATTCCGCCTAATGAACGTTCTTTCACGTTTAACAAAAATTCCAAGGCGATCGATGCCCCTGTTGAGTAGCCGCATATAAAGGCCTTTTCGATTTTCAAATGATCAAAAATTTGTTTTATGTCATTCACGATCAAAGGATAGTTGATTGATTTTGTGGAATACGAACTTTTTCCGTGTCCACGTATATCGAAAGTGATGACTTGAAAAGAATGCGATAACTCCTCCATTTGGTATTCAAAATTTACAGAAGTAAGTACTGGAGGATGTATCAAAACAATCGGGATTCCCTTTCCTTTTACAGAGAAATAAATATGATCTCCGTCCACATTCAACATTGGCATGTAACTCTTCACCTCAGGTTTAACATAAAAGACTTATTTATCTTGATCCACTGTTCTGTTTCTATTCAAAATGCGGCGATCCTTTTGACCGCCGCTTTTGCTTACTTCTTTTTACGTGCTTGAAGTTTGATATTTTGATCGCGCTCGCCGCCGTCTGCCAGTTCTTCAGAAAAAGCATGGTTGCCAATTAGTTTGGAAGTGCGAATCGTTTGGGCTGGCAAATTATTATTCGGTGCAGACTGTTCATTCCATTTTCCCACTTAACTCATTCCTTTGCTTTTTTCTTAGTATAAGATAAATTCGCCAAACTATGCTGACTGTTATAAAGGGCTTGGCACGGTTTTTGTCGAAATGCATATGCTAATCAGAGGAGAACGCTTACACTAAACTTTTCTTTTCTTCTGAAACCCGAAAGAATAATTTTCCAATTTTTAGAGATACTAAAACTAGTTCAGAAGCTACATGATCGAGGTGATCACAATGGGATTGCTAAATTCCTATAACCAATGGAAAGAAACCCGGCAGCAAAACTATGTAAACAAAATGAAAGAACAAGGCAAATGTCCGGATTGTCACGGGAAAGGCTATACTGTCTATCCATATAATGAATTTGCCTATTTCAATTCCTTCGAGTGTCCCGGCTGCCAGGGAAGCGGTCTTTACAGCGATTGGGAACAGTTGAGGTAAAACATTAATCAAAAAAAAAGCGTCATAAACAGCTGCACCTCCGTTTATGACGCTTTTTTTATCTTTTTAAATACAAAGCTAGATATTCCTGATTCTTTTATAGTCCTTCTGACATCATATTTATCCGCTACATCGGCAATTTTACGTAAATCTTCCGAAGTGGTTATTAAAAGAATTGCGAATATTGTTTATAGTCACATACTTTTCTGTTTCTGAACATTTTTGTGTTAGAAAAGCTTACATCTTTTTTTATGTTTAATGTATTGGAAATATTGAAATGGTGATCAGAAATCGTTCTTGTTTAAGGGTAAATCAAATACATCCAAAACAAAAAAAACGCACGGCAACATCTTTCTTTACCGTGCGTTTTTGTTAAGATGGAGGTATTTGGTTGTCAAGATTTAATGCCTGTTGGATGACTAGCTCCTGAACTATACGATGGCTGCCAAGCGAACCTGTGTAAACAATATCCTGCTCCTGGTTTTTTCTTTTTTTGATTTTCTGAATGATGACATTTAACAACACACCAGAAAAAAGCAAATAAGGGACAACAATCACCCTTCCATCCGTTTGTTGTGAAATCATTTCGAGTCCCTGCTCCAAGTCAGGTTTTGCGGCGGCGAGAAAGCAGGCAGACACATGTTCTGTTCCAAGCCTTTTGCGAATTCCTTCGACAATCTGATCATACGCCGAATAAATCGTTGGATCGCTTCCGCCCGTACCGACAATCAAGATCGAGTCATCCTTGTTCACGTCCACCACTGTATTCCGAACTAGTTCCACAACACCATCAAGAATTTCACTTTGGACACCGAATGGATTCCTTATATCCACCTTGATGGCAGGATGCTTCTTTTTCAGGGAAGTAATGATTCGGGGGATGTCTCTTTTTATATGGCCTGCTGCGAGCAAAAACAGCGGAACGACGGTGATTTCGGCGGCCCCCTTTTCAACACAGCGGAAAAAACCTTGTTCGATTGAAGGCTCAGTAAATTCAAGAAAACTCATTTCCTGTATCGGTGCCTTCACTTTCTCCATCACCTGTTGCATGAACGCTTTTGCTTCTTCAGCTCCTTTTTTTGCTTTTGTGCCATGACCGATATATAGAATCGCTTTCATCCTATCCCCTCTTTTTATCAATTCTACATTTTAAATTGTTCAAAGTGTCTTTGAGTCTTGTTTCCAGACCCACCACTTTCCGCAAGCGTTCGAAAATTTCCGATCTCCATACTGCCGCCTTTTGCAACCAATTTGCTGCATTTGAATTATTTTCTGGTTACAGCACCTTACTCCCTTGCTCGGCAAGCGCATGGTATATGCCATGCTGCAAGTTGGAAAAGCAGTGCAAACTGGACAACTTGTAATCGGATTCTGTGATTTTAATGGCTAGTTCCGGGGTAATCCCCACCGGCATAAACACCGCTTGTACCGCTTTGATCCAAACCATTATACCAATCTTCTGTTAATTGACAGAATTTTTCGCAAAAAAAGTATACAGATCTTGATTAATGTGCATTTGTCCTCTCCTTATCTTCCAACGATTGATCAAGGTGTCAGTATTTTCATTTTACCTCAAAGGATCAAACCGTGTCGATTCGGAAGGTTGTTTGCCTTTCAATCCCGCTTTATCGGCAGTGTGATTATCCCTACCCATTGCTGTTGCAGAACAAAAGGCGATCATCTTGATCGCCTTTTTTATTGACTTTTTTGTTGATTGTTCATGACTTCGTTTACTAAATTCTGGGTTGCATCCGGCGTAGGTTGCTTTCCTTTTTCAATGGCCGTTTGCGTATAGTTCAAAACTGATTGCTCCATATTAGGAAAAATGTGCATTTTGTTCTCGACAACATTGTTAGGGGTATTGATCATTTTCTGCCATCCTTAAACCCTCTCTGTTTTTTAAAAATCAATCCTCATCTTTTTCATAAGCGATTACAACTAGTTTTTTATTGGTTTGCTCAGCTAATTTGTTTTCAAACAATTTTAGTTCATTCACTGCGTTCGGTGAAAGTTGTGCAGCAACATATTGATTCTCTTCACCCATTCCCATCGCTCCTCTTAGCTGTTTTTAAAAATTTCTCATGCACATCTCTTATAATTTGCCTGTTTTCGTTTGCCCTATGCATTGTTTCCTCGAAGCTTTTTAAAGAAATGAATGAGTTTCAACAGAACTCGGCCTCTTTTCCATTTTTCATAAAAAATTAGTGAATTCCGCATGCTTCTGCCAAAATTTCAACTAAATGCATACTTTTCATTTGGTTGGAATGCCCCCTTCGCTGAATACCGAGATTCATTTGCAATTGGCAGCCCGGGTTGGAGGTGACAACAACGGTTGCTTCTGTTTGATTAACTTTTTCCATTTTTAGATCAAGGATTTTCATTGATTCCTCAAAATGTAGCAGGTTGTATATTCCCCCCGAAGCACAGCAATGAGCCGCATCCTCCAGTTCGACGTAAGTTATTCCGGGGATCGACTGCAAAATCTTCCTCGGTTCATTGACGACGTTTTGCACATTCCTTAAATGACAGGAATCTTGGTAAACGACAATGCCGTGCCATGGCTGTTTAAAAGGGAGGGGACCATACTCCATTAAAAGCTGGCTAATATCCAGTGATTTCTCCACGAATGCTTTCGCAGCTTCTTTCCACTCCCCTTCTTCTGCTAACAGTTCGTCGTATTCATGTAGGGCAGCTCCACAGCCGCCGGCATTATTGATATAAAAGTCAGCCTCAGTTGCTTGGAATGCCAAAATATTCCTTTTTGCCAATTGTTTCGCCATTTCCCTTTCTCCCTGATGGGCATGTAAGGCACCGCAGCATGCCTGGTTTACCGGAACCACCACTTCAAAACCAATCTCTCTCAACAGTTCCACTGTTAAACGATTGATTCGCGACATGAACGCATCCATAATACAGCCCGCAAAAAAAGCGACTTTTCCTTTTTTCTCGCCTTTTGCTGGATAAATTTTACCTTGTTTGATTCTTTTATCCGGGATTTCAATTAGTGGCAAGGTTCGTTCGAATTGTGCGAGTGGTTCTGATGCCTTTGAAAGCCAATTTGTTTTCCGGACAAATTGATGCAAGCCGGTTTTTTGATAAAGTCGTATCAGATTACCCGCTAATTTCATCCTGTTTGAATGGGGTATCAACTTATTTAATGCCGATTTTTTCAATTGATCTGCTAAAGAGAGATGTTGTTTGGATTCCGCGATGATTTCTTTAGTAGCTTCAAGCAGGCGGCCATATGGGACACCAACCGGACAGGCTGTTTCACATGCCCGGCAACCGAGACACAGGTCAATCGGTTCTGCCAGATGCTCTTGAATCCCGATCCGCCCTTCTGCAGCCATTTTGACAAGATTGATCCGCCCCCTCGGGGAGGCTGATTCTTTTCCCATCGATTCATAGGTCGGGCAGGCTGGCAAACAATAGCCGCATTGCACGCATTGATTGGTCCATTCATACGTCTGTTCAAACAATTTTTTTGCAAGCGGATTGATTGCTTCTTGCTGCTTGATCACCGTTTTCATCATTCACACAAGCGCCACCTTTGTCTTCCCTGGTACAGGAAAAATTTTTCCTGGGTTTAAAATATTGTTCGGATCCCATGCCTCTTTGATTTTTTTCATCATTAACAAGCCTATTTCTCCCAGCTCCATTTCCATATAAGGCGACTTCATTAAACCGATGCCATGTTCCCCGGAAAGGGTACCTCCAAGCTGGACAGCTGCTTGAAAAATTTCACTGACTGCATTTTCTACCTTTTTCATTTCCGCTGTGTTGCGCTGATCGGTAATAATATTGGGATGAAGATTCCCATCGCCGGCATGGCCGAAAACAACCAAATTTAATTCATATTTTTCACGAATTTCTTTGAGCTTTTTCATCATCTCGGGGATCATGCTTCGCGGGACGGTGGCATCTTCGGATATTTTCGTCGGACCCATGCGGGTGATTGCCGGAGAAACCAATCTTCTCGCTTTCCAGATTGCAGCCCGCTCTTCTTCTGAATTTGCAATCTTCACTTGGCTTGCGCCTGTTTCCAGACAGAGATGCTGGCATTTTCTTATTTCTTCATCCACAGCGGATAGATGACCATCCACTTCGATAATCAGGAGTGCTTCAGCCTCAAGCGGCAGCCCGCTCGGACGATAATTTTCAACGGCGTGAATGCACGCCTGGTCCATTAATTCCATTGCGGAAGGCAAAATGCCTGATGACAATATTTTGGTGATTGTCTGACCGGAATCAATTAATTTTGGGAAAGTTGCGAGTAAAGTTTTTCGTGCCCCGGGCTTTGGAATTAACCTTAATATGGCTTCTGTAATAATTCCTAACGTACCTTCAGAGCCGACAATCAATCGGGTTAAATCGTATCCGGTTACATTTTTAACCGTTTTACCGCCGGTACGAATGATCTCTCCTGTTGGCGTTACCACTTCTAGTCCGATAACGTATTCTTTTGTTGTTCCATACTTCAATCCTTTTGGCCCGCTTGAATTTTCTGCTAAATTTCCGCCAATCGTCGCCACAAGGGAACTACTTGGATCAGGCGGATAAAAAAGACCTGCTTCTTCTGCTTTTTGGTGAATTTTTGCGGTCACGACACCCGGTGAAACGATTGCAAGCATGTTTTCGCGATCGATGATCAGTTTTTCATTCAAGCAGGACAAATCAAGAACCATGCCGCCATGGACAGGCAATGGCCCTCCACTTAAAGAAGTAGCTGCTCCTCTTGGATAGATCGGGATTAAATGGCGGTTTGCCAGTTTGACCAATTCACTGATATCGCTTGTGCTCTGCGGCTGAACCACAATGTCGGGAAGGTATTGACCAAAGGAAGCATCATAACTATAAGAATACCTTTCTGCCAAATCGAGAAAAATTCGCTCTTTTGGAAGAATCGCCTCGATTTGTTGGATGATTTCTTTATCCACCCCCAAAAACCTCCTCATTTTATCAAATCACCAGCCGGTAAGATGCCAGCCGATCAACGACTTCTTTTCCAATTTCGATCGAAGCGGTTGCTGCAGGTGATGGGGCATTGCATATATGAATGGAGCGGCTTCCGTTTAGAATATAGAAATCCTCTACTAATGAGCCGTCCGCTTTTAATGCCTGTGCCCGAACCCCTGCCGGCCCGGGCATTAAATCCTTTTCCCCGACATTCGGAATCAGGTTTTGTACGCCTTCAACAAATTTCTTTTTAAAAAAGGAGCGAATGATTTCTTCCGTCCCTTCTTTACGATACGCTCTTGCCAGCTTCCAAAAACCGGAATAGGTTAAAACTTCAGCTGTATCCCTGAGGCTAAACGACGTTTTTTTGTATCCTTCTCGTTTCAGACTAAGTACCGCATTTGGCCCTACATCAATCGTGCCGTCGATCATTCTTGTAAAGTGAACGCCTAAAAAAGGGAAGTTCGGATTGGGAACGGGGTAGATCAAGTTTTTTACGAGATAGCGTTTTTCTGGCGCCAGCTGAAAGTACTCCCCCCTGAACGGGACAATTTTTATATTCAACTGACAGCCTGCCATTTTGGCAATCCGGTCACTGTGGAGGCCGCCGCAATTGATAAGCATTTTCCCGCGGAGGGACTGGAAGTTGCTTTCTGCGACGACTTCTGTTGCCAGTTCTTGAATATTGACTACCTCAGTATTTAATAAAATGTCTCCACCCCTTTCACGAATGATCCGGGCCATGGTTTCACACACTTCTTTATAGTTTACGATTCCAGCCATAGGAACATGGATGGCTTCTTCCCCATTCACAAATGGTTCGATTTCCAGTAATCTTTCTTTGGTCAGTTTGCTGATTTTCAACCCATTTCGCAGCCCCCGCTGAAAAAGGTCATTTAGTAATGGCACCTCTGTTTTCGATGTAGCGACAATTACCTTTCCGCATTCTTCATAATCGAGATGATAGTTTTTGCAAAAGGTTTTCATCGAACGATTTCCTTCTCTTGCTAAACGTGCTTTTAAACTGCCTGGTTTGTAATAGATTCCTGAATGGATGACACCGCTATTATGTCCGGTTTGATGGGAAGCAAGTTCGTTTTCTTTTTCCAAAATAGCGATTTTGGAATGAGAAAACTTTTCTGTTAAAGCCATTCCAACTGACAGACCAATAATTCCGCCGCCAATAATGATATAATCATACATACTCATTTCTCCCCCCTTTTTGCAAAAATTGTTAAACGATTTTTCTGCTTTCTTGCTGACTGTTCTTACTGAGTTCTCTTCTCTACGCGTTTTTCTAACTATCAGGATCCTTGCAATTCATCCCCTGTTCAATGAGAACCGCCAAATACCTTTCCAACTCCCTGTAATTTTTCCAACACAAGAATTAAAATAACGGAAATGAAGATGACAACAGTAGAAATCGATGCAACAAGCGGATCGTAGGCATCCTGCATATGCGAAAAAATTTCAATCGGAAGTGTCCGCATATCTGGTGAAATCATAAATAAGGAAACCGTAACATTATCAAAGGATGTCAAAAAAGCGAAAAGGCCACCTGAGATCATTGCCGGACGAATTAACGGCAACGTCACTCTCCAAAAAACAACAAGAGGGTTTGCACCAAGGATTGCGGCCGCGCGTTCAAGATTGTAATCAAATCCACTTAATCCTGTCAAAACAAGGCGGATGACATAAGGAATACAAATAATGATATGGGCAATTAAGAACCCAATCGCAGTGCCCGCAAGCATCATCGGCGTAAAATAAATCAAGAGGGCTATTCCGAGGACGAGCTGCGGCACACTTAACGGTGCTGTTAACACCGATGTAATAAAGGTTTTCCCAGGGATATCATACTTAGCAAGCGCCAGGGCTCCAAGCGTTCCAAATATGACGGAAAAGAATGCCGCCAAAAAGGCGAACTTTGCGCTATTCATCATTCCTGCCAAAAATTCTGGTCGGTCAAGGAGCTTTGTATACCATTGAAATGAAAAGCCGACAGCCGGAAAACTCGGGTAGTTTTGGCTTGTAAACGAAGCCGGAATGACAACGATCAATGGAATGAGAATATAAATAATGGATACAAAGGCTAATAGGATGCGCAGCCAACCCAATCCCTTGTTCATCGGAACACCTCCCGGAATTTACTTACTTCAAATGTACGTGTAAACACAAAAACAATGACCAAGGTTGTTAGTAATAAAACGTATGAAAGTGCAGAGCCAAAAGTCCAGTGCAATAAATTCGTAATCTGATCATAGGCTACCACCGGCATGACCGGTACATTGGCACCACCCATTAGAGCCGGGGTTACATAGGCGCTCATCGAAAGGCTAAACACAAGCACACAACCTGAGATTACCCCTGGCAGACTGAGTGGAAGGGTGATCGAGTAAAAATTGCGAAGCGGACTGGCTCCGAGGATGGCGCTTGCTTTTTCCAAAGATGGGTCAATAGTGTATAAACTGGTTGCAATCGCCAAAACCATAAATGGCAAATACGCGTTTGAAAGCCCTATGACTACACCAAGTTCAGAAAACAGCAATTTCAACGGCGTTTTTATGATTCCAACGGAGAGCAATAAATGATTGATTGTTCCGTTCGGCAAAAGCAAGAGATACCAGCCAAAATTGCGAACAACAATACTGATTAATAACGGTGATGTAACCAATAAAGCTATATAGCCTCGTACTTTTGGGGAACTCTTTGCCATCGTAAGGGCGACAGGATAGGCAAGTATAAGAGAAACCAAGACTGTGTATAAACTGATTTTGACGGTTAGCCATAGAGACGATAAATAATATCGATCTGTAAAAAATTGCGCATAATTTTTCAGGCTGAATACTGCCTGTGAACCATTTAGCTGATCGGTATTGATAAAGCTTAAATAAAGAATGTAGAGCATCGGAACAATAAAAAATCCAAAAATAAAGAGGAGAATGGGCAAAAGCAGAAGCAGTCCCCTGCCCCATTTTCTCCCCCTTTTCCTTGTTACCTTAGGTTCTGGTAAAACGGATGCATTTCCCGTGGTCAACTTTATTTCTTGATCATCATCAAATCGGACGGATTCCATCCAACCAACACCTCGCTTCCCGGACACCAGTTTGCATCGTATTGCGGTGTCAAAATTTGAATTGATTGATTTAACAACTGAACTTCTACTTCCCATGTTGTCCCTAAATAGTTCAACTGCGAGATTTTCGCCTTGTGAAGATCCCATAAAGGTTCAGGTTCTTCATCCGTTGAAAAAATCCGTACTTTTTCCGGACGTATATACAACTTCACAATCTCGCCTATTTTGCAATCAGAACATCCACCCATAACATTGCCTCTATCTACATAGGTAATCCCATCATTCATTTCCACTGTAACTTTACGTTGATCAACAGCGGCAACTTTGCCTTCAAAGGAATTGGATTTGCCGATAAACTGAAAGACGAACTCTGTCTCTGGATGTTTATAAATCGATGTTGGTGTGCTGATTTGCTCGATTTTTCCTTGATTCATGACAACAACACGATCAGAAAGCGAAAGTGCTTCTTCCTGGTCATGGGTAACAAAGATCGTTGTTACACCAATTTCCTTTTGCAGCCGTTTGATTTCAGCGCGCAATTCATGACGCAATTTCGCATCCAAGTTGGAAAGCGGTTCATCTAGCAAAAGCAGTTCTGGTTCCACCACAAGCGCCCTGGCAATGGCAACACGCTGCCGCTGTCCGCCTGATAATTCACGGGGATATCTTTTTTCAAGTCCGGCCATTTTTACGAGCTCAAGTGCCCTGGCAATCCGCTTGTCTTTTTCCGGGTTTGCCACTTTGCGCAATTTCAGTCCAAAGTTCAAATTTTCATAGACAGTCATATGCGGGAATAGCGAATAAGTCTGAAAAACCATCCCAAGATCACGTTTGTAAGGAGGTATTTTCGTCACATTTCTTCCTTTAATATATACGGCGCCTTCATCTGCCTCAAGGAACCCGGCAATCAGATTTAAGGTAGTCGTTTTCCCGCAGCCAGAAGGACCAAGCAGGGTGAGCAATTCACCCTGTTTGACATCAAGATTTATTCCATTTAACACTACATTGGTTCCATATCGTTTATATGCGCCCTTAATTTCTACATCATTGGCGATTTGCATAAATGGAATCCCTCCTTCAGTTCTCTATTTAACTAGCTTTCCAAGCTCAGGTGTTACTTCTTTTGACCATTTGTCGGACATCTCAGCACGTATTGCAGCAAACTTGGCAAAATCCGGCTTAAAGGTTTTATCTGTGTCCTTTAATCCAATTGAATCTTCATATTTCTTGGCAATTTTCATACCTTTTGCAACCGGGTAGAAACCCTTGTCAGCAATCAATGCTTGTGCTTCTTTGCTGATAATGTAGTTGATAAACTTCGCTGCAGCTTCCTTGCGCGGATCATTTTTGACGAGCGCAGCACTGAATGCTTGAAGCGGGACGCCCTCTTTTGGAACTGTCATTTTAAGCGGAACTCCCGATGCAGCAAGTTCAGCAATAGCGTAGCTGCCCATGACCGTAACATCAGCTGCACCTTGTTGAATGGCCGGCATCATTTGGGTAGAATTTTTATAAAAGGTGCTGGAATAACCCGCTAATTCTTTTGCTTTCTTTAATCCAGGAGCCATGTTGTCGATGCTGCCGCCGTTTGCAAGTGCGAGCGCATACAAAGTATTAAATCCCCAATCATTATTTATATCTGAAAATGCCGTTTTTCCTTTGTAATCAGGGCGAGCCAGATCATTCCAAGATTCAATTGGCTTAATCTGATTTTTCTTAAAGGTTTCTGTATTGTAAGCTGGTGCAATGACAAGACCAAAGACAGGCGCCGCTGCTTTATCAACAGCCACAAACCGAGGGTCAACATCCTTCATGTTCGCAATCGTCGTTTCATCAATCGGCTCTGTTAAGCCTTTGTCAAAGGCTCGTTGCACATCAACTGGCACGAAGAAGGCGACATCAATTTGTGGTGCATTTTTTTGCAATTCCACTTTTGATAAAATCTCCCCGGAAAGCCCGGCAATAAAATTAACTTGGATCCCTGTTTTCTCTTTAAATTTTGGTGCGAGGACATCGCGGATCGTCTTTTCAATTACCCCGCCGTTTCCGGCAACGGTAATTTCTTTCACATCGCTGCCGCTTGCAGTATTTGCTTTTGCCGCCTCGCCCGGTTTTTTTGGAGTTGGATTGGCACAGGCCGCCAGTGCAAACAACATCATAATCGTGATCAAACTCATTATTTTTTTCATTATTTGAAAAACCCCCTGTTATTCATTTTTCACCACTAAACCTTTCTCTTTAAAAAATTTTCTTGCTCCCGGATGAAATGGCAAAGGAATTCCTTTAACAGCTTCTGACATGGGCATGGTTTTAACAGCCGGATGTATTTGCTGCAATTCATCGATATGTTCATAAAGCGTTTTCACAAGTTCATATCCTTCATTGGTGGAAAGCGTTTTATTGATAAGCAATACGTTTTTTACGGATAGAGTTGGAATGATTTCCTGCTGTGCTGTGTATGTTTCTTGAGGTATTTGATTGTGTTCATAAAATCCGTATTTTTGCTGAAGACGATTAACAACTTGTTCGGAAATCGGCACAAAAGTAAGCGGTATTTGGTTTGAAAGAGACAAGATCTCCGGATTCGGAAGCCCTGATGAAAAAAAGGCCGCGTCAATTGTTCCGTTTACAAGGGCATCGGCAGACTGCGAGAAGGATAGATAGTGTTTTGCCATCGGGACATTTGTCAGGCCGGCAGCCTCTAATGTCCGTTCAGCCATAATTTTCGTTCCGCTTCCGCTTGTTCCAAGACTGACTCTTTTTCCTGCCAAATCGGCAATTGAATGAATGCCACTTTTTTTCGTTGCAATGACTTGCAGAAAATTGGCATATAGTCCTGTCAATGCTTGAAGATTTCTTTGCTCAATCTTATTGCCCATCTGCAAAACGTCCACCGTCGAGAAGCCGAGATCCGCCTTTTTTTCGCTAACCAGCTTCATATTTTGAATGGAAGCATGGGTTACCTGAGTGCCACTTGCTGCCCCATCATACATTTCAAACAATTGAGCTAGTGCCTGCCCTAGCGGAAAATAAACGCCTGACATATCACCGGTTGCAATAATCACCGTTCGCTCAAAACGAACGTTTTTTTGAATGGTCGTATTTGCAGGAGAAGAGATTTCCTGCCGGCTATTCGCAGCGTTACATCCATTCAAGGTCAAAGTGAAAAGAGCAGTTAGCGCGAATAGCAACTTGATTTTCATTCTTGATCCTCCTTCCCTATCTTTTTTAATGCAAGAAGTGTGCCAAATTTCAAATTAAACACAATGTATGCGTTTACAATTTTGTGAACATTTTTTCAAACAAAGAATCGGCAATTTTTTCCCGGTGTTGCCGGCAAAAATTGCCGATTCTTTTTCTTATCTTTGCGCACTTTGAGGATTGATGGCATAAAGCTTAATTTTATCCCGTAAATTTCTTTCTGAAATTTGCAAGATCTCGGCCGTTTTTTGACGGTGGCCATTGCACTCTTCAAGTGTGGCCTGGATTATCACCTTTTCAACGTCCTTTAACGAGAGGCCGATGGGGATTTGCACGGATCGCTTTACCTCATCCGATTGTTTCAAATGTAAAAATTGAAGACTTTGCTCACGAACATTCTTCGGCAAGTCCTCCTCCGTTATTTCATCTTTCATTGAAAGTGCTACTGTGTATTCGATAATGTTGCCGAGTTCCCTAACATTTCCGGGGTAAAGGTATTCAAGCAGCAGACTTCGAGCATGTGGCGAAAAGGTTAAAGGGCTGCGACTCATAAGATGACAATATTTTTTCACAAAAAAATCGATTAACAGCGGCAAATCTTCTTTCCTTTCTCGAAGAGGTGGAACTGATATGGGTATGACATTTAGGCGAAAATATAAATCTTCACGAAAAGTCCCTTCCAGCACCATTTGTTCGAGATTTTTGTTCGTTGCGCTCAATATTCGGACATCCAAAGCAATTTTCGCATTTGATCCTAGCGGTGTGATTTCACGCTCCTGTAATACGCGCAACAGCTTTGCTTGGAGTGGAAGCGGCATTTCACTAATTTCATCCAAAAATAATGTTCCGCCATTTGCTGCAGCCCATTTTCCAAGCTTACGCTGGGTTGCTCCAGTAAAAGCCCCTTTCTCATAACCAAATAATTCCGACTCAAGCAATGCTTCCGGAATGGCCGCGCAATTCACCACTTCAAACGGGCCATTTTTTCTTTTCCCGCTTGAATGGATGCTTCGCGCGACAAGCTCTTTGCCAGTCCCACTTTCACCCATGATCAAGACGCTTGAATCAATGTTCTTAATTCGCTCAATCATTGAAAAAACCCGCTGCATTGATTTGCTTCTTCCGATAAAGCTTTCAAAACCCCTTCTTTGCTCCAACTCTTCATTTAGCGTTTCCAGCCTTGAAGATATGGAGCGGAATTCCATTGCCCGCATCATTAAGACATGGAGTTCATCAATATTGATTGGTTTTTCAATATAATAGTAGGCTCCTCTTTTAATGGCCTCAATCGATGATTCAATTGAAGCATAGGCTGTCATAATAATGACAGTGACCGATGGCGAAATTCGTTTTATTTTTTGCAAAAGATCGAGGCCGCTTTTGCCTCCCAGTCTCAAATCAAGCAGGATCATATCAATGCTTCTCCGCTCAACGATGGTCAATGCCTCATCTGCGTCAGATGAAGTTGTGATTTGATAATCATCTTCGAGGGCAAATTGTAAGGATATGCAAATGGACTGTTCATCATCAATCACGAGAACATGTGGTTTCATTCTAAACTTCCCTCCCTTTATACAAAGGTAAGAGAACCGTAAACGTGGTTCCAATCCCCGCTTCACTTTGAACCACTATTTCGCCGTTATTTTCCTTCACCAATTTATAAGATAAAGTAAGTCCCAATCCGACACCTCTTTCCTTGTTTGTGTAAAATGGTTCGAAGATTTTTTGCAGATGATCCTGGCTAATCCCTTTTCCAGAATCGCTTACAACCACTTTGCCTTCAAAATCGGTTTCTTTTTCTATCTTGACAAGTATTTTCTTGATCGGTTTCGTTTCCACCGCATCCATCGCATTGAGCAAAATATTCAACAGGACTTGACGAATTTGTTGTGGATCAAGAAAGAAGACGATGTTGTCATCTTTTTGTTCTTCAAACACGATTTCTTTCTTTTGCATCGTTATTTTGAGAAAATTGAAAAAAGAAGTCAGTTCTGCAACAGAACATTTCTGTTTAATCGGCTGGCGCGGCCGGGCAAAATCAACGAGATCCGTTACGATCGTATTTAAGCGATTGACTTCTGCCGGCAAATGCTCAAGCAGCATCTCACGAAATTGCGGCCGATCATACTTGGCAGGCAGTAAATCAATGAATGTTTTAATGGAAGTCAATGGATTGCGGATCTCATGAGCGACACCGGCAACAAGCTGTCCAAGGGCATGCAGTTTTTCTTGAGTTATCAACTTTTGTTCCAATTTCATTTTTTGCGTCACATCATTGGCCGAAAGGAGGTACCCTGTTTTTATTTCTTGAGAATCATAGAGTTCCAAAAACCGATAGTGAATGACTTTTTTGGTACCGTTTTCATTTGTTTCATAAATGTGTGGAACAAGGAGAGGTTCCTGTTCCGCCGGCTGCTTAAAATAATCCTCTAGTAATTGGTTTAAAAGCTGCGATGGATCACAGTCTCCATTCTCTTTGGGGTGTAAATTCAGAATTTCAATCGCACTTACATTACAGCTTGTCAGTCTATAATTTAAGTCAAAGGTAACAATTCCTGTATCGACATTGTTTAAAATTGATTCTTTAAAAGCGTTGCTATCAGCAATTTTCTGCTGTTGCCAAATCAGGCTTTTATTTAAATGCCAAAGCTGGTTTGTTTGATGATAAACTGCCTTCTTTAGCCGCTGATTCCATATGTAAATAAATAATAGTATGGCCGCAACAGCAATCAGAATACCGGAAAGTATGCGGATAAATTGTTCAAGGCGGATGACTTCGGCATTCTGTTCTGGCATAATCCAGCGGTCAACCAACGAGTTAAGTTCTCCTTTTGCCTTTAAATTGGTCAGCGTTTTATTGATGACGTTGAGAAACGTTCCATCACCTTCACGGACAGCAATTGCATAGTCGGCTGGTTCAATCACTTCTTCTAAAATAGTAAATTCTTTTTCCTTGTCTAGCCGTTTTAAAAAATAAGAAGACGTCCATTTGTTGCCGATAAAGGCATCTGCCCGTCCCTCGATTAACGTGAGCAAGCCTGAATATTGATTAGTAGCAAATGTTAAATTGGTGTTACGCATATTGAGCAAGTCTGCCACAATCGTTGTGCGATTTTCAAGGACAACATGTTTGTTGCGAAGGTCGGTTATTTTTTGAATCGAATTTTTGGATTGACTTGGTATGATGATGGAGTAGGACATTGTAAAATAAGGTACCGAAAAATCAAATTGCCTGTCTCTCTCTGTACTGTAGGTGATACCGCCAATGGCATCAACCGTTCCATTATGTAAAGCTTTTTCTGCCTCCCTTTCTGTCATCGGTAAAAACGTGAAATGCAAGGCATTTTCCCGAGCAATTTTACGCATCAGTTCCACACTGAACCCGGATAATTTTCCTTTTTCGTCGATAAAAGAAAAAGGAGGAAGTGACCTATTAATCGCAATCTTGTACATCTTTTTTTCGGCCATTGCCCTCGGGACAAAAAGGCTGAATCCTATACTAGCGATGAGAGCGAAAACAAACATTATTTTTATCGGCATTTTTTTGATCCATAGTCCTCCCCTCTGCTTCCATGCATTTTATTTTATTATAACCCATAGATTGAATAATTTGAATTTTCATTAACTAAAAGACAATTCTGACAATATAATAAATGCAGCTGATCATTCAGCTGCATGGGCAAGTATTTAAGTATGAGCATCAACTATAAATGTACGTTTATGCTTGAAATTGCTCTTTTTCATAGATTGGTACCCATCCGGCAGTAGTAACAAAGATTCGGATGGCAACCACTTGACGGTCTTCTTGAAGGGTGAAATAGTGACGGACATTTTCCGGAACAGAAATGAGATCACCAGGATTTAATTCGACATCAAACCATGTTCCATTCTCCCCTTCAATCGCAAAAATACCGTGCCCGCTGACAATAAAGCGAACTTCATCATCGGAATGATGGTGCTCACGCTTAAAATTGACAAGAAGTTCATCCAGATTCGGGGTTGCTTCCGTTAAAGAAATGACATCTTGTGCTTTGTAGCCGCGGCGGGCAGAAATATCGGAAATTTCTGATCCGAAAGTTTCTAAAATTTGTTCCTTTTCTTCATCAGATAACAAATATTTCTCTTTTAGTTCTTCTGGCAGTTTGGTGATGTCCCATTTTTCAAAAATAACCCCTTGCGAATTTAAAAATGCTTCAACTTCAGTTTCTTTTTCAATTCTCTCATTTGTTGCGTGAAAACGAATTTGTGCCATTTTGCTAGCCTCCTATAATTTATTAGCGGTTAATGATCGCTGTACGAATAACGAATAAGTTTTTTGCCTTGCATATGTCAAAATGATTATTCTTTTAAATGCACTTTTGCTTCTTTTAAATATTGATAACCTTTCTCAGTGACCCATTACGGCTTTTTTTCGCTCTGACGGGTCTTGACAGCCTCTCTCGGTGACGTGCTCCCTCGCTTTTTGACCACCATACGTCATGACCTCTCTTCTCATGACACGTCAACTGTATTTTTGACCCACCAAGCGTCATGGAGGCTCTTTTAAAAAACGATTTTCCAAATTAAGCTTAACATAGTCGGTTTCCAGCCTATTTGGCTAGAACGACACTTCGCAATGACAATAGTTTCAAATGGTATTGAAACAAAAATTCACATGCTTCCAAATATTTTTTCGCGCTGAACGCATCTTCACCCCAGACCGTGATGCCATGGTTTCGGATCAAGACAGCGCCCTTATCAGCTTTGACATGCTCCCTAAACGCCAAAGCCAATCGCGGGATATCAGCATGATTTGGAATTATCGGAATCGTTAACGAAGCGTCGTCCTCCCAGTAGCCAAACGCTTTAATCAGCTCCTGGCCGGTAAAAACGATTTCGCCGCTATCCCCGTAGAGCTCGGAGACAACATTGTTGTCCACTGTATGAACATGCAAGCTGCAGCCAGCATTCGACCGATTGTACACTTCTACATGTAGCAGCGTTTCGGCTGAGGGTTTTAACGAAGTCGGTTCCGCAGGTGTACCGCTCGCATCGACTAATAAAAAATCTTCCGGAGTGTGTTTTCGCTTATCCTTTCCGCTTGCAGTAACAAGAAACGTGATTGGATCCTCCTCTACTTTGATCGAAAGATTTCCACTTGTCCCGGGAAACCAATCCCGCTCGGCCAGCTCCCGCTTAACATCTGCAAGCTCATCCCAGCGCGACTGCAAAAGGCTCATATACCCACCTCCGCTTTCTTTTCCAGAAACTCCATTACATCATGAAAAGTCACAAATTCTTTATGCGGAAAACCCAGTTCACGGCATTTTTCCAAAAGAAAATCTCGTGCGATGACTTGATCGGCCAATTGACTAATCGCTAAATCCGTAACAGAATCGCCTATGACGAGCTTGTAATCTTCCTTGGACGTCAATTTCCGTAACAATGAAGGCTTGCAGCATCCACAGCCATTATCACACTGTTCATCACATTCATGCGGCCAAAGAATTTTAATTGTCTCCCCGCTAAAATCAGCACCATTGCAATAAATTCGCTCAGGCGGAACCAAACCTTCCAATAATGGATAGACAAAAAAATCAATTCCGCCGCTCACGATGAATAGTTCATAGCCATTTCCTTCTGCATACCGGACAAATTCCTGGAAGCCAGATCGAATGCTGGCAGTTTCTTTCAGAAATCGGATGATCTCTTCTTTCAGCGAAGAAGGCAGCAGGGCAAACATCTTGCCCACCCCTTCTTGAACAGAAATTTGCTGGCTTAAAACACCGTCTTTCAACGCAAGCCACTCAGGTGGAGCGAATTTTTTCATAATTGCAATAATGTTGTCATTGTTGGTGATCGTCCCATCAAAATCGCAAAAAATCACGTTCTTTGTCATACCTTCACCTCTTGTACGCCCCAAAGATCAAGGGCCTGTTTTAATTCGGAACAGTTTTCAGCGGCCTCTTGCAAATTTTTCCCTTCAAGGCTTGCGGAAATTGCTGCACGGAAAGCCTTCCCGCCGCCCACTGCACCGCCAGGATGTCCATGGACACCGCCGCCAGCATTGACGATATGGTCAATGCCAAAATCCTGAACTAGCAATGGGACTAAACCGGGATGAATTCCGGCGGAAGGTACCGGAAAGGCCCGATTCAAGCCGTGTTCTCCCTTCGTTGCCACATCCGCAATCCTGATTGTCTTTTTCCTTGGAATCGCTACACTGCCATAAGGAGAAGGGAATAAAATCAGATCCGCCCCAGCATAGCGTAGCAGTTTTCCCAACAACAGGTGATGACTGAAGCCATAAAACGCCGATGAAGTCAACGCCCCGCTTACAGCCGGGTGAGCCATAATTGGCAAGCCTATTTCATCCGCTTCCCGTAATGACTGCAAAACATCCAATCCATAGGCAAATCCATTCAATAGCAGCATGTCTGCGCCAAGTTCTCCTGCCCGCTTCGCTTTTTCCTTTAACTCAAACGTTCTGCCTGTTAGATTCACTGCATAAAGCGTGCGGTGACCGGTTTCAGCAAATACCTCATCAAGAATCTTCCTGCCTGCTCGGATCCTCTCTTCAAACGGTGTCAACGGATTGTCAAACAAGATTTCATCGTCTTTCACAATATCAATACCGCCTAATGCCTGTGCCCGCAATTGATTTTCCAAAAAGGCAAGATCCCGGCCGATCACTCCTTTAAAAATACTCATCAAGAGTGGACGATCGTGCACCCCTAGTTTTGCGCGAATGCCCTCAATCCCAAAGCGGGGACCTGGAAACGCCGCTGCAAGTTCGGCTGAAAATTTCAAATCAAGCAACTTAATTTCTCCATCCAATGAAAGTTTACCAAAGACCGTTGTTAAAATCGCCGGCAAGTCCGAAGAAAAATTAGCAGCTGGATAAGCGATCCGGATCAATCCTTTTGTCAGTTTCTTACCAAAATAAGCGTTTGCCGATTCATCGTCCGCCAGCCGATCGATACGGACGACCGTTCCTTTATGCTTTTTCAACTGTTCTTGTTCAAGATGCGGCAAATCGGTCCAGGAACCAACCGTTAACCCAAGTGCGATTCCCTCTGCTTTCTTTTCCAACTGCCCGTTTGCATCGTGCACCAAATAGGTAGCTGTGATTTGTGACATTTATACTTCCCCCTGCCTTACATAAAACCAAATTTTTCCCAAAAATAAAACCCCTTCAACAAGAAGAGGTTAGACGAAACGCTAGCATCTTCTTATCTCTCAGCGAATGCTGCAAGAATTAGCACCGTGCTTTTAACGAAAAGTCAAAGTCGGTTGCCGGGCTTCATCGGGCTCGTCCCTCCACCTGCTCTTAATAAGAAAAATCTTTTAAGAATCTATTAAATTGTCATAGTTTTTCAGTAAATTCATTTGGATTATGACAGGTTTTTACCATAATGTCAATGAAAAACTAGAAAATATTTAATCCTTTGATTCTTTCAGCTGCTTCGAGTAACCGGCATTCATCTGTTAACAGTCCTACCCGAACATAGCCCTCGCCATATGAACCAAAACCAATTCCCGGCGCCACAGCAACTCCGGATTTTTCAAGCAACAAATCGGCAAATTGCTCAGAAGTATAGCCATCCGGAATTTTTAGCCAGGCAAAAAATGATCCTGCCGGCGCATTCACTTTCCAGCCAATTTCTCTCAATGCGTGGATAAACGCATTTCGGCGCGATTCATAAAGAGCCGTTACTTCATGAACACATTCCTGCGATGATAATAGCGCGGTTACGGCCGCTTCCTGTACCGCACCAAACAGGCTGACATACAAATGATCCTGAAGCAGATTAATCGCTGCAATTACACTTGGATTTCCAACTGCAAAGCCAACGCGCCATCCGGCCATATTATACGTTTTCGATAATGTATAAATTTCAATGCCAATATCCTTTGCCCCATCTGCCTGCAAAAAACTGATCGGTTTTTTTCCATCAAAACCAATCGCACCGTAAGCAAAATCGTGGACAACACAAAGATCATGCCGCTTGGCAAGGGCAACGGTTTCTGCAAAAAATTCCTCCGTCGCAATTGCACCTGTCGGATTATTCGGATAATTCAAGAACATCAGCTTTGCTTTCTCAAGCGCCAGATCCGAAAGTTCACGGTAATCGGGAAGAAAGCCGTTTTCTTCCTTTAGAGCCATCCATTCCATTTTCGCCCCGGCAAGCTCAATCCCCGACCAATAATCCGGATACCCCGGATCGGGAACCAATACCAAATCCCCAGGATTCAGTAAACATTGCGGAATTTCAACCAACCCTGCCTTACCGCCAAAAAGAATCGCAACTTCTGTTTCTGGGTTAATCGTCACGCCATACTCCCGATTATAAAATTCAGCGGTAGCCTGTTTAAAATAAGCAAACCCTTGAAATGGAGAATAGCGATGGTTCACCGGGTTGAGTGCTGCCTGTTGCAATGATTCCACAATATGTGGCGGGGTAGGCTGATCAGGATTTCCCTGACCAAGATTAATAACATCTGTTCCGGAGGCAATGACCTCTTGCACTTTTGCAACAAGTGAGGCAAAAAACTGCTTCGGCAGCCGTTTTAACAGTTCCGATTGCTCAAATTGTTTCATTTTCTCCACCTACTTAAAAAATTCTTGAAATTCTAGTCATCAATCATATATCGTTAAAAGCAAGATGTAAAGATAATTTTTAAAGGGAGGGTTTAGGCATGCCCTTACGTGTTGCCTGTTTGCAAATCGACATTGCTTTTGGCGATCCAAAAGCAAATTTTAAAAATGTGGAAAAACAATTTCAAGCGCTTGAAGCTCATAATCTCGATGTGGTAGTGCTGCCGGAATTATGGACAACGGGTTACGATTTAACCCGGCTTGAGGAAATTGCCGACCGGAACGGAAGCGAATCAATCCATTTTCTTAGCCGACTCGCGAAAACGCATCAGGTGAATATCGTGGGAGGTTCCATTGCAAAGCAAACCGATCAAGGAGTGACCAACACGATGTTTTTCTTTGATCGGACTGGTACCGTTGTCGGCGAATACAGCAAACTTCATCTATTTCAACTGATGGATGAACACTTGTATTTGCAGCATGGCGAAAAAACCGGCCTTTTTCATCTTGAGGGCACGGCAGCAGCCGGTGTGATTTGCTATGACATCCGCTTCCCGGAGTGGATCCGTACCCATACAACCAAGGGTGCAGAAATTTTGTTTGTCGTCGCCGAATGGCCTCTGCCGCGTTTGGCGCACTGGCGCTCGTTGCTGATAGCAAGAGCAATTGAAAACCAATGTTATGTGGTTGCCGCAAACCGCGCAGGCTCTGATCCAAACAATGTCTTTGCCGGCCACTCGCTTGTGATTGATCCATGGGGGGAAATCGTTGCCGAAACAGGTGAAGATCCCGCAGTGCTTAGAGCCGTTATCGATTTGGAATTGGTGCAAAAAGTCAGAAAGCAAATCCCGATTTTCACCGACCGCAAACCGGAGTATTATTCATAGTAACGACCGAAACATGCAGTAAAGTTGAATTCACCACATTGACACTATGAAAATTTTTAAAAAAGCTATTGACAGATTACCAGAAACCTTGCTATCATCGTCATCAAGAAAAGTTACAAGCTTTTGAAAATTTTAAAATCAACTATAATCATTCTCTTATCAAGAGTAGGCTGAGGGAAATGGCCCAATGAAGCCCAGCAACCGACCGTAATACCTTCGTGAGAAGGGGCGCGCCCAATGCGCCAAAACATCCCTGTTTTGCAAGGCACGGTGCTAATTCCACAGAAAGCAATTTGACTTTCTGGCAGATAAGAGGTACGGAGCCTTGTTCTCATGCCTCTTTCTGCGGAAAGAGGCTTTTTATTTTTTCACAAAGGAGACAGAAACGATGACAGTAACGGTAAAACAAGCATATGAACCATTAACAGAATCAACGGCAATTGCTTTGGCAAAAAATCTTGAGCTGTTTCCGCAAGAAACTGAACTTACCTGCAAAGAAATCGGTGATGGAAATCTCAATCTCGTCTTTCATATCATTGATCAACATACCGAAAAAGGAATCATCATCAAACAAGCATTGCCCTATGCAAAGGTAGTGGGAGAATCCTGGCCGCTGACGATCCACCGTGCAAAAATTGAAAGCGACGCCTTAAAAAAGTTTGCTCAGTATGTGCCGCAGCTCGTCCCGGAAATCTATCATACTGATGAAACGCTGGCCATCACGGTCATGGAGGATCTCTCCCGCTTAACGATTGCCCGTAAAGGCTTAATCGACGGTGAAAGCTACCCGCTTATTTCGGAACATATTGGCACCTTTTTAGCGAATACGCTTTTTTATACTTCTGATTTTTACTTAACAGGAAAAGAAAAAAAGAATTTGGTCAAACAATTTTTCAATCCTGAGCTTTGCAACATTACCGAAGACCTTGTGTTCACGGATCCGTTCTTCGATATTGACACAAACGATTTTGAGCCAGAATTGCGGACAGATGTTGAAAAACTATGGAATGACCAGGAACTCAAATTGGAAGCGGCAAAGTTTAAGCATAAATTTTTAACGGAAGCCGATGCCCTGCTGCACGGCGACTTACATACCGGCAGCCTGTTCGCAAGCACGACCGAGACAAAGATTATTGATCCCGAATTTGCAGTTGTCGGGCCATTCGGATTTGATCTTGGCCAATTTATTGCCAACCTACTGCTGAATGCAATTGGGCGTGAAGACAGCCAGGCTGTTTTGTTCAAACATATCAACCGTACATGGACGGTGTTTGAAACGACCTTCCGAAAACTTTGGGAATCTGAAGGAAAAGATCCTTATACAAAGGTTAACGGCTATGTTGATGTTGTTCTGAACAATTTGTTTGAGGATGCCCTCGGATTTGCCGGCTGTGAAATCATCCGCCGCACAATCGGTCTTGCCCATGTAGCTGATTTGGATGGAATTGCGGACAAAGAAAAGAAGTTGGCAGCAAAGAAGCATGCACTACGATTAGGGCGCGCCCTGCTAATTGAACGAATTTCCATTCTCAATACGATCCATATCCAAGAAATTTTTGAAACAACGAAGGAGTGAATACCATGCCGATCACCGAAACAGTCCCCCACTCTGTTGAGTGGAACGAAACTTATATCACTGTACTTGATCAAAGAAAGCTACCGCTCGAGACCATATTTGTCGAGCTGCATTCCATAAAAGATGTATGGGATGCGATTGTTACGTTAAAAGTTCGAGGCGCTCCAGTGATTGGCATAACAGCTGCCTATGGACTTGCATTAGCAGCATCCCGCTACGAAGCCGAGTCGATTGAGGAGTTTCAGCAATTGCTGGAAAAAGATCGGGAGTATTTGGCCAGTTCACGCCCAACCGCTGTAAACTTGTTTTGGGCGCTCAACCGTTTAAGTACTAGTGTCAAAGGAGTCACCTCCGTGAATGAGGCGAAAACCACTCTTATTCACGAAGCGATTTGCATCCAAGTGGAAGATGAAGATACATGCCGGCAAATCGGTGAGCATGGCCTGTCTCTTTTTTCAAGCGGCGATAAGGTATTGACGATTTGCAATGCCGGCTCGATTGCGACCGCCCGCTACGGGACAGCGCTTGCCCCTTTTTATCTGGCAAAAGAACGGAATATTCCGTTAAAGGTTTTTGCATCAGAAACGCGACCAGTACTGCAGGGGGCGCGGCTAACAACATGGGAGCTGCTACAGGCGGGCATCGATGTCACCTTAATTACCGATAATATGGCCGCCCATACGATAAAGGCAAAAGAAATCAGTGCGATTATTGCCGGTGCCGACAGGATTGCCGCAAATGGCGACACCGCCAATAAAATCGGCACCTTCGGCCTCGCTGTTTTAGCCAAGCATTTCGATATTCCTTTCTATGTGGCAGCCCCGCTTTCGACTTTTGACCCTTCCCTGCCAAATGGGGAAGCCATTCCGATTGAGGAGCGTAAAGCGGAAGAAGTGACTAGGTTAAACGGCATACAAATCGCTCCGCCCGACGTTCACGTCTTCAATCCGGCCTTCGATGTCACGCCGAATGAACTCATCACCGCCATTATTACCGAAAAAGGCATTCTGAGAGAAAATTATTCGGAAGAAATTCAGCAATTATTTCGTTAAAAAACAGGAGAGAATTTTTCTCTCCTGTTTTCAATAAAAGACTCTGTTGAAAAATACATGATAAAGTTTTTTAGACTGCTGCAATGTTATTCTGTGCATCCAATGATTGATAAGGAAAATCCAAGTAAGTGGAAAGCTTTTCCTTGACGTGATGGCTCCATTTAGATGTATCAATTCCAGCTTGAGTTAAAATGGCATACGAGTACGTCCACGCTTTCATTTCCACATTCAGTCGGTAAGCCGAGTCGTTCCTCCATAAATCATAATCCAATTCCTGATCCAGATGATCTTTCAGGTGACCAATTTCATGCGCCAATCCATAAAGATCTTCCAACTCCCATTTATATGGTGCTTTTATGATAAAAGTCTCACTATTGAAACTCAGTTTGTCCGAAGTGAAATGCACTCGGCCGCCCAGCGCATTTGCTAGTTCACAAAGCTTACCTAATTGTTCTAGACTCATTTCCATCGCCCTTTCCGTTCAAAAAAAGCATAGTCTATTCTACTTGAATTCCACCGAATTTACAAGCCTTGTTATTGCAAACCGTTGTGAGTGACTACAGATTCCACTTTCATCATTTGCCTAAATTTTTTGAAAAAAAAGTGGATGTTCCGAAAGTTGTGTTATATAATATAAACAAACAATAATATCTGTTATATAATAATATCGAAAGGATGTTAAGCGAATGAACAAAACGGAATCCATTGCACGGAAAATTTTCGGTTGGAGTCTTAATCGCTGGGATCGCTGGTATGATTATGAAAAAGGTATTTTTATCAAGGATGAAGATTTTCAGCCAGAGAAAAACTTACAGCACGCTATGCTCATCGTTGAAAGATTAGAGGAGTTTGGGTATCACTACGATACCGATGGAATTTCAGTGGCAAGTTTTAATCATATACGGGCTAAAGGTGAAACATTGGCACAAGCTATCACAAATGCTGCCTACACCCTTATCGAGCAAAACGCAATGTTCGGCAGCTCCAAACTATGGCGGAAACTTTGCTAAAAAAAGAGAGCACTGGGTAAAGTTCCTAGTGCTCTCTATTCATAATGGAGCGCGTCAATCGGATTTAGTTTAGCAGCCTTATAAGCTGGTACTATCCCAAACACTAAACCAATCATAATCGAAAATAGAAGCGAAACCCATAGAACAGCCATGGAAATAACCGCTTCAATACCAGCAACGGACTTCACGGTGAAAGAACCTGAAATGCCAAGCAAAATGCCGATTAATCCTGCAATAACGGTAATCAATACTGCTTCGGTTAAAAACTGAAAAAGAATATCTCTTCTTTTCGCGCCAAGCGCCTTGCGAATTCCAATTTCCCTCGTCCGTTCTGTAACCGAAACAAGCATAATATTCATAATGCCGATCCCGCCAACCACCAGGGAAATAGCAGCAATTCCGGTAAGCATATACGTCATTAAATTGGAAACTGAGTTCGCCGTATCGAGCATATCCTGCTGATTCAGCAGCTTATAACTATTGGTATCATTGCGGAACAACGCCTTTAACTTTTTATCAAGATTTTTTAAAACCGGTTGAACCATTTTGCTGTTCTGTGCTTGTATAAAAATTGATTTGATCCCTTGGGCGTAAAACGTTCTTTCCGTGGTGCTTGCCGGAAGCAGAACACGATCGTCATCAGAACCGGCAATCGAATTGCCCTTTGGCTTTAATACACCAATTACCCGAAAGGTAACTCCGTTAATTTGAATCGTTTCTCCAATCGGATTTATAAAACCAAAGAAGTTTTGCGCAATGTTGGAACCTAATACCGCCACACGCGTTCGGTAGTCAAAATCAAGCGGTGAAATAAACCTTCCTTTTTTTAACGACAACGCTCTGATAGCTTGATAGCTAGAGTTAATCCCAGAAATTTCAATCCCATCTGCAAGCTTTTCACTTCGCTTAACGGTTGCTGTTTCGCTGATTACCGGCGAGATTGCTTGAATGCCTCTCAATTGGGCAAGATTCATCGTTTCCTCATAGCTTACTGTATTTTTGCTGCCCCGGCCGATGATGTTCACATAAATCAAATTGGTGCCAAGGTTTTGGATTTTCCCTTGAACCTGTTGTTTTGTTCCATTACCAAGCGATACCAAAATAATCACGGAGGAAATGCCGATAACAATTCCAAGCATTGTCAAAAAGGTTCTCAATTTATATGAAATAATGGTCTGAAACGCTGTTTTCACAGCTTCGCGAGCATTCAACCGCACCCCTCCTTCCGTTTTTTTTCGCATTCTTAAAAAAAGCAGCTGGTTTACTTTTGTTTTCCTTGCTTATTGCCACCGCCAAACATTTTCTTTAAAGCATTATTGTTCTTTTTCTTGTTGTTTTTATCAAGGGTGTAGCTTTTCGGAATGACGACTTTTTCTCCTTCCTGAACGCCTGAAACAATTTCAACAAATTGGTCATCGTGAATGCCTGTCTTTACTTTAGTCAGTTGCTGTTTGCCATCAGTTGATTGCACCATTACAAACGGATGACCGTTTTTTTCTTGAATGGCTTCAAGCGGGAGCAAAAGAATATCCTTCTTTTCAGAGGTGGTAATATACGCTTCCCCTGTCATTCCCGGTTTTACATCTGTCACTGTGTTTAATTTGACAGCAACCGAAAAAGTAGACACGCCATTTAGAACTTCCCCGATATTGGAGATAGAAGCAACCACACCCGTTAGCGAAGAAGTTGGCATTGCATTTAAGCGCACTTCTACGTTCTGTCCGTTTTTTATTTTTAGAATATCAAGTTCATCGACAGAAAGGGTCATTTGCATGTTGGTTAAATCGGCCACTTCAACTAGCGGATCTCCTTTCTGAACGGTGTCGCCCGGCTGCACCTTCACATCCACAACCGTCCCCGAAAATGGCGATTTTAAGGAAGGTATTTGTTCATTGGCCTGAAGCTGATTCAGCTTTGCTTTCGCCTGCTGCAGCTGGATTTCTGCTTTGGCCGCTTTATCTTGAAGGCTTTGATCTTTTTCCAAGGTAGCAAGAACGGCTCCCTGCTGAACTTCTGCACCTTGTGTCAGGGAAAGACTGGCTATTTTTCCAGAAGCTTTGGCTTGGACCTCTACTTTGTTGCCGATGCTATCCTGAATAGTAGCCAGAACGGTATTGTCCTGAACATCTTCGCCAATCGCTCCACTTATCTCAAGCACTTTGCCTGATACCGGACTGTTTATACTCCGATTTGCATTGCTTGTGGCAAGATCCCTCTGGGCACTTTCAGCATCAATTTCAGCCGCTTGCACATTGCTTTTTGCATCCAAAATACTTCCACTTAGATCATTTCCTTTAAAGGTAATGAAGTCTTGACCCGCTTTCACTTGTTCCCCAATTTGAGCCTTGACATCTTGAATGGTTTCCGCTGCATCTGCCTTAAATAGTTTCATTTCTGCAGAGCCGACCGTTCCTAGAGCATGTACCTTTTCCTGAATCGACCCTTTTTTGACTTCAACCGTTTTGGCCGGTTGGGAACCTGCACTTGCTGTTGTTTGCTTTTTATTTAAATAAAATGCGGCAACGCCAACAAGCAATACGAGCAAAGTCGTGAGCAAGAGCCATTTTTTCGGTCGTTTTTCCACCGTTACGCCCCTTTCTTGTTCTCAATTTGTTTCGTGATCGCTTTGGTCCATGCCTGTTTTTTCTGATTCAGCACATCTTGGGTAGCGTTTGGATGACTCTTTTTGAAACTTGCCTCGCGTTTTTGCAGCAAATAATCGATTACCTGCTGCTCTGTCTTATTTTTTTCCTGAGCAATCTCAACAATGCTTTTCCCGTTTTTCCGCTCTGCATTAAAGTCCTTCCTGGTCATGTCTAGAAAGTTTACTAGACTGCGGGTTATCCCTTTCTTCTTTTTCTGCTGCTTTGCTTTTTGTTTTTGACCTGTTTGTTTCGTCTGCGCCTGGTTCGGTTTGCTGCTGCTTTGAGTGTTTGAACAACCGAAAACCAGAACTGCAGAGAGAGCAATGACCATGCTGATGACAATGAATTTCCATTTCATCGTTTATACCTCCAAAAATTCATTTTCCAACGAGGAGTATACATCCCGATTGTTTCAGAAATATTTCAACCTAGGCATTACTCATAAAAAAACCTGCTCTATAGGAGAATCGGGCATTCGGGAAGCTAGTAGTGACCGGTTTACACACGATCGACACCTCTTTCGACCTGGTTTTCCCCATTTATTAGTCTGGATAATTAAGTTGTGACAAAAATTCTGATATTATAAAGAAAACTCGCCGATTGGCGAGCCTTTAGCGAAGACAGAGGCATAGTTGCCCTTATGCGTTCAGAATTTATGGATATAAATTAACCAAAAAAGTACGCATCCAGTAAGATGCGCACCTGGTAATATTTTATCCTTTTTTATAACTGTACAATGTTTGAAAACAATCCAAACAAAACGATTTGTGGTGATACAGAACCATTTCATTTTCAGCGAGTTCGTGGCTGCATTTTGTGCATCGGGACTTGCCATCGTGAAAAGGACCAATTGATTGCGCGTTATCCTCTACGAAAGTTTCATTATCCAATTCTTCACCCCAGAGGGTTTTCTTAAATTCCCTGCGCACTTGGTCGAATTTCATTTTATCGCCTCCCCGATTCATACCTATGCACCAGGTCGCTATTCATGCCAATAAACCATTAAAAAATACACGGAGAGCATCCCCGTGTATCGACTCTTTTTAATTTTTGGTTTCTTCAATTTGTTACTCCACTTTTTCAATATAAGGAGTCAAATCTTTAACAATTGAACTCCTAAAACGGTCAATTGAAAGTCTAATCGATCTTGACCAGTTTTAATGTCTTGGAGTTCCCCAATATCTGTCCCAATATTTTCTCCACATTGAAACCTCCTCCATACTCCTTTTCTATTAGGCATCAAATGAAAGTTTCGGTGGAACTTTTATCGTATTTCTCCTTTTTTCAGAATGATAGGAGAAGATGATTCAGATTGTCATTTAAACCATAATTTTGCAAATATCATTTGTAAATTCAACTGGGTCTTCAATCGGCAGCCCCTCAATTAACAATGCCTGATGATAAAGAAGGTTTGTGTAAAGAGCCAGTTTTTCCTTATCTGTTTCAAAAGCAGTTTTCAAGGCATTAAAGACTTCGTGGTTAACATTGATTTCCAAGACGCGATCCGCTTTCACATCTTGGCTGCCTGGCATTGCTTGCAACACTTTTTCCATTTCTAATGAAATTTCACCGTCAGCCGTGATGACAACCGGATGCGACTTAAGCCGTTTGGAAACACGCACATCCTTCACCTTGTCCTTTAAAACATCTTTCATGTACGCAAACAGTTCTTTATGTTCCGTTTCTTCCTCAGCTGACTTGGTATCGTTGTCTGCATCAATTCCTAAATCACCGCTTGAGACCGATTTGAATTCTTTATCTTTGTAATTCATCAACATACGGATCGCAAATTCATCAACATCATCGGTGAAGTATAAAATTTCATAGCCTTTTTCGGCCACCAATTCTGTCTGCGGCAACTTGTCAATTCGCTCAACCGACTCCCCGGCCGCATAATAAATGTATTTTTGCTCGTCCGTCATTCTGGAGACATATTCATCCAGGGTGACAAGCTTTTTCTCTTTTGAAGAATAGAACAGCAGCAGGTCCTGCAATGTTTCTTTATTGGCGCCAAAGTCACTGTACACACCAAATTTCAACTGACGGCCAAACGCTTTGTAAAATGTTTCGTATTTTTCGCGGTCATCTTTTAGCAAGCTGAGCAATTCACTTTTAATCTTCTTATTAATATTTTTGGCAATGAGTTTTAGCTGACGGTCGTGCTGGAGAATCTCCCGTGAAATATTGAGCGATAAATCTTCCGAATCCACCATTCCTTTGACAAAGCTGAAATAGTCCGGAAGCAAATCAGCGCACTTGTCCATGATCAGAACGCCATTGGAGTAGAGCTCGAGCCCTTTTTCAAACTCTTTTGTATAGTAATCAAACGGCATTTTTTCCGGTATAAACAAGATTGCGTTATAGCGAACAGCACCGTCCACGCTGATATGAATGTGTTTTAACGGCTTGTCAAACCCATAGCGCTTTTCCGCATAAAAGTTATGGTAATCCTCGTCGGTCAGTTCTTTTTTGTTTTTCCGCCAAATCGGCACCATGCTGTTGATAACTTCTTCTTCTTTGTATTGCTCGTAATCATTTTCGCTGCCTTCTTTTAACCGGCTTTTCGTCACATCCATTTTGATCGGGTAACGGATGAAATCGGAATATTTTTTAATAATCGCCTTTAAGCGGTATTCCTCCAAATATTCATCAAAGTCTTCCTCTTCGGTGTTTTCTTTGATTTTTAAATGTATCTCCGTACCGGCTTCATCTTTTTCACACGGTTCAATCGTATAACCGTCGGCACCGCTCGATTCCCATTTGTATGCTTCATTGCTGCCAAATGCTTTGCTGATTACGGTCACGACATCCGCCACCATAAAAGCGGAATAAAAGCCGACACCAAACTGACCGATGATATCATAGCCGTCTTTTAATTCTGTTTCTTTTTTAAAAGCAAGGGAACCACTTTTTGCGATCGTTCCAAGGTTTGTTTCAAGTTCTTCTTTCGTCATTCCAATACCTGTATCGGAAATCGTTAAAATGCGTTTTTCTTTGTCAGCTGTTACTTTTATGTAGTAGCTGTTTTGATCAAAATTCACGTTTTCATCTGCTAAGGCCTTATAATAAATTTTATCAATTGCATCACTCGCATTGGAAATTAGCTCGCGCAGAAAGATTTCCTTGTGAGAATAAATTGAATTAATCATCATTTCCAACAGCCTTTTTGATTCGGCTTGAAACTCTTTCACTGCCATGAAACATTCTCCTTTCAATCTCTTTTTTTCTTATAAATTAGCACTCATTGAAGAAGAGTGCTAACATTATTTTAATATCACATCCTATCCTTGATGTCAAATAACTTTTTTCTATATAAAAATGACTTATGGTGCTACTAATTCATGATTTTACTAACAAAAAAAGCTTACGAAAAAGAAGATTTCTCCTTTTTCATAAGCTTTCGTTTCGTTAGATTCCTTTAAATGCCTTGCGGTAGATTTCAGCAAGCTCAGTCACAAGTGGAAGTTTTGGATTGGCGGTGGTGCACTGATCTTCAAATGCACGGTCTGCCAGTTCATCCACTTTGCTTTCAAACACTTCTTTTGTCACTCCATTTGCTTCGATGCTCATCGGAATATTGAGTTCTTTTGCCAAATCAATAATTGCATGGACTAAGCTTTCAACACCTTCCTCCGTTGTCCGGGCCGGCAAACCGAGGATCCGGGCAATTTCCGCATACCGTGCATCGGCAATAAAGCTTTCATACTTCGGAAATGCGGTGAACTTTTTCGGTTTTGTCGCATTGTAGCGGATTACATGCGGTAGCAAGATCGTATTGGCACGGCCATGGGCAATGTGGAATTCGGATCCAAGCTTATGGGCAAGGCTATGGTTAATTCCTAAGAAAGCATTGGCAAACGCCATGCCGGCAATTGTTGAAGCATTGTGCATTTTCTCCCGTGCTTTTTCATCGCTGCCATCCCGGTATGCCCTTGGCAAATATTCAAACACTAGTTGAATCGCTTTAATTGCCAGACCATCCGTATAATCATTGGCCATGACCGAAACATATGCCTCAATGGCATGGGTTAGGACATCCATCCCGGTATCAGCAGTAATATGCTTCGGCACTGTCATCACAAATTGTGGATCAATGATTGCGACGTCCGGTGTTAACTCATAATCTGCAAGCGGGTATTTGACATTGTTTTCTTTGTCGGTAATAACCGAGAACGAAGTAACTTCTGAACCTGTACCGGAAGTAGTTGGTATCGCAACCATCTGTGCTTTGCTGCCAAGCTTCGGAAACTTAAAGACTCGTTTGCGGATATCTAGGAATTTTTGCTTCAAGCCATTGAAATCCGTATCCGGATATTCATAGAACAGCCACATTCCTTTTGCCGCATCCATTGCCGACCCGCCGCCAAGAGCAATAATCACATCCGGCTGGAATTTTTTCATCGCCTCAACGCCTTTTGCAACTGTATCGGTTGACGGATCCGGTTCAACATCGGCAAAAATTTCACAGTGCACATAATCCGGACGCTTCCGCAAATAGTACAGGATTTTATCGACATAGCCAAGTTTCACCATTCCTGGATCTGTGACAATAAAAGCTTTTGAAATGTTTGGCATTTTCGATAAATATTGTGTTGAATTTTTTTCAAAATAAACTTTAGGCGGAACTTTAAACCACTGCATATTCACATTCCTCTTCGCCAATTTTTTAACATTGATTAAATTAATTGCTCCGACGTTTTGTGAAACCGAATTGCCGCCGTAAGTTCCGCATCCAAGCGTTAATGACGGCATATACGCATTGTAAATATCGCCGATTGCTCCTTGAGATGATGGCGCATTGACAATTAACCGCCCTGCTTTCATTCGGTTCCCAAACGCGCTAATGACAGCCTCATCTTCTGAATGGATTACCGCCGAGTGGCCAAGACCGCCAAATGCCAGCATTTCTTCCGCGCGCGTCAGCCCTTCATCTGTATTCTCTACCCTGTAGCAAGCAAGCACAGGACTTAATTTTTCTCGGGAAAGAGGGTATTGCGGCCCAACGCCTTCAAGCTCAGCAACAAGAATTTTCGTATCGGCCGGGACATCAATTCCTGCCATCCGGGCAATTTCAAATGCCGGTTTACCGACGATATCTGCATTAACCGCGCAAGTATGTTCATTGATGACAAGCTTTTCTGCCATCTCTCTTTCTTCTTCTGTTAAAAAGTAGCAGCCATTAGCAATCATTTCGGCTTTCACTGTTTCGTAGATTGGTTCATCAATAATGACAGCCTGTTCCGATGCACAAATCATACCATTATCGAACGTTTTTGATAAAATTAAATCATTCACTGCACGTTTTATATTGGCTGATTTTTCAATATAGCACGGTACATTTCCAGGCCCTACTCCCAATGCAGGTTTTCCTGAGCTGTAAGCTGATTTCACCATCCCTGCGCCGCCTGTTGCCAAAATCAGCGCAATACCTGGATGGTTCATCAGTTGCCGGGTTGCTTCTAATGAAGGCGTCTCAATCCATTGCACACAATTTTCCGGTGCCCCTGCTTTGACGGCAGCCTCTAGTAAAATTTTTGCCGCTTCGCTGCTGCATTTTTGTGCTGATGGGTGGAAGGCAAAAATGATAGGATTTCGTGTTTTAATAGAGATAATCGTTTTAAACATTGTCGTCGATGTTGGATTGGTTACTGGTGTAACACCTGCGATAATCCCAACAGGCTCAGCGATTTCGACTACGCCTTCGTGTTCGTTTTCCCGGATAATGCCAACGGTTTTATCGTATTTAATATTATGATAGATATACTCAGTTGCAAAAAGGTTTTTGATGATCTTGTCTTCATAGACGCCTCGTTTTGTTTCTTCAACAGCCAACTTAGCGAGCGGCATATGCTGATCAAGTCCTGCCAAGGCCATTTCTTTCACGATCGTATCAATCTGTTCTTGATTAAAGTTTTTCATTTCTTTAAGAGCTTTTTCTGCGTTTTTTACTAAAGTGTCAACCATTTCAGCGACTGATTGCGTTTCATTCAACACTTTTTCTTCGACCGCCATAATCCAAACCTCCTAAAAGTATGTTTGTGAAATAATTCACTTACCTTGTTTACACCTTTAGTATAATCGACGATTCAAAGATAGTGTTTGTCTAGTTTGTGAACTATTGAGCATTTTATTCAAAAAATATTCACTTTTCTCCGGTGTAGTTTTGAAAACGTTTACAATTTATAGGATTTAATATGCATGTGTTTGAATTTTTATTCACACAGCTGTATTGTATTGTATTTCATTTAATAGAATAAACTAATTGAAGGGATCTTATGAATAGATCATTTGATTTAATAGGAGTGTTTCGTGTGCCCATATATGTGTATCAGACGTTTGTATTAAAACAGGAAAAGTTTAAAGAAGGAATTGAAAATTTACGGGAGATCAAGAAATTTCGCAATGATCACTACAGCCATCATGTAGAAATTCTCACACCTGTTTCGGGAGAGCACGATAAATATGCCCTTTTAACTACATATGATGGTTTGGCTGAAATGGAATTACAAAGCAAAAAAATGTTTGATGATGAAGACTATTTAAAGCTGATTGGAGACTTTTTTCTTGAAAATATTGTTCAGGGCAGCATGTATACACAAATCTACCGTTCAATAAATGAAAAAAATCCCGATAAAAAGCAAGCTAAATAGTACCAGGATAATCGAGAAAGCATCATGATACCACAAGATTTCACCAACAGGGGTCTTGATCTGGACAAGCTTAATCATTTTCAATCATTTCTTCAAAAAGAGCAAAGGGTCACAGGATTTTTCGCTGTGACCCTTGTGCTGCCCTGATTAATGCAAATTCCGCAATTCCACTCGGCGGATTTTTCCCGAGTCTGTTTTCGGAAGATCTTCGACAAACTGGATAGCTCTTGGATATTTATATGGAGCTGTCAGTTTTTTTACAAATTGCTGCAGTTCTGTAATCAATTCTTTTGTGCCAATAACGTTTTCTTTTAACACAACAAATGCTTTAACAATGTTTCCTCTAACTGGATCCGGCGCCGCAACAACCGCACATTCTTTGACAGTGTGGTGCTTCATTAAAGCATCTTCAACTTCAAACGGCCCAATCGTATAGCCTGAACTAATAATGACATCATCATTTCTGCCCTGGAACCAAAAGTAATTCTCAGCATCTTTGATTGCCCGATCTCCCGTCAAAAAATAATTGCCCCGGTATGAGCGTTCAGTCGTGGCCTCATCTTTATAATATTGTTGAAAAAGTGCTGGAAAATCCCGTTTTATCGCGATTGTTCCAACTTGATTAACCGCTAGCGGCTCACCTGCTTCATCCACTACTTCCAAAAACTCCGGCAACAGCGGCTGACCCATTGACCCTATTTTCTCTCGATCCATATTTAAGTTGGCAATTAACAATGTGCTCTCTGTTTGTCCATAGCCGTCGCGAATGTCAATGTCAAATGTATTTTTAAAAATATCTATCACTTCCCGGTTCAACGCTTCACCCGCTGAAACAGCCGTATGAAGATGGGAGAGATTAAAGGTACTAATGTCGTCGAGCTTGGCCATCATCCGATACTCTGTTGGTGTGCAGCATAACACATTGATTTTTTTATCCTCAAGCAATTGCAAATATTTATGCGGCTGAAACCGGCCATGAAAAACAAACCCGGTTGCACCGGAACCTAAGATCGAAAGAAATGGTGTCCAAACCCACTTTTGCCAGCCCGGTGCCGCTGTCGCCCAGACAATATCCTTGTCGCTGATGTTCAGCCATTTTGAAGCAGCCGTCCGCAAATGGGCATATCCCCAGCCATGGCTGTGAACAACCCCTTTTGGCATTCCGGTCGTTCCTGAGGTGTAAGCAAGAAAAGCAAAATCTTTTTTACGTGTTTCCACTGTCTGAAACTGCTGTGATTGGCCATCCATCAGGTTTTCCAGTGAAAGCCAGCCCGGAACCTCTTTTCCAAACGCAATTTTGAATTGTAAAAATGGTGCAGGTTCTTTGATGTTGTCAAATTCTCCCACAAAGGCATGGTAGCAAATCACTGCTTTTGCTTCCGAATGGTTGAGCCGATAGACCAAATCTTTGGCTCTTAATAATTCCGAGGCCGGACTGATTACAATCCCCGCTTTTAAACAAGCTAAATAAATGACATAGGATTCAATCAGTCTAGTTGTCATGACAACAACCCGATCGCCTTTTACCAAACCAAGATCTGTCAACCCATTTGCAAGCTGATTGGCTTTTTGAATTAATTGTTGATACGTAACCGTATTTTGTTCCCCAGCTTCATTTTCCCATAACAATGCTGTTTTTTCAGACAAATGCCGATCAATGTCATCAGCAATGTTGTAGTATTCAGGTGCAAGTAATGTTTGGAGTTCCATGTTTGTAACCTCTTTTCGTAAAAGTCATTGATTATATCCTGAGCTTATGACCTCATCATAATATGTAACAATAATAGGACTTTTCCTCCATGGATGTAAAGTTATAAATGTCATATATCCGACTGCTTTTTCGGAATTTATCCAAATCCACCTCAAATTTAGCTATTGAATTCAGCCTTTTCAACCATCGCCATACTGAAAGTTTTTTCAAAAAAAGCCCGCAAAACAAATAATTTTCAAAGGTACGTGTTATAATTTTTTTAAAAGGAGGGAGAATCGTTATGGGGTTCGGGTTTCGAAAAAGTTTTAAGATTGCACCGGGAGTCCGTTTGAACGTCGGATCCAAAAGTATTGGCGTAAGTGCCGGTGTTAAAGGGTTAAGGTACAGTGTGAACAGTCGAACAGGCAGCAGAGTGACTGCCAGTGTCCCAAATACCGGAATTTACTATACCACTTCTCTTGGAAAAAAACAAAAAACACCTGCCTACAATCGGCAGCGCGAACTCGCTTTAATGCAAAAAGAAGAAGCGCGTTTAAATGAATTGGAACAAGCCGCTTTGGCCGTTGAAACCTATGAAAATACAATCGAGAGAATTCATTCGATACATAAGGAAGCAGATGATCCGATCAATTGGATCAAAGTGCGCAGTGCCAACCCCCCTTTTGACGAACAAAATGGTGGGATCGGGCCAAATGAACAAGCAGCAATTGAAAAAGTAAATCAGTATAAGCCGTCAATTGTTTCTAAATTATTCAAACAACAAGAGAAAGAGTTGGAAAAACTTAAGGACGAAGTAATCGAAGCACGCAAACACGATGTGGAAGACTACCGTTCATGGGAACGTGATGTCCGCGTTGCCACAAAAGTGCTTGAAGGGGATATTGATACTTATTTTGAAGTCATTGCCGAATTCAATCCACTTGATGACCTTTGCGAATTTGGCAGTGGCTTTGAATTTTTCGCCGTTGATTCAAAAACAATGGAAATTGAATTTGAAGTTGAAAGCGGCAACGTTGTTCCAAAAGAACAACTGTCCTTAACGAAAACAGGAAAACTCTCGGTCAAGCAGATGTCTAAAAGCAAATACTATGATATCCAGCAGGATTATGTCGCAAGCGCAGTATTGCGAATCGCCAGGGACATGTTTGCCTTGCTTCCATTGGATACGGTTTACATTCACGCCACCGATAAAATCATGGACACAACAACAGGTTATGAGAAAAAAATGACCATTTTGTCAGTCAAAATCGGTAAAAGAATATTGAACAAATTAAATTTTGAGGCCATTGACTGCTCAGATGCATTGCAAAATTTCCAGCACAATATGAAATTTAAGAAAACAAGCGGCTTTAGTGAAGTTGAAAAATTATCAGTGGAACAATGTTAAAAGGATAAGGGTTCACATCCTTATCCTTTAACTTAAAACTGCATCTTCGATCCACTCAGCTATTTCCTCGATCGGCGGCTTTTTTAGCGCCGACAATCATTGTATACTCTTTAGCGTCCTCTTCTGATGCTTTTAAATGATAGCCATTTAACCATAAAAATTGTTTCATGGCTGCAAATCCAGTTCGTTTATTCGCATTGTGGAAAGCATGATTTTGAACGATACTGGCAAATATTGCAGCAGCTTTTATGTAAATGGAAGGATAGCATCTTCACCAAATACACTTTGTTTTGCCCGATTTATGGCGCTATTTAGCAATGCAAAATCTTTGACTCCTGCCATTTCTTTTGGACTATATCGCTTTATGACCAAGGCATTGATCAGAATAATTTCCTTTTCGGGTAAAAATCTTGTTGATGGCAACTTGCAGTACATAATTACCTACATTGACATCAGCCCCTGCTTGTTTGGACCATCCATAATAATTCTGAGGTGCCGAATGTGGGATATTAAAATTATATATATTTATTATAGATATAACTAACCAAGCCTATTAATATAGATAATGTGCCTGAAAGAAATGCTTTTTTTTCATTAAAATCACCTTTTAAGGCTAAATCAGCTAAGATAATTTTTAATAAAATTAATTTGTCTATCCTTATTAATATTCCTACTAATAAAAACCATATTCCAATCAAAAACCATATAAGGCTGTCTCCTCTAATAACATCAATCATTATTAAAAATAAAATGAAAAAATATAATATTTTTCTAAACAAAGAATCACCACTATTTCTAATTTTTCAAATTATAACTTTAACGTCTAAATATAAAGTTTGGAATATTAAAGCTTTTATTCAGTGCTGACTTAGATAACCACCCGCGTCCTTTGGAAACTTTTTTAAAAGTATACTTGGATAACGTACCTGATGCTCGTTTTATTATTTCTGAGGCTACTCTTGCAGCAATAAAATTTATTAGTATTGGGAAAAAATAATTATTAAGGTATCTTAATGCAAAATAGCCTGCTCCTCCACCTACAGCAAAGGAAATACCAGTACTTACAATAAATCCATAAGTAAGTTTAATTGAAAAACGAATAACTTGCCTTCTCCAACCAATTTTTATATAACTGTTAAATCCTAGATTTATTGCGAAATTACCAGTTGGATCGATATTCATAACAGGATTATTGTTTGTATAGACATATTGGTTTAGGCTTAGTGGATCATTTTGGAATCCTTGGAAAGTATCCCTTGTAATAAATCGACCTACATTAGGATCGTAGTAACGAGCCATGAGATAGTACAATCCAGTTTCATTGTCATACCGGTATCCAGCATAGCGATACGGGTTCGCATCTTTCATTGTCCCTGTTGAAGAAATAATGTTTCCCCAAGCATCATATTGATATTGGGCAACTATATTACCATTCGCATCGTACGTATACGCTTGGCCATTGACAGCTGCCAGCTGGTTGGCAGCGTCATACGTATAATCAGTTGTTGTGCTTGTGGATCCTTGAGTGACTGTTTTCTTAGTACGGTTTCCCACTGCATCATATTGAAAGGCAATCGTTGTACCGTCCAATAAGGTTTCCTGCGTTAACTGGTTTAAAGCATCGTATTGGTACGAAATGGTACCTGAGTTTGTTACCACACTCGTTCAGTTGCCATTTGCATCATACATGTAGCTATATGAATCTGATAGCGCACCGGTGTTGTTGTAGTTTTTCACCGATTTCAAGCGATTAGCGTATGATGTATGAGTGCCATTGGAACGATTCACAGAGATGACATTTCCCTGTTCATCATAGATGTACTTCGCCTGATTTGCTCCATTTCGCGAAAGAGCCGTTACTTGATTTTGGATCGAACGTATACCCTGTAGATATGGATGTTGAACCTGCCAAAAAAAACCTAAGATAGGTTATAACATCTTAGGGGCATACTGTATTTACATAATTAAAAATAATCTAACTTATTATTTATTTTTTGGCTTAAATATTATTTTATCTTCAGATCCTAGTTCCCTTTTGGTTTTTTCTAGCAGATATCTTCCTATTTTGTTATGTTCTTCCGCTGGTATTAAATCATATTTCTCTAACCAATTAGAGAATTCTTCTTTTAATTTTCCAGATAGAGGAAAATCTTCAATATCTAAATTATAACCACATTCATTACACCAAATTGGATCTGCAACATAATCAGCTTCAATTTTTAATGAAAATGAAGCTGATTTACAATTACAATTTGTAACCATCTTTTAAATTAAACCTCCATTTATAACTATTTAATCAACATACTTGTAATCAAAGTTTTACCTACTTAATTCTTTTAAACCTTTTATTAGGTTTAGCCCAAAATACAGTTTTTATTTCTCCTCTTCTAACACAAACATTTAAATTATTATACCAGTACACTGTTGATTTATTTTTGGGATCATAATAAACTCTGCCATTTTTTATTGCTTTTCTATTTCTCTTGGACTTACAAATCTTTCAATCATTCTCTCAATAGCGTGTGTAGTGTATGAAAAATAAATTTTATATGCTATAAGAACTTCTATTAGTCCAGAAGATACACGATCAAGTAAGGATCTAGATTTGTAACCCGTTGGGTCAATGATGCAGACAGTACTAATTGTAGAAGATGAAGATATTTTACGAGAAATTGAAAAGGATTATTTTTCCTCAGAAGGGTATGATGTGTTGGAGGCTCGTGATGGAGAGGAAGCAATAGCTTTATTTGAGCAAAACAATATTAGCTTAATCATTTTGGACATTATGATTCCTGGGGTGGATGGATGGTCTGTCTGCAGACGGATACGGAAAAAATCCAATTGTCCAATCATTATTTTGACAGCTCGGACGGATGAAGATGACACATTACTAGGGTTTGAATTGGGGGCGGATGAATATGTAACCAAACCCTATAGTCCGCCAATCCTATTGGCAAGAGCGAAACGGTTGTTGGATACAAACCGACATTCGCCCCACCAAGTAAATAAGAACTCTTTCTCATTTAATGGAATCCACATCCATATCCCGTCGCGTTTAGTTAAAATAAATGAAGAAAACATCCACTTAACACATACTGAGTTTGAAATATTGCTATTTTTAATCACAAACAAAGGTATCGTTGTCACAAGAGAACAGTTAATTATATCCGTTTGGGGATACGAATTTACAGGTGATGACAGAACCATTAACACCCATATGCGAAACTTACGAAACAAACTCGGCTCAAAAGCCAATATGATTAAAACGATTGTCCGAACAGGCTACAAATTTGAGGATTCAATATGAGAATGGGAATATTAACAAAATTATTTTTGCTGACCACGGCCTTATGCACGTTTATAGTTGCAGCCATTTTAATCGGGCAAATGATCTTTTTTAAATCATTTTATGTAGACAAAAAAACAACCGAGCTACAACTTCAAATGGAAGCCTTTCAAAAAAATTACCTCAAGAACAGCAGGAATCATCAAGAATTAGTGAAACTTAAAAATCAATTTTATAATGACTATAATTCGTGGATAACCGTTCTTGATGGAAATGGAAATATTAAAGGAGAAACTGAGTTTAGCATTGAAATAAGAACCAACCCTTCGGAAAAATCTGATTTAAAATAAGATACGCTTGTTATTCCGTTATACCCATTGATCAACATGAATGACATTTGGAATAACACCACCTATTTAAAGGAAGGAATGTCCGTAAAACTCTTCGGACTCAAGCTGGGAAAAACCTTGATTCCGATCGAACTCAGTTCATCTTTTCCTATTCCCATGAAGAACGATCAACTCCAAAAAAAATATAATCGTTTTAAACCCGGGAATGAAGCAACTGGAAGTACTGATTATTATTCCGCAACTGGAATGATTACAAAAGTAAACTTGCCAAAATTCGGCTCCGTTTCAAAGTCACTTACGACTAACGACCTATTTCTCGATCAAATAAGAGAATTCCAAGCAGAGCTGGTAACAAAACAATCTCTTGCAGCAAGCTCGGAGAAAAGTTCCACCTTCATGATAAGAAATTTCGAAAAAAACGGTGTCAAATATAAATTGTTCATACAGCCATTTAAATCTGATCATGGATCGACTGAATATGTATTCACGATGACTTCCTTGCAACCACTTGATGAGGCAGCTAACATAATGAAAGATTATTTTGTCTATCTTGTTGTTTTTGTTTTCATTCTCATTTTTCTTGCTTCTTTCTATTTTTCAAAAAAGATTGCAAAACCATTATTGCAAATCAATGCGACGGCAAAGAAAATAGCTGACTTAGATTTTAGCGAAAAACTCCCAATCACATCCAAAGATGAAATTGGTGCATTATCTGAAAGCATTAATGTCCTTTCTGGTACAATACAATCTTATATAAAAAAATTAAGGCAAGATATCGAAAAGGAAAAGCAGTTAGAAACTACCCGAAAACAATTCATTTCCGGGGTCTCTCATGAATTAAAGACACCGTTAAGTGTGATGCAGAGCTGCATTTCGATTTTAAGAGACGGCGTAGCCAGCCATAAAAAGGATTATTATTTTGCGGCAATGGAAAAAGAAGTCGAAAAAATGGATCAACTGATCGTCGATATGTTAGAACTGGCTAAGTTGGAATCGGGAACATACAAACTGAAGATGGAGAAATTTTACCTCGACGAGATGGTGGCATACTTGTGTAAAACTCTTTCAAACAAAATGAAACAAAAAAATTTGCATTTACGCTTAGAGCTGCTGCCAGTTGAGGTAATGGCCAATGAACTCAAAATTGAGCAAGTCTTAACAAATTTTATTATGAATGCAATCCGTCATACTCCCGAAGGGGAAAACATTCTCATTTCAATGATAGAAGAAAAAGAAAGAGTGGAAATAGCGATCGAAAATAGTAGAGTCTTTATACCTGCTGAGGATTTGGATAAAGTGTGGGATCGGTTCCTCCCAGTCCCGTGTCAGCCGTCCCCTTGCAATCGGACTCCATGGGATGACCCCGATTTTCTCTTCTTTTACAATATCTGCTCAAAACATTTAAAAGTTTCATTGTTAATAGCCTTTGACACCATTGCCGTAAAAAAGCTGCTCAAGAATTGATTTCTTAAAGCAGCTTTGCCTTTATTGCTCAGTATTCCCATAATGGTAATTCCCGCGGTTTACCGGGGTAAATCCTTTTGGCGTATAAAAGCGCAATAAGTCTTCGTTTACAACCTTATCGGAAATGGAAAGTTTTTGTTCGACAATTTGACTGTCTTTATCTGCCTCGGCTTTTTTCTCCTCCCCTAACGGCTGCCCGGTAGTAGAATCATAATAAATCCCATTAACAGATGTGATAGTCGGACTGACGAAATCGCCATTTCGGAACGGCACAAGCTGACTGTGCTGGTTCGAAAACAGATCGGTTCCAAATTGAATATAATTCTTCGTATCGATCCCGAGCAAATGGAGCAGGGTTGGCAGAACATCAATCTGACCGCCATACTCATGATTGACTCCTCCTTTAATCCCGGGAACGCGGATAAACAGGGGAACCCGCTGCAAGCCAGCGCTTTCTAAAGGTGTAACCTCTTTGCCGATAATTTGTGACATTGTTTGATCATTGTCTTTCGAAATCCCGTAATGATCCCCATACAAGATAATAATCGAGCGATCATACAGTCCTGATTTTTTCAAATACGCAAACATCTGCTTGACCGCTTCGTCTAAATACCTCGCAGTTTGGAAATACGAATCTACCGTTGGAACGCCAGTAGTTGCTGGTGCAATGGTTGCATCCTTTGGATCAATTGAAAACGGAAAATGATTCGATACCGTTATAAATTTGGCATAAAATGGTTCCGGCAAAGATCTAAGCAGTGGAATTGATTGCTGAAAAAATGGCTTATCCATGAGACCGTACTGTGTAAGATCATTCGGATCCATCTGATAGTAACTCGAATCAAAAAAGTAATCGTATCCTAGAGATTTATACATTTCATGACGATTCCAGAAGCTTCCTGAATTTCCATGGAACACTGCTGACGTATAGCCTTGCTGTCCCAAAATGGCAGGTGCCGCTTGGTAAGTATTCAAGCTTTTCGTCATAAAGGCGGAACCTTGGGGTAAACCAAACAGCGAATTCTCAAGCATGAATTCGGCATCCGAGGTTTTACCATGAGATGTTTGATGAAAAAAATGATCAAAATACTGCGTGTTTTTATCTTTTGTCAATGAATTTAAAAATGGCGTGACCTCTTCACCATTCAATTTATAGTTAATAAGAAAGTTTTGAAAAGATTCAAGATGAATATAAATGACATTCATGCCTTTAGCGGCACCAAAATAAGCCGGGTTTGGCTCAGCATAATTCGATTTCGTGTAATTAATCACATCTGTCACATCACTGCTATTCGCCAAAGCTCTTTGAGCAGTTGCTTTTGTGCTTTGCACCGCATCGTAAATAGTATAATTGTAGAGCCCCAAATATTTGACAATAAAGTTTTTATCGAAGCCTCTTGTTAATAATTCCGGCCTGGAAATTTCGGCAAGCCCGATAGTAGTGAATGCAATCGTTAGCGCTAGCGAAAACAGGACGGGAGCTTTATGCCGCACCGATTCATCGGTATTGATTTTGACAAACCGCGCTGCAAGCAGGACAACGAGCAAAATAAAGTCCAGAAAGAAAAAAAGATCATACGGTTTTAATAAGGGGGCAACACTGCTCCCAACTTCACCAAAGTTTTGCGTCTGCATTAATACTTGAATCGTAATAAAATCACTAAAAAAACGGTAATACAAAATATTGCTGTACAAAAGTGCGGATAATAGGAAATAAATAACGAGCAGCCAACTATATTTTTTCCTTGCTTTCGCAAAAAAAGAAAAACCCAAAAAAAACATGGATGATGCCAACGGATTCAAAAACAACAAAAAGTGTTGATATGGGTTTTGAACGCCCAATTTAAACTGGGTGATTTGTGCGATGTAGGTTTTGATCCAAAGAAGGAGGACGGCTAAAATAAAAAAGCCGATATATCGGTTAAGGAACTGGCGACCTCTAAAGATTAAATCTTTCATTACTGTACCTCTCTTTGCCTTTTACTCTCCTCTTACACTATCTTACCAATTAATGATAAACAAGAAAAGCAGAAAACTTCAATGATTCTCTTTCAACCTGCGTTTGCTATTGATAAACTGTACATAAAGATGTACATACTGGTTTTCAATCGGTTTGGAAAGGAGATCGTACATTTGAAAAAACAACCAAATATCCTCGTCTACCATCCTAGGGATTCGGCCATTTACGCTGAGGCGATCCACAATAGCGGGTATAAATCCGTCCGCGCCGCCCAGACGCCAAACGAAGCAGAAAAATGTTTACCGGGAACGGAAGTGATTTTAGGGTGGAAATTTCCAACACATCTTCTAAAAAGTCCAATCGCATCCTCTGTTCGCTGGTTCCAATCGACGGGTGCCGGTGTCGATGATTTCGTTGCAGATCAATCGATTCCCGAAGAAATCAACTTAACACGGATTGTCGGCCAATTTGGCAGCCCAATTGCCGAATATGTTTTTGCCTTTTTGTTATACATTACAAAAGACATCGGCCGCATGCGGGAGTTACAGCAAAAAAGAATCTGGGATTCCTTTATTCCCGGTTCGCTCGCAGGCAAAACCCTTGGTGTCGCCGGAATCGGTTCGATTGGAGCAGAAATTGTTCGAAAAGCTCGAGCATTTGATCTAAATGTTTATGGATTGAGTGCGAGCGGCAAACAGGCTGCCATCGTCGATCAGCATTTTCACCCGAATCTATGGAAGGAATTTGTAAAGGAACTTGACTATTTAGTTTTAACTCTCCCATTAACAACCGAAACAAGGCACGTCATTAACCGGGATCTACTTCGTTCCATGAAAGCAGATGCCTGCATTGTCAATGTTGGCCGTGGCGCATTGATAAATGAAACCGATCTGTTTACCGTCATGAATGAGGGATATCTCAAGGCAGCTGTTCTCGATGTATTTGAAAAAGAACCGTTGAAAAAGGATCACCCTTTCTATTCGCTGCCATCTATCTACTTGACCCCGCATTTATCGGGACCAAGCACTGTGGATGGAGTCAGCCAGTTTTTTCTCGACAACTTGGAACGATTTTTAAACGGTGAGCCTCTCTACGGGATGGTTGATCGTAACCTTGGTTATTAAAAAAAGCTTGGAGACACTGCTGTCTTCAAGCTTTTTTAGATAATATGAACCTTATTTCCTGCCGCTTATTACGGAACCATATTCCCTGCTGCTTTGTAAATTTGATACCACTCTTCACGTGTTAACGGAATTTCTGAACCTTTGCATGCGTCCTGCAGTCGGCTCGGCTTCGTTGTGCCGGTTACAACTTGAATATTGGCCGGATGACGAGTAATCCATGCCGTTGCAATTGCCGTTGCAGTCACTTCATATTTTTTCGCAAGGGTGTTGATAACTTCATTTAATTCTGGGAAGTTGTCCGTATCCCCCAAGAAGACACCTTTGAAAAAGCCATGCTGGAATGGAGACCATGCTTGGATTGTCATATCATGAAGACGGCAATATTCCAGTATACTGCTATCGCGGTTGATTGACTGGTCCATCTGCATGTTGAGTGCAATGCCTGAATCAATCATTGGTGTATGGGCAATGCTAAACTGCAGCTGGTTGACAACCAATTTTTGCGGGACATACTTTTTCAATAATTCAATTTGCGTTGGGTTGAAATTGGAGACGCCAAAGTAGTTGACTTTTCCACTTGATCGCAATTCCTCAAATGCTTCCGCCACTTCCGCCGGTTCCATCAATGGATCGGGGCGGTGCAGAAGGAGAATGTCTAAATAATCCGTTTTCAATCGCTTTAAAATACCGTCTACGGACTTTAGAATATGTTCTTTTGAAAAATCATAATAATTTTCCTTCGCCCGGATACCGCATTTGCTTTGCAGGATCATTTTTTCCCGAATGCTTGCATTCATTTGAATTGCATCTGCGAAAATTTCCTCACATGTACCTGCCCCGTAGATGTCTGCGTGATCGAAAAAATTAACTCCCTCATCCATTGCCGTACGAATAAGCGTTTCGGCGTCTTTTAAAGAAAGCTCTTTCAGCCGCATGTTTCCCATGACAATGTTAGACGCTTTCAAATCGGTATTTGCAATCTGTATGTACTTCATCTTGGACAACCTCCTTTAATTGATGACTCTTCTATTGTAGCATTTATTTCATAATGAACGAACAAAAACGCATCCAAAATGATGAAAATTAAATAATTCCTACTTGATTAACAAGAATAGTTTTTATACTAATGATGAAAACTTATTGCTCCCGCTTCGCTTTTCAGCATAAATCTCTTTCTTAGCGAATAATCGCAGCATATAATAATCGCTTTACTATGGATAATAACTGCAAAAAGGAAGCCGAAATGTGGCTTCCTTTTTGTGTTGACAATTATTTTTCTGGGAGAAGCCGTTCGTCTTTAAAAGATTTCAATAATGAGACAACGATCAGCAGCATGACAACGGTAAACGGCAGTGCAGCGATAATCGACGCCCGCTGCAATGCTTCCAGCCCGCCGGTCCAAAGAAGCAGTGCGGCTGAAGCCGACTGGATAATACCCCAAATAAACTTCACTCGGTTTGGCGGATTGAGACTTCCATTTGTCGTCTGCATTCCGAGCACAAAGGTGGCTGAATCAGCAGAAGTAATAAAGAAAGTGCTGATTAGAAAAATCGCTAGCAACGAAAGCACTGTAGAAAGCGGAAAGTTTTCCAGTACTGAAAACAGCGCCACCTCGCTTCCACTCGTATTAATGACATCCATGATGGCCTTATTTTTAAAATATTCAAGATAAATTCCTGTCCCTCCAAAAACCGAGAACCAAAGTGCGCCAAAAATCGTCGGAACAAGAAGAACTCCGATGACAAACTCACGAATGGTTCTCCCTTTGGAAATTCGTGCAATAAACGTTCCAACAAACGGTGCCCAGGCTATCCACCATGCCCAATAGAAAATCGTCCAGCTTTGAAACCATTCCATCTCTTTACCAAATGGACTCAACTTGAAACTCATAGATGGAAGGTTTTGAAGATATGAGCCGATCGATGTTGTAAACAAATTCATAATAAAGTTTGTCGGACCAACAAAAAGTAAAAAAAGCATAATGGCAAGAGCAAGCACAATATTTAAATTGCTCAAATATTTGATTCCTTTGTTTAATCCTGTTTGCGCAGATAACATAAACAGTACCGTCACAATGGCAATGATGATCAGTTGAGTAGGAAAAGAATTGCTGATTCCACTAAACATATGGGAAAGCCCTCCACTGATTTGAATTGCACCAAGTCCAAGTGAGGTAGCCACGCCAAACACGGTCGCAAACACAGCAATGAAATCAACAATTGTCCCCAATACCCCATCAACCTTATTTCCGAAAATGGGTCTTAATAAGGAACTGATGACACCTGCCTGTCCTTTTCGAAATTGGAAATAGGCGAGCGCAAGACCAATAACCGTGTAAATGGCCCAAGGGTGCAAACCCCAGTGAAAGAAAGAATAGCGGATAGCTGCTCTGCCGGCTTCAGCTGTTTGCCCTTTCATGTAAGGCGGATTATAATAGTGATTCAATGGTTCGGCAACACCCCAAAATACGAGTCCTATTCCCATCCCGGCACTAAACAGCATCGCAAACCATGTTAAATAGCCAAAATCTGGACGGTCACTGTCTTTGCCGAGCCTGATATTTCCGTATTTCGTAAAAATCAAAAGAAGTGCAAACAGCAAAAAAATGGAAGCTGACAACAAGTAAAACCATCCAAACTTATCCAAGATCATTCCTTGTAAAATGGTTGTTACTCGATCAAGATTCGCTTTTGGCAATATGCTTTTTGGAATTAAACCCCAAATAATAAACAGTCCAGTCACAACCACTGAAACAAAAAACACGGGTGTTAATTTTTTCATTTTAGTCACCAAATCCCTCCAATTATAGTACAATTGTTTCCTTTTCCTTTTATTTTATCCAAGGAAATCCGCCCTATCGAAAGTCGCCAAAGATTATCATACCAGAAAAATAAGGTTATTGACAACCCATTTAAGAAACACAGGTTGTCACTTTCGATTCTTTTTAAAATGCAAAAAGCGAACCTTCCGATTCCTTCGAAAGGTCGCTTGAAAGCTATTGATATGGCAAGTATTCCGGCAGAGGAACATTGAATTAAAAAAGCCGCCCTGGAAAAGAGCAGCTTTTTCACAAAAAATCCTTCTTTATTTGGTCGGATTACTACATTCCTATAAATGGAATTACTGAAAAGACATGGGTGCTTTGCCTAGTCAAACACGTTCCCATTCCCGATAGACGCCGCCTGATTTGGCCAAGTTTTTTTGCGGAAGAAAGGAGCGGTTCGCTTTGCGTAGAGCCACTTATAGCTGATCGGAATCATGACGAGACTGATGAGCGTTGAACTTATGAGACCCCCGGCAACGACAATCCCCAATGTTTGTGAAATAAAGCGATCCGTCCGGGTTGACAACGCAAGCGGAAGTACGGTTAAAACAGTGGTTAATGCAGTGGTCAAAATTGGGCGAACCCGCGAAATAGTTCCTTGTAATACGGCTTCATCCACCGCTATTCCAACTTTCAAATTTCGCTCGATTTTATCAACAAGAACAATTCCATTCGTGACAACAATCCCTGTTAGCATCAGTAAACCTACAAATGCAGCAAGATTCCATTCCAGACCAAAAATAAGCATCCCGAACACCGACCCGATAAATGCAAACGGAATGCAAATCAAGACGGAAAGTGGCGCTTTCCAACCGCGAAAAACAGTGCTGACAATAAAAATCACAAGCAGTATGGAAAAAAAGAGGGAGATAGCCATTTCGGATACCATTTCATACACTTGCTGCGGCGCCCCTGCAAGAGAAACCTTCACACCCTCAGGTAGCGGAAGAGTACGCAATGCATTCTTGACTTGTTTGGTCACTTTGCCAATATCTCTTGAAGTAATCGTAGCTGTCACAACTGCAAAAGGTTTCCCATCCTTTTCTTCAAGAGCGGATGAACCCGCTGGCGTGAGGGTTGCCAACTGATCAAGCATTACTTTTTGCCCCTCTTGGCTTAAAAATGTCTCCCCGGCCATTTGAGAAAAAACATCTTTTTTCAGGCTTCCCTGCTTATCAGAATGAATAACGACAGGGATCAAAGTTTGATTCAATGAAAATGCCGCGCTTTCTCCCTCAGCAGTGTAGTTTTGAATCCGGTTTAAAACTTCTTCAAGCCGAATCCCATACTTTTCAATTGCTTTCCTATTTAACGTGATTCGGTATTGTGTTTGCTGTTCTGCCGTATCAGCGGTACCCTCAACAGCAAGACCTGGAATTAATTTCAGCTGGTTCCGAATCGATTGCGCCATTGATTCCAGCGTCTGACTGTCTGAACCAGTCAGATTGATTTTTAACTGGGAATCATCGCCGGCAATGCTTAAATTTGAAACCGTGTAGACAGCCTTCGTTGACAATGAATTAAGTTGTTTTTGCAGGTCTTGCGCAAAAGAATCGATGTCAGTCCCTTTCTTAACCGTTAGAGATAGATTGGCAATATTCGGCTTTTGAATCCAACCTCCTCCAGTATCAAATACATCATCCGATTGAGGAGTAAAATCGGAACCGAGTCCTAAAGAAAATGCGCCTACTTTCGGATTTCCTTTCACTACCTCTTCCAACCGTTTTACTTCTGCATCTACTTCTGCCAATGTAGAAGTTTTCGGCAATTCCACTTGAATCCCCAACTGCCCTGTTTTAGTCATCGCCGGTAAAAAATTCACTGGCAAAATTGCTGCCCCGATGACTGCTACCAAAAACAGACCAAGCAAACCAGCAGCTATTTTCCCTTTATGCTGAAACACAAATGGGAAAATTTTCATTGCAAAGGGCGCCAAAGGGTCACCAGCTGCAAGCGGTTTTCCCTTCCAAAAAAGGTAGTATAGGGCGGGAACAACAAAGACGGAAACCAATAAAGAAATCACCAATGAGATAACAACTGACCAAGCGAAACCCGAAAAAGCGGCGCTTATCATTCCGCCGATCAGCGCGATCGGCAAGTATACCGCAACTGTTGTTGCGGTAGATGAGACAATCGCTGGAAGCATTTCGCTTGCTGCTGTGGAGATCCACCCGATCCTTGTTTGCCCACCTGTCTCATGCACTTTCCGATTCATATTGTCAAGAATCACGATCGAGTCATCAACAACTCGGCCCATGGCAACAATCAAGCCGGAAATGGTAAGTATGTTTAAGCTAATCCCCATTGTATTTAAAATACCCGTTGTGGCGAGCAGACAAATAGGTAACGATATGGCAATAACAACGGTTGAACGGACTTTTCGGAAAAACACAAAAACGCTGATCATGGCGAAAAAGGAACCGAGCAGTCCTTCCTTTACAAGACCTTTCAATGCATCATTCACTTGCTCCCCTTGATTAAATAGAACCGAAAGCTGCAAATCTTTATTTTTCAATGCTGGAATTTCGTTCAATTTGCTCTCAATTCGGCTCGCAACATCTGTGATATTGGATGTCGGTGTCTTTAAAATATCCAGCAGGACACTTGGTTTTCCATCTGTTCTTGATACCGTCTGCAGATTAACGACCGAGTTCGAAATATCAGCAACTGTCGAAAGTGGAATGGTTTTACCGTCCCTCGTATGAAGAGGCAACTGCAAGAGATCTTGCTGATTGATACTCCAACCGCTCACTTGAATCGGAAGCGAACTCTGGTTGTTTGAAACCATCCCCTCTATTTCTGTTGTATGGTTTTCTTTAAGCGAGCGTTTGATATCTTCGATTGTTAATCCGGCTTTGACCAAATCTGCGGTACGAATGTTGATGGCGTAGCCAGCCGACCCTCCGCCTGTGACGCGAACATCTTGAACACCGGGAATGGATTTTATCCTGTTCACTACATCTTCTTGAATGCTGGTGCGGAGCGTGTTTTCCGAAATCGCTGCTGAGCTGCTTATAAGGCTGATTCTCATAATTGGAAGCGAATGGGTGCTCAAACGTGTCACTTGCGGTTTTGCCACTCCTGATGGCAGTGAAATGCCATTTAAAGCGTTTGTTACCTGTTCCTCGGCCCGCGCCATATCATACTTCATCGGAAAATTGAGGCGTATTAATGCTCCGCCTGTAAACGAACTCGTTTCTACATCTTGTAGTCCATCTACGACACGGACAGCTTGTTGAATTGGCTGCGTTACCCTTAGTTTTACTTGACCAGCTTGGAATTTTTCAGCTCTTACGGCAATGGTTAAGGTCGGATTATTGATTTCTGGCAAGTAATCACGCTGTATTTGCCATGCCGCCAATCCACCCCATGCCAAAAGAAGAACAATCATTGTTCCAATCAGAACTGCCCGTTTCATCGTTTCTTCTATTAATCGATTCATCGCCATTTTTATTCAGGCAAACTATTTGCCCGAATTCGCTCACCTCGCTTATTAGTGTTTGCTTCATAACAATAGCTACCCATATTGGTAGCTATTGTTTTGTGCAACTAAATTAGTCATTTTCGGCTGGAGATGGCGCATAGCTTTCAGGCTGATTGGCCACTTCATCCGGCGTATGAACATTTTTCTCGCCTGGATATGGTTTGTCAAAGCCTTTAGTTGCATACCATACAGCATGGTTCAGCATATTGGCGTTCACATCATCTGGCGACGCTTTTCGCCCTGTTAACTTATCCTTGTTTTTATTGGACCATTCTGTCCATTTTTTCGAAAGCTCTTGAGTCTCTGGTGTTACTTTTTCTGTGCTGGCAAGCGCGGCAGTATTGGAATTCGGCTGTCCGTTTAGCGTATCGAGCGGTATTTGATTTGCCTCGAACGTGTACGGCGTAAAGTCCGGTTTATTTGTAAAAATCTCACTCATTGGCTCTGCTGCAGCATCGTTCTGATTCATCGGCTGGATTCCAAGAATCTGCTCTATGCTGCGAACCATATTGATCACCGTCCAGTAACGGCTGTCGGTTATGCCCTTTTTCACCCACGGACTAATAACATAAGCAGGTTCACGATGGCCATCAACATGATCCAGGCCATTTTGCGAATCGTCTTCCGTGATAAAAATAACTGAATCTTTCCAGTACTTGCTATGGGAGATTAAATCGACTATTTTCCCAACAGCTAAGTCATTATCTGCTACCATCGCTTGCGGTGTCGGCGTTCCAGTGGCATTGCCCGCTGTATGGTCATCTGTCACCCACAACGTATTAAATGCCGGCAAATCATTATTTTTCACATGGTTTTCAAATTGCTGTTTAAAAATTTCAAATCGATACTGATCTGGGATATTCATATCAAACGTTGGGAACGGTTTATACGTAATCGGTCCAAGCGGCAGAATATCTGTTGTTGCCTGATAGTTGCCAATTGGCACATGCAGGTTTCCTTGTTTTTGGCCGGAAAGGATTAGTGAATCGTTATACCAATCCGTCCAGCTGCCAAATGGAGCAGAACCGGTAAATCCTGTTGTGTCTTCACCAAAGTTTTCAACTGAAATTCCTTGTTTCATGGCTTGATCCCATAAGTGGCCGGTAGGTGCGTAGGCCATTGCATCGCCTGCGCCGCCCGGATAACTTCTTACGTTAGCCGTATCTGTTTCCTTATCTTCGTAATCTGTGTTTGTTCCCTGCATTACCCACTGGTGACCGCTGGCAGACTGAATGCCGGAAGTATAGAAATTATCAAGCAGCGGGTACGTTTCAGCAAGCTTGTGAAGGTTCGGCGTGACTTTTCTCGGGAATTGGGTTAATCCCGGCTCTCCGTTCCCTTTTCCCAAATCGCCTAGCACTTGGTCATATGTCCGGTTTTCTTTAATAATGTAGAAAACATGTTTAATGGTGGATGGTTCCCCAATGCGCTCTGGCATGGCAACAGGTTTTTTATTTTTCCTTGGTTTGGCATTTAAGTTCTTTAAGCCAAACCAGTTATTGTTTGCATAAACTTGTTTGGTTCCTTTCACAAGATCTTCATTAGATGGAAACGGAATTAGTGAAAGGGATCCTATTTGAGCGTATGAAGAATGGCCTGTTACTTTAATTCCCTGAATCGTTAAATCGCGTGCCGGTCCAAGGGAACCAACGCCATCACCATTGGCAACTACTAGTTGTTTGTTTGCAGGATCAACAGCAATGTCGACTGGAAACCATGCGGTTGGTAAAAGACCTTTGAGTTCCGCTTCTTCATCAGGTCCATTCCAGTCATAAACAGCGATGGCATTGTCACGGCCCAGGCTGACCATTAATTTGTTGTCAACGACTTTCACAGCATTTGGTGCAGCACCTTTTTTCGCATTTGGATAAGGTTGAACGTTGATCGTTTGCACCACTTTATTCGTTTTCGTGTCAATAACGGAAATCGAGTCGCTGTTCGTGTTGGCTACAAATAGGTACTGACCCGATTGTGTCATCCGTTCCGGCTGTACACCCACTTCGATATTTTTGACAACCGTATTTGTTGAAAGGTCAACAACCGAAACCGTTCCAGTTGAGGTGGCTCCGGTTTTCGGATCTACAACCACTTTGGTTCCGGAAGAACCAACAGTCGTATCACCCGCTTTTGCTACTCTGCCGCCTTGGTTTGTTACATAGGCAAAATTCCCGTTAACCAAAACGCTTGTTGGTGCGTTTTCAACAGAAATCTTTGCTGTTACGGAACCTGTAGCCGGATCAATGACGCCGAGGCTATTGTCACGGTTAAGTGCTACAAGCAGCTGCCCTTGAGGTCCTACTGCTAAATCGAGCGGATTGATATTGCCGCCAACCGCTGCATTCGGCAAGTTAAAACTGTTTTTGATTGCGGGATTGCCATTATCATCAATCGACATGACGACAACCTTTCCAGTTGTGCCAGAAGATCCAGTGGCATAAAGCTCTTTTCCGTCCTTCGAATACGCCAATCCCCACATATGTGAGAGACCTAAAGAGACATCGCTGGTCTTTAATTTTCCTGTTGCAAGATCAACAATATTGATTCCTTTTCCTCCGTAATTGTTACGGCCAACAATGGTTGCCGCTGTCTTCCCATTCGGATTCATTGCTACTGTAATCGGGTTTCCACCAAATTCAATTTGTTTCCCGGCTGGTGTGATCAATTGGTTCACCGGTGTCTGTACCGATCCATCTGGCTGCCTTCCAACAAGGTTGCTACCGAAAGCTCCATCCTGTGCCGCATAAACTCCTGCAGATCCGAGTAGAAAAATGCTTAATGTAAGTCCTGCCAACAACCGTTTCTTTTTCTTTAACTTTTTCAACATCTCTTTTTCACTCCCATCCTTGATCTGATTTCAGAATACTCCTAATTTATTAATCTACTATTGTTGGAATGTAAAAGAGTGTTAAAGAAAATTCTGCCTTTTAACCTAGGTTTTTTTAACCAATTCTCTTCCTTCACGATGTCTCTCTACCAAAAGGAAAAAGGAGTGAAACCCTTTTAAACAAAAAAACACACAAATCCAACTATTTTGCTCATGTCATCTATTTCATTCACAATGAAAATAAAAATGGCAAAAGACCTATTTTAATTATAAAAATTATGTAAATTCCATTGGTCGCTATCTCGTTAATATAGCGCATACATTTTATGTTACTCGAGAGGGTAAACTATTTTGAGTTTTACCCTCATCCCCTACCACGAGAAAATACTAGAATTACAGAATATCGTAGGAAATACAAATCGGTTTATCTGTTCTTGGATCTTTTGCTATTTGAGCATCAATTTGAAATACTTCTTCTAAGACTTGATGTGTCATGACCTCTTCGGCACTTCCTTCTTTGACAACTTTTCCTTCCCGAAGTGCGACCATATAGTGGGAAAAACGTGCAGCAAGATTTAAATCATGTATAACCATGACAATCGTCCGCCCCTGCTGCCGATTTAATTTTTCAAGAAGCTGGAGGATTTCCAGCTGATGAGCCATATCTAAATAGGTAGTTGGTTCATCCAGTAGCAGTAAGTCGGTTTCTTGGGCAACGGCCATGGCAATCCACGCCCGCTGACGCTGCCCGCCGGAGAGAGCATCAACAGGATGGTTTGCAAACGCTGTTAGATTTGTAACCTCTAACGCCCACTGAATCACCTTGCGATCCTTTTCTGACAATCTTCCAAATCCTTTTTGATAGGGGGAACGCCCGAACGAAATCAGCTCATAAACGGTTAATCCACTCGGTGCCTCAGGACTTTGTGGAAGAACCGCCATCTTCTTGGCAATTTCTTTTGTTGGAATTTGGTGAATGGTTTTTCCATCAAGGTAAATTGCACCCGATTTTGCCGAATGAACTCGTGCCATTGTTTTTAAGATCGTAGATTTCCCGCATCCATTTGCTCCGATAATCGTCGTTATTTCTCCTTTATTGATCGTTAAATTCAATTCTTCCACGATAATCTTATCTCCGTAGCCGATCGTTAGGCTCTTTGTTAAAAGTGAAACCATTTTGAACATATCTCCTTTATTTAGCAAATCAAAAAACGTTGTCGCGAGAAACCGGTAAAATTTCATTTAACTTTCATTAAGAGAAAAATAAAATAAGGCGCACCAAGAATGGCAACAACAATGCCAACCGGTATTTGGGTTGGGGCAAGAAGATTTTTGCCAAATGTATCAGCAAACAGTAATAAAAACGCACCCAATAACGCCGCAATCGGCAAAAGGAGCTGATGGGCAGGCCCGATTAGGCGTTTAGCAATATGCGGGGCGATCAATCCGAGAAAGGCAATCCCCCCACCTGCAGCAACACTAACCCCCGCCAAAGCCACAGAAACAACAAGCAACTTTTTTCTTTCTCTTTCCACACGAATGCCTAGACCAGTGGCAACTTGATCACCCAAATTTAGGATATTTAAGCTTGTTGACTTATAAATGGTATAGGGAATGAATATTAGAAGAATGACTGCCAGAATCGACACGAGAATCCAATTAGCTCCCCAAATATCCCCGGATAGCCAAACAGCCGCCTGCATAAAATCTTGTGGATTCATTTTTAGTTGAAAAATGATAATTGCGGCACCGAAACCTGAATTAACGCCAATTCCAACTAAAACAAGTCGAACAGGGTCGATTCCTTTTTTCCACGCCAATAGATAGATCGATAAAGCGGCCGCAAGTGCGCCTGCTAAAGCAAAGAGCGGCAATAAGAAGATGCCTAACGTACTGATCTGATTCATTGATCCTTGGAAATAATAGATAAACAGAATTACAAAAAGGCCGGCTCCACTATTGATCCCAAGTATTCCCGGATCAGCTAGTTCATTTTTTGTAATTCCCTGAAGAATCGCCCCGGAAACCGCTAACCCTGCGCCGATCAACAATGACAATACCATCCGAGGCAGCCTTAAATCCATTAAAATCAAGCGATCACGTGGTGTGCCAAAACCGATAAGCGTGTTAAGCACATCGAGAGGAGCAATCCGGACTACCCCCAAATTTAAGCTTATTGTAAAAAGAACAACGGTTAAGATGAATAATCCACTAATAATGCCAAAAAACGTTTTCTTTTTTAATTCAAAACCGTACATTAGATCCCTCTCCTTTCTCCACGGACAAGAAATAAGAAAAAGGGAACCCCAAGAAGTGCCGTTATTGCGCCGACAGGGGTTTCATAAGGGGCATTGACCATTCTTGAAGCAAGGTCGGCCAGGACAAGCAGCAAACCGCCGAAAATTCCCGAAATCGGAATGATCAAACGGTAATCCGAACCGATAAGAAATCGGACAATATGTGGAACCACAAGTCCAACAAATCCGACCGGGCCTGCTACAGATACTGCCGCTCCGGTTAATAACATCACGACCAAAACCCCCAGTATCTTGACTAGAGCCGTATTTTGTCCGAGGCCTTTTGATACTTCATCTCCAAGACTGAGGATGGTTATTGATTTTGAAATGTACATTGCCACCACTAAGCCGATTCCGCCAGCAAGAAACAGAATTTTAATGGATGTCCAATTAAGTGACGTTAACCCTCCTGCATACCAAAAGCTCATATTTTTCGCCACTTGCGTTTGCAAAGCAATTGCGCTTGAAACCGCACTAAGCATCGCACCGATGGCAACCCCGGCAAGTGCCAGTTTTACGGGCGTTAAACCTCCCTTGGAAAAAGCGCCAATGGTAAAAACAAGCGCAGCACCAAGACCTGCACCGACAAAAGAAGAAAAAGTCATACCTGCTATCGTCACAGATGGAAGAACGGACAAAGTAATAACAAGTGCGAAAGCGGCTCCGTCTGTTACCCCCATGATCGAGGGTGATGCGAGCGGATTCCGCGTCAGGCCTTGCATAATGGCACCCGATACGGCCAGGAATGCTCCCACCATCACAGCGCCAAGCGCCCGCGGCAAACGAATTTCTTGAATGATTTGATGTGAGGTAATGGTTGGATTAAAATTGGCCAGCGCCTCCCAAACTGTAGTCAGCTTGATCTCAGCAGCACCGTAAGATATCGAAAATCCAACAAAAATGATTGTAAAAAGCAATAGGAGAACGAATAAAAAAATACCTTTCAATTGCATCATTGATCCGTTTTTCTTTTCATTCAACTTTTTATGCATAACAAGACGAAACAAAAATCTGACACCCTCTCCAGATAAAGAACACTCTTTTTTTATAATGATAATCATTATCAACTAGTATAAAATAGACGACAACTTCTTTTCAATAACTCGATCGAATAAAATTGCCATCCAGAAATATCCTTCAAAATTTATTCAAAATTTTTTTATATCGTTTATTGACAGCTTTATTGAAAATGATTATCATTTGCATTAATGAAACGTTATCATAGGAGGAGAAAAATGTTACGCAAAAAACAATTCTATTTGGTCTTGACTTTATTATTGATGTTTGGCTTGGTAACTGCTTGTGGAAGCTCCGGAGGCTCTAAACCAACCGAACAGAAAAATACTGCTACTACACTAAAGGATGCAATGGGTGAAGTCGCCATTCCAGCAAATCCAAAACGAATTGTTGCACCTTATTTGGAAGATTCACTCGTTGCTTTAGGAGTGAAGCCAGCAGCCCAATGGTCGATTGGTGAAACGGTTTTAGACTATTTACAGCCTGAATTAAAAGGAGTTCCAAAAATCAGTTGGGATCTTCCGCTTGAACAAGTGATCAGCAAAAATCCTGATTTACTGATTTTCAGCTCCCCTTCTGCTATTCAAAAAGGGCAATATGAAGAATATAAAAAAATCGCTCCAACATATGTCTTTAAAGAAGAAGTCAGCGCAGATTGGCGACAGCAACTTTCTGAAATGGGGAAAATAGTTAACAAACAAACCGAAGCCAAAACATTTCTTCAACAATACAATGAAAAAGCAGCAGAAGCAAAGGCAAGAATCAATCAATCAATTGTCAATCAAACAGCGGCTATTTTATGGGTAATGGGCGATAAATTTTATCTTTTTGAAGGAAATCGTTTTGCCGCAAATGTTCTATACGAAGATCTTGGTGTGAAAAAGCCCGCCTTTGTTGAATCGATTGGCAATGCAGCTACTCAGTGGAATCCAATCACACTCGAAAAATTACCGGAAATTAAAGCCGATCATTTGTTTCTTATCAGCAAAAAAGGCGAGCCTGGATTGGATATTTTAACAAAAAGTTCCGTATGGAACGGGATCGATGCAGTGAAAAAAGGAAAAGTCCACGAAATCAATGACCCAAGCTACTGGACAATCAACGGAGCAATCGCCAGCAAAAAAGTCATTGATGACGCCGTTACGGCTTTAACAAAATAGGTTTCGGGACAAAATCACCAAAAAGGAGTCACTACTAAAGCGACTCCTTTTTGAAAAACTTCCTTCTATTAACTAATCTCTCCGCCGACGGCAACAATATCCGTTTCATTTGTGATTGTCGCTTCAATCGAAAGTTCCAATCCTTTCACAATCAGCTCCAAACTCATGCTTGGCTGTCCGGGATTGCGGACAATTTGTTCCGGAAGAAAAGGAATATGGATAAAACCGCCGCGAATTCCCCTGCCATTTGTCTCCAAATAATGCATTAGGCCATAAAAAATATGATTGCAAACGAAGGTTCCCGCCGTGTTGGAAACGGATGCAGGAATGCCATTGTCATTCAATTTTTTCATGATTGCCTTGACTGGAAGTTTGGAAAAATAAGCAGCAGGTCCGCCCGGAACAATTTCGCGATCAATCGGCTGGTTATTCTCGTTATCTGCAATTCTTGCATCGTCAACATTGATCGCAATCCGCTCAGGTGTAATTGCAGAACGGCCGCCAGCCTGGCCGACGCAAATCACGATAGCCGGATTAACATCCTCAATTGCTTCGTTCAACCTCACAATCGCCTTGCCAAAAACAGTCGGGATCTCTTTTGTAACGATTTCAAAACCGGTTATTTCTTTTCCATTCAACAGCTTCACTGCCTCAAGCGCCGGGTTGACCGGTTCTCCGCCAAACGGATCAAAGCCGGTAACAAGTACCTTTTTCATAGCAATCCCCTCCTCATCATTTACTAGAAATTATACACCAAGAAATACATCAGCAATATATTGATCACCAACAGAGGAATAGCTATCGGAATCTGCGCTTTGATGACGGCATTTTTATCCTTGAGCTCCAACAGCATTGCCGGGACAATATTGAAATTGGCGGCCATTGGTGTCATCAATGTACCGGTGTAACCGGCAAACATGCCAATTGCGGCCATAATTGCCGGGTTTCCGCCATGCATATGCACAATCAATGGCAAACCGATTCCGCCGGTGATGACAGCAAATGCAGCAAATGCATTTCCCATAATAATCGTAAATAGCGCCATACCTATGCAATAAGCAGCAACGGCAACAAATGGGATATTTGTTGGCAGTACATCCCCAACCATCTTCGATACAACATCTCCAACACCTGCTTTTGCAAAAATCCCGCCAAGTGCCGACAGCATCTGCGGCAAAATAATTGCCCAGCCAACCGCCTGCATTAACCGGCTTCCCTCATGCATCGCAGTCGCTGGCTTCGCTTTAGTCAGCAATTGTGCAACTACATAGGCTAGGATCGTACTTAGACCAAGTGATATTAAGGTAACCATTGCCGGATCGACAAGAAAAACGTTCCCAAATTGAATTTTCCCAAGAGTTAACGAGCCAATAACAGTGAAAATAGGTATAACCAGTGCCGGGATAAAAATCTTTCCTTGCAAGCGTGAGGCATGCTGTTCCCGCTCTTTTTTCGGCGCCTCGTCCTGATTCCCGCTTTTCACCTTGCCGATTGCCGCGATCACAACCATTGCAAGAACAAGATATCCAACGGCAATAGAGGGAACCATTTTTCCAAATAATAAGGTAAATGCAAAAATTCCCCAAAACAAAGTCGAACCGATTCGGCTCGGATGGTTTTTATCCATCGCTACTCGGATTGCTACAAACGCAGTAATAATTCCCAATAAATAATAAATATATTCAAGCGTGATGATTTTCATGTATGTTTTGCCCCCCTTATACCATCTTGCTGTTCTCTTTGTTTGCCATTTCCCGTTGAATGCGTTTGTCCATTACGCGAAAACGCCACATAGATAGGAAGAAGGCTGAAATCGCCGTTGGAATTCCCCAAAGCGCCATATCCCAAACACTGACATTCATCCCTACGGAGTCATAGAACCCTTTCATCAATAATATTGCTCCGGTTGCGATAAAAATGTCCTCGCCAAAAAACCAGCCGACATTTTCAGAAGCGGCCGCATGCGCTTTAATGTCCTCTTGAAGTTTTTCCGGAAGTTCCCCGTGTTTCGCTGACGCCGCACCTTCCGCCATTGGAGCGACAAGCGGCCGAACCGTCTGGGCATGACCGCCTATGTTAAGACCTAGCGACGCGCTCAATTCGCGAATCAGCAAATAAGACATTAACACTTTCCCTGCCGTTGCACCTTTTGCTTTTTTAATCAGCACTTCAGCCCTTTCTTTCAGACCGTAACGTTCCAATAGTCCGATTACGGGCAAACTGAGGATAATGGGCAAAGACATATAACGGTTATTAATAAAAACCTGGCCGAATTGGCTCATGACTTCGTTAAACGACATGCCTGAAACCAAACCAGTAACCACTCCAGCAACCATTACAACAAGCAGCGTATTCAAACGAAAGCCGAATCCAACTGCCACCAACAATATTCCAATAAGTTTGATCATCTTCTCATCCCCTTTAAAAAAAGCTACTTCCCTGCAGCCTGTATTTGTACATTTGAAGCATTAAGCTGTTCACGAATTTTCTGGGCGAAACGCAATGCATGGACTCCGTCGCCATGAATGCAAACAGTGTCGGCCTGAATGGCAATGTCTGCCCCCTGCCGCGACCGTACTTTACCTTCTTTTACCATTCGAACAACCTGAGCAATTGCCAATTTGTCATCGGTAATCAGTGCATCCGCTTGCCGTCTAGGCGTTAGCGACCCATCCGCTTGATACGTCCTGTCAGCAAAAACTTCACTTGCCGTTCGCAGGCCAACCGCCTTCCCCGCTTTTACGAGCTCACTGCCCGAAAGTCCGAATAAAATCAATTCAGGATCCACTTTATATACTGCTTCGGCAATTGCTTCAGACAGATCCTTATTTTTTGCTGCCATATTATAAAGTGCGCCATGCGGCTTAACATGCTGCAGTTTCCCACCCGCCGCTTTCACAAAACCGTAAAGCGCGCCAATTTGGTATACAACCATGTCATACGCTTCCTGCGCCGAAAGATCCATATTTCGGCGGCCGAAACCAGTCATATCCGGCAAGCCAGGATGGGCGCCAATGCCGATTCCCTTTTCCAAAGCCAGTTTCACTGTTTTCCGCATTGTTGCCGGATCTCCTGCATGAAAACCGCAAGCAATATTTGCTGATGTCACGTAAGCCAATATTGCTTCGTCCGTTCCCATTTTGTAAACACCAAAACTTTCTCCCATATCACAGTTCAAATCCACCCGATACAAGGAAATCCCCCCTAGTTTAATAGTTTTCTTTATTTCTAATCGGAATAGCTATCTTTTTAAACTTAATCCTTGTTTTAATAAGCGTAATTCCTTTTCTCGCGAACGAAGCAGTTCTTGCGCTTCTTCCAGTTGTATCTTCTGAAAGCGAATTTTTTCCCCCGGTTTCATTTGTGCCAGAATAGGGAGATCAATTGTGGCGACCTGGGCAATCTTTGGATAACCGCCCGTTGTTTGCCGGTCCGCCATCAATACGATCGGATTGCCATCTGAGGGGACTTGAATTGTTCCCGCTGTTACTGCTTCCGACACAAGCTCTTTCGTCTCCGTTAATTGAAGCTTGGGACCACTTAATCGATAACCCATTCGATCCGATTGAGGCGTTACGAAAAAGTTTTCCTTGAAAAATTGTTCTCTTGTTTGTGGCGTAAACCAATCATATTGACCACCGGGAATAACGCGGATTGTCGAGGAGGGGAAATAGTCCGGCAAAATCTCCTTACTGACAGACCAATCGCTTATAGAGAATGAGCTAGATCCCGCTTTTTCCGAAAGCCAGTGCATTCTTCGGAGTGCCAGATTTGAAGGCCTCTTTAGCTTTAATACATCACCATTTTTTAAAGCACGACCGCAAAAGCCGCCAATCCCTGCACGAAGATAAGTGCTTCGACTATTCATCACTTTAGGTACCTTCATTCCACCCGCAGCTGCCAAGTATGACCTGCACCCTGATTGAACAGCACCAAACGTGAGTTGGCTTCCTTTTTTCACGAATATTGGACGCCACTGAGATATTGCATGTCCATCAATTGCAGGGGATAAATCACCACCGCAAATCGCAATTAATGAGTCTTCCATAAACTGCAGTATCGGACCTTGCATCGTGATCTCAAGTACAGCCTCCCCCTCCTCGTTGCCTACCAATAGATTGGCAACACGGAAAGCGAACGCATCCATTGCACCGCCAACAATCACCCCGTATTTTTGCATTCCATATCTGCCTAAATCTTGGACAGTCGTAAGCAATCCAGAACGAACAACTTTAATGCTCATTGCCGCACACGCTCCTTCCACTGTTCGAATTCACGCCTTGAAATGGGATGAAAACGAACGATGTCGCCAGCTTGGAGTAAACTTGGCACACGATCATTTGGGCGAAAAAGCGCCTCTGGTGTTTTTCCGATCAACTGCCAGCCCCCAGGAGTTTCAATCGGGTAAACGCCTGTTTGCATCCCGGCAATGCCGACTGAGCCAGCAGGAATTTTTAAACGCGGGGAAGGCCTGCGCGGAGCCTGAATGCGCTCGGACATGCCGCCAAGATACGGAAATCCGGGGGCAAAACCAATCATATAGACTAAATAAGCCGTTTCCGTATGAATTTTTACGACTTCATCTTCTGTAAGGCCGTTATGTTTTGCAACATATTCAAGGTCAGGTCCAAATTCCTCTCCGTAGCAAACCGGAATTTCGACTGTTCTTGGCGATTCAGAAGGAATACCTTCCAATCCCGCCGCAATTCTCTCGATTTCGGAACATACCTCCTTGAAGGACCGCTTTAATGGATTATAATAAATGGTGACAGTGGAAAAAGCAGGAACAAATTCCACCATTCCCGGAAATGAATAATCTTGCAAAAAAGTCGCGAGCATCCTTACCTTCCGGTGCGCCGCTGAAGTAATATGGGTGTCGAACTGAATCAACAATGCCGAATCACCCAACGGAACCATTTTCATATAGCCTGAAGCCTCCTTTCCCTTATGTACCATACTTCAAATGAGATCAGGCTTCTGCATGACAAACTTTCAAGCCAACGCCAAAATCCTATTTTTTCGACAAATTTTCCAACTGTACGCTATATTTCGATAATTTTAATTTTAAATAAATCATACATTTTAACGAATAAAAATGCAATCCTATTTTTTTAAAAAACACATAGTAAAATCTGTATCTAAAAAATCCCCGCAGCCATTCCTGCAGGGTATAAAAAAAATCAATAGACTTGTTATTACCAGACTTCTAAACTAATGGATTCTACTTTCTCTTGACGATTACTTCGCATTCCTCTTCTAAGGGCTGAATCACGGCTGACATATCGAATTCGTTTAATCCTATATCTGCAGTATGCTGAAATGCCTGTTCTGCCGTTTGTCCGGTAAATTGTTTCAGCCCGGCTTCTTGTAAAAGCTGATTCGCCAACCGGACATCTTTAAGAACATACTTGACTGCACCGCCGGGCGTGAAATTACGATCAAGCACATAATGCTCCATATGCCGCCGCAATATCCGGCTATCTCCATAACTGACTTTTAAAATAGAAAAAAGCTGCTCAGAATCAAGGCCAAAAGCGGCACCAGCTACTATTGCTTCCGAAGCTGCAAGCGAATGGACGGCAACGAGGTATTGGTTGATCAGCTTAGCAATGCTGCCAGAACCAGACGGGCCAAGAAATTCAATCGTCTCTCCGAAAACTTCAAGAATCGGCAAAACGTTTTCAAACGCCTGCTTATCACCGCCGGCCATAATCGTTAATGTCCCATTTTCGGCTCCTTCAGGCCCTCCACTTATCGGTGAATCGAGAAAATGAATGCCCTTTTCAGAAGCTTGCCGAAAAACCTCTTTGCTTGTTTCCGGCCCAACCGTTGTCAGATCAACACAAATGGTTCCAGGAGGCGCATAGTTGATGACTCCTTCCTTTCCAAGATAAACCTCCAAAACATCCGCTGGCATTGACAAACAGGTGCAAATCATGCCGCATGCTGCAGCAAGGGCCTCAATTGATTCCACATGCAAAGCCCCTTGGCTTGCCAATTCTTTTGCTTTTTCTTTTGTCCGATTAAATACATGTACTTGATACCCGTGTGACAGCAGCCTTTTTACCATTCGAGAACCCATCACGCCGGTTCCGATAAAACCAATGTTCACGTTACATCCCACCTTCCTTTTTCAGCCAAGCAAAGCTGTCTGAACTTTTTTCTAACGGTATATACTCCAGTCCAACATATCCACTGTATGAATTGCTCAAATACTGAAAAATCGTCCGGTAATCGATTTTTCCAGTTCCCGGTTCGTGCCTCCCCGGAAAATCGGCTATTTGGACATGGCCGACATCACCCGCAAATTGCTTGTACAACTCCAGCGAATTTCCGTATATCCTTTCTATATGGTAAAAATCAAATTGCAGCCGTACATTTGACAAGTTCACTTTTGCTAAAATCTCTTTTGCCTGGTGAAGATTATGTAAAAAATACCCTGGCATATCGTACTGGTTGATCGGCTCGATTAAAAGTGTTAAGTCATGCTTCGCCATCTCCGCCCCTGCATAGGAGAGGTTCTCCAAATAAACCTTTTCTGCAGCTCCTCTCTCTGCTTCGGAAACAATTCCTGCCATACAATGCACCTTGGAAACATGTAAAGCCTTTGCATACTCGATACCCGTTTGAATCGATTGTTTAAATTCTTCCGTTCGATCCGAAATTGCCGCCAGCCCCCGATCTCCCTTTTCCCAGGCACCCGAAGGCAAATTCAGTAACACCATTGATAAGTCGTTAAGCTCAAGTTCGTGGCGAATCTCATCTATTGAAAAATCATACGGAAACTGACACTCAACAAACGAAAAACCACATTCCCGTGCTTTCTTAAACCGTTTCAAAAAAGGAAACTCTGTAAAAATTGTCGATAGATTCACAGCAAATCGATTCATCCCAACCTCCAAATAATAAAAATTTTCAGAAAAACAATAATAAAAAATTCGACCTACACATCGTCATTTCCTCTTTAAACGACAAACTTTCTCGTCGACATGACTTATAACAAAAGCGCCTTTGGCAACTAGGGCACAAATCTGTAAGTTCCTAAAATACAAAAACATCCTGGCGCACAGGTCTCCAGGATGTTGTAAGTATTCGATTACACAGTATACTCCACAATCTTGCCGCTTTCATCAATATACTCAATTACAGATTTATTTGTTTTCAAGTCGATCAACAATGTACATTGCTGATCATCTTTTTTCCAGGATAGACGGATTTCATCTTGAGCTGAGTCCAATACGCTAAACTCGCCATTAAATGCCGGATACTCATTTCGAAAACGGATCAAGTTTAACAGTCTTTGAACAACGTCTTTTTCAAGCGATTGCTCAATTTCGGGAAGTGTATAATTGTGTCGGTTGATTTCGCGGCCTTCTCCCATTTCTTTCACTCGTTCAAAATCATTTTCGCCGGCAAGCAGCCCAACATAATACACTTGAGGCACGCCAGGGGCAAAGAATTGAATCGCCCGTGCTGCCAAATAGGCATCATCATCACGATTTAACATGGAATAATACGTACCGCGAATTTGATGCACGTCAAAACCGTCTTCAGCCTTGTGCTCGTCAGATAAAATCAGGCTTAAGTTTGACCCTCTTTCGACACAGACGTCGACCAATTGCCTTGCCTCTTTTGTATCAATCAAATCATCCAAATCTGGCTTTACCGGAACGCCATCATGGCAGTCAAGCATTGTAAATTGTTTGTGCGGGCGGGTTTTCAAGTATTGAAGCAGTTCAGCGCTTCGTTTATTTACAATCGTATCAAGGATCCGGTATGGCAAAATAAAGTCGTATATCCAACAGCCGTGCTCTGCCAGCTTGTATTGCGTCGTATAATGGGCATGTACTTCAGGGAGAAGTTCAATATCCAATGATTTGGCTAAATCCATGATCCAGTCAAGAAACTGATAAATTTCCGGTTCGACGAAAAAACAGCTTGTCCCAAGCTTTTTAATGACATAGCCAACGGCATCCAGGCGAACAATTTTCACATTTTGCTTTTTAAAGTTTGTGAAAAACTCTGTTAAGAGTTGCTTAACCTTTTCGGAGTGGATATCAAGATCAATTTGCTCAGAAGGATCGGTTTTGCCAAACGTTGTCCAAACCTTCTCTTCCTCACCCGTTTCTTCAATTGTAAACGTCGAATATGGCCGCGGTCGGCGCAAAAACATTTTATCAATGTCTTCCTGAACAGGCTTGCCATCTTCCCATAGTTTCTCTACCGTAATAAATAAATCTGCATATTCCGATTTCCGGCCATTTTTCAAAAAATCCTGAAAATATTCCGATTGACGAGAAATATGATTGACCATTAAATCGACCAATACATCGAATTTTTCACCGATTGTCCGAATGTCAGCCCATGTACCAAAACTTGGTTCAATTTCCAAATAGGTTAATGGCGCAAAGCCTCGATCCCCTGAAGACGGGAATGGTGGCAAAATGTGGACTCCCCCCTTAAAAATATCCGCAAAATGGTTATTCAAAACTTGATTGAGTGTTTTTAAATCCCCACCAAGAGAGTCCGGATATGTTATAAGCTGTACCTGATTTTTTACCGGCATGTTCTTAAACCTCCTGCAATTCATATTGCTGTTTAATTTCTTCAAGAGTTGGCAATTCAACAACCGCACCCGTATATTTTAATTTATAAGCACTGACGGCAAAGCCAAGCTTTAGGGCATGGCGAATCGTATGTCCTTTCACAATTGCCGCATAAAAGCCGGACCAGAAGGCATCGCCAGCACCAGTCGTATCGACCACTTCTGTTGCCAGTGTCTCAAATGAAGCCGTTTCTTTTCCATTGGAAACAATGGCCCCATCTTTGCCCAATGTCATAATGACAAGTTTCGCCCCAAGTTTTAAAAACTTCTCAACCTGATTTTCCGGTGTATCTTTGCCAAACAATCGTTCCGCATCATCTTCAGATGGTTTCACAATATCCACCTTACGAACAATCGATTTCACATACTCTACGCCATCCTCGCCTTTTTGCCAAATCATCGGATGGTAATTCGGGTCAAAAGCAATGAAGATACCATTTTTTTCAGCCTCAGCCATTACCCGTTCGATTGTCTGACGAACCGGCTGCATGGAAATCGGCCAGCAGGAAAAATGGACAATTTTTGAGTTTAGCAACGCCTCTTCGAGTTTCGGTGTGTAATCCAAATGGTAATCGGCACCGCGATAAAAGATTGGAATCGGGGTTGATCTACTTTTGGTCACTACAACCATGCTCGTTGAAGCCTCTGCTTGCTGAACGCAGCTTGTGTCCATGCCGGCATTTTTCAAATGATTTGTTAAAAATGTTCCAAATCCATCCTTGCCGACAGCTGATGCCACAAGGGAACGGATCCCTAATTTTTTTGTGTTCATGGCAATATTCGAAGGTGAACCCCCGAAAAATTTTTGGTACGTGCTGCTTTCAAAATTCACATCATAATCGGAAGAGATCATGTCAATCAGCAATTCCCCTACTGTGAGAAGATCATTTTTTTTGGTTGGAAAGTTGATTTTTTCATCTAACGCAAACATTATGCCACTCCCATTTCCGGGCATGATACCCGACCTTTCTCTGTTAAAAAATTACTTTACCGCAGAAATCTCCCATTCTCGTTGAATCGAAAGTTCCGCTGCCAGCTTTTTCAAGTCTTCAAGCGGAAGTCCGCGTTTTTGCGCAGATTTTTCGATCAATTCGATCTCAACATTCATGGCTTTCGATAAAATCTCTTGCTCTATATTTCGATTGATATAGTAATAGAATTGTACCAGTACTTCTGAAGGCAATTGCTCATACAAGCTGCACAAAATGGACACTCCTTAGGTAAATAACTTAGTCGTTTAAATGCGATCCATCTACGTAAACGCTTACGATGCCTTTATCATATGTCAACCGCTTTCATATGTCAATCGGTTGACACAAAAAATTACACTGTGGTTCCTTTTTTTATGGAAACTGGAATGGTTTCTTCGTATTGACGCTCAAACTGTTTGCCTTCAATTAAATCAATTAGCATGGAGACAGATTTTTCCGCAATTTGTTTGATCGGCTGCCGGATTGTTGTCAAATGCGGCAAGCAAATTTGGACGGTTTCCGTGCCATCATAACCAATTACCTTCAAATCATCCGGTATTTTCCTTCCAATTCCGTAAGCTTCAGCCAAAATGGATGCAGCGATTAAATCATCACTTGCAAAAATCCCATCAATATCCTGATGCTCATCAAAAATTTTATGAATCATCCGAATTGTGGAGGGTTGTTGAAAATTGACCGGCAGTTCATAAATGACCGGTTCGATTCCATGGTTTTTCATGACATCCTTAAATGCATTCGTCCGCTGATTGGCAGGCGTTTTCAATTGCTGTGGACCGCAAATATGGATAATTTTCTTGCAACCGCTTTCCAATAAAAGCTCAGCGGCTATCTTTCCGCCTTGATAATTATCAGAGGAAACGACCGGAATCGAATCTGATAGATACCGATCAATAGCAACGACCGGAAAGCGGATTTTCTCATAATTCAACGTTCCTTGGTTATGAGTACCAACAATGATTCCATCTACTTGATTTCTTTGCAACATTTCCAAATATTCGCTTTCCTTTTCTTGGTCATTCAAACTATTGCAAAGTAAAACCTTGTACCCTCGCGTTGAGCAAATTCGTTCGATGTTTAAAATTAATTCGCCGAAAAAAGGGTGGCTGGTGGTTGGAAAAATAAGTCCAATGAACTTCGTACTTTTTCTAAACAAAGAACGCGCGACATCATTTGGGAAATAATGGAGCTCCTCCATTGCCTGGTACACTTTATTCCTTGTTTCCTCACTAATATATCCGCGATTGTTAAGAACCCTCGACACAGTTGTTGCTGACACCCCCGCAAGCGTGGCAACGTCCTTTATATTTGGTTTCATCCCTTTTACCCCACAATCCATTTCTCCAAAGTAAACTTTTTTCGATTCCTATCTTAACTAAAAAGCGGAATGATTCAATTCGATTAGTGTTTAATTGTTTGTTTAAATTTAAAAATGCTCTTTAAATCAGCCGGATGCCAATAGGCAATTCCAGTTCCGATTAAAAGGAGAATCCCTGTTACTGCAAACACGCTTTGCACCGGAAAAACGCCGCCAAGAAAGCCGCCAATCATTGGTCCGACCATGCCGCCGATCTGATTGGCAGTCTGATTTAAGCCAAATGCCCTACCGCGGAAATTTTCGGAAGTCGATTTGACAACTAGCCCGTTTAAAGCTGGGAAAACTGCAGAGAAAAAGATGCCAAAGATAAACCGGATAATTGAAAATCCCCAAATATGGCTAAAAAAAGTTTGCGCCAGCATACCGAGCGCACCGCCAAAAAGGCCAATCACTAGAACTTTGTTAAACCCTGCCTTATCGGCCCATTTCCCCCAGAATGGCGCGAAGATTGCACTAGCAATGCCAGGAAGCGAGAAAACAATCCCTGCAATTAGTGAAGCATGGGCAGACGATCCGCCCAATTTAACCACATATAATGGCAAAATCGGCTCAACCGTCATGACAGAACCGGAAGCAAGCACTGTCAAAACGATCACGAGCATTAACGGATGATTGAGCCATGCGGCTTTCAAGTCATTTCTGACGGATCCCTTTTCCTTGCTAGGTGTGAAATTTTCTTCGATTACCCAAAAGATGATTAAAAGGGTCGAAATAAGTACAATTAAGCCAGCGGTGGCAAAAGCCCAGCGGTTCCCAATTAACGAAGAGATTCCACCGCCAAGCAATGGTCCCACAATCTGCCCAGATGCTGAAGCAGTCGAAATCAAGGAAAGCGCATAACCGACTTTATCGTTAGGTGTATTCGTTCCGATCAAGGCAATTGCCCCCGGAATAAATCCACTCAGCAAACCTTGAAGAATCCTAAGCACCAAAATTTGATACGGATTTGTGACGAAGGCCATTAATGTATAGATGACAAACAGGACAAATCCAGCTCGAACGATCATAGGTTTTCTGCCATATTTATCGGCGACGCGCCCCCAAAAAGGTGAAGCAATCGCACCTGCAAAAAAAGCAGAGCTAAAAATGAGACCCGACCAAATTTCTGTATGCTGCTGTACCCCGATTTGCAGCAAAAAAATTGGCAAAAAAGGAATAACCATTGAAAAACTTGCCGCTGTAAAAAAAACACCAACCCACAATACCCATAAATTCCGTTTCCATATCAGCATATTCTTCGCTCTCCACCCATTTTGAATCAATTTTAAAAAACAGCCTATATGGGCGACTGCAAAACCCTTCCATCCACAGAAAAATTATTAAAGTCATCATACCATATGTAAAATTATTTTTATACCCGAAATAATTTCTTGTGAAAAAAAGGGCGATCCCGTTTGTTTTTTACGAGTTGAGCGGATTTGCGGATTCATGCGTGGGCTTGGTTTCTTGTTCGATGTCTTTGGATGGGAATTCGACGTGGTTGATCTGGAATTCGACGTGGTTGACCCGGAATTCGACGCGGTTGCCGGTTGATTCAACGTGGTTGACCCGGAATTCGACGGGTTTGCCGGTTGATTCGACGCATTTGGCCTGGAATTCGACGTGGTTCCTGATTGATTCGACGCATTTGATCCGGAATTCGACGCGGTTGCCGGTTAATTTATAATGCTACATATAAACTAGACAATAAAAAAGGAGTTTCTTAGTTGTATGTCAACCACTCGAAGAAAGTTTAACCCAGAAGAAAAAGCGCAAATTGTACTGGAAATCCTAAAGGAAGAAAAGTCAGTTTCACAGCTCGCTTCTGAGCATGGGATCCATACCAATGTCCTCAACCGGTGGAAATCCGAGGTGGTACAAAACCTCTCACAGCTGTTTGTTGATGATCGTAAAGGTATCACCAAAATGAAAAAAGAATATGAACAACAAATCAATGAACTCTACGCCGAGGTTGGTAAGTTAACCACCCAATTGTCGTGGCTTAAAAAAAAATCTGGCCTCTAACTTTACTCGTGAAGAGCGTATTGATCTCATAGAATGGGATTGCTCCGAACACTCCATCCTCGTACAAGCGGATTTACTTAATCTAAACCGCACCAGTCTTTACTATAAGCCGGTCCCTCCCTCTCCGGAGGAAATTCGCCTCAAGCACCGGATTGATGAGCTATACACAAAGCATTCTTTTCTGGGCTATCGAAAGATAGCTGCCATTATGAATCGAGAAGGGGATCTTATTCACGAAAATACAGTAAGAAAGTACATGCGAGAGATGGGTATTATGGCTATCTATCCCGGTCCGAACCTTAGCAAACGGGATCTCCAGCACCGGATCTACCCCTACCTACTTCGAGGGCTAAACATTACTCAGCCCGACCAGGTTTGGAGTGTGGATATCACGTATATCCGGATGAAGCAAGGCTGGATGTACCTCTACGCCATCATGGATTGGTATTCTCGCTTCATTGTGGATTGGCAATTGGATCAAAGCCTTGAAATCGGGTTCGTATTAGAGACTATGAGAAGGGCGCTAGCCAAACGCAAACCCGCCATTATTAACAGTGATCAAGGGAGCCACTTTACCAGCCCACAGTACACAGATTTGCTAAAGGAGAACGAAATCCGCATCAGCATGGATGGCAAAGGCCGTGCAAAGGACAACATCGTTATAGAACGGTTCTGGCGTAGCCTGAAGTACAATGAGATTTATATCAACGACTATACTAGCCCGCGAGAAACGAGGCAAGGTGTGGAACGCTATATCCATCTACACAACCACTACTTACCACACCAGTCATTGGATAACCATACACCAGCTGCTGTGTATAACCGGGATGTTGTACTGTTATCCACATGTGAATAACAGTAGCGGTGTTCGTCAAGAAAGTTGTCTTATATTTATATCTAAACTTAAAAAATCCTACCGCGCTTCGCTTGCTGCCCTCTTCATAAAAGATTCGTTCTAACGAACCAATCTTTTATGAAGAGGATGAAATTTTACCAACATTTCAGCGCTTTGGGGTGATCTTGGGTGTAGGAGGAAACCATTTCTCCCACGCCTTCGCTTATACTATGTCCTCCACCTGTGGACAATATCTAATTGGCGCTATTCCCCTCAATTTCCATACAGGAAGAGGAGATCAAGACCCTTGTATTATAGAAATATCTAAGTAATTTAATCTTGTATACACCTTAATTTTTCAAAAAAACTGTCTTGACTTCTTGTAGCACCATAATTCGACGCGTTTGGCCTGGAATTCTACGCGTCTCCCGATTGATTCGACGCATTTGACCCGGAATTCGACGTGGTTGCCGGTTAATTCAACGTGGTTGACCTGGAATTCGACGCATTTCCCGATTAATTCGACGCATTTGTCGAATAATTCAATCCGACACCTTTACCAGGACAAAAAATGGCCCAGCAGATAACTAGGCCATTCTATTATTCAATACAGAGCGCTAAACTCTTTTGGTTTGCAATTCCTGTTTTTGATCAACCCGTCCCTCTCTATCCCAGCTATTTTTTCTGCAACAGGTCATACAAGGTCAAAGCAACAATCTTAGTTGCTTTTATTAAATCTTCTATTCTGACATTTTCATCGGCACGATGTCCATTTGCTTCTGCCAATGTTCGCGGGCCTGCTCCAAATAACACTACCGGGATTCCAGCTTCATAGAAATGCCGCGCATCGGTATAAAGCGGCGAACCGCTGACAGGAAGTTCTTCTCCGCCCATCAGTTCTCGCCAATTGGTCTTAACCGCTTGGATTAAAGGGGAATCGACAGAAATAGGACCAAAACTCTTCGCTAACAAAACCTGAGTTACTTCCGGATCAACTCCTGGAAAATTTTTCAGCGTTTCTGTAACAATCTCTCGGATTTCCGACTCTGCTGCTGCAGGATCTTCCTCTGGAATTAAACGCCGATCCAACCGGATTGCTGCTGTATCCGGAACAACATTCGTATTGATTCCTCCGGAAATTAAGCCCACTACTAAACTAGGAGACTCGATCCCGGGAACAGCCGATTTTATTTTTGAAAATCCTTTCCTGTACTCATACAATGCGCTTAAAACACCGTTCATCGCTTCAAGGGCATCATGCCCAAACTGCGGTTCTGCCGCATGAGCAGATTTCCCCTTTAACTTAACTTCTAAATGCAGACAGCCATTGTGGGCATTGACGAGGGAATACGTGAATCCCGGGCAAATTGCCATATCCGGGTGAATCAGCTTTTTTTCAAGCAGCCATTTCGGGCCAATTTCCCCGCCTGATTCTTCATCAAAAGTAAACGCCAAAGAGACTTTTCCGCTTAAATGATCTTTGACTTCTCTTAATGCAAGGGTAGCAAAAGTAAAGGAAGCAATATCCGATTTTGAAACAGCGGCACCACGGCCGTACATTTTTCCATCGACAATCTGACCGCCATACGGATCCTGCATCCACCCTTTGCCGGGAGGGACAACATCCCCATGCGAGTTAAGGGTAATTTCCAGACCATCATTGCCAAATGATTGAAAACCAATAACATTTGCGGTTTTCGTCATGCCAACGGCTTTTACTTTTTCCTCTTCAACTTGATGGATGAAAACATTTTCAAATTTGAATTCTTCAAGCCTTCTATATAGATGTTCCGCAATTCTTTGACAATCTCCAGGTGGGTTATCAGAAGGAATCCCAACAAGCTGATTTAAAAAATCGATTAAGTTTTCTTGCTGGTCATCAATGAATTGAAGGATTTGCAGTTTCTCTAAAGATAAGGTCTTTGTATTCATACTGATCTCCTGTCACAATTATAGAAAGTAATTTTAACACGATCTGGCATACGATTAACCATAGTCATTTATGAAAAAATAATTTGTATTAATAATATCACTTTTCAGAAAAATGGCAATCCCTTGCTTATTTGAAGAATAGCTGCAATTTGTGTAAAAAATCGAACTCATCTATTGATCTATGACATTTTTGTGGAATCTTTGTTTTCTGATTTTTTGGCGATCGATCGGTGGTATAATGAGCTTAAAGAACATGTGAAATACTGAGCAATATTAAAGGAGATCGATGAGATGCCACAATACAGCTGGTTGGAAGCGATTGAAGTAACCGATGAAATGCTTCAGCAAACGGATACCCGATTGCCGGTCATTTGGATCAGTGCTTTGGACTGTACCGGGTGCAAGGAAGCGTTCACTCGTTCGTTTGAACCATCCACCTTGGATACGATGCTGAACTTTATTTCACTTGAATACAGCGAACTTCTTTCTGCGGCAGGCGGATACCAAGTGGAAGAACACAAGGAAACCATTTTAGAAAAATATAAGGGCCAATACGTTCTTGCGGTCGAAGGAGGAATTCCGGGGAGCGATGAATTTCTGATGATCGCTGGGAAATCGGTCAGAGAAGAAATTATCCATGCAGCAAAGCATGCAAAGGCAGTCATTGCTTTCGGGAGTTGTTCTGCATGGGGAGGCATTTCAGCAGCTGGGCTCAACCCTACCCATTCAGCTGACATTCGCTCGATTGTTCCCGAGGATGTGCCTGTTGCCCTTGTCCCCGGCTGCCCGCCGATTCCGGAAGTAATTATCGGTACCTTGCTGCACGTCCATTTCCACGGGGAGCTGCCAGAACTCGACAAGAAGCTTCGTCCAAAAAAATTCTATCAAACAACCGTCCATTTGACCTGCCACCGGAAACCCTTCTTTGATCAAAAATTGTTTGCCGAGTCATATGACGATGAAGGGGCGAGAAAGGGCTATTGTTTATTTAAATTAGGATGCAAAGGTCCAACAGCCTTTAATTCGTGTGAAGCACTTGGCTTGGATCGCTGCATCTCAGCTGGGTTCACCTGTATCGGCTGCTCTGAAAAGGGATTCTGGGACAAAGGATCCTTTACCGGAAAAAAGAAAAAATAAAGAAAACTCGCCGATTGGCGAGCCTTTAGCGAAGACAGAGGCGTAGTTGCCCTTATGCGTTCAGAATTTATGGATATAAATTCTGATTAGCTAATAAAGCAAGCACCTCAACTTGAAAGATTCCAAGAATGAGGTGCTTTTTTGATTTAATTTCTAAATAAAAATGGATTTCAAGGTACGAAGGTTCCCTCTATTTTGTATAGAGAAAGGTTGCTATTTCCTTTAAGTTTTTGCACTCTCATTCTACCATTCTATTTTTGTTATGCCCGTACCACAAGACCATCAACTATATAGTTAACAATCATTTCGATTTCATCTTCATCCCGCCCATTTATCTCTTGGTCTAAAAGAAATTTGAATACGAAAAATCCTACCATCGTGGTAATGATTAACCTTAATGCGGTTTCCGAGCCATTCTTTATACGATCGTCTTTTTGCCCTAATTTACCGAACAAATTTTTAAAGTCTTCATTTAAACTTCTAAGGTTTACTAAGAAATACGGTTCCCAGATTTCTTTCCGGAGAGTCAATTCGTGTAAAAGTATTTTGACAAGCGGTGAATACTTTTTGACCATATCATACCTTTCTTTTATAAATGTTGAAATAAAATCTTTAAGATTCTTGTACCGGTTGTCAAATCGTTCTGTTTCATTCATTCCATTGCCATGAATGGTTGTTAATTTTGAAATTGTTTTTTCCATTATCGATTGGAGTAAATCCTTTTTTGTTCGGTAATATCGAAAGATCGTCCCTTCAGCAACCCCGGCATTTATGGCAATTTCTTTCGTAGAAGAATCAAAAAATCCTTTCGTTGAAAAAATTAGGACGGCTGCTTCTATAATTCTTTTCTGTTTTTCCGTAAGGTGTTCATCTTTGAATAAATCTTCAACCATCTCTGAAATTGACATGATTTTTTTCCTTTCTCCCTAATAACCAACACCACTTGTTGCAATCTGATTTTTATATTGAAGCAACCTTTGAGCTTATAAATTTGCTTTTAGGGAATTTAAATGATAACGCAATAGTTCTTCCTTTTTTTGGGGATCCAGTTCATTATAAGGAACATCCTTTATAAACAAAACATTGCTGAGAAGAATTCCCCCAATATGCTGGGCAAACAATCCGGCATCCGCTTTTATATTCTGCCGATCAAAATGGAGCTGGACGCCTTTTTTTAACCCGTTGAAAATAAAGGAGGGAAAGTTTAATTCTTCTGATAAGTTTCCTACAAGACTTTCAGAAAGAAGCATTTTAATCATTTTTTGGTTTTTCGATAATATTTCAAGCCGGTTGTCCAATACTTTCAAAAAGAAAGAATCTGTATCTTCTTCGGCAAATTTAAGAATCTTTGTTTGAAACTGATTTTCCAATACCTTTTTAATCACTGTTTCAAATAAATTTTGTTTAGTGGAGAATTTCCGATACAATGTTACTTCGGCAACATCCGCTTCCCGTGCAATCTCCTGAGTGGTTGCCTGTAGGAAGCCCTTCTTCATAAACACGTTCATAGCGGCCTCAATAATTTGATCTGTTTTATTTCGCAAACTTCTTTCACTCCTCTGCTGCTTGTAATTTGCCCTTCTTTACTTTAACAAACCGATCAAAGATGATTAATATCGCAGGCATTACAATGATCGTACTAAGGAGGGCAAAGAACACATTCAATAATGTCATCATACCAAAATTGCTCAAAATGACGAAATCGGAAACAAGTAAGGCACTGAACCCGCCGATCACAGATAATCCAGAGGCAAAAACCGCTCGGCCAATCTTTTTATTCGCAATGATGATTGCTTCCATACTTGCAAAACCTTTCTTTCGTTCTTCATAAAACCTTTCCATTATTAAAATGGTAAATTCCGTCCCGATTCCGATAATTAAAGCACCCAGGGTTGCCGTAAGAGGGGTATAAGCAATGCCGAACAAATACATGATTCCCCCCGACCAGCCGACAATAAAAAGAATGGGAAGTAAAGGGATGAATGCTTTTAGTGGATGACGGTAAATGGCAAGCAAACCGAGAAACACAAGTCCAACTCCGATTAGAGTCATTTTATGCCTTCCTGTCGTTAAGGAAGAAACCATTTCAACATCAAGGACGGATTTTCCAGTAACTGTAGTGGTCAGTCCAGCCAATTGATTTTTTCCAACATAGGATTCCAAGTAACCGATAAAGCGTTTTAGATTCTTTGCTTCTAAGTGTTTAATCCCTACCGTGATGACTCCTTCGGTTTGTTCTTTATTTACAAATAGTTTCAATTGATCCTCTGGCATACGATTTATGACTGATTTTGGATTCTCTGGCACTTTCCCTCCATTTGCTTTTTTCAAGAGTGTGGTAATGGATTGGGAATTCACCACGACATCAGGAAACTTTTTTTGCAAAGTCTCCGTCATGTCATCTGTCCATTTTAATATATTGTTATCAAGTACATGCTCTGCGCTATACATAATCGATACTTGATCGGTAGTTCCCAAAATCTCTCTCAATTTATGAATATCTTTTAACTCCGGTGTATTTTGTGGCATAAAAGTCTCTACATCTGTCTCGACGCCTGTGTTTATATCTCCCCAAATACCAAGTCCTGCAGTAATCAATGCAAGGAAGATGACAACCCATTTAAAAGAAATGACGGTTCGTGTTATTTTTTCAAGTAATCTTTCAACTTTTGAAGTTCCCTGAACTTTTGGGTTTTTACCATTTTTTTTCGTAAAAAAATGGTCTCTTGTGAATAAGACTGGGATCAAAATAAACAGGCCGACAAAAAAACTGATCACAATCCCAATCGTCAGCATTTTCCCAAAATCCTGAATCATTGGCACAGGTGATGTGTACAATGCAATAAAACCAAGTCCAGTTGCACTAATTGCTGTTAAAACAGCTGGAACCATATTTTTGACTGTGCTGTTTAAACTTGATACACTTTTTTGTTCTTTTTTATTTTTCATTAAGCCTGTTCCCTTCTTTCCATTTCTTCATTGTAACGACTTTGGAATTGGATAGCATAGTCGATACCAAGCCCAATTAGGATTGGAAAAACGGCCATTGAAACCATTGTCATTGGAATGCTTAACCACCCCATTAGACCAATTGTGCCAATGACAGCAAGCAAAATGACCAGGAGCGGAAGGAGTCTCCACCTAACTTTAAATACGATCGTGAGCACAATGATCATAAAAATTATGGATAGTCCTATCATTTTTTTCATACTTGTTTTCATAGATGTCCGAATGGAATCATCCAGCACCGGTTTCCCTGATACCATTGTGTTGATTGATTGAAGCTTATTTTCATTTAAATAGTGTTTGATCTCACCAGCGACTTCACTTTTTGTCGAATCCTCCACGTTTCCTTTAAATTTCACGATAAAGAGCATGTTCTCTTTCCCTACGATGACATTACTAAATAAATCTCGTAAATTACCATTATCATCATAAATCATTTTATCCAATGTCCTTTGGGTCTTTGGAAGTCCTGGCGACATATTGTCGGAATACGTCAGCATGGTTTCTAAATTATTGCTTATTGTGATTAACTGGTTTCCCATTTCAGAAAGACCATTCGCTAATTTTTTCAGATCATTTGTTTGCGCAATTTTTTTCTCGTTTAATTCTTGCAAAGAAGACTTTTGGCTATTAAGGCCTTGCTGCATACCGCTTAAACCGGAAATGGTATTGTCAGAAATGGCCGTTAGTTTTGCCCCTTTTTCTGAGGATATGATCATTTGTTTTGACAATTCTTCAAGCTGAATAGTCCCTTGACTTAATTGCTGCAGTTGTTTTTGCCGCTCCGGATTTGCAGCAAGCGATTTCTCTAACTGGTAACTCACGCTTTTCATCCTTACTGCTGCTTCATACAATTGATTTCCCATTTTTGAATAGCCATCTGTTAGCTGTAATGTGCCATTTGATAATTTTTTCTGCCCTTCAATCATTTTGCCAATTCCATCATTAAGATTTGCCATGTTTTGTTCCAGATTATTGCTGGCAGATTGTGGGGTCATATTTTGGTTAAGTTTGGTACTAATTTCATTAAGGTTGCTGCTCATCTTGCTTAAACCTGCTGTTACTTCCTTTAAACCCTCTGCATACTTTTCTGCCTGGTTGATCGATAGTTGATGAATCATTGTGTTGGGGCTGACAATAGAAAAGATCTCATCGTATGAATCCAGCTTTTTTTCCAAGCCTTCCATATTTTGAATGGACTGAATTGTCAGCAGATCTTTCGGATTTTTTGCCTGATACAGGACAATGATTGACTCGCCGCCAAATTTCTTTTCCAATGCCATATTATTTTGAAAAGGTTTCGTATCTTTCTCAATCAAAGTCTCATTCCCAGTCGCCAATTTAATACTGGCTGCCCCTGCAGCAAAAAGCAAAATCACAACCATTGTTAAAAGAATCAGTTTCATCGGATTCTTTCTAATGAATTCAGACATTTGTGTGAATATCTTCATGTGTTCCTCCTTTAATTTTGTTAGTACTAACATACATAAAAGATTTAAAAAGTTTGTTAGTGATAACTTACATTTAATATAATTGTTTTTCATACTACTGTCAATCTCCAGTATTTTGAACAGTAAAAAAACAATGGTATCGAAACCGCATACCATTGTTTATACGTAAGAATTTTCAAACTCTTTAAATACTGAACATCTTATATTCCGGATTGTAATTTTTTATAACCAAAATGTTTTATAGTGAATGCAGCAATGATACCGAAAATTGCAAAAGCCAGAATACTTGAAATAACGGTCCCCATTCCTGCATCCCATGGTAATTTTACTTTTCCTTGTGCAGCGTTAAGCGGAATAACAATAACCCAAACAGCAACTCCCCAAAAAACTCCAATAATAAATGTTCCCCAATGCTGAACCGCTCTCACTTTCCTTATGATTAGAAGCAGTAAATAGCCGGCAATTTGACCTGCAAGAATATGGAGAAGCAATTGGACAAAAGTTAAATTTGCTTCTAAATGGGATATACCTGTTTTTTCAGCGAACATAACAATCCCTGCTTGAATTAATGAACCAATTAAAAAACCCAATGAATACTTAATGTACATCACTTTATCACCCTTTTTATTTTAGTTTTAAGTAGATGTACAATCTTTATACAAGCAGGGTATAAAAATTATTCATTGATGACCGATAAAAAGTGAGCATCAATGCAGTACTGTTTATTATAGAAATAAATACCTTTCCTAACTGTTACAACTATTCGAACAATGAGAAAAGGAGGCGGAAAACAGTCCATTAATGCTCGCGATTGACGATATAATCGAGCAATTGTTTAAGAAATGGAGTCTTTCGTTGCACTTCTTGCAGCACTTCAATCCCCTGGCAATAATGTTTCCACATTTTTTTTCGCGCTTCATCAGCCCCGAGGAGGGTCACAAAGGTTGACTGGTTGTGCTCGGCATCTTGACCAATCGGTTTTCCGAGCAGGTTTCGATCCCCTTCAAAATCCAGCAGGTCATCTTTAATCTGAAAAGCAATGCCCGCATGATAAGCAAACTTTTTTAACATTTCGGTTTCCAATGCATCCTTCTCTGCAAGAATGGCTGGCATCATCAGCGAAGCTTCAAACGCAATTCCGGTTTTATAAAAGCAAAGCGCCTCCAATTGCTCAAGAGTCAGTGGCATCCCCCTTGAGTTTACGTCCATCGTCTGACCCATGCACATTAACTCTGTTACTTTAGTCGAATAGTGAATCAATTGAAGCACCATCCTAGAATGAAATCGGGCAAGTGTTGTTTGCTCCCCAATCGCCTTTTGCGTCAGAAACAGACCGGTTAACTCGGCTGTCGCCGTGTTATACAGTTTGTGCACGGTGGGACGGCCCCTGCGAAAGGACGCATTATCCTGGGCCGGCAAATCATCAAAAATGAGTGAAGCAGTATGCATGTATTCCAATGATCTCAAAAGCGGCAAAATAGAAAATCGATCTAACCCGTACTCATTTACACCCATATACCAGGCAATGATCGGCCTCAATCGTTTTCCATCCCCTTCAAGGCAATAATTTGCAGCTTCAATGATCGGAACTGCCGTTAAAGAATCATTCCCGATTGTTGAAATTGGTAAAACGCTATTAATCTGCTGGCGTACTCCTTTAATCGTTTCCGAAAATTCTTCCCGCTCCCTCCGTTCATCTTTCAATTGTGAAATCATCTGATCCCGAAGCAGCTTATCAAAAAAATCCACATCAACAGCTTTATCAACCATTTTTTGAAGAACACGGTTGAAGCCCGGGTTGCTGGCAGCAAACAGTTCCATCACTTCATTGTATGTTTTGTTTCCCATTCGTCCTTTAAAGCGTTTAAGTCCGTTGATCGCACGGTCAAGAATTACCTCACGAGTATCCGGTTCTGAGTAATAGACGTGATGGATCAAATGAAAAATAACCGTCCAATAGAATTCAAACGGGTTGATAAGATCCGGACGCCGTTGGTGGTATTTGAGATAATACGTATAGGGCGTAACCGCACCCACGTTCAAATCCTCAAACATGTCGGCAAAATCATCTGCAAGCTGATTGTAAATGCCGTAGAAAAAGGTTCGGTTTTCGAAGCCCTCATCTTCAGGTGCATTCATAACCGAGCGGGCAATTAAGCGGGAATAAGAGGACTTTAAGATGATTGGTATATAAATCTCCTCATTTGTATAGTGAGGATTGGACAATTCCTTGACCCGATCTACTTCCTGCGATTGAAAAAAAACATACGATTGTTTGAAAAATGACCGTAAAGTGTCCGGACGGTGATTGTCTTTTATGTACTCAAATGCTTCCCTCAGTTCCTCATGAATAAAACGAATGAAACTCAAGTGATTCCCTGGCCATCTTTCTAATTCTGGAACAATACCAGTCACAAGCGCTGTCCGAATTATATTTGAATATTCTGCTTTTTCGTTTTCTGACAAAACATTTGCATCAAGAAGGTCATCAATGTATGGATAGGTAAGACCGTAAGAATAGCCGAGCCGAATCGCTTTAGCAAGACTTTCGGCACGTTCTGTTGGTGAATCCTTTTTATCCATTTCCACAAACTCATGCATGAGTACGCCAGCAATGATTTTTAACAATTTTCTCTGGGCATGATCCGGATCCATCCCCTTCGGAATAGTAGCTGAAACCGTCTTAAGTTTATCGATCAGCCAAATGATTGTCGATTCGATGCCTTCTTTCTCGCCCCAGCGGTACAACTGGGCGATGCTAAAATCCTTCTGATTGCGTTCCCGTTTTGTCAGATGCTTTTTTAACTGGTCAACCACACGCCGCACCTTGTCCCGCGTTTCAATGGAATCCAAGGTTTTACCCAAATCCCGTATAAAAAGATAGGAAATGCTTCGATTTAGGTATGGATCCAATTTTCCTTTGCGCGCGAGCCATTGGATATATTGATGATCATTCCTTGAATCCGGCTCTCTCATCCTGTCAGTCAAAAAGGAAAACAATGAAGGTCTATGGTTTTGTTTCCAGGATTGCAAATCTTCAATTAAGGTTGAGACAAACGTCTTTTGCAAGACTTGCTGTTTAAGAGTCTGAAAATATTGGTCAGCTTTTTTTACAGCCATCCGATAGCATTCATTTGGATTTTTGACAAACTCCTCACTCATACTTTGCGTACCTCAACTCATTTGGTTTCACTTTCTAAGCTATATTTTAACCATTCTATTAAGTATAGTGCCAAAATCCCCTCTTTATGCCAATAACCGCATTCGATATATTCCTTTAATCCATAAAAAACGCATTGGGCTTCTTCATTGAAATCCAATGCGTTTTTATACGTGAATGCTTTTTTTTTATGATAAACGCGTATTGTCATATTTAACCCATATAGAGCCAATCATTAATTGAAGCCTTGTAACCGTCAAGTGAAAATGAACACTTTTTGCTAATTAATTTTGGACACTTTTTCGCCCAAAAATTGAAGAACGATGTTTCATACGATAACTTTCTTCTTCTTTAAAATGGATCACTTCTGCTCGATGGATGAGTCTATCTAAAATAGCTGTAGTAATGCCAGGATCCCCTAATAATTCGCCCCATTCCTGAGGGCTTTTGTTTGATGTTATAATGACGGAGGCTCGATCGTACAAGTCATTAATCAAATGAAATAACAGATTAGCTTCCCGAGTGTCCATCGCCATGTACATCAAGTCATCAATAATGACCAAATGGGAGTCTCTAATTCGTTTCATCCTTGTCTGTGACTTTCTTGTAAATTCCTCCGTTTTCAATGTGTGTATTAATTCCCCCATTGAGATAAAGGATACTTTATATCCTTGATGAATAGCCTCTATTCCTAGTGCCGTCGAGAGGAGGGTTTTTCCCACCCCTGTCGGCCCTAGAAGTATAAGGTTGTACAGTTGATCAATCCAAGTGAATTCCTGTAATTGATTAATTTGCTTCATGCTTAGGGATTGTTGCTCATTGACGTTAAATGCATCAATTGTTTTATAAAAAGGAAACCCTGCCCACTTTAATCGCTTTTCAATTTGCTTCTCATCACGACGCTTTTGCTCATAAGCCGTCAGGTGCTCGACAAACATCCTGTATGTCCAATCCTCCGATTCGGCTTGGGAAATTAGCGTAGGAAGATAGGTGGCGCTTTCCGACCACCTTAATGAACATAAACGTTGTTGCAGTTGTTCTAGAGACAAGCTCAATTGGGTATACCTCCTTGTAAAATCGCAAAATAGTCATTCATATCTCGAATCTTTGGTTTCGTTAATAGGACGGATTTATCAGCTGCTTCCAAAGGCTTTATCGGGGCTTTTTCTGGCTCGGCTTGTGCACTGTCCTCTTGGCGCTGTCGTTTAACATATAGGATAATATCACTAAATTCAGTCGCACTATACAAGCCTCTATCCATACACTCCTTTAAAGCCTCGCATGCAAACTCTGGAGCCGTTTTAATCGCTTTTGATATAAGCTGAAGCTGATCCCGAATATATCGCGGATATCTACTATGGACTTCAGTTAGAAATTCATGTGCGAGCTCAACTTCTTCAAATTGCTTAGAAACACTCGCGATGTAAGCAGGAATACCTTTGGTTCGGTCTCGTTTATGTTGGCGGTCTTGGATCAATCTGCCCTTTTCTTGACAAATAATATGATCCGCAATCACAGACCCTTCCTTTTCCTCTCGAACAAGGAGATGGCTCTCATCCGTCACTTCTATATAAACATCTTTATCTTTCTTATAGGTTCCGAGAGGAACAGAGTAGCGATTTGACAAGTAGAGAATGGTGTTGTCCTTACGAACGGTTCTTGTTATACTTGAATCAACGTTTGAAAGTACAATTTCTTTAGTGACTAGTCGTAAGTGTTGTTTTTCTATGGCAAACACTTCGACTGGTCTTTTTTTGGTTGTATTGTGAACTTTACCATTCCCCGTCCTTTCTAGCCAGGCGATACACTGTTCATTCCACTGATCGATCCCACCGAATACCCGATTTTTAGCGAAGTTTTTCTTTATAAATCCAACTACATTCTCAATCCGACCTTTACTTTCAGGGTCCGCTTTCCGACAGACGTGGAGGACTAATTTTCTTTCTTCACGGTAAGCTTGAAATTCTCCCGTAAGTATTAAATCACCTGAATTCTCACTGACTACCATGAGAGAATCCTGATCATAAACAAGTTCATGTGGAATGCCTCCATAAAACTGAAAGGCGCTCTCATGCGTTCGAATAACATCTTTCGTTGTGAATGGCCTGTCCAGCCATTCGACGTACTTAAAACGAGAATGTGACAACACAAAGCTAATGAAATATAACTTAATCTCCTTTCCTTCCGGTGTTTTTTGTACGGTTTGGCCAAAGTCGACCTGCGCCTGTCTTCCCATTGGTGGATCTGGAATGGCTTCATAGACCCGCTTTTCTTCGACTTTAGGAATATTGTATTTCTCACGTAATCCTTTAACGTAGCCACGCACTGTACTCTCGCCAATTTGTAATGTCGGATTCTCTTCTCGTAACCAATCATGGATTTGGGAAGAAGAGAGATCAGGGTGCTCGCTTAACCATGTGTGAATGAGCATTTCATAAGGATCCAATTTTTTATACCTCGTTTTTGTAGATGCCATCCATGCACTCATTTCCTCTGGTGATTTCTCAAGGTATTTATACACGGTAGTCCTAGAGATCCCTAATTTTCTAGCAATTCTTCTCACCCTAAATCCTTGCTGCTTTAATTGATAAATTTCCATATACACTTTCCACTTTTCCACCTTTCAACTTCCCTCCACCTGAATTGATAGTCTAATAACCTATCATATTATACAGGTTTATGGGAAAACATTTAATAGTATGGGGAAGGTGAGCGCGAGCATTGAAAAGGGTGCCGCCCCTCCCCGGGGCGGCACCCTTTTCAATGCCAAATCCCCTAAGCCCCTAGGTTAAAAAGTGTCCATTTTTATCTAGCGGAAACTGTCTACTTTAGTATAGCAGTTACAAGCCTGTCTTTGTATCGTGCTGCCTTAAGAAAAAGGAAGATTCGGTCAGGAACGGAGAAGGGAATTTGAACGAATTCTCCAAAACTGCCAGCCGAATCAGCTTAACTTTGATTTCCTTACTAAGAGCAAGCCATTCCGAATTATCGATTCTCATCTTAAACGCCTCCACTCAAACTATTTGTATTAACATTGCCCAACATGCAAAGCATTTCAATACACTCACGGATTCCAAATGAATTTATATTCATTCTTTTCCCTATAAATGGATTTCCTAACATCTTTTTATCTGTCAAATTATATGAAATTTCTACAGAATTCTACCGTATTGTTTTTTGGGTTTATCCCTTGTAATGAGTTATCGTTTTTCTCTTGCTTTATGCTTTTTGGGCGTTGATGAAGGATAAATTTTCCCACTAATATTTGAGTATATTTTATTTTTGGTATATACCCGTGGCAGAGGTATTTTATGATAAAATCGCTTTAAAAACAATGCAAAAATTAGAGAAATAATTGAAATCAATATCTTGCCAGTCAATAAACTTAAAATGAATAGTACCATTGCTGCAACAACTCCTGCATACCACATCCACTTATTCATTCAAATTCCTCCATAAAAATAATTAACCATGCTAAAATTTGTAAAATTATTGCTATCTGCCTTACGATGTTGTAAAATAAAAGGGGTTCCTCTGCATAAAGAACCCCTTACGACTGATTTTTTTCCTAGACAGTACTCTCAGCATTTTCATCTTCAATTTTTAGGGACCTGGCTTTCATGCCCTTATAATACCAAACATATAAGGCTAACCAAACGATTGCACCCAAGATTCCGAAAATTTCACCATTTGCCGCATGTGCAAAGATATAGCGAAAATCAGGATATTCCAGTGTGCTCCACGAAATCATTTGCCCTTTCGGAACTTGAACAGATTTTGTTTCAATGGCTAGGTTTGTGACAATTGGGGCAAAGCTTGTAGCGAGATATAAAAATATTGGAGTTGTGACAATTCCTAATACAATCATCCGCAGCAGATTTCCGCCGGTGACGATCAATGCAGGAACAGCAACAGAAAGATTAATGATTCCAGCAAAAGGCAAAACCGAGTTCCCAGGCAGTGTAACGGCAAATCCTAACATAAATGGAATTAAGATAATGGCTGTAACCCAAACCTCATTACATCCAGCCATAATCGGCCAATCAAGGCCAATATAAAACTCCCGGCCTTTAAAACGCTTTTGCATGAATTCTGAAGTAGCATCTGACAATGGGGACAATGCTTGCATGAATAATTTTGATACCATTGGAAATAAAGTTAGCGCTGTTGCCCCTTGTACTCCCAGTGTCAAGGTTTGAGCGAAACTTAGTTGTGCAAAAACGCCAATCAGGACAGCAATGATAAAACCCATAATATGGTTTTCTGCAAAAATACCGAGTTTTTGTTTTAGCCAGTTTGCATCAATTTGCTTATTCATGCTAGGAATAAAGTCTAATAGTTTGTTCAGCGGATACAGGATGACACCAAATAATGTCATGCTGTGTGTACTTGTAACCCCGGGGATTTGGGTAACTTTTTGAATTTGTTTTTGATTCACGTCAGCGATTTTCAGTTCAAGAACCATCTGGCCTGCTGCCACGATAAATGCCAATGTCATACTGTTTGAAACGGCAGCAACAATGACAGCAGTTAAAATTTTCCCCCATACATTCCATAAATCCACATTCAATGTGTTCGTTTGTTTAATTGCCAGCATGATAAGATTGACGCCAATTTGGATGGGGAACATAAAAAAGGCAAGTGGCCATGCCCATGCTAGGGCGGCAAGTGCTGTCCAACCGCTATCAATCGCATTCAGCTGGATGCCTGTATTTTTAACAAATTGTTGAGCTGCCGGTCCAATGGATCCCATCATAAAGCTAATAATTAGCCCCATGCCAACGAATGCCACGCCAAGAGTGATACCGGAAGAAAGCGCATCTTTAAACTTCATTCTGACAATTAGTCCAACAATAATCAAAATAATCGGTACAAATACAGGTGCCCCCATATTTAAAATATAATTAAAGATGGATTGAACGATACCCATTTAAAATCCCCCTTTTTTATGTTTACCTAAGCGCATCGATTATTTTTTGCAGTTCTTTTTCCATGCCTACACCAGTTAAAAAGGCGATGCTATTGCAAACAGGGACCGGATATTCTTTTTCTGGCTTTGTGATCGCAATATATGCGGCAGCCGTTTTTATATACGTATCGATTGATTTGATGTCCACTGCATCTACTTGGGCAGAAATTCCTCTTTCTCGAAGTAATCTTTGGACCTTTGATGCCACTGTTTGAGATGTCGCTACTCCTGATCCGCAAGCTACGATAATTCTTTTCATTCATTGACTCCCCCTTATTTAGCAAGTGTGTTCTTTCGACCTTTTAGACATTCAAAATTTCTTGTATTCTGTTAGGTTTTATTTTTCTGGCCATATCCTTTGAAGCGCTCTACCATCATTTCCATTTCTTGGTCACTCAGAATTACTGGTTCCCCAATTGATTTTGCTTGCCAATACAGCCTTGCACAGAACTCCAATTGCTCAGTAGTTGCGAATGTTTCCTCTATTGTAGCGCCAACAACATTTATTCCATGATTGGCCAACAAAACAGCATTTCTATCTTCCATTCCCTTAAGAGCATTGTTTGCCAACTCAGCTGTTCCATAAGTAGCATAATCAGCACACTTAATGTCTTTCCCACCGCCATGTGCAACTAGATAATCAACAGCAGGCAAATCCCATCGTAAGCAAGATATTGTTGTTGCATATAATGAATGTGTATGAATCATTGCAGTAACATCATTACGATCTCGATAAACAACCGCATGCATCTCATATTCACTTGAGGGCTTTAAAGCACCATCGATCACATTCCCTTTTAAATCCATTATTACGACATCCTTGGGTTGCATCTCAAAATAATCAATACCAGTAGGACTAATCGCCATATATCCTTGTTCCTTATTAAAAATACTTAAGTTTCCACCTGTACCGACAGTTAATCCGCTTGTTACAAGCCTTTTTCCATACGCTACAATTAATTCTCTTTCTTTTTGCATAAATAAACATTTATGAGTCATTTCATCTACCCCCGAAAATAACTGAGTAAACTGCTGATGCTCTTCGATTACTTCAGAAAACCACCTCCTCACTTTTTAAGTATTTCTAGTTCACTAATTTACCATTATTTAAAATAATGAAGAAAAGCAGATTTTTAGAAAGCGTTTTCATCCCAAATTTTAAACATTCCTTTGAGTAAAAATGTGATGGAAAGTCATTCATCTCACTTCGTTATATATAGTAACTGGAAGGCATGAGATACCTTCTGTTGAAAACCAGATTTTTCATTCATCAAGGTTATATTGAAAGTTTTTGGCATCATGTTTTTGCTCTAGCATCCTCAGCCCTTCAAAAATTTTAGCGTGGATTGCAACATAAGCGTTATATTCAATTCGTTCCAGCATATCATAGGTTTTCCTTAATGTCTTATCGACAACAATAATCCCATGTTCCCGGAGCAAAGCAGCAACAGGCAAATCAGCTTTTCTTGTTTCCATATAATTTTTAACCATTTGGGCTAATTGAAGACTGGTAGCAGGTGCGAAATCCAAAACTTTGATCTCGCCTAACTTTCGAGTACTTTCTGTAAAATGAGGCAAATCCAACCCTAAAGCAGCAAATACCATTGATTCTTTTGGGTGGGCATGAACAACAGCACCGGCATTTGGTTTTGTTTCGTAAACAGCTATGTGCATATTGAATTCTCTTGTTACTTTGCCAACTCCTTCATAAATTGTTCCTTCTTTATCAATCACTAGAATATCTTCAGGATTCAATCTGCAGAATTTGGCTTGCGACATAAGAGTCGGGGTCATAATAAAATGTTTTTCACTAACCTTTACACTAATATTGCCCCCGGCAGCATTTGTATTAAAACGATCAAACATCATCCTGGTGACTTCGCAAAGTTCTTTCCGTTGGTCTAAATATAACATTTAATTCACTCCCCGAATGAATTGGATTTGGACTTCTTTTTCCAAATCTTTAGCAATTTTTAAAGAAAAATCTGAACTCCCTTGCTGTGTTGCCTTAGAAGCACCAAGCGCGGTTGCAAATCGAAAAATCTCCTCCAAAGGACAATTTTCACTTAATTTTGCTGTTATGCCTCCTACGAAAACATCACCGCAGCCCGTATCATTTACTTCTTTTACTTTTGGAGGGATAAAATGATAAATCTCCTGTTGAAAACCCACTAAACTTCCTCTTTTTCCAAGCGAGATCACAACATATTGAATTCCCTTATTCATTAGGATTTGAATTTCCTCAGCAAACTCTGAAATCGTATGACAATTCTTACCTATTAATTCTTGAAACTCAAATTCATTTGGCTTAATCAATGTCGGCGATAATTCAACAGCAGTTTTTAAATAATCACCGGAAGCATCAACGATCAGCTTTCCGTTAAGGTCTTTTACAGTTTGGAGGATCTTTTTATATTTATCAACATCAATTCCTGCCGGCGGACTTCCCGCAAAAACAACAATATCTTTTTCTTTTACAAACTGTTTTAACTTTTTGAGCAGTTTCTCATAGCTTTCATTTTTTATTTCGAAACCTTGATCAGTGATCATATAGCTCCCTTTTCCGGATTCATCAATAATAATGAAGCTTTCTCTTGTTTTACTTCCCTCTTGTTCAACAAAGTCACAATGGACTCCTTTTTTTCTCATTAATTCGATTAAAAGATCTTTATTTAAAGAACCTACAAATCCTGTGGCTATATTCTGAATTTGAAGGCTTGATAAAACAACCGAGACATGGGTAGCTTTTCCACCAATATCGTATGTTTGGTTTCGGATACGATTATTTTTCTTTCGCGTTAGCTCTTCACTAATATACAAAATATGATCAATCGCTGTATTTAAAGTGACAGTATATATCATGGTTGATCCCGTCGCTTTCTTGAAAAACTTGTCGAGAATCCTATTTTTCGGTATAATAAAAGTAGTTGGTCATGGACTTTTTACATTTCAAGCAATATTTGTTTCTAATATTGATAAAATTTGCCGTTTATCTTCCTCTTCAATAAGTTGTTCCATAACTTTTTTATTCATAAACAAATCGATTAGCTTCTGTAACAAAGGGGCTTGTGCTTCCGACCGTTTTAATCCGAGAACAAAAATTAACTGTGCGGAAACAATTTTATCATCTGTACCCATTTCAAAAAATTCTATTTTCTGCTTTGGTCTTATTACGGCAATAAAAGGTTTTATAATTTTTTCGGGATCTGTGTGGGGAATTGCTACGTGGTACGGTTCTGTTCTTAACCCGGTCGGATATTTTTCCTCCCGTTTTAGTAAAGCTTCTTTAAAATCTTCTGTTACATATCCTTGTTCGACCAAGAACAATGAAATTTGTTCAAAAAACTGATACTTTGTCGTACAATTTAAGCTTGTTAAAATTAAGTTTTGATCAAATAATTGTGAGAATAGTTTCATAGTGTTCTCCCTTTCAGATTATTTCCATATCGCCTTATTATTCTTATCATACTTCAATCAAAATCATCACCCCTTCACAGTAGAACCCACGATTACTTGGAATATTTACTGATTAATGACAAAATTTCGCTTTTTTCTTTGGCATTCACTAGTTGGTCAAGACTGACGGGATCTGCCAATAAATCGTTCAACTGCATTAGTGCTCTTAAATGTGTGCTTCGGTCAATTGCGGCAATAATGATAAAAACTTTTACAAGGTTCCCATAAAAATCAACGTCTTTCTCCAATTTTAATAAACTCATCGAAAGACGATTCACTCCATCTTCGGGCCGAGCATGAGGTATTGCCACTTTTGGAGCAATGATGATATATGGTTCATGAGTTTCAAACATATCGATCATTGCATCAATGTATTCCTGCTTAATTGACATTGAATCTAATAGCGGTTTGGAAGCTTTTCTTACAGCTTCTTGCCATGTATCCGCCTTTTCTTCTATGAATAAAGATTCCTCTGTAATTAATTCTTCTATTGGGGGCTTAATGGTGTTTTTTATAATAGGAACCGTACAGTTTGATTGTTTCTCAAGAAAAAATGCCTGTAATGATGTTTCTAATGTTTCTTTGTTTTTTATGACTGCCTCTTTTTCTATTAACTTAATTAAATCTTCTAAACGAAAATTGACCGGGCTATATCCGTTTAAATCTTGATATACTCTTGCTTTTAAGCGATATTTCTCATCGTTTGACATTAATGGCTTCACAAGAAATAATTTTTTATCTTTTTTTAAAAAAGTCGTTGAAAAAACGAAATCATACTGCAATGGGTAGTGGATAAAATCCCGTAATGAAATATGGTCTAGAAAGATGATTTCAGGGAAAAGGCCGCGTAAAGTTTCATATAAAAGCTTGGAAACCGAAATTCCGTTCGGACAAACGACAACTGCCATTTTCTTGGTTGAAATCTCTTCACCTTGCTTAAGTAGCCATGATCCGAACAGCATTGTTAAGTAGGCACTTTCACTTTCAGGAAATTTTAATCCGATTGCCTCCTCAAGCGGAACAACAGCTTTTTTAACAAGATGATGCAATTCACCATGTTCTTTTAATACGGACTCCAAGAGTGGATTCTCTACTTTTAATTGATATTTTACTCGATACAGAGCCGGCCTCAAATGCAAATACAGTCTGTTTACAAGTTCATCCTTTTCCTGAAGGCTTACACATGCTAAATTTTCAAAACATTTTACCATTCCCACAATTCCTTCAAACAGCTCCGGTTTTTGTTTTTCTTCTACTTCAAATGAAGAAATACTTGATGCTAATAATTGCAAAGTAATAAACAATAGTTCTCTTTCATCAAACTCCTTTTCTTCTGTCAAAAGTTCATCAACCGCTTTATATTCTTCCGTATAAAGCAAGTCATGGTAATAATCTTCTAATGACTTTCTTTGCCGAATCCGTCGAATAATCAATGATAATGTAAAGGGAAGTTCCTCCAGCTTTTCATCCGTAAAACGAAACTTTAAGTGTTTTTCGATTCTTTCTAGGCGCTGGCGTATTTTTAAGACTTCTTCTTCACTTAGCCCCAATATTTCAAAAAACCACTGCCTACTACTCTCGGTTTGCAGCAATAAACAAACAAGCTTGATTATTAAATGCCGTTTATTTAACTCATTTCCTTCTATAAAGTATCCGTCTTTTCTTGTATACCTTACATTTAATCCAAACGATTCAGTAATGGATCCAACTCCTTTTAAGTCATACAGAACTGTATTTCTGCTTACTTTTAGAGCTGAAGATAGGTGGAATAAAGATAACGGTTCTTCTCGAATCAATAACAATAAAATGATCAACTTTTTTCTTTCTGAATCTGAAATAACATAGTCATAAATTGTGATATCCTTCATCAATTCCGGAAAGGTTTCCTGAACAACTTGATCAACAAATATCCCCTTTTGGCGTTCCCTTTTTAAAGGAGGCATTTGGTTACTTGACAGCCAATCATCAATTTTCCCAAGACTGTAATTAACTTGAAAACGGGATAATTTTAGCTTTTTTTCCAGAGATGAAATTTTAACTCCTTGTGTTAGGAGTATTTCTTTAAGCAAAATAGTTGATCGTTCATCCAGCTGCAAGTTATCACTTCCCTTCCTTGGTTATATTGTAAGGCAAAAACGAAGAAGAATGTATACGTTTTCACCACGAATTTTCCAAACTGAATTACACATCATTGTGATAAATTTTATTTTGGATACACTATGTATTCTTCTAATGTTTTAATAATCGCATACAAATGCTTTAGCTTTACGGAGAGTTTTCGGATCTATAATGTTTTTTCGGATGATGAAAATTTAAACAAGATATATAGAAAATGATAGGTTCTTTTATCTGAATTCATAACCAAGCAATAATCTTTTTCTCAGACATTCAAATGAATGAATCAGTTTCCAATACTAGGGGTAAGAACTGCCCATAATCCTTAATTTAATTACAGAATTTTAATTATATAAAACTACAACTTCTCCTTCAAAAACGTTATACTATACACAAACCCCTTTCCAATAATCGGAAAGGGGTTTTACGAAAGTCTACGACCAGCCTCTGAAGCGTGAGGCCTCTGCTAATTTTCTGATGCCGACCATGTAGGCTGCCAAGCGCATGTCGACTTTATGGGTTTGGGCAACTTGATAAATATTTTCAAAAGAATCCACCATAATTTTTTTGAGTTTATCCTCAACCTCTTCCTCCGACCAGTAATAACCTTGATTGTTTTGCACCCATTCAAAATAGGAAACCGTTACACCGCCGGAGTTTGAAAGAATATCAGGAACTAGAAAAACGCCGCGATTTGTCAAAATTTTTGTTGCTTCAAGGGTTGTCGGTCCATTCGCTGCTTCAACAACAATCGAAGCCTTTATATTGGCGGCATTGTTGGCCGTTATTTGATTCGAAATGGCTGCAGGTACAAGAATATCGCAGTCAAGTTCGAATAATTCCTTATTTGTAATCGTGTTTTGAAATAGTTTGGAAAATGTTCCAAAACTGTCTCTGCGGTCAAGCAAATAATTTATATCTAATCCCTCAGGATCCGCGACTGCTCCGTAAACATCGGAAACACCTACCACTTTTGCCCCGGCATCGTGCATAAACTTCGCTAAATAACTTCCCGCATTTCCAAAGCCTTGGATTACCACGCGCGCGCCTTTAAGCTCGATCCCCTTTTTCTTCGCAGCTTCTTCAATCACGATTGCAACACCGCGCGCAGTCGCTGTTTCACGCCCTTGCGAACCGCCCAGGACAATCGGTTTTCCCGTAATAAATGCAGGTGAATCATATTCCCGCAATCGGCTGTATTCATCCATCATCCACGCCATTATTTGCGAATTCGTATACACATCGGGTGCAGGAATATCTTTATTTGGTCCAACAATTTGGCTAATGGCACGAACATAGCCGCGGCTCAAGTTTTCCAATTCCCGCAATGACATATTGCGCGGATCACAAATAATTCCGCCTTTTCCACCGCCAAACGGAAGGTTGGTAATCCCGCATTTTAAACTCATCCAAATAGACAATGCTTTTACCTCATCTTCATCAACCTCCGGGTGAAAGCGAACGCCACCTTTTGTCGGTCCAACCGCATCATTATGCTGAGAACGATAGCCGGTAAACATTTTAACAGAACCATCATCCATTTTCACAGGAATTCTCACAGACAAAAAGCGCAGCGGCTCTTTTAGCAGTTCGAACATTTCCTCACTATAGCCCAATTTCTTTAACGCTTCATGGATAACCGTTTGCGTTGAATAGAACAAATTTATTGATTCTTGGTCTTCTTGTTGTTGTTTTGACACTTCACTGAATACTGTACCTGCAGTCATGGTTGACACCTCTAAAATTGATTTTTATAGTATTTTTTCTAGTGAGCAGGCACCGCATTATGCGGCTTCCTGGTTTTGCACTTTTGAGCTTTTCAGCTTATGGCCTTCCCATTTGGAAATTATGATTGCGGCCAGCGAGTTGCCAACAATGTTGACACATGTCCGGGCCATATCGAGAAGACGGTCAACTCCGAGAATAAATGCCAGGCCTTCAACTGGAATCCCTACACTCCCCAAGGTGGAAAGCAGTACAACAATCGATACCCCAGGTACGCCGGCAATCCCTTTGGACGTTAACATTAAAATAAGGACAAGGGTAATTTGCTGGCCAATACTCATTTGAATTCCGTACATTTGGGCAATAAACAGGGCGGCAATGGCTTGATAGAGTGTAGAACCATCCAAGTTAAAAGAATAACCTGTCGGAATAACCAAAGAAGTTATCGCCTTTGGACAGCCGATCTTCTCCATTTTCTCCATAATTCTTGGCAACACTGTTTCTGAACTCGCTGTCGAGTAGCCTAAAATTAATTCATCTTTCAAGTACCCTAGTAGCTTAAAAATGTTATAACCGGCAATTTTGGCTACCAGCCCTAATACAACGAGAATAAAGAAAATCATGGCACCATAAACTGTGATTACTAGCTTTCCTAGCGGAACCAAGGAAGCAAGGCCAAATTTGGATACTGTCACACCAATCAACGCAAAAACACCAAATGGTGCAACTTTCATAATTTGATTTGTGACATAAAACATCGCATCCGCCGTACCTCTAAAGAAATGAATAATCGGCACCCCTTTTTCGCCAATCGCTGCAACTCCAAGTCCAAACATCACAGAGAAAAAGATAATGGCCAGCATATCTCCGTTCGCTAAAGCCTGAACAATATTGGTAGGAACGATATTTACAAAAGTGTCAATTTTCGAGTGGGATGCGGTTGTTTTTTCAGTCGACACATACGAGCTAATATCTGATTTAATCAGCTGCGTGCGATCGACTCCTGAACCTGGATGGAACACGTTCGCGGTTAGAAGACCGATGACAATCGCTACCGTTGTAATAATTTCAAAATAAAGAATCGTTTTGCCGCCCAATTTTCCAAGCGACTTCATATCCCCTGCTCCCGCGACCCCCACAACAAGACTTGAAATCACTATTGGAACCACGATCATTTTAATTAACCGTAAAAAAATGTTTCCAATTGGCGACAGATAGGTTTCCACTTGTGGATTCCCGTAAAAAAAAGCCCCCACAATAATCCCAAGAACTAAACCAATGAAAATTTGCCAAGCTAAGCTTATTTTCTTCACATTTTCCTCCCCTTTCTCTAAACGGTAATAGCAATGGTTACATTTTTATAGAAAATATAACACTCCCACTTCGAAACAGTTCATTCTAGCAATTCGGTTTCTCACCCCCCATCCTAAAACCCTTTCCATTTAATCGCTAAAATTTGTAAAAAAACAAGAATGATTGCAAGAAAAGAAAATTGGGCTTAAAATAATTTTGTAAGCGCTTAAAAATTAACGTTCAGTTATGTCTTCCGCTTCTCAAACAAAGAGGTTTCTATCTGATTTAGATTCTATCTTACAGACTATGAAAACCTACAAAAAACAACAAACTAGATTGAAAATTTAATCATTTTCTAATTTTAAATTTACTTGAGAATCGGGGATGATCGTATTCGTGATAAATTCGTTTCCTATTTCTTTATGATGATTACTGTGCCCATTGCCGGTGAATTGAAGTTTTTTCCTTTTAGTGGCGCAGATCTAAGAGTAAGTATGGGTACGCCTGTTTTTTTCTTTTTTTTATTATGGTCGCGTAAAATTCGTCCGATTGCTGCCGGGATTCTAACAGGAGTCACGGTTGTTTTCTTTCGGGTTCTTTTGGACAGGATTCACGTTTCATCCTTTCATTTTCAGGATTCATTTCATTCCAATTATCCTGTCTTTTTTTATTACCTTGTGTTTGCGGCGTTTTTTTCATTTTTTAAAATCAACAAATTGTATGAGCGTCCGTTCATAATTGGCTTACTTGGAATCGTTATGGAAACAATGGCCAATTTTGCGGAAATATTGATTCGCCATTTTACAAACCAAATGCAAATTTCCGCCTCTACTTTTCCCATTATCGGGGGAGTTGCCATTATCCGCAGTTTCTTTGTACTTGGTTTCTTCAATATTTTAATTTTGAGAGAAACGAAACTAGCAAAGGAGCAGGAACAAAAGCGGAGCGAACAGATTTTGCAATTAATCTCTAACTTATATGTAGAAATGTTTCAATTAAAAAAGTCTTCGAAAAATGCCGAGGCATTAACGAGCACCTGTTATTCGCTTTACCGCGATTTGAAACAAATAAACGTTACAGAGCATGCGCAAACCGCCCTGAAAATTGCTGGCGAGCTTCATGAAATTAAAAAAGACAATCAGCGCATTTATGCGGGATTGTCAAAATTATTGGTAAAGGAAAAATTGGCAGATTTTATGAGCATCGAGGAAATCCTTTCTGTGATTGTTCATGCAAATAAAAATTATGGAGAAATGCTTGGTAAAACAATCGATTACCATGTTACTATTTCCGGCGACCATCCGCGCTACCATACTTTTATCCTTTTTTCCATCCTAAATAATTTTGTGGCCAATTCGGTTGATGCCATCGACGAAAAAGGAAAGATTGTTTTATCAATCAAAAGGGCTTCTGCTTTTGTTCAAATCAACGTCAAGGATAACGGATGTGGAATTCCCCCTAAAAATTTTCAATATCTTTTTAATCCGGGGTTTACAACAAAATTTGATCAAAATGGAATGGCCTCAAACGGAATCGGGTTATCCTACATCAAAAATGTGATTGAAAATTCCGGTGGAGAAATACACCTGGTTCATTCAACGGAAGCGGAAGGAACGATGTTTGAAATTCTGCTTCCGGTTGCAAGTTTAACTGAAATGGGATGAGAACAATGAACTTTTTTGTTTGTGATGATTCTCCTTCAATTCGGGGAATGCTGTCAAATATTATTGAAGAAGAAGGGTTTGGGATGGTTGTCGGAGAAGCAGAAGATGAAACAGAGGTTTATGCCTCCTCCCTTAACGCACAAAACATCGATATTCTTTTGATTGACTTGTTAATGCCCAATCGCGATGGAATCGAAACCGTCCGGGAAGTCGCTCCTTTTTTCCATGGGAAAATAATTATGATTTCACAAGTTGAAACGAAGGATTTGATTAGCGAAGCCTATTCGCTTGGTGTTGAACATTATATAACAAAACCAATTAATCGATTGGAGGTCGTAAGCATACTAAAAAAAGTAGGTGATTATTTGCTGTTGGAAAAATCCCTCCAAGACATTCAAAAATCACTTAGCATCTTACATGCAAACAAACAGCCATTCCACTTTGAAAAAAGCCTTATCAACAAGGAACTTGCAGTCATCTCGACCGCAAAAAATATCCTGTTGGAACTTGGAGCGATTGGAAAAAGCGGTGAAAGGGATTTGCTGGATCTTATAGAGATCTTAAACAAGTTTGAAAAAGAGGGCATTCGGGAGATTCCGCCATTAAAAGATTTGTATGAGATGGCTACCAAAAAGAGACTGCCTCACCCTGTCTCCCAAAGTGATATGAAAAAAGAAATCAAAGCAAGTGAACAGCGGATTCGCCGAACCATCCAACAGGTGCTTGAGCATCTCGCCTCTCTTGGACTAACAGATTACACAAACCCGACATTCGAGTATTACTCTACGAAACTGTTCGACTATAGCCAAATCCGGATGAAAATGCTTGAATTAGAAGGAAAAACGCACACCGATACCATATACTCACGGATCAACATTAAAAAATTCATCCAAGCTTTATTTATGGAGGCAAAAAGGTAGTTTTGTCTTTATCCAGGCTAAGAAAAACCGGGCAAAAACCGCCCGGCCCTTTTTAGTTTGGCGGATAAACGGAGTCTGTTGATTTCCGCTCCAGGCACTCGCTTTCCGGGGGGCGTGCGGGGGCCATTTCACCCTGAAAAATAGGGGAATTGGGCATTCGTGAGGCCACTAGTGACCGTTTGACCCTGAAAAATTGGAGAATTGGGCATTAGAGAAGCTAGTAATGACCGTTTGACCCAAAAAACAGGGGAATCGGGCATTAGAGAAGCTAGTAATGACCGCTTGGACCCAAAAAACAGGAGAATCGGGCATTAGAGAAGCTAGTAATGACCGCTTGGACCCAAAAAACAGGAGAATCGGGCATTAAGGAAGCTAGTAATGACCGCTTTGACCCAAAAAACAGGAGAATCGGGCATTAGAGAAGCTAGTAATGACCGCTTGGACCCAAAAAACAGGAGAATTGGGCATTAGAGAAGCCTCTAGTGACCATTTATCTTGATAAATATGAGAATTGGACTTTTTCATTTTTATTGGTATCTTTATGGCGATAAACGTCTCTATCAACCAGTTTTTTCCTTTCAATAGTCAAGAGATAAGTTAAGATATAAATTCTGATATTATAAAAAAAGAAAAAACGGGAGGTTACCATCTCCCATTTTTCTCTTACAAATTCCTTTTTTTCCCGCAGCGTACACAACGATCCGTATAGTAACTGAACTTATGATAACCCAGCAATAAGCACAAAATGGCTTTTATTCTCATTTGGAAGACTCCCTTATTGAAATAAATAAAGTCTACCAAACAGATATTAAGAGAAAATGAATAAAAGATTAAATTTTTCCCGCTCTTTTTAATCGATTCATTTTTAGATGCCGTAAACTCATCTAAAATACTTTACTTCGAGAATACTTAATTCAATGCATATTAAAATAAAAATGTATCTAGCGCATATTCACCAGGACCGATTAAAGCAACTCCAAGCGCAATCGCAAGCAGTGTTAAGTTGTATTCATATCCGTTTGAAGTCGCCCATAAACCATTTGCACCATGAACCTTCACAATAGCGATAACCATTGTGCCGGCAATGATGATTCCTGCAAGTGGAGTTAACAACCCGAGCGCAAACAATAACCCGCCAATAAGCTCTGCTAAACCAGCAAAAAGAGCCATCGTTACACCTGGTTTCATGCCAATCGACTCAAACCAGCCTCCAGTTCCCTTTAATCCGTAACCGCCAAACCAGCCAAACAACTTTTGAGCACCGTGACCTACAAAGAGTACACCAATTACCAAACGAATAAGTAATAAACCAAAATTAAACATCTAACAATCCTCCTATATTAATTATCTCGAATTCAAGATATAAGTCAAAAAAATTACTGACTTGCTCGTTCACTAACTTGTTTCAACCATTTAGCCAGCTGTTCTGCTTCTCCCTTGTTTAAGCAACCAAACAGATAATCAATCATTTCCTGATGCTCCGGCATAATAGTCCCCATTAAGCGTATTCCTTCTTCTGTTAGAGCCACATAGATGACTCTGCGGTCATCAGGACATGCGATCCGATTCAGCAAGCCTCTCTTTTCCAGTTTATCGATGACATAGGTCATGGATCCACTTGAAATGAGCACCCTGTTGCCAACTTGATGAATCGTTTGTTTAGCCTTAAAATACAGTATCTCCAAAACAGAAAATTCCGTTAAACTAAGGTTGTTTTTTGTCATTTCTAGCCTTATACGATCCTGCACTGCTTTTGAAGTTTGCATCAAAGCAAGGTATGGCAAATTCGAGCATTGCTTCTCCAACCGAACCACCTCCCACTTTAATCTCGAATTAAAATATCTTGAATACAAGATAATAATACTATCCAGAAACGAACATGTCAACTGCCTTTTTTTAATTATAAAAAAGACTATTAACCAGATTATTCCTATTTATTGGTTAAAAAGAAGGACTAACATGATATGTAGGCCTTCTTTTTTTGTCAAACTCTTGTTCTATTGTTCAATTAGACTTGTCACTGCAACATTTTGCTTCATATTTGGTTCATCAAGTGGATGGATCGTCGCCATGCCACTTTGTTGATCCACATGTTCAATGTAGATTGATTTTCCATTATGGCTTACATTTGCCATAACGGGTGAAAATGATATTTCCTGTGCCCGTTGTACATCCATTTAACCAGCCTCCTTTCCTTTTGGAACAAATATAATATGTACTTTAGAGAATTGATTTATGTGATTTTGACGAAAAACTTATTTGATGAAAAAAAGACACCATCCTCTTTAGGAAGTGTCTTAAAAAATTTTGTAAAATTGTTTACATTACTTAATATGGATAGGTTCCATATGGATAATAAGGTGCTGGATACGTTGCCGGATATGGTACTGGATAAGGATATGGATATGGATAACCGCCGACACCCACTCCTGGTGATGTTAACGCTCCAGCAGTTAATCCTCCTAAAAATCCCCCAACAAAAGGTGATCCAAAGCCGCCGTATCCATATCCACCATAATGGCCTCCATGGTATCCGCCATGATGGCCCCCATGATAGCCTCCATGATGTCCGCCATAATGTCCTCCATGATGTCCCCCATGCATAGGTCTTAGATCCATCAATTTATTCATCTCCCTTTTCAAATATCCTTCCTTTTGTACTATATGCGGGATAAATGTCCAGGGTATGGGCGGAATGAGAAACAAACTACTTTATCTCATTATGTTGCAGGGGAAAAATAACAGAATGCTTGATCATTTTCAAATAATTTTTGCTAGGAAGAGAACAAGAATTCTACTTTCCTTCAAACCAGCGGCGTGCATTTTCGACCATCATCATCTGGATTTGTTCTTCTGTTACACCATTGCGTAGTAATTCAGGAATGACCTCTTCAAGGACAAAGCTCATCGACCATTTAGGGTACATTTGCTCTGCCGCTCCTTCAGGAAACCAATCAATTGTGCAGCAATGGTCTTGTGATAAAAACAACCGGTTTGCATAACCTTGTTTGGCCAGTTCAATGACTGTCGTATTGCGATTCTCTGTCGAGCACTCACTTGTTAAGCCGTAGCGATCCATTCCAATAAAGGCACCCCGGTCAAGGACTTTCAAAATATACTCAAGGTTGTCGGTATCTCCTGTATGTCCAATTAAGATCCGTTCTGGGTTTACACCCTCTTCGAGAAGAATATCTAGCTGTTTTAAACCATTACGGCTTCCAGGATAGGAATGTGTCATAATCGGTACACCTGTTTGATTATGGGCTCGGGCTGCCGCACGAATTACTTTTTCCACATCCGGGGTAATTCCTTGAGCATCGGCTGCACATTTTAAAAACCCTGCCTTAATCGAAGTATTTTGAATTCCAACTTCAATGTCGCGGACAAACAAGTCGGCCATATAATCAACATCGCGATTTTGGAAATGAGGTGGTATATAATGATACGTATAGATTCCCGTTGCAGCAATAATTTGCACTCCAGTTTCCCGGGCAACTCGCTCAATAAAGCTGATATCGCGGCCCAGTTCCATTACCGTTGGATCACAAATCGTTTTTACCCCAAGTTGTTTCACTTTATTTACTTGTTGGACAGCCCTTGCAAACTCTTTTTCCTCATCATACAAATGAGGAAACTGGGCAAATACGGATTCTGAGCGTACGCGCATATGTTCATGGATCAGCGTCAAACCTAATTCGGAAGAATCAACATTTCCCGTAACAGAATGAATGATAGTCATTTCTACTCCCCTTTCAAAATCTTAAAATATTCGTTATGATGACGCTTTCAAAAGATGTTATTAACCCTTAAAATATTATGAATTATCTGATAATAAAATACCAGCTTCCCTTACACTAAGTCAATTCTTCTTTGACTTCCACCCAATCTTTTCAAAAATCCTCGCCTTTTTGCCAAATGAACCCTTAAATTTAATGATGGGCTCGAATCAAACATGAAATGCAACTACGCCGGCAATACTAATAGAAAAGATTTACTATTGGGGGAAGAATTTTGGGATATTCGTGGTTTTCGTTAGTACCTTTTCTGATCGTGATTTCGATGGCCATTTGGCTAAAAAATATTTTACCAGGCCTTGTGCTCAGTTTACTAGCTGGTTCATTGCTTGTTAAAGGGAACATTTTAGATGGAATTTACCAATCGGTTTCCTATATCGTTGCAACCTTATCCAATGGCAATAATATTAAAATCATTGCATTTCTCTATCTTTTTGGCGGGCTCGTTGGCATGATGAATATATCAGGTGGAATTAAAGGTTTTTCAGAATGGATGGGAAAGAAGATCCAGACTGAACGCGGACTTTTGGGCTTCATCTGGCTGACACTCCCGTTTACGTTCATGATGCCAATGTTTCGCATTATGATGATTGGACCGGTCGTAAAATCGTTGATCAAGAAAATAAACGTACCAAAGCAAAAAGTCGGCCTGACAATGGATATTTCTACTGAATCAGTAATTGTTCTATTACCCGTAGCGACCGCATTTGTCGGCTTCATGGTCTCGTTAGTCGGTGGCAGCCTGCAAAAGCTTCAAGTTGGAATGTCTCCATATCAAGTATTTTTGCTTAGCCTGTTGTTCAATTTTTTTGCCATCGTGATGTTAGCAATTGGTATTATCCGTACCTTTGTGGCATCTGCGAACAAAACAAGTGACTCAAGCGATCACCCGCAGTTGGATCAAGTTGAGAATGAACTGCATCGAAGTGGAATTCGGCGCGAATTATCCTTGGTAAAAGCACAACCGTGGAATTTAATTTTCCCTGTTTTATTGCTTCTTTTGCTTACATTTTATCTATTGTGGCAAAATGGCACTGAAAAAGGAGCTGTAACACTGGCTAAAGCATTTTCGCTTGCAGATGCAACCTTCGTCATGCTGCTAGCTGTTTTCGTCACCCTAATTTTAACGTGTATTTTTTACATCATCCGCCGACAACCATTAGGCGAACTTCTGTACCATTTTTTTGATGGAGGAAACCAAATGATGGAGGCGATCAGTCTCTTGGTTCTCATTTGGTCAATGACTCTATCGGCGGAGGAGCTTGGTTTTTCAAAATTCATTCGGATAACCTTAGGTACGTTTTTGCCAGCCTATTTAACCCCGGTAGCTATCTTTCTGCTTGGTTCGTTTATTAGCTATTTTCTTGGTTCTTCATGGGGAACATGGGGGCTATTCATGCCATTAGGAATATCACTCGCTGTTTCAACTGGAGCATCTATCCCGTTAACCGTCGGTGCTGTTTTTGCCAGCGGCGCATTTGGGGCACTGGCTTCCCCATTAGGAGATACAACAATCACAACGGCTTCCATTCTTGACCTCGATCTTGTCGATTATGCCCGCTATAAATTGAAGATTTCTGTGATGGGGGCTGCAATTGCAAGCGGTTTCTACATTATTGCTGCGCTGTTTATTTTTTGATTGGAATGGATTTGCCGAAATCATTTTTACATCAAATTGGGATTTCGGACTGATTGAATTCTCTCTTAAAGGAGAATAAGATAAATATTGACATAAAATTTTTTAAGATTTATCATTGTCTCATATTCAAGATATTCTAACTCAAGATTTAATCACGCTGTGCTGCGGCTGGCTTTGTTAAAAATGGCAAACCCCAAACAACCAATCACAAAGGAGAACCATCATGGAAAACAGCAAAATACTTGGAATGCAAAAATTTGGTTTTCAATGGCAAACCGAAGATCCGTTCATTATCACAATGTATCATCAAGATCTGTATCCACCCGGAAACGAAGATCAAGGACCGAGTACATCCCTAGAGGGAAGGAATCTTGGTGAAGATTTTACGCTGCGCGATGGTTTTCGAATGTATCACGGGACAACTGTTCCAGGTTTTCCCGCCCATCCCCACTGTGGGTTTGAAACAGTAACCATTGTTCTCGACGGATTTGTGGATCACTTTGATTCAAGCGGTGCACGAGGCCGCTATGGCAATGGAGATGTACAATGGCTTACAACCGGAAAGGGCTGTCAGCATACCGAGATGTTCCCACTTGTCCATCCGAATCAAAACAACCCGCTCCAGCTTTTCCAAATTTGGCTTAACTTAGAAGCAAAGAATAAATTTGCAGAGCCTGAATATAAGATGCTTTGGGCGGAAGATATTCCAGAAGTACAGCTAGTGGATTCCAATGGAAAGAAAACGAATGTAAGGCTAATTGCAGGAAATTTACAAGGAAAAACCAGTTTAAAACCAACCGTCGCTTCCTGGGCAAATGATCCAGACCATCATGTCGGAATTTATTTAATTCAAATGGAGCCAAACGCCTCTTTCACACTACCGGCTGTTTCGAATACACTGAACAGAAATGTCTATTTTTATAAAGGAAAAGAAATCAGGATTGACGGAAAATTGATTCCCTCTTCCCATCGTGTAAAACTGACTGGTGACCAAGACATTGAAATTACAAACGGAGCGGAAACCGGATATTTGCTAGTTCTTGAAGGCGAACCGATTCAAGAACCGGTCGTGTCTTATGGACCATTTGTGATGACAACGGAACAGGAAATTCGGAATGCTTTTAGTGAATACCGGAGAACACAATTTGGAGGCTGGCAATGGGGACGGCTTGATCCTGTGAATGAGCGTGATTCAGGAAGGTTTGCCCGCTACGCAGACGGAACGATTGAAAAGAGAGGATAAGTAAGTCAGGAATTGTACAAAATCGAAAAAATACCATGTCAATCATATTCAAAAAACGAATCGCCCATTTTGGACGATTCGTTTTTTCTTCCATTTAAAAATTCAGCGGGTAAGATTTTTGTTCCTTGTGCGGCGGCTGCTTGCCATTGTTTTCCGGTTGGTCTTTTACTTCATTGTACCAAATTTCATGGTGGTGTGCTGCATAATCCGCTTCCATATATCCGGTAACCATCGCATTGAAGGAAGCCCGTTCATGCGGATGAAAGATGGTCAGATAAATATGAACACCAAAGAAAAGTGTAATGACCAAGGCTGAAATATCATGCACAACGAGCATAAATAAACTTGCTGCCCCAGTAAACCAATCAAACCAGAGCGCGAAGCCTGTGACAGTTAATAGAAAACCAAAAATCACCGCAATTAAATAATACATCTTTTGACCCGTATTGTATTTTGCTTGCGGAGGCATCCCATCACCGCCGATAAAATAGTGCTTCGGAGCTGCCTTCAACCAGCCTGCATCGGTTTTATTCCATTTAAATGATGTTAAAAAACCAAATCTCCTTTTGGAAAAAATAAAATAAACAATTGGGGCAATGACAAACAGCAAGGCACCAATTCTGTGTACCAATCGAACGGTATGACCTGCTGCATGATCCAATAAGCTTGATGTTCCTTGAAAAAAGATCAAATAACCGGTGATCAAGGCTAATACAAAACCGACAGCTACAGACCAGTGCATTAGCATATCACTGAGCTGGTAGCGGCGAATCAGCTTTTTTGGGCGGTTACTCATCACCTTCGCCTCCTTTTTCCGGTTGATCATGTTGGTTGTCTTTGCTTGTATAGGACGCTGACGACACGATAAAGTTCGCCAACAAACCAACAGCCGTTACTCCCATAAATAATTGGGTTACCGGTTTAATTACGTCTTTCCGGAAACCGACCAACTCGTTCGTTTTTGGATTTGCCGGCAGCCCATATGCCTCTGGTTTTTCTGTCAAAACGTAAATATAGTGGGTGCCGCCCATAATTTTGTCCCCATATACATTGGCATTCGGGAAACGGTCTTTAATCTTTGCAACCCGGTTATATGCTTGTTTTACTGCTAAATCCCATGATTCAACTTCCAGCGCATTCGTTGGGCAGGTTTGTACGCAAGCCGGTTTTTCGCCATTTGTGACCCGGTCTTGGCAAAAATCACACTTGTTCATCTTGTTTTTGCCGGTCAGTGCATCCAATTGATAGCGTGGAATATCAAATGGGCAAGCTTTTCCGCAATAAGAACAGCCAATGCACTTCTCTCTCTCCAAGCCAACAAATCCATCCGCATGCGTAAATAACGCACTCGTTGGGCAAACATCTACACAGGGGGCATCTGTGCAATGCATGCATTGATCTTTCCGAATGAGCCATTCCATTGTTTTAGTAGAGGCATCATATTGCTCGGAAAATTTCATTAACATTAGTGTATTGCTAGAACGGTCTGCCGGATTTTGATAGGTTCCCGGTACTTTTTCAAACTCTGTCGCGGGCAGATTATGCCATTCTTTACAAGCTAATTGACACGCTTTACAACCTGTACAAAGAGAGGTATCCACCAATATTGCCTTATCTTTTTTCCCAGCCAAGGTTAATTACCCCCTTTTGTCACATTGCATAAGCATGCTTTATATTCCGGGGTTCCTGTATTTGGGTCGAATGAGGAAATCGTCACTTTATTAATCGATTCGCCATGTACGAGTCCTTTATAACCCCATCCCCATGGTACACCAATAATCTCCACATCCTGCCCTTTAACTTTCAATGGTTGAATGCGATCGGTGACCATTGCATCAAGGGATACTTTACCGCGTGCCGTACTGATGGTAACTTTATCGCCAGACACCACTCCCAATCTCTTGGCAAGGCGGGTGCTGATTTCCGCAAAATTTGACGGCATTAATTCATTTAACTGCGGAGTATTCCTTGTGACACCGCCTGACAAAAACTGCTCTGTGACCATATAAGTGGTTAATACATATGGAAAATCTTTTGATTCGCCGGATTTCTGTATCTCTGGCAGTACAAATGGGCGAAGGATTGGATTGGATTGCTGCGTATACATCGGATTTTGAACTGGCGACTCCAATGGTTCATAGTGTGCCGGCATCGGCCCGTCTAATATTCCCGGTTCTGTAATGACAGGTGCGACTTTGAAAACATTTGGATCATAACCAGGTTTCAGCGTTAGATCGGGTGTATTTTTTTGCTTCTGCGCATAAACGGTACGGAACAATGCTCCTTTTCCATCACCATTTGAGAAAACTTTGCCACCCTCTGGTGTATCTGGTGCTTTATCTTTTGCTGCAACATCCAAATTATCATTGCCTGCCCAACTTACTCCGTTCCACCATACAAGAGGGCGGTCTTTATCACGCGGTTTACCATTGTGATCAACCGAGCCTCTGTTCCAAAGGACACGGGTATTGTTTGGCCAAGAAAATGTCCAATTCGGATGCAAACCAAGTCCGCTCGGATCTGCAGGATCACGACGCAATGAATGGTTTCCGTCTTCGGTTATCACACCGGTATACAGGCCGCCCATCCCAGAGGACACTGTTCCGGGTTCCGCTTTTAGAATCTGTACTCCAGAACTTAGTAACTTGCCTGAAGCTAGGTCGTATCCGTTCATTTCTTTTAGGACAGATTCCATGTTGACTCCCTCTTGCCCCGTAACCTTGAAATCCCAAGTGAGGTCAAGAATACCTCTATCTTTTGGGTCGTTGCTGTTTGCATACAATTTTTTAATTTGATTCATGATTTCATAGATAATATCTCCATCTGGTTTTGCTTCACCAGGAGGAGGAACAGCGACCGTTTTTCCTTGAATCCAACGAGCCGAGTTTGTCATGGTTCCCGCTTTTTCAAACGCCATTGCTGCTGGCAGCAAAATAACTTCCGTTTGAATAGACTTCGGATCAATGCCTGGATATTGCCAAAATGAGGATGTTTCCGTTTCGAAAATCTCTGAAACAACCAATAGTTCCAGATTGCTGAGTCCCCGCCATACCATATCCAAGTTTGGTGTACTGACAGCTGGATTTTGTGCAAAAATAAAGCCCATTTTGAACTCTTTTTTATTCAATTTTTCAAAAATCGGTACATAGGATGCAGCCGAATCTTTTGAGCTTCGTTTTGGCAAATAATGATAGCCAAATTCATTATCTGGCGTAGCGTTTTTTCCGTACCAGGCTTTTAACAAGGCAATGGTTTTCTTCGCCTTCGTTGTCCCAACAGCCTTCACATAATCGTTTAACGTTGGATGAGCATCTGTTGGCATCGGCATATAGCCTGGCAAAATATGCGGCAAGCAGGCAATGTCCGTTGACCCCTGTACGTTCGGTTCGCCTCGATTCGCATTTATTCCGCCGCCAGCCATTCCCATATTGCCAAGCAGCAATTGGATAATGGCATACATTCGAATACCTTGAACCCCAACTGATTTTTGAGTCATTCCAAGTGCATACAAAATCGTTCCCGGACGATTCTTGGTAAATGTCTCAGCAATAAGTTTCATTTTATCAATAGGCATTCCAGTAATATTGGAAGCCCTTTCAAAAGTATATTCTGCAAAATGCTGTTTCAATTTCATCAGGACACAATCCGGATCTGTTAAAGAATCAGCCTTCAGCGGCTGTCCGTCGGGATCTAATTGATACGTCCAACTGGCCTTGTCGTATTTGTGCCCTTTGTTGTCATAGCCAGTAAACAAGCCATCATGAAACGAGTAAGCAGGATTGATTTTATACAATGCATTTGTATTTGCACGAATGTATTCTTCATCGTACAGTTTGTGATCCAAAATGTAGTTTACAATTGCGCCGAGATACCCAATATCTGTCCCTGGCCGTATCGGTGCATAAAGATCCGCTACTTTGGCTGTCCGATTAAACCTTGGATCGACAACAATGACTTTAGCTCCTCGCTTTTGTGCTTCCAATACCCAGCGCATTGCCAACGGATGGGTTTCGGCTGTGTTGTTCCCGCCAATTAAAATCACTTTTGCATTTTTCATATCTGTAAAACTGTTAGTCATGGCACCACTACCAAATGAAGGGGCTAAACTAGCCACCGTCGGAGCGTGTCATATCTCTGCCTGATGTGTATAATTATGAATCCCTAATGCCCGGTTAAATTTCGTGTACAAATAGGCTTCTTCATTATCAATCTCAGCACTGCCCAAGCTAAAGATTCCATCTAGACGATTCACTGTAACGTCTTTACCATTTATATTGACCGTTTTGGTAAAAGTAGTGTCACGAACACTTTTTACTTTCTTCGCAATTTTATCAATGGCATCATCCCAGGAAATAGGTTCCCATTTGTCACTTCCCGGTTTCCGAACCAATGGATGGGTTAAACGCAATTTTGAATTATGCATTTCTTTAAGAGAACGTCCCTTTGGACACAATGCCCCTTGGTTGACCGGATGGTCCTTCAACCCCTCTGTTGAGACTACGGTATTCCCAACCACTTTCACTTCAATTCCACATCCTACGGAACAGAAGTGACAAATGCCGTAGGACGTTTTAGCCCCTGCTGTCATCAATGGAAAAGCTTTGTTATTCTCTTCTTCCTTGGCAAAAACGCGTTTTTCAGCTAAGTATGATGCGGCAACCGACGCTGCTGTAAACTTCATAAACTGACGCCTGGAAAGCTTCGGCATTTTCTATTACTCTCCTTCCAACCCCTAAGAATTGTGTCTTCATGCTTACTTGATTTTTTTACCGAAAAAATATGCTTTTTTTCCCTCTAGCAAGCTATTTTTCTTTTTCTTCGGTGATTTCTTTTGCAGAATCTTTAAACTCTTTGATCGTTTTGCCAAAAGCTTTGCCTACTTCTGGAAGCTTATTCGGCCCAAATACAATCAGCGCGATGACCAAGATCAATATCAGCCCTGGGATTCCGATATTGGAAATGGACAAAATGACTCACCTCTTTTGTGAAGAATTTCAGAACGGCTTTGTGCACTAAAAACTCGTTATTTTAAAGCGCCTTCACAGATAAATCATTAACCCCTTACCCGACTACAAATTTACTATACCATACCCACTAAGGTATATTCCGTGACAGAAAAGTGACAAATTCGATTTAAAAAACTGGCTTGGCTATAACTAGGCTGAAAGCAACCATCACTAGGTTTAAAGATTCGGTAAAATAAATACCCGCGAACTCTCGCTATTTTTAATAGAAAAGATTGCAGGTTGGGAGACATATGGAGTTAGAGGAAACAAAATATGCTTGGAAGATAATAAAGAGGACAATCACTAATGCAATTTACTTTTACCTATTTTACAAATCATCCGCAAAACACGAAAAAAAATTCAGAAAAGCAATCTTTCGTCCTTTTCTGAATTGAAACAGTACGATATTAATGGGGATCGTAAATTTCGTATGCTGTTTTTAACGATTCGACAATATCATCGGCAATTTCGTCGGCATTTAAATGGTCGGTTTCAAGCTTGGAATGATGAGAATTATAGATTGCCTGCCGTTTATAAAATAATTCTTCTATTTCTTCCATCGTAAGCCCCTGTAAAACCGGTCGACTATCAATGATTATATTCAATCTTTCTTTCCAAGTTTCCCAATTGATATCTAAAAAAATAACGATGCAATTTTCTAATGTTACCTTTCGGACTTCTTCTTGTAAATACGCCCCTCCACCTAATGAAATCACTTTTAGTTTTTGGGTACAGAAGTTTTTTATTATTTCCTTTTCTTTTTCACGAAATGCCTTCTCTCCAACTATTTTAAAAACATCAACAATCGGAATGTTAAAGAACTTTTCGATTTCCTTATCTATGTCAATAAAACTTCTATATAATTTTTTGGCAACTAATTCACCAACAGTTGTTTTTCCAACACCCATAAACCCAATAAAGACAATACTTTTCTCCCTGATTGATACTCTTTTCTTCATAAAATAAAGCTCTCTTTCTCATGGTTACATCAAAGATATCCATTTTATATTTTTTAAATTAGAATTTTACCCATCTTATTAACGTTCAACAACTAAAAAATATATACTTATACAAATGCTACATTTTTAAGAATATTTATTTTATTGTACCATAATAAACTGGAACTTGGTACTTTTATAACAAAGAGAATCAAGCAGGATTGATCATGTTTATGCAAGGAGCCAGCTGGCTGTCAGATCTAGACAGAAAAAACCGTTGCAGTATATTTTTGTCCAAAATAACAATTACTTTCGTGTTCCAAGAAATTCTCCTTCTTCAATCTGATAAGGGTACATAGTTCAATGTTATCTCCAACTAGACTTTAAAGGATAGAACTGTAACGATACCAGTGTAACATTGCCGTCAAGTGCAAATACTTCTAATCCTTCACTTGTATCATTTGGAAAAATCAAATCGGTCATTGCCAGCTCTCCATTGTTCGCAAAAACTTCGACAGAAGACCAATCCACAAAAATATGCAGTTTTATTCGACTCTGTTTTGGCTTGAGCGTTGCTGTGTGTTTACACGGGAAATACGGATTGAAAGAAGTGTCGCCTGAATTGATCCGATCAATGAACAATTCTTGTTTACCGACATCATAGCCAATGACTGTTTTTTCATTTTTTGACTTTCGCAAGCTAAACCCAAACGCTGATGCAGAATCCAATTCGAACTCGGCAATGATTTCGAATGATTTGCCGTTTATTTCTGAAAAAATAGGATCCGGGCTTTGATGAATAATTACATCATTCAGCTTCATCTCCTCTTCTCGAAGATGACTTAGCTCAGCAACCGGGGTTTGAATCAGCCTTACACCTTTTGTTGTATTTTTAAGCTTCAATTCACGAGGAAGTGTCATGGCACTTCTCCATCTGTTTGTTGGTGTATTGTTTGCATATTTCCAGTTACTCATCCAACCGATAAATATACGGCGCCCGTCTTCAGCAGGAAGATCTGACCAAGTCACTCCAGCATAATTATCTCTACCGTAATCAAGCCACAGTACCGTTTCGTTCGGATTCTCATTTCGAAAGGTTGAACCGTCAAAATCACCAATAAAGTATTGCGTTCTTGATCCTTCAGGGTATGCCGGATCCTCGCCAATACTGACAATCATGACCCATTTATCATCATGAGAATGTGCAACCGGCAACTTAAATAAATCCGGGCATTCCCATACACCTTTATGCGACCCAGCATCAACACCAAACGAACTTGCAAATTCCCAAGATTTTAAGTTAGAAGAAGTATAAAGGCGAACATGATCACCTGCCGCCAGTATCATGATCCATTTATTCGTTTCTTCATGCCAAAAAACTTTTGGGTCTCGAAAATCAAGATATTTTTCATCTGATAATACGGGATTCCCCTCATACATATGCCAGGTTCGCCCTCTATCAACACTGAATGCGATACTTTGCCTTTGTCTTGGCCTTCCTGAACCTGGATATTGATCAGCATGTGTAAAAATCGCCACAAGACCAGAACCGCCTTTAAAAAAACCGCTAGAATCGTGGTGGTCAACAACTGCACTCCCGGAAAAGATCATTCCATTCTTATCTGGAAATAATGCGGTTGGCAAGTGCTCCCAATGAATCAAATCATGACTGACTGCATGTCCCCAATGCATCGGCCCCCAAATTATATCAAAAGGATGATACTGATAAAAAAGATGGTATTCCCCCTCAAAATAAACCATTCCATTCGGATCATTCATCCAATAGGCATGAGGTGAAAAATGAAACTGTGGTCGAAAAGCTTCTGTATAATATTCTTCCAAATTATGCAATTCATTTTCTTTAGGATTCATCAATAACGCATTCTCCTTAGGTTGTGACTATCAGCAATTGAAACATTTCCATAACAGAATAAAAAAATCAGCTTGTTTCAACCTACTGCTATTTTACACGAAATAATTTGGAATTGTATAATTTCGAAAAAGGATTGATAAAAATGGAATCAGCAGGAATATGATTTATTGGTGCACTTTAACTGAAGCCAAAGGTGCTTTGACCTTCACCTCTGGACAAATTAGCAGAGAAAAAACCTCATAAATTTTAAAAATAGGCAACACCTTAAACAGGTGTTGCCATTCTTTAGGAAAAGTTTCAAAATTCCTTCTATTTTACTTCCATTTCCCAGTCAATACTTCTGTTCGATCTGTTGCGAGCGAAGGCGTTCTTGATAAATTGGAGATTTCAGCATACATTTCTTCTGTCATGTTAAAATCAGCTGCAGCTAAGGCATCTTCCAATTGATGTCAACAATCCACGACTGAAGTCACGAGGGGTCTCGACTAATACCTAAATTACGCGCACCAATAATAGGGGCAGTAACTACTGGGTTGGCCATTACCCAAGCAACTGCTAATGTTGCCGGTTTCACACCGTGTTTTTGTGCATACTTGGTGAATTCTTCAGCTGTCACATAATCTTCACTAGCACCATACCGGTCTTTGTAGCGGGGATTCTCTACAAGACGACCCTTCTTAGGACGTTTATTTACCCCATATTTACCTGTAAGAAGGCCGCCACCAAGCGGGCTGTAAGGAATGACTCCTACTTGTTCTGACTTTGCCAATGGAAAAATTTCTACTTCTGCTTGGCGTTTAACCAAGTTATACATTGGCTGGATCAATTCAAAACGAGCCAGTTGCTCTTTTGCTGAAATCCCTAACGCCTTGGTAATTTGCCATGCTGCCCAATTGCTAACGGCGGGGTAAAGAATCTTTCCTTGCCGCTGTAAATCATCAAGTGTTCTTAGTGTTTCCTCAATAGGAGTTTATTCATCAAAATCATGGACAAAATAAAAATCAATATAATCCGTCTTTAAGCGGCGCAGACTATTTTCAATCCCTTGCATTATATGTTTTTGCGTCAAACCTTTTGCATTTACATCTGCTCCGGTATTCCAAAACACTTTGGTCGTTAAAACGATTTCATCTCGTTCATGAGCGATGCATTCTCCTAGAATTTCTTCTGAACGCCCGTAAACATCGGCTGTATCGAAAAAATTGATACCAGCTTCCCGACAACGTTTATACATCGCCTTAGATGTTGCTTCGTCAGCATCTCCAGCAAAAGACATTGCACCAAAGCATAAATGTGAGACTTGAATTCCTGTTTTCCCCACTGTACGATATTCCATGTTAAATAACCGCCTGTTTTTACTTTGCTTCTAATAGTCAAAAAGGGCAGTTAGCTTAATGACGGTTTGTCAATAGTAATTGATTATTCAACATTTGTTTTCAATTATAAAGAGAAACAAGCTAGTATCAATAGTTAAATGAACGCAATATGTTGATTACTCAACAATTCAATTAACATTGTTGAGTATCTGGGTTACTAGGGGGCAGCCCTTTGGCTTGTTGGAGCATAAATTCGTTTGGGGATCAATCTTAAAACTGAGGGATTGCAATGGTGGATGGAATTAATTTTTGGGACGGAGCCATTTGGAATTACCTTAGCGGCTCAGGCGAAAGAACGAGGGCTGCAATACAAAATCATTTGTGGTAGCAAGTAGTTCGGAGGTCAGTCCCCTTGCTGATTATAGTATTAATTCGTCCGACGACTGACCATGAAACTCCGCTCGTTTCATTATACAAGGAAAATCCACTTTATACCAATTGGATAGAACCAAACTCACCATGCGGATGGTTTTGCAATTTAAATTTCCTATACTCAGATTCTAATTTTGCTATTGGCAGCTTGTAAAGCTGATGATCTTCTTTATTGTACACGTTTAAAAAAATTAATTTATTGATAAGTTTTTGCCTCTTTTTCTCTTCATGTTTTCTCATTAAAAAATACCCCTTCCGATTTACAAAACCTTCCTTAATTAAGCAACTTTACATTCTATCTGATTAATTTTTTGTTTGATTAATTGTATTATAAACTTATAATTCCTATATGTAAAGTAAGAATTAAAACCAAATAATAAAGGCACTCTCAAACAATACAGTGCCGTGTGAATTTTCAAACATCTCTGTCATGGTGTAAGTCTGCTCATTTGTCTTCGGTGCTGATTGTTCCCTCTTAAATTTCCTGCTAACTGTCCTTTTTTGCATAACAAAAGCCCCCTTAATATTAATTAAGCGAGCTACGAACCTAAACAGTCTTCTTTGATAAGTCTCAATCAGTCTTCTATCCCAGTCCCAAACAATCTTCCCTAAAACTGGTCGAAGACTGTGCGGAAATCCCTATGTATGTTTATATCATTGCAAAGGGCAGGCTATGGCTCAAACCCTTGCGGCTGTAAGCAATATTGGCGGGACTGCGTGGGAATCGAACCCACCTGACCAGGCACGCTGGTCACAAGCGGTTTTGAAGACCGTGGAGGACACCAGTACCCCATTCAGCCCCGAAATGAAAATAGCGACTTTTGTATTATACTTGAAACAATCGGTGTTTTTCAATAGTATTCACCTAATTGTCGAATTTTCAATATAGTTTTCCAGCAATCTTCACCAGCGAAGTGAAGTTTCCGATGGAGTATTCAAATAATTCTCTTGAAATTAACCGAGGAATTGGATCGGTATTTTGTTCACACAATTGTAAATTTTCGTATTCCTTTCTTGTCTTCACTGCAAATTTGCATCTATAATAATAGTAAAATGACTGGTGCAGGTGAGTACATATGCTTCATGGCTGGTTTATGTGGTTTATTTTGCTTTGGACCCTCTTCTTGATTGGCTCTTTTGCGATCGGCGGCTATTTTATGTTTCGGAAATTTTTAAAACAACTGCCTAAAGAAGACGGTAAATCGGTTATGGATTGGGAAGAGCATTATGTGCAGCAATCGCTCCACCTTTGGCATGATGATGAAAAGCAATTGCTGAATGAGCTTGTCAGCCCGGTTCCAGAGTTATTTCGCGATGTAGCGAAGCACAAGATTGCCGGGAAAATCGGTGAACTGGCCTTGAAAGAACAAGCACCGAAAATCACAAAGGATCTTGTCATTAAAGGCTACATTCAAGCAACACCTAAGCGCGACCATAAATTTCTGCGCAAACAGCTAAATGAAAAACAAATCGATGTCACTCCCTATGAACATCTCTTCTAAACCGTCTTTGTCCCGGACGGCCTTTTATTTTTCAACAGGACTTTTATGCAGGGGAGACTACCTTCTCCCCCTTTCCCTCTTTGTTGGTTACAACTTAATGTTTTTTAATTGGTGATGCAGTTTTTTGTAATTAATATACATTGCGATGCGCCACGGAACGATCATGCTGTAGGCAAGCAGGAAAAACATTCCGCCGAGCTGCTTGTAGTCAATTGATGTGCTGAGGATGGACTTTGCAACAATGCGAATGATTAAAAGGCCGATTAAAATGAAGACAAAGGCTTTCGAACGTTTTAAGTAAATATCATTACCCTGAATCTCAAACTTGGACGTTTTGATTAAAAAAATCGAGAACAGCATGCCGACAATGACCGCTTCAACGATTTCTGCTGGTGTAAGCCTGAAGTCGGGAATTATATACATAAGAGCACCTGTTGACATAAAGATGGGCGGCAAGACAATTTTTTTCACTGATGCGGGCTTTTTGGCTGCCTTCAACCGGACAAACAAAACAAAAACCGCCATTAGAGCAGCGCCAACTGATGACACAACAACCATGTTCATAGAATACATCCATTCCTTGTCAAATTTAGTTTCAATCAAATTTCGCGAAATTAATAAAAAAACAATTACAAAGTGTTTAACGTAAAAATTACGAGCCAATTTGGCAGCAACGAACAAAAATGAAAAACCATTTTTGGAGATTCCAAAATGGCTTATTATTTTAAAACTCTATTGATTGCTTCAAGTACGCGGCTTTCATCGAATGGTTTTATGATAAAATCTTTTGCCCCCGTCTCAATTGCCTCAACCACCATTTTCTGCTGACCCATTGCGGAACACATGATGATCTTCGCGTCGGCAAATTCGCTGCGAATCAGCTTGACCGCTTCAAGACCGCTCATTTCAGGCATCGTTATATCCATCAAAACAAGATCCGGCTTTAATTCCTGGTACTTTGCAACCGCCTCTTTGCCATTTTCTGCTTCGCCGGCAACTACGTGGCCAGCATTTGTCAAAATAGTGGATAATGTCATCCGCATAAATTTTGCATCATCGACGATGAATATTCTTGCCACCGCATTTCCCCCTCGTGCCGTCGTCTAGTGTCAATTTAAATTACGCAGCTCGATTCTCTCCTATATACTACACTCAAATATAGCGAATCTTTGCAGAAAATTCAAATGAACCGAACTGTGACAGCCGTTATTTCAAGCATTAGAATCCGGTAAAGCCGCCAAACATTCCTTGAAAAAGGATAATGATTTTTGTCATCCAGTCAAAGAATAACACAAGTCCCATGACTATCATAATGTATCCGCCAATTTTTACAATCTTTGTGTTGTGTTTTCGGATCCAGCCCATACGGCCAATAAAAAAGGACAGAATAAAGAACGGAATCGCAAAACCGAGTGAATAAGCGGTCATGTATAAGACACCAAATTCCGGCTTCGATGCGGCAAGCAAGATGACAGAGGACAAAATCGGCCCGGTGCACGGCGTCCAGCCCGCAGCAAATGCCATTCCGATTAATACAGAGCCAATATAGCCCGACGGACGGTTTTTAAATTCAAACCGGCGGTCTTTCATCATAAATTCAGGTTTGAACAGACCAACTACGATCAGTCCGAAGAAAACGATAAAGATTCCGCCCAGTTGGCGAATCAAGTCTTGGTATTCTCGGAAAAAGCTGCCGATCAGCGATGTCCCGAAGCCAATTGCGATAAAAATAATTGAAAATCCGATTAGAAAAAATAAAGTATGTAGCAAACTTCGCTTTTGCAGCATGACATTCTCACTTTTCAACTCACCAACAGACATGCCTGTAATGTAAGATAAAAAAGCGGGATATAGAGGTAAACAACATGGAGAGATAAAGCTTAAAAACCCTGCTCCGAAAGCTAGAAAAATGTTTACATCCGCCATTTCAACACTCCCACTTCATCGTATTCCATTTAATTCTACCAAAATCCACCGCGAAAAGATAATGATTTATTTCATTCCGAATGTTGCTGATCCAACAATATAATAAAGTATATTCCAGCCATTGAATTGGTAATGACTGCCTTCCCGAAAAAATCACGACTTTTAAAAAGACATGACATCGGGGTCATTTTTTCATAATGAAAAAAGCACCCATACATATGAGTGCTTGTCCCAATTATTTCATCTGCTTGTTCATTGCCTGCATCATTTGATTGATTTTCTTCTGGGACGGCTTCATTCCCATTTGCATCATCATCATTTTCAGCATTTGCTCATTGATTGGCGGATTTTTCTTTAAATAGCTCATCATATATTTGCGAGCAATGAAAAAACCTAGTGCCACACCAGCTGCCAAAGCCAGTATACCTACTAGAATCGTGGTCACCATTGCATTTTTCCTCCTTCATGTTGTCTAATTTACAGTGTACTAAAATCTGCTCCACAATACAATATCTGATTCAATTAGACAAATTTTCTTTCTTTAATCGGTTTTAACCAGCCGAATCGCTGATGTTCAAAATCGATTGCCAAGAAGGATGGCTCACATTTTCTTAGAACCTCAAAAAAAATCGTTTCTGCTTCATAGCTTCCGAACGCTTCGATCGTTACCATATTCCCGTGAATCTCCAATTCCGCTCTGCTTTGTCTGCCGTTCAATTCAATTATGTAAGACTCATGATCGTATTGGAATCCTCTTCGTTTACCGAGCTGCTGCTGAATAAGCTGGCGGATTTTCAGGGCGTGTAGCGGTTTCGTAATATAGTGAATTTGTTTTTTAATAATGTTTTTTAGTTCTCCCTTTGCGAATCCGTATTCCTGAAAAAGCTGGAAAAACATCCGCTCTCTTCCGAAGTAATGCGCGGCAAATTCATCTTCTATCAAATAGAGTTGATATTTTCTCACCACAATCTCTCCTTCGTACGATCCTCTTTTTCCTATTATAAGAAAAGCATACTAAAACATTTGTCTGACGGTGGAGAAAACTTTCACTATTATTGTCGAAATTCATAAATTTCAAAAAGTTGCCACAATAAATCGATCGAATTTTGTAACCAAACGTGAAGCTCAATGGCAAATGACCATTTCACTATAAATTCCACCTTTAGCTTATTCCTTTTTATTTTACTAACATACTCTATTAAAGAATTTGTAAAAGGTGGGATTGAAAAATGGATTCAAAAAATGCGGACATTCAAAATGCACAGGCTAATCTCCTTAGGCTGCTCGTTGCAAAAACCTTACAAAAATATGGGGTTACAACGGAAAGACCTTCATTAAGTGAACAAGAGCGGAAACTGCTAAATGAATCGATCCATTCATTGAAAGATCGAGCAGAATACCTAGTTAATCACCTGCAGAAAAAAATAACTGAAAACGATCCGCCTGTTTCCCCTTCACCGCTAGCAGGAAACCAATCGCAAGCAAGTTCGAATCAATGGAATGAAATTAAATTTCGGAAACGGAATCGAAGAAAATAAACGATTGCTGTTGTCGTTTTGTCCAAACCGGAAATAGTAGACAAGCATACGCTAGAAAGGAAATCAAACAAGGGAGGAATTCAAATGGTAAGAAGAACTTGTAGAGCAGGAGATGTTGGGAGTGAATTAGTCTGTCCATCCCAGTACCGGGAGCGACGCTGGTCAGCATTAGATCCTGAGAGGGAGCACCCAATGGCAGAGTTTTGTGCCAACCATGCACCAACTGAACAAGCAAATCAAACTCAAGTGATGAATCAATTGTCTCAAGAGTGGATTTTAATTAAAGATTCTTGTGATGTTACTGTGAATACGACCGATACAAAGGCAGCTCTTTCCCTTCAAGCTGCATTGCAAGCTGCAATTCTTGTCGTTGTTCGCCTATCCATTGCTGACGGTCAGATGGCAGAACAAATTACCCAGGAATTGTTGCAATCTTCGCAAGTTCAGCAAGTAACCTTGCAAAAAACGATCATTGAAAACTCCAAAAATGTCAATGTTACGACGACCGACACGCAAATCGCCCTCAACATCCAAGTTCTCTTGCAACTGTTGCTTGCATTAGTCGTGGAATTGGAAGTTCTTTAAACACAGCGTCTCCAGGTTTACACAAATAAATTAGGCGCAAGGGGTATGCCCCTTTGCGCCTCCATACTCACTTGCTTCTTCTAGCAAAATCAACAAACCGAAATTTATCCAGTCGGTGCCTTGATTCCGTGTATTGAAATAGTCTCGCATTATCCAAATAAACAAAATTGCGGACAACAACGACGTGCTGATAGCCTTTTAAATCAAGAAACTTTTGATCTTCAGGTGTACATTCCTCAACGACAATTTCTTTTTTGGCAAAACTGATGTTTAAATGCCGTTCATGTTCCAAATAATGATAAATCGATTTTTCGCAAATTTCTTTCGTCAAGGAAGGTACAAACTTTTTATTGAAGTAGTCTATATCAAGAATAATTCTCTCGCCTTCTGTTTCTCTTGAGCGCACAACTTTCCAAACTTCATCTTTTGGCGTTAAGTTTAACTGTCTTTGAATAAACTCATCCGGTTTCATGCAATAGAGCTCATAGACGGTCGTATGGAACGGCTTGTCCACCCGTTCGCTAATTTCTTTAAAACTGACAAGTCCAGATATTGGAAAATCAAACCGCCCGATATCAAGTACGATCGAACCTTTTGCTTTAATCTTTTGAATATAGCCATTTTGCGACAGAAGATTGAGCGCCTTTCGAACAGTCTCCCGCGATGTCCCGTATTTTTCCGCTAACTCATTTTCTGACGGGAGCCTTGAATTTTTCGGATAAACACCATCCTCTATCTGCGCCGCAATCTCCTGATAAATCATTTGAAACTTATTCTTCACCATCAAATCACCCAATTTATTGTATCATTTTTTCAGGTGAAAAATAATCGATTCATATGGCTTTAACGTCATTTTCTCAAATTGATCCGAGGAATCCGGATAATTTGACAGCAAAATGCGTCGAGTAAACCCTTCAATTTTCACCTTTTCCGGGAGGGAAAACTCCGCTTCTGATCCATAAAAATTGCTTACAACCAGCAATGTTTCCTTTTCCGCTTTTCTCACATAGGCAAAAATGCGTTTGTCCTCTTCTACTAAAAGCTGATATTCTCCAGTCGTAATAATCTCATAGTCTTTTCGAAGCTGGATCAGCTTTTGATAATGGTAAAAAACTGAATTCCGATCTTCAAGCGCATTGGCCACATTAATCTCGCGATAATTGTTTGCCGGGTGTATCCATGGTGTTCCACTCGTAAAACCGGCGTGTTTACTTGCATCCCATTGCACAGGCGTACGCGAATTGTCACGCGATTTGCTTTTTAAAATTTCCAAAATTTCCTGCTCAGGCATTCCTTGTTCTTTTTTGATTTGATAAATATTAAGAGATTCCACATCGCGATAGTCGTCAATGGATGTAAATTTCGGGTTGGTCATACCGATTTCTTCGCCTTGATAAATATAGGGTGTCCCTTGCATCATATGGATTGTTGTCGCCAGCATTTTCGCAGATTCGACGCGGAATTCACCATCATTCCCATAACGGGAAACAATTCGCGGCTGATCATGATTACACCAGAACAATGCGTTCCAACCGCCGCCCCGCTGCATTTCGACTTGCCATTTTGACAATATTTTTTTCAATGCCAAAAAGTCAAAGTCAGCTAGCGTCCACTTATCGCCATTTACATAATCCACCTTTAAGTGGTGAAAATTAAATGTCATGCTCAATTCATGGCTATCTGGATTGGAATATTGAATACAGTTTTCAATGGTTGTGGAAGACATTTCGCCAACTGTCATGGCATCATTGCGCGCAAAAACTTCCTTGTTCATTTCCTTCATAAATTCATGCACACGGGGGCCATCTGTGTAAAACCTTCGCCCGTCCCCTGGAGGTACTGTGCCGTCATCGTCCGGAAAGCGCTGGTCTTTGGAAATGAGATTGATCACATCAAGCCTAAAGCCATCTACTCCTTTTTCAAGCCAAAAATTCATCATTTCGTAGACTTTTTTGCGCACTTCGTTGTTTTCCCAATTCAAGTCCGCTTGCGTTACATCAAACAGATGCAAATAATATTGACCTGTTTGCTCGTCAAATTGCCATGCTGAACCGCCAAATTTCGATTCCCAGTTATTCGGCTCACTTCCGTCTTCCTTACCGTTTTTCCAAATATAAAATTGGCGGAACGGATTGTCTATTGATTTACTTGCCTCACGGAACCACTCATGCTCTGTCGAGGTATGGTTTACAACAATATCCATAATCAATTTGATGTTCCGCTCATGTGCTTCTGTTAAAAGCTGGTCAAAATCAGCCATTGTCCCATATTCTTGATGGATCGAATAGTAATCACTGATGTCGTATCCATTATCTTTTTGTGGTGAAGCATAAATTGGCGTTAACCATATAACGTCAACGCCCAACGTTTTTAAATAGTCTAGTTTTGTGATAATCCCCTGTAGATCTCCAACTCCATTACCACTTGTATCTTTAAAGCTCTTTGGGTAAATTTGATACACTACTGATTTTTTCCACCATTGTTCTGACACACTATCACCGCCGTAAAGTATTCTTAGTTGCTATATGAAAGAGACCATTGGCAAAAGAGAATATGCCAATGGTATCCTTTTCCTTATTTTTGTTTCTTTGCTTTTCCCCATATAAAGGTAAGAACGATCGGTACAATGATCGCAATGGCCATGCCAATAAAGAATGGAGCCCATTTTTGCGGTACAATCGATAAAAATCCAGGGAGACCGCCCACACCAATTGACGGAGCCACTACTTTATTGATCGTAATGAACATTCCGGCAATACCTGCCCCGATAATTGCGGAGATAAACGGATACCGGAAGCGTAAGTTTACCCCGAACATAGCCGGTTCAGTGATGCCCAAGTATGCGGAAACAGCAGATGTAAACGATAATCCTTTTAGTTTCTCGTCTTTTGCCAATAATCCCATTGCCAAAGCTGCAGAACCTTGTGCAATATTTGACATAACGAGAATCGGCCATAAGAATGTTGTTCCCGTGCTGCCGATTAATTGCAGGTCAACTGCAAGGAACGTATGATGCATCCCTGTAATGACAAGCGGACCGTAAATCATACCGTAGGCTAAGCCGCCGATAGCCGGTGCATTGTGGAAAATTCCAACAAACAATGTTGTAATCCATTGTGCGATTGTAAAGGTAATAGGTCCAATAATGATAAACGCTAAAAATCCAGTAACCAATAAAGCGATCGGTGCAACAAGCAGTAATTGCAATGAATCTGGAATCCGTTTACGTAAGAATTTTTCAATACTTGCAAGAACCCATGATGCCACTAAAACAGGTAATACTTGTCCTTGGTAACCAACTTTTTGAATCGTTAAACCGAATAAGTCCCATGTTGGTATTTGTCCTTTCGCTTCTGCCGCTCCCCAGCCCCATGCATTTAATAAATCCGGGTGGACAAGCATCAAGCCGAGTACAATCCCTAAGAGTGGATTACCACCAAAACGGTTAACAGCCGACCAGCCGATCAACCCTGGGAGAAAGACGAAAGATGTATTCGCTATTAAATTAATAATTCCGGCAAAATCCGCCCAGTTTTTGTGAACTTCAACGAAAGACTTATCATAAAAAATTCCTGGCCCTGTAAGGATATTGTTAATCCCCATTAACAAACCGGCTGTAACAATCGCAGGTAAAATGGGAATAAAAATATCTGCCAAGGTTTTAATTGCCCGCTGCAATGGATTTAAGTTGTTTACAGCAGCATCTTTTACATCTTGCTTGCTTGATTCACCAACCCCCGTTTGGCGAACCATTTCGTCATATACCTTATCAACTGTTCCTTGGCCAATAACCACTTGAAACTGTCCGTTAGCCGAAAAGGATCCTTTTACAAGATCAATATTTTCTAGTTCTTCTTTGTTGACAAGCCCCTCGTCTTTTAGTGCAAAGCGAAGGCGTGTTACGCAGTGAGTTGCTGCAGCAATATTCTCTTTTCCCCCTACTGCTTCAACGATTTCTTCTGCCGCTTTCTTCAGTTCCATGTTGTTCCCTCCTGATTTTGGTCATTCTTTCTCTATTCGACCTTTCCTTCGAAACCGCTTTCCTTTTAGCAAAAAAAGAACGTTTTTTCGGTAAACTGTGCACACTTAAGCTTATTTTTCCGAATTTGTTCCGAATTAAACGTCTCTATGTCTTCGAGATTTCAATCCGTAGAAGATCCCATTTTTTCACTAAAATACCGCTTACATTTCTATTACTTGTATATACAATCTATGTTTTAAAGTATAGCCTGTATATACAAGCACGTCAACCCCCCCTTTTTAAAAAATTTGTCGAATGATGTTTGTCTAAGGGCTAAATGGTGTTGGAGCTAGATTCCATCCTCAGCCTGAAACATTTATCCTTTCCTAGACCACAAAAAAGAGAATGAGCACGTGGCCCATCCTCTTTTTTTCTATTTCTATTTTTGAGAAAGCATTGCTTTGACCTTTTCCACAACATTTGTGACAGTAAAGCCATACTCCTCGATAATTTTTTCCCCTGGAGCAGAAGCACCAAATGTATCGATTGCTAAAACGTCACCTTCATCGCCAACATACTTATGCCAGCCAAGTGAAGATCCCATTTCAATTGCAAGGCGTTTCTTGATTTGTTTCGGCAGAATCGTTTCTTTGTATTCTTTCGATTGGGCTTCAAAGCGATCCCAAGAAGGCACGCTGACGACGGAAACGTCGATTCCTTCAGATGCTAAAGCTTTTTGTGCGTCAACCGCTAGACCCACTTCTGAACCTGTAGCTAAAAGCAAGGCATCCGGCCTTTCTTTTCCTGCTGGAGAAATCACGTAAGCTCCTTTCGAAACCCCATCATATGCAGTACGATCAGTATCTTTGATCGTTGGCAAGTTTTGGCGAGTGAGGACAAGAGCAGTTGGCTTGTCTGTCGATTCAACTGCAAGCTTCCAAGCGGCTGCTGTTTCATTGCCATCTGCCGGACGAACAACCGATAATCCAGGCATTGCCCTTAATGCAGCTAGTTGTTCAATTGGTTCGTGTGTAGGACCATCTTCACCAACTGCGATGCTGTCATGGGTAAACACATATGTCACGGGCAGACCCATCAACGCAGCAAGCCGGATCGCTGGACGTAAGTAATCAGAGAACACAAAGAATGTTCCGCCAAATATTTTGAGACCGCCATGAAGTGCCATTCCATTCATGGCTGCACCCATAGCAAATTCCCGTACGCCAAACCAAATATTGCGGCCTTCATAGGAACCAGGCATGAAATCATTTGAACCTTTAATCAATGTCTTATTTGAACCGGCAAGGTCGGCAGAACCGCCAATAAAAATTGGCAGGTTTTTCGCAATGCCGTTTAATACTTCTGCTGAAGAAGCACGGCTTGCTAAGCTTTTCCCTTCACTATAAACTGGAATATCTTTATCCCAACCCTCGGGAAGTTCACCTTTAAGGGCGCTTTCCAATTGACCAGCGAGTTCAGGGTATTCGTTTTTGTATTGCGCAAATAAATCTTGCCATTCTTTTTCTTTCTTAGCGCCATTTTCCACGATTAGGTTTTTAAAGTTTTCGTAAACTTCTTCAGGCACATGAAAATCTTCTTCAAATGTCCATTTATATGCCTCTTTTGTAAGCTTCAATTCATCTGCTCCAAGCGGGGCTCCATGAACACCAGACGTACCGGCCCGGTTTGGAGAACCGTAGCCAATTACGGTTTTTACTTCAATCATTGTTGGGCGGTCAAGATCATTTTGAGCTTCTTGCAAAACAGTCGCAATTTCTTCTAAATTGTTTCCATCTTCGACACGAAGGTATTGCCAGCCGTATGCCGTAAAACGGTCTTTTACGCTTTCACTAAAGGATTTGGACAATTCGCCGTCGAGCGAAATATCGTTCGAATCATATAACACGACTAGACGACCAAGTTTTAAGTGACCTGCAAGCGATGCAGCCTCAGCAGAAACACCCTCCATTAAGTCGCCATCACCGCAAATTGCATATGTAAAATGGTTAATCAATTCAATATTTTCTTTATTGTAAACACTGGCAGTGTGGCGTTCCGCCATTGCCATACCAACTGCCATCGCGATTCCCTGGCCAAGTGGTCCTGTCGTTGCTTCTACACCTTCAGTGTGTCCATACTCAGGGTGCCCCGGTGTTTTGCTTCCCCATTGTCTAAATTGCTTTAAATCTTCTATTGTAACATTATAGCCGGATAAATGAAGCAAACTGTATAACAATGCAGAACCATGTCCGGCAGAGAGTACAAACCGATCCCGGTTGAACCATTTTGGATTTTTCGGATTATGGTTCATAAACCGGGTCCATAGTGTGTACGCCATTGGAGCAGCCCCCATCGGCATTCCAGGGTGTCCGGAATTTGCTTTTTCAATCGCATCGATCGAAAGTGTGCGAATTGAAGTAACAGATAATTGATCAATTGTATTAAACATGTACAACATCCTTTCTTGATCACTAGTTAATCACTATAGTTTAATATTATAGTGCACCATCAATTTATACAACAGATTGGGCTAAAGAAAGACATAAAAAGCTATTTATTTTTATTTTGCGCGGAATATGGAAACCTATGTAAAAGGATACATTCTTGTATCCCTCTTTTTTGTTAATGAAGACGTTTGTTCTCTTGCATTCTTTTTAGCTTTTCAGGTGTTACATCATTTCCTTCGGGGTCAATAACTTTAACATTTGAAAGCGTATTTAGCATCGATGACCGGAAAGCCGAAAGATATTCACTTCTTAATTTTGTCTGTTCTTTTGCCTCCATCTTCGACAACCCAGATGTTTTAGCTTTTCTAGCAAGTTCATTGATTCTTGCTAATTTGTCTTTTGAAAGCACTAATATTCTCCTTTCACTCTTAAACCTTGTATTCGTCTGACAACTGATTCTACTAAAAAAATGGATGTCTGACAAGGATGAAGGTTTCTCGTAAAATGAATGGTGATCAAAAAGTTTATCTCGTATTCATAGTCAGTAACAGCGCTTTAGGATATGTGTTTGTTGATAATTGTCTAAAAATTTATAATATTTAGTATTGATTTAATAATTCTCACAGTGTTAACATTCTAATGTAACCGCTATCTTTTAGGTTTCCGACGTTTTACTACATGAAAAACATACCTGCTTTTTATTTACTACTTTTAAGGAGGAATTGTAATGAGTCAACTTACAGTAGTTTTAAAAGAAAAGGTAGAAAGGTTTTTAAGCGGAAAGAAAAAACTGTTTATCAATGGTGAATTTGTCGAAAGTCAAGCCCAAAAAACGTTTGACACGTATAATCCCGCAACCGGTGAAGTGCTTGCCACTGTTTCTGAAGCACTTGCAGAAGATATTGACCTTGCAGTCAAAGCTGCCCGGAAGGCATTTGATGAAAGCCCATGGTCAAAAATGAGCGCTTCTGAGCGAAGCCGTCTTATGTATAAACTCGCTGATCTAATGGAGGAAAACAGGGAAGAACTTGCACAGCTGGAAACGCTGGACAACGGTAAACCCATTCGTGAAACAACAAATGCTGATGTTCCTTTGGCTATTGAACATATGCGCTATTATGCAGGCTGGTCAACTAAGATTGTTGGTCAGACGATCCCTGTTAATGGTCCATACTTTAACTATACACGTCATGAAGCAGTTGGAGTGGTTGGACAAATTATCCCTTGGAATTTCCCGCTTCTTATGGCCATGTGGAAGCTTGGTGCTGCACTGGCAACCGGATGTACGGTTGTACTCAAACCTGCCGAGCAGACTCCTTTATCAGCACTTTACTTAGCGGAGTTAATTCAGGAAGCCGGTTTCCCGGCAGGTGTTGTCAACATTGTTCCAGGATTTGGTGAAACAGCTGGCCAGCCACTTGTTGAACATCCTTTGGTTGATAAAATTGCCTTTACCGGTTCGACCGAAGTAGGAAGACTCATAATGGCAAATGCCTCAAAAACATTGAAACGGGTGACCCTTGAGCTTGGCGGAAAATCGCCAAATATCATTCTTCCGGATGCAGACTTAACAAAAGCCATTCCCGGCGCTCTAAACGGGGTAATGTTTAACCAAGGTCAAGTTTGCTGTGCAGGTTCCCGTGTGTTTATTCAGAAGAAGCAGTTTGATAATGTTGTAGCAGATATGGCTTCCCATTCAAAAAAGATCAAGCAAGGAGCAGGAATCCATACTGATACAGAAATTGGGCCGTTAGTTTCAGCCGAACAGCAAAACAGGGTTCTTGGATATATTGAAAAAGGACTAAGTGAAGGGGCTCAGCTGGTTGCAGGGGGAAATAAGCCTCAAGAGCAAGGCTACTTCGTTTCCCCAACGATTTTTGCAGATGTCCGAGATGAAATGACAATTGCCAAAGAAGAAATCTTCGGCCCGGTAATCGCTGCGATGCCATATGACGATTTGGACGAATTAATTGACCGAGCAAACAATAGCGAATATGGACTAGCTGCGGGTGTTTGGACTCGCGATGTTGCAAAAGCCCATTACATTGCTGGAAAACTTCGTGCTGGTACTGTTTGGGTAAACTGTTACAATGCTTTTGATGCAGCCTCTCCATTTGGAGGATATAAGCAATCTGGTATCGGACGTGAGATGGGATCGTATGCTCTTGCTAACTATACAGAAGTGAAGAGCATCTGGATCTCACTTCAGTAAAAAATCTTGAAGTTTCATCGGTAAAAGGAACTCAATGGAGTTCCTTTTTTAATTTACTTGTTCTACCATTCGTTTTTTGTTTGCTTTTCTGCTGCATCCATATATTCTTTATACCTTCTATGTACGGTTGCCTTACTTACATCAAAACCCAAGCCTCTTAACGTGGCAGCAATTTCATGAAAGGTAAGATTCTTTTTCCGCAAGTTTATTATTTCCTCCACCGGCACTTCCTTTTTTTCTCTCCCGCCAAGGTGAAGATTGGATAAATTCTTGTGCGGTTCGAAACCATCCTTAATCGCCCGGGTGATTCCCCTGCTGATTTTCAAATTTGCAATTTTTCGTTGAAATTCTTCAACCGCACTTAAAATTTCAAGTACCATTAAATCAGCATCTGCCAAGTAAATTTCTCCATGGTCTTGGATGGTAAAAACGGCAATGCCCATTTTACGCAGTTCATGTAGCAAGGCTATCTTTGAGTGGCCCCTCCCTAGCCGGGTATCATCCTGTATTAAAAGAGCCTCTGCCTGCTTATCTTTAAACAGGGCAAGCGCCTCGATTATTCCTTCCCGATCGACATCAAACCCGCTATGCCTCTCCTCAATGATTTTTATTACTTCGAATTGGTGTTTGTTTGCAAAGGTTTCAAGTTCTTCTTTTTGTCTGGTTAACGATGTGTCTTGTGTAGACTTTTCAGTGCTAACCCGGCAGTAAATGATTGCCTTCATGTCCTTCAGAACCTTTCTATCTGCTTATTTTGCTGCGCTGGCAAATTCTTTTGCTCCAACTTCATTATTTTTAACCGGGATGGCAATTTTTTCGCCCGGGTATATCAAATCTCCTTCTATTTGATTGTGCTTTTTCACCCAGCTGATGAACTGATCATGCGAAAATGAGGATGTTTGGGAATATTCTTTTGCGATTTTCCAGAGTGAATCTCCTTCAGCAATGGTAATATTGACATAATTTTCTTTATGAAATGAGTTGGATTGAAAATAAATAATAAGAGCTGAACCAAAGCTCAGGATAACTAAAATAATGGCATATGAATAGCGATTCCACAAGTTCTTCATTTATCAACACTCCATTTTTAGAATATATGTTCGCTTCTATGCTTTTATTATAAATCGAACGTTTGTTTTCTGTCAACCAAAATTCGAACTTATGTTTGTATAAAATTATCTCGCATGCTATAATAAAGTTAACATTAACCAGGCGAGGTGCATCTGATATGACAAAATTATCAAAGCGGCAGCAGGATATCCTTGATTTCATAAAAGGGGAAGTTAAAAAAAAGGGTTATCCGCCATCTGTTCGGGAAATAGGAGAAGCTGTTGGCCTTGCTTCCAGTTCAACAGTTCACGGACATTTGGCAAGATTGGAGAGCAAAGGACTAATTAGAAGAGATCCAACAAAACCAAGAGCAATTGAAATTCTTGAAGTGGATGAAAGTACAACGATTCCAAAAAGCAATGTTGTCAATGTTCCAGTTGTTGGTAAAGTAACAGCTGGTCTGCCGATAACGGCGATTGAAAATGTTGAAGAGTATTTCCCGCTGCCAGAAAGACTCGCACCTCATGAGGATCAAGTCTTTATGCTCGAAATTATGGGAAACAGCATGATTGAAGCCGGAATTCTTGATGGTGACTATGTCATTGTAAGACAGCAAAAAACTGCTAACAATGGAGATATTGTTGTAGCGATGACAGAGGAAGATGAAGCAACATGCAAGAGGTTTTTTAAAGAAAAGGATTATATCCGCCTTCAGCCTGAGAATTCCACAATGGAACCGATAATCCTAAAGAATGTTGCCATTCTTGGAAAAGTCATCGGGGTTTACAGGCAGATTCATTAATACTCTAGCAGAGTATTCATTACTTAAATTTTCAAAAAGCACGCTACTATTCAACGTGCTTTTTTATTTTATTGCCAATTTGCGATTTTTCTAATAGAATCCCAAAATGTACAGTAGTAAGCTTAGAACAAAAAGTCCTGATGCATTGTGCGCCAGGACTTTTTGTTATTAATACATTTGCAAATACTGCTCTCTCTCCCAAGGGTGAACGGCTGTTCTAAACATATCCCATTCAATTTCTTTTGCTTCAAGGAAATGCTCAAGGATGTGTTCGCCAAGACCGGCAGTGATAACTTCGTCTTTTTTCAATTCATCTAACGCAGCTGCCAATGTTGCTGGAAGATCGATGATGCCTTCTGCGATTCTTTCTTGTTTGTTCATTACATAGATGTTGCGGTCAACAGCATTTGGAGGTGTTAATTTGTTCTTAATACCATCCAATCCTGCTTTAAGCAAAACAGCCATTGCAAGGTATGGGTTTGCAGATGGGTCAACACTGCGTACCTCAACACGTGTGCTCATACCGCGTGAAGCTGGAATTCGAATTAACGGAGAACGATTACGTGCAGACCATGCAACATAACAAGGTGCCTCATATCCAGGAACAAGTCGCTTGTATGAATTTACAGTTGGGTTGGTAACAGCTGTGAAACTTGGCGCATGTTTTAGAATTCCTGCGATGAATTGACGAGCTGTGTCACTTAACTCAAGATCACCTGTTGGCTCATAGAATGCATTTTGTCCGTCTTTGAATAAAGAAAGGTTGCAGTGCATACCAGATCCGTTTACGCCGAATAATGGTTTTGGCATGAAAGTAGCATGCAAGCCATGTTTTCTGGCAATGGTTTTAACTACAAGTTTGAATGTTTGGATATGGTCACAAGCTGTAATTGCATCTGCGTATTTGAAGTCAATTTCATGCTGTCCAGGTGCCACTTCATGGTGAGAAGCTTCGATTTCAAAGCCCATTTCTTCAAGCTCTAGCACGATATCACGGCGGCAGTTTTCGCCAAGGTCAGTAGGAGCCAAGTCGAAGTATCCTCCATTGTCGTTCAATTCTAAAGTAGGTTCACCAACTTGATCCAATTTAAACAAGAAGAATTCCGGCTCTGGTCCAAGGTTGAAATTCGTGAAGCCCATTTCTTCCATCTCTTTCAAAACGCGTTTTAAATTGTTACGCGGATCGCCTTCGAACGGTTTCCCTTCCGGAGTATAAATGTCACAGATAAACCTTGCTACTTTTCCCTTCTCAGCAGTCCACGGGAAAATGACAAAAGTATTTAAGTCCGGATATAAAAGCATATCTGATTCTTCAATTCGCACGAAACCTTCAATTGAAGATCCATCAAACATCATTTTGTTATCGAGAGCTTTTTCTAATTGGCTGATTGGAATTTCAACGTTTTTAATTGTTCCAAGGATATCAGTAAATTGTAAACGAATAAATTTAACATTTTCTTCTTTCGTGATTCGAATGATATCTTCTCTCGTATACTTTGCCATTTCCTTACCTCCAAAAATAGTTTAATTTAATTTAGGTAAAAACGAGACATGTCGCCTTGACGCAATGATGAGCGGTTGAATCGGCCTGCTTGGTACAATTCATTGCGAAGCAGATTTCGCAATTCATCATCTGTCAGGTCACGTTTCGCTTTTTCGGGTTGCTGCTGGAGGTCTTGAGTTGCAAGCGGCTGCTCATTTACCAATAATACCTTCTTAATCCCTGCCATATTTAGTCCTTGATCGATTAAGTCTTTAATTTCTAATAGCCGATCGATATCATTTAAACTAAACATACGGCGGTTGCCGTCTGTTCTGGCAGGAGAAATTAATTGATGTTCCTCGTAATAGCGGATCTGCCGAGCGGATAATTCCGTCAGTTGCATCACGATTCCGATGGGAAACAACGGCATTGAACGGCGTATTTCACTTCCACCCAAGGTTTCTCCTCCTTTTGCTTGGCTTATCAGAATTTATATCCATAAATAGTGATAAGCATAAATTCACTACGCCTCTATCTTCGTCCCAGGGGACTCGCCAATCGGCAAGTTTTGATTTAATTCATATTGTCATTATATTTGATGTAAAATTTCTTGTCAATCAAATGTTAGTTTTTCTCACATCATTTTTCATTTAGGTGAATAAACCCTTTTGCAGCCAAATGATCGAGTGCCAGGCATACTGCCATCTTAACATGGGAATATGTCAGTCCGCCTTGGACATAAGCTGTATACGGTGGCCGAATCGGTCCGTCAGCGGTAAGTTCAATGCTTGCCCCCTGAATAAATGTCCCTGCTGCCATGATCACATCGTCTTCATACCCCGGCATATAGCTTGGATAGGGTGTTACATGGGAATTAATTGGCGATGCAAACTGAATTGACTGGCAAAAGGCAATCATTTTATCACGGTCATTAAATTCAACAGACTGAATTAAATCCGTTCTTTTTGCATCCCATTTCGGTGTTGATTTCATCCCAAATGTTTCAAGCATTGCTGCTGTAAAAACAGCTCCTTTCAGCGCTTCGGCAACAACATGCGGTGCTAAGAAAAAACCTTGGTACATTTCTTGCAGACTGTAAAGCGACGCACCTGCCTCTGCTCCGATCCCTGGTGAAGTCATCCGATATGAACAGGCCTCAACCAATTTTTTATTTCCAACAATGTATCCGCCTGTTTTTGCAAGACCACCGCCCGGATTTTTAATGAGCGACCCCGCCATTAAATCTGCTCCAACATGGCAAGGTTCCTGTTCTTCAACGAATTCTCCATAGCAGTTATCCACAAATACAACCACGTCTTTTTTGATTTCTTTTACAAACTCAATCATCTCCTTGATCTGACGAATGGTAAAAGATGGCCTTGTCGCATAGCCTTTTGACCGTTGAATCCCTATCATTTTGGTTTTTGGGCTAATTTTAGCCTCAACCTTTTTCCAGTCAATTTCACCTTTTGAAGTTAATGGAACGCTGTCATAGCCAATTCCAAATTCTTTTAGTGAACCGACACCATTTCCGCGGATACCGACAATTTCCTCAAGGGTATCATATGGCTTCCCTGTTATGTATAATAGTTCATCGCCTGGACGCAAAATTCCAAACAAGGCAATTGAGATCGCATGGGTTCCTGAGATGATTTGTGGACGAACAATGCCTGCTTCAGCTCCAAAAACATCTGCATAAATCTTTTCTAACGTATCGCGCCCGCTGTCATCATAACCGTAACCTGTTGACGGGATAAAATGAGAATCACTTACTTTATGTTTTTGAAAACTTTGCAAAACTCTAAACTGGTTGCTTTCACTCCTTTCATCCATTTTACGGTGAATGTTCCCAATTCGTTGCTCCACTTCGGTTACCCGTTTGCGCAGCTCTTCCCCAAACTGTAAATGTTGATACATTTTCCTGCTCCATTCTAAACTTTGTATTTCTCTAGCTGTCCTGCTATAGGATGCTCTTTTGGCGCAAAACCGCGGCAAAAATACAATTCATTTTCTTCATTAAATTTTAGCTCTCGTAAAATGGTCTCATTTTTTAATAAGGAGAGCAATTTGCCTTCGCTGGAAGGAATTTGAACATGGTAGGCGTCCATCATCCCAATAATCACTTCTTCCAACTTCTTCTTTAACTGGGATCGGTCGTCTTCGTCAAAAGCACTTATAAAAGCAGTTGGTGTTGTTGCTGTCGGAACAAAATTCGGATGACGGATATCTTTCTTATTGTATACGGTCAATTGTGGAATTTCTTTTACATCCAGCTCTTCCAGCAGCTGATTCACCGTTTTTTCATGATGGAAATAATCCGGATTGGACATATCCACCACATGCAAAAGCAAGTCCGCCTCTTTCACTTCTTCCAATGTTGAGCGAAATGCGGCGATCAGCGAGGTTGGCAGATCTTGTATAAAGCCGACCGTATCCGTGATTAACAAAACAAAACCGCTTGGCAAAATCAGTTTTCTTGTCATTGGGTCAAGGGTCGCAAAAAGCTGGTTCTCTTCATACGATTCCGCTTCTGACAGGCGATTAAAGAGCGTTGATTTTCCGGCATTTGTATAGCCAACAATTGCAACTTGAAAAGCCCGGTTTTTCTTTCTCCTTTCCCGATAACGTTCCCGATGTTGAACAATGGTTTCGAGTTGGGATTTGATGTCATCAATCCGCCGGCGAATATGACGGCGATCTGATTCCAGTTTGGTTTCCCCGGGACCCCTCGTCCCGATTCCCCCACCAAGCCGGGATAGTTCAACTCCTTGCCCGCCTAAGCGGGGCAGCATGTACTCAAGCTGTGCAAGTTCGACTTGAAGTTTTCCTTCTTTCGACCGGGCTCTTTGGGCAAAAATATCAAGGATCAACTGCGTTCGGTCAATAATGCGCGCTTCCAATTCTGCAGAAAGATTTCGCTTTTGGCTAGGGGACAATTCGTCATTAAAAATAACCAAATCCGCTCCCAATTCCTGAACGAGCGCATTCATTTCTTCTACCTTTCCACTCCCGATATAAGTCGCCGGGTGAAGCCGTTCGCGCTTTTGCGTGACTGAAGTCAACACCTTGCCTTTCGCTGTTTCCGTTAATGAAGCCAATTCTTCCATCGAATAGGCAAAGCGCAAATCATCTATCATCATTGTTTGACAACCAACAAGAATCGCTTTTTCAACTTCTGCGTTTTGTTCCAAACGACCACCTTCTTTGCTTTTCATCTTTTCCCATCATAGCAAAAAAACACCCATTCCTACAATTTCCGCTTTTCTAATCGCTCATGCACATTTTTATAGGAAAGAAACATTTTATTTCGCCAACCCACAAAAAAACCGATGGTTCAGCGTCCATCGATTTTTTATTCATTATGTTCAACTTCAAATACTAGGTCATTGCTTCGTAGTGTCACTAGTTCTTGGCGGTCATATTGATTGATCATCAACAACCGCATCGCTTGGGCGCGAATAGACTTTTCAATAATATTGCGGACATAGCGCCCATTTGAAAAGCGAACGGGACCGAGCATCCCTTTTGCCCATGTTAAATGCTCCTTCAGCTTTCTCTCTGCTTCATGACTGAATGAATATTCCCGTTCAATTAGCATCCGTTTGGCTATTTCCATTAATTGATGAACATCATAATCAGGAAAATCGATCACAAGCGGGAATCGGGAATGCAAGCCCGGATTTAATGTTAAAAAATAGTCCATTTCGCGGGAGTAGCCTGCAAGAATGAGAATAAATTCATGCTGTTTGTCCTCCATATGTTTGACAAGCGTGTCGATTGCTTCCTTGCCGAAATCTTTTTCGCCGCCCCTTCCCAATGAATAGGCTTCATCAATAAACAATATGCCACCTTGCGCTTTTTTGATTAGGTCACGTGTTTTCTGAGCCGTATGGCCAATATATTCGCCAACAAGATCAGCCCGCTCCGCTTCAATCAAATGCCCTTTTGATAAAACATTCATTTTCAAAAAAAGCTTGCCAATTAACCGCGCAACTGTTGTTTTACCCGTGCCGGGGTTACCTTTAAACATCATATGGAGCGCCTGTTTACGCGCTTTTAACCCCATTTCCTCGCGCTTTTTGTTCACATAAATCCACGCATAAATTTCTTTTATCATCCGTTTCATTTCTTCCATTCCAACCAGGGTTCCAAGCTCGTCTTCAATCTCTTTTAACGCCTCATGTTCCGGTGGAATATCCTTTGGAACAACTTGAAAATCCGGCAAGTCTTTTGCAGGCGATTTTCGTTTCTGCGAATTAAGGACAATGCTGATTTGACCGTTGCTCTTCATTCGAATCGGTTGATCCAAAGCTATCACCTCTCATTCTGCCAGCAATGTATGCTCCAATGGTCATGTACTAAAACCGTTTTATGGACCAAAATTTAGACCGTTTTATAGAAACAATGCTTCAACTTATATGTATTCATTACTTGCGTATTTCATTAAAACATTTTCCGGCTGCTGTTTGGCCAAGAAACGACAATAGCCCGTCAGCTTTTGCTGCGGGCCCGAAAAAATTATTTGTATTTAGTCAATCCTTACTGGGGATCCAGTTCCAACTGCACATTTTTTTGCGGTGCAAAAGTTGAGATTGCGTGTTTAAAAACTAATTGCTGCTTGCCTTCCGATTCGAAAAGCACTGTAAAATTATCAAAGCCTTTTATTTGACCTCTGATTTGGAATCCATTTAATAAAAATACCGTCACATTTGTGCCGTCCTTGCGCAATTGGTTTAAAAATTGATCTTGGATATTAATTGATGTTTTCATCTGATAAATCCTCCTCTTTTATCTCTACTAATATGTATTCGATTTTATTCCGAGCTTTCCTTCCACATAACGTGAAATTGCCATTATTTTTTTTGAAAAAGGATTGGTGTCTGTCATATCAAACCATTCTACACTCATTTTATTGCGAAACCAAGTAAATTGCCTTTTTGCATAGCGCCGGGAATTTTGCTTTAAGTTTTCAATTGCTGTTTCCAATGAAACTTTCCCGTCAAAATAATCATAAAATTCTTTATAGCCGATGGCCTGAATCGATTGGCAATCACGCAGCCCTTCCTCATAAAATTTTCGCACTTCTTCGAGGAGGCCCTCCTTCATCATGATGTCCACTCGGGTATTGATCCGTTCATACAGTTTTTCGCGATCCATCGTAAGCCCGACAATAGCGGTATGGTACAACAAATCATGTTTTTGATCTTTTTGCCATTCACTCATTGTCTTTCCAGTACAATGGTAGATTTCCAGCGATCTGATCAGCCTGCGCAGATTGTTGGGATGAAGCAAACGGGCACTGTCAGGATCCACTTTGGCCAATTCCTTGTGGAGAACTTCATTCCCCTTTTGTCTCGCTTTTTGTTCTAATTCTCTCCGAAACACATCGTCTCCAGGCGCTTCGGAAAACTGGTAATCATACAAAACCGACTGAATGTATAGACCTGTTCCGCCCACAATGATGGGAAGTTTTCCTCTTTTGCCAATATCGCTGATTTTCGCCCTGACCAGTTCTTGAAACTCGGCAACAGAAAAACGGTCGGATGGATCTTTAATGTCAATTAAATAGTGGGGAACCCCTTCCATTTCCTCTGGCTTTATTTTGGCCGTTCCAATATCCATCCCTTTGTAAATCTGCATTGAATCCCCACTGATAATCTCACCATTAAATCGTTTGGCCAGTTCAATGCTTAGTTTTGTTTTTCCTACCGCAGTTGGACCAATGATCACCAGCAGCTTTTGTTTTACATCCAAATTTTGTCTCACTGCCTTTACGTTTATCCAGTTTTGAACGGAAGACTTCGATCTTCTCTTTTTCTATCGTAACATAAAAATCAAATGCAGTAGAACATCAAATCATTATGAACAAAAAAAGATGGTTTTATGCAATTTTCATATTACATTTCGCTTAATTTTTTCACGGGAAATTACATTCGGTTAACGATTTGTTTACATTTGCTTCGCTGCCCCCCTATTCGTGGTAGGGTAAAGTGAAGACTATTTTGTAGAAATTATAGAAACAGGGTGAAAAAATGTTGTCGAATGCTGAAATTGGGATTGATTTAGGGACTGCAAATATATTGGTATACAGCAAAAATAAAGGAATTACCTTAAACGAGCCCTCTGTTGTCGCGATTGATACCGTAACGAAAAATGTCTTGGCGGTTGGAAAAGAAGCAAAGGATATGATCGGTAAAACACCAGGCCGAATAGTAGCGATTCGCCCATTAAAAGATGGCGTTATCGCCGATTATGATATTACTACAGATATGCTTAAGCATATTATGCGCAAAGCGGCCAAGAAAATGGGCTTTTCCATGCGCAAACCGAATGTCGTTGTCTGCACTCCTTCAGGGTCTACGAGTGTTGAACGCCGTGCCATCCATGATGCTGTCCGCAATGCAGGTGCGAAAAAAATTCACCTGATTGAAGAACCAGTGGCTGCAGCAGTCGGTGCAGGTTTGCCTGTAGATGAACCGGTGGCCAATGTGATTGTTGATATCGGCGGCGGTACGACGGAAGTAGCCATTATTTCCTTTGGCGGTGTTGTCGCCTGTCATTCCATTCGAGTTGCCGGTGACAGGCTTGATGATGACATCGTTCAGCATGTTCGCAAAGAATACAATGTACTCATTGGAGAACGGACGGCTGAAAACATTAAAATGGAAATTGGCTATGCGCTTGTTGATCATGAAGAACAATTTATGGACATTCGCGGCCGCGATCTAGTAACCGGGCTTCCGAAGACCGTAACTTTATCCTCCTATGAGATTCAAAAAGCGATGAAAGAGGCTCTATTACAAATTTTAGAAGCTATTCGGGCAACCCTAGAAGATTGCCCTGCTGAATTAAGCGGCGATATCGTCGACCGCGGGGTTATTTTAACAGGCGGAGGTGCTTTGCTAAAAGGAATGGAAGAATGGCTTAGCAAAGAAATCGTTGTTCCTGTTCACCTGGCACCGAGCCCGCTTGAGTCCGTTGCCATCGGTACAGGAAAAGCATTGCAATATATTCACAAACTTCAGCAGGCAATCAAATAATATCGGCAAAAAAATGTCAGTACTTTTGATCGTTGACAAAAGCACTGGCATTTTTTATATCGTAGTGAAAAATTCAAGATCGCTGCATTTGTTGTGCCAACAGAAATTCGTAAAATCGATGCTGTATTGCTTTTGATCCTGTCCAATGTTTTGTGAACGTTTTTTATTTTTGTTTCTACCACTGCAATACAAGTTCATACAAATTTACGTTTCTAACCAGTACGAAAAATGGTACTCTTAACTTAGTATGTTTTTTGTGTTTGGAAATCTATTTCTTAGGAAGTCAAAGGAAAAATAAATAAAAAGCGAGGAGAATAATGATGGAACAGAAGTTAGATTTGATTTTGAATAAATTAGAAATGTTAGAATCAGGTCAAAAAGAACTCAATCAAATTGTCCGAGCTATCCGAGATCGTCAAGAAAATACAGATGCAAAATTAGAGTCACTTTCAATGGACGTGCACAATATTCGTGGAGTGATCACAAGCATAAAAGAAACACAACAAATCTTAATTCAAGGTCAGGAACGCCAAGATAAAATTCTGGAATCCCTAGCTCTCAGGTCTCTTGAACAGGAAACGGAACTTCGTGAATGAAAACGAGCCAAGTAGGCCACGTTTTGGATACCATCGAGAAAAGAAATAAAAATGGTTGAAGTATTTTATAATAAGTGAAAGAATCACCGATAAGAACAAGTGAAGAAAAGCTGCGGGAGATGACTAAAAAATTTTATAGGAGGTTGGCATGAATGAATAACGATTTAAAAGCAATGCTCGAATCTGTAATTAACGAAGCAATCCAGCCCATTCAAAAAGAGATTAGCGTATTAAATGAACGATTAAGTAGCTTTGAACAGAAAACGGATGGACGATTAAGCAGCTTTGAACAGAAAACGGATGAACGTTTAAACAGCTTTGAGCAGAAAACGGATGAACGATTAAGTGGCTTTGAGAAAAAAATGGATGAACGTTTAAGCAGCTTTGAACAGAAAACGGATGAACGTTTAAGCAGCTTTGAACAGAAAACGGATGAACGTTTAAGCAGCTTTGAACAGAAAACGGATGAACGTTTAAGCAGCTTTGAGCAGAAAACGGATGAACGATTAAGCGGCTTTGAACAGAAAACGGATGAACGATTAAGCAGCTTTGAGCAAAAAACTGAAAAGAACTTTAAATTAACAAATCAAAAACTGGACAAGCTTTCAGAAAAACTAGATGCCTATCAGGTGGAAAACCTCAATGCAGATAATCTTCTTTTGGGTGAAATCCATTCGATTCGCAAAGGTGTTGTTTTTGTCAATCGAAAAGTTGCAGATGCAGAACTGGAGATTAATCTTATCAAAGAAAAGAAACAGTAGACCTTTATAGAAAGACAGCCGACGTATTTCCCAAGGATTCATTTCTGGGCATTCGTTAAAAATAAGGCAAAACCCTTCGACTTCAAGGGTCCCGCCTTTTTTGCCATTACATCACCCGCTTGAACATCTTCTCCATATCATAAATCGAATAATGAATAAGAATCGGCCTGCCGTGCGGGCAGGTAAACGGATCGGAAGCCTTCCTTAAATCATTTAACAGCGCCTGGATTTCATCGTTTCGAAGGTGGCGGTTTGCTTTAATTGACCCTTTGCAGCTCATCATGATTGCCGCTTCTTCACGCAATTTTTTGATATCGACTTTTTTCATCGCTAGCAGCTGCTCGATCATCTCTTCGATCGTTTCCTTTTCTTCTCCCTTTGGAAACCACTGTGGATGGGAGCGGACAATAAAACTGTTTATTCCGAATTCTTCAAGAAACACACCCACTTTTTCTAACTCGTGTCTGTATTCAATAATTTTCATATACTCATCCGCTGAATATTCGAACGTAATCGGCACAAGCATTTCCTGCAGTTCACTTTCAACTTGGCCGACTTTTTCCCGGAAATATTCGTACTTAATCCGTTCCTGTGCAGCATGCTGGTCAATGATGTATAGCCCTCTTTCGTTTTGGGCAAAAATATATGTTCCGTGCATTTGACCAATCGGATAAAGCGGCGGTACCCTGCTGTCAGTCTTTACTGACTCGGCCTCAATGAAAGCAGGGTCTTCCACTTCGGTTACATTCTCAGCATTTGAAGTGAAAACAGATTCAGGCTCATAGAAAGTGTACTCCATCTTAGCCGAATCTTTACCGTCTTCGGGTAATTTTTTCAAAACCGGAGTCATCTTTCCCTCCTCCAGTTTTGGTCGTGATTCCAGTACTTCTTCCGGGAAATCCGGCAAGTTTTGCGAAGAAACTTCCGTGTTTCTATACGATGTTTCGTCCAGCACCATGGATGTTTGCTCTGTTTTCGGCTGTTCTTTTTTCACCGGTGCAAAGCCAGTCGGAATCAGTTCTTTCTTTTTAAATGTGTCCCTGATCGTCTTACTGACAAGTTCGTTTAGCTCTGTTTCTTTACTGATTCGGACTTCCATTTTCGCTGGATGTACGTTGACATCGACGAGCAGCGGATCCATTTGGATATTGAGAAGGACAAGTGGAAAGCGCCCTATTGGCAGAAGCGTATGATAACCTTCCTGAATCGCTTTAACAAGCGGGTAATTTTTGATAAACCGGCCATTGATCATCGTAGAAATATAATTTCTGGATGCCCGTGTGACTTCCGGCATGGAGACGTAGCCGCTGATCGTAAAATCAAGCGACTCTCCTTTGATCGGGACGAGCTGTCTGGCAATGCCAAACCCGTAAATGGCCGCAAGTACTTGACGAACATCGCCGTTTCCATTTGTTTGCAGCAGTTTGCGCTCATTATGAACTAGACGAAAGGCGACTTCCGGATGCGAAAGTGCTAAACGGTTCACCACATCCGTAATATTTCCCAGTTCTGTATGAATCGTCTTCATATACTTTAAGCGTGCAGGTGTGTTAAAAAATAAATCTGTGACCGTTATATCCGTTCCTCTTCTGCTTGAAGCTTTATCAAACGTGATTACGTTGCCGCCCTCAATGACAACCAAATTTCCCGCACCTTCACCGGTTGATGTTTTCATTTCAAGCCTTGAAACAGAGGCAATACTTGGCAGAGCTTCACCGCGAAAACCTAGCGTCCGGATGCGAAACAAATCAGTCTCATTCTTGATTTTGCTCGTCGCATGGCGCCGAAACGCCTTCAAAACATCGTCTTCTTCAATACCGGCTCCATTGTCGGTAATCCGGATTTTTGCAAGACCCGCTTCTTCTACCTCAATTTCAATAACCGTGCTGCCTGCATCAATCGAATTTTCAACAAGCTCTTTGACAACGGAGGCAGGCCGCTCGACTACTTCCCCAGCCGCAATTTTATTCGATAAAGCATCATCAAGCTGAATGATTTTTCCCACCGTCAACACCTCCTAGCTTTTTATTTTTTTATGCAGCTCGTACAATGTATTCATCGCTTGCAGCGGTGTCATATCTAAAATATCCAGCTTTTTCAGTTGTTCCAAAACTCGTTTTTCTTTTGCCGACGGTGTATGGGACTGATCTATTTCCTTCGGTTCATCGAAAAACGACAGCTGGCCGGATGGCTCATGGTATTCTTCTTTGATGGCAACTGCTGACGGTTGTGGCATTGGCTCCGCTTCTAATTCTTGTAAAATTTCTTCTGCGCGGGCAATTAATTCATTGGGCAGTTCCGCTAATTGTGCCACATGAATTCCATAGCTTTTATCTGCAGGGCCTTCCTTAATTTTATGAAGAAACACCACTTTGCCATTGTGCTCAACGGCACTGACATGGACGTTTTTCAATTTCGGTAAATTTTCTTCTAAAACCGTCAGTTCATGGTAATGAGTTGAAAACAAGGTTTTTGCGCCGATTCGGTTATGAATATATTCAATCATTGCCTGGGCTAAAGCCATTCCATCATAGGTTGATGTGCCACGACCAATTTCATCAAACAAAATCAAACTGTTTTGCGTTGCGTTTGTTATTGCATTTTTTGCCTCAAGCATTTCGACCATGAACGTACTCTGCCCGGAAATTAAATCATCCGCAGCTCCGATCCGAGTAAAAACCTGGTCAAAAATCGGCAAGACCGCTTCATTTGCCGGGACATAGCAGCCGATTTGAGCAAGTATGGCAATTAAAGCAATTTGGCGCATATAGGTGCTTTTCCCTGACATATTCGGTCCGGTGATTAATAAAACTTCTCTCTCACTGTCCATATAACAGTCATTTGGAACATATTCCTGGGAATTCAGAACTTTTTCAACAACCGGGTGGCGTCCGTCTTTAATGACAATGCGACGTTCTTCGGAAAATTGCGGTTTTACAAAGCGCCGTTCTTCGCTCACTTGAGCAAAGCATTGCAATACATCAAGCTTGCTTGCATTTTTTGCCAATGATTGCAGTCTTGGAATATATTCTTTTACTGTCTCACGAATGTTAGTAAACAGTTCATACTCAAGCTCGCCAATTTTTTCCTCTGCTTGTAAAATCAATGCCTCTTTTTCCTTCAATTCCGGGGTAATGAACCGTTCTGCATTTGTTAAAGTTTGTTTTCGTTCATATTGCCCTTCCTGCAAAAGATGCAAATTGGCCCGCGTCACCTCGATATAATAGCCAAATACACGATTGTAGCCCACTTTCAGTGATTTGATGCCCGTTTTTTCCCGTTCTTTTTGTTCAAGCTGGGCGATCCATGTCTTGCCATTGCGGCTTGCATCGCGGAATTGATCAAGCTGGGCGTTATAGCCGTCGCGAATCATATTGCCTTCTTTTAATGATAGCGGTGGGTTATCGACAATTGCCTGCTCCAATAAATCGGTGACTTCTTCAACCGGATCCAATTGTTCTGCGAGCTCCACTGCTTCTTCCGTTTCAAACTGGCGAACGATTTCTTTTAAAAAAGGAATTTGCGTTAGAGAACGCTTAAGCTGCACCAAATCGCGGGCATTGACATTCCCAAATGCCACCCGTCCGGCAAGACGTTCCAAATCATAGACTTCCTTTAATTTCTCCCGAAGATCCTGTCGTTCAAAATAATGCTGGATCAAGGTATCCACCAAGTTTTGCCGGCGAATGATTTCGTGCTTGTCGATAAGCGGCCGATCGATCCACTGCTTGAGCATCCGGCCGCCCATTGCGGTCATGGTTCCGTCAAGCAGCCAAAGCAGCGAACCTTTTTTCCCTTTGGAACGAATGGTTTCTGTCAACTCCAAGTTGCGCTTTGAAAAGTAATCAATTTTCAAATACTGTTGGATTTGGTATGTGGAAACCGACTGCAAATGGTCAAGGCTCCTCTTTTGTGTCCGGTATAAGTAGTGAAACAATCTCGCTGCTGTCTGCTTTAATTTGTTTTGTGTTAAATCGAGCAAAAGGCTGCTGAAGGATTCTTCGGTTCCATCCTTATCCTCAAACGATAAAGTGATTGCAGATCGGTCGCGCATTTGTTTTTGCAACTCACCATTAAAGTTGCTCGGAATCACAACTTCTTTTGCACCTAGTACTGCCAATTCATTCAGCACTTCGTCAAATTGGTTTGACAAAAGCGTTACCTTGCTTTCGCCCGTCGAAAGATCGCTATAGGCAAGTCCGAACGTATTATCCGCAAATGGGGTAACCGAGGCAATGTAGTTGTTTTCTTTATCGTTAAGCCCGCGTCCCTCCATCAAGGTACCAGGCGTGATCAACTGAACAACTTCGCGTCTCACTACCCCTTTTGCCTGTTTCGGATCTTCTGTTTGTTCACAAATGGCCACTTTGTAGCCTTTTTCAATTAGTTGTTCAATATAACTTTGCGCTGAATGGTAGGGAACTCCGCACATGGGAATCTTCTCATCCCCGCCGCCTTCCCGGCTCGTTAACGTAATTTCAAGCTCCTGCGATGCTTTTAAAGCATCTTCAAAAAACATTTCATAAAAATCGCCAAGGCGAAAAAATAAAAAGGCATCCTGATGCTCTGCCTTTACCTTTAAGTATTGTTGTATCATCGGCGTATAATGAGCCATAATTTCCTCCAACATTTCCAATCTATCAATTCGAGTATCTTCGACAATTATATCATATTGGCCGCCCTCGGACACCGGCAGATACTTGGCAGTATGTGTCAAGTTTTTCTCGGTAGTGCTCTGGACACGTGGTTTCTGGCACTCACTTTTTGTACGCTGACTTCCCTACCGCGCTACCGCTTGGTGGCCTGCACATTTTCATAACGTTCTCACGAACCTTATGAAAACATGCAGGTTATAAACTCATACTCTTAACTAATTGCCCCATAGCGGTCGAATGGGGGGCATGTAAGCTGATTCTCCCGTTTTTGGCTCCTATAGATGGCCGGGTAGCCTGGTGAAGAATCTGGGACATTCTCACCGCTTTCTTCACTTCACGCTGCTTTCTAGCGCTTTTATGCTGGTGCTTAAGGTATACCTCTCTCAAGGTTTGATTAAGAATACCTTGTTTAATTTTAACCATTGCCTCAGCCCCCTCATAGCTCCAATGCATCCCTCTCTTTTTCATCCGAAAAGAGACGTGGCGCTGATTCGACTCCATCGCTCCTAGGTTTCTCGCATTCTCTGGCAGATTCTTAACCTTATTTCTCCAATCAAAAATTCGATCCCAATTTCCACCAATATACCAACGGAATGCTTTTAATTTCTCAAGTTGTTTTGAATCCTCAAGCGTGCTTTCGTATGTGTCTAAACACACTGTAAATGCATCCATATCATGATCGTCAATGGCTTTTTTCACCTTGTCTTTCCAGTCGCTTTTTACCCCGAATGTCCGATTTAGTGATTGCGAAATATGGTAAGAGTCCAGTTGATTCCACACCTTATAACGAGATTGTGAAAAGGCTCCTTGGAATTTGTCAGCTGTATAGCCCAGACCTCCGTCACTATTGGTCACTACTTGAGTATTCTCCAAGCTATAGCGGTGAGCCGTAGTGGCCTGTACTTGGCTCCAAAACACATCTGTGCGCTGAGTGGTCATGATAACCTTTGGCTCTCTCAAAGATACACGTTTTCCATTGATATCCCAGCCCTCATATGTAATGGCGTGATGAACCTCTATATTCTTTCTACGCTTTGTACTTCGGACAAATACCCCATCCGCCTCAGCCATTAAAAAATCCACTTTCTTTGCCTCTGGTAAGCTGGCCGCTTCCTCCAAATCCAATACTAATTCTTCATCCGCCTTCGCTTGTGCTCCTCCCACAGACTTAACCATCTTTCCCACTGTTTGATGGCTGATTGTCACAGCGGTCCATTCTTTTAGGGTTCGAGCCACTTCCCTATAGGCGTTTTGACTGGCTAATTCAGCTACCTTAACCTCAACCAGAGGACTATAACGCTGATGTTTTCGCAAACCCAATAATTCATCAAAAGGATAGACTGGATGACCTTCATTATCATGCATTAACGTATGATTAAATCGGATCGTTCCAAAAGTGAACTGAACAGTCTTTGGATCATTTCGTTCGACTTTCCAATCCGCTTTCTGTTTTTCCTTCACAATTGCCTGGTTCATATGATTAAATACTTCCCCTAGGAGTTGAGAAAAAACCTCATACATCAAAAGCTGAAGACGTTCTTCAAGGATTATTAGATTTTCACTTTCCTTTATTAATTTGTATATTTTTGTTATAATTTTTTCCATGAGAAGGCCTCTTTCTAAATGTATTTCGCCTTGGTCAGCGTACATTTATGATAGAGTGCCTTCTCTTTTTTTACCAGCAATTGGTCCCGAGAAATATTTTACACATAGTACTTGGCAATTTGAAAAAGAAACGATGGCAGTGATTTTATCGTTACGGAACAACTGCCAAATTTTTATTGACCTTTTTTGCTATTCTTTATATAATTAAATACGTTCCTTAAAAAACATCACACATGATCCTACTTTTGCTTCTTGCGTCACATACCGATTCAAGGCGAAATGGAACCCTTTTTTATTTATGTCCCAGTAGCTCAGTAGGATAGAGCAACAGTTTCCTAAACTGTAGGTCGGAGGTTCGAATCCTCTCTGGGACGCTAAAAAACCCTTGAATAGCAAGGGTTTTTTTTATTTTCTGCGAAAATTCGTTCGTTAAAGTTTGCTCTTGGGGCAGAAATGGGGCAGAATTAATTTAAGACGCTCTTAGATCCATATGGCGTTTACACTTCGTACATTGAAATAAGTTTGGTTCAATCTCTTCATTCGCCTTCAAATATGTTATATTTGAAGTAAGCGAGAGGGTCGCACCCCTCTCGCTTACCGTGAAGCTTTATTTACGGTTTTTGAAGTTGTTTGCGTCTGTCATTAAGTTTATCATAGCTCCCTGAAGAACAGGTAGACGAGCTTCGTAAGATTTGGGAAATGATTAAGAATCGAGAATCTGGAAAGAACTCGAGAAACAAAGAAAAATATAGTTGTTCCTAAAAATATAGGAAGGAAAATTAAAATGAGTGAACTGAATGAATTATTTTTGCAACTTATGAATGAACTTAAAGAGATTAAATCTACGATGGCCACTAAAGAAGATATCCGTAATCTTTCTGAAAAACTGGATTCCTATCAAGTGGAAAATCTTAATGCAGATAACCTTTTAATGAGCCAAATCCGTTCAATCCGCGAAGGCGTTGTATTTGTTAATAGAAAAGTAGCTGACGCTGAACTAGAACTCAACATCATGAAGCAAACTTCTAAACAACAATAACCCCATGAAGAATTTGAGTTAATCCCATATCCTTATGCAACTGAAAAAGCAAATAATTTTTTTTCGAAAACAAAAAGAAGCCCAGGATAAAAAGCTTGGGCGGTAACAAAATGAATGTGCTGATCTGCAAGTAAAAACCTTGGTTCAACTTTAGCTGAAGCAACCGCCTTTGCTGACCAAGGCTCTTCTGCCTTTTGTTCTTTCCCTGCGAAAATTCGTTCGTAAAAGCTTTCTCTTGGTACAGAAATGACATTCTTTATCTTTCCATTCCTAAAGCCCTTTGATCCACCGTCCTGCCATTTCAATCCAGTTTGCGACCTCTGGTTGAAAAGTTCTTTCATTATTTGCTGATTGAGTCTCTTCTGTTCCAAGGGATAAACCATGGATTCCATTTGGATAAATATGCAGTTCCAGTGAAACTTTATTCTCCAGCAGACTATTGGCAAACAACAAGCTATTTTCAACCGGAACAGACTGGTCTGAATATGTGTGCCAAAGGAAAGTTGGTGGGGTATCGGCCGAGACATGTTTTTCCAGTGAAACCTCCTGAATTAGTTCATCATAGTTTTCCCCCAGTAAGGCAACAAATGAACCCTTATGTGCATATGATCCAGAAGTAATAACCGGGTAACTTAATAAAATTCCGTTCGGCTTAATTTCTTCCATCGAAATATCCAGCCTTTCCTGCAAGAAAGGTTTATTCCAAAAAACACCTAAACTTGCTACTAAGTGACCCCCAGCAGAGAAACCAGCAACAATAATCTTATTCCTGTCGACATGCCATTGATCTGCATTCTTTCGAATAAGAGCCACCGCCAAAGCAAGTTCTGCAAGTGCTGTAGGAAAAACAGCGGGACGAACACTGTATCTTAAAACACAGGCATGAAATCCCATGGCATTCATTTTTATCGCAACAGGTTCAGCTTCTCGGTCTGAAGTAAATGCATATCCCCCGCCTGGGCAAATAATGACCATTGGACGTTTTCGTTGACGGTCAATTTCTGGGGAATTATCTAAAATATATGTATACAATTTCGCCTCAGAATTCTTCGTTCGAATATCAAGTTTTTCACATAGCATTTTTTGCTCCTCCTCTTTACTGGTTTTAACAGGGCAGCTTTTAGCCATAGTGCAAAAACAGCCCTATCAATCAATTAATAACTCAACTTTCGCACTTGAAAAGTAACCTTTAATAGCGACCCAGCAAGCATTGGTGCTATTTGATTATTTTGCTTGACAAAGATCCTATTGTGTGAAAAAACACCTCATTCTGTGGTAAAGTGAGATTGTCTAAAATCACTACCATACAAAAGAGGCGTCCCTTATATGATAGATCAAAATGAACTAAACAATCAACTACCCAATGAACTAAAATGCTTCACTACCTGTAATTACTTAATACACAACCGTTTTTCCAGCAAAGCGTTCAGGAATCCGCTCTTCAGTCCTAAACCAAATGTTATTGTCATATCCTCCCCAACGTTGGTCGGTGGTAAAGTCGTACCAATCACTTACATCTAAATCCAGCGCTTCTCCACCCTTAAATTGCTTCCTTCTTTTTATAGCGGGTAACAGCCTTTGAATCTGAATACATATATTAACTTAAATCTGAAAGAATCTTTTGAACCCTTTCTCTTTACATTAACATTTCTTTTCCTCCAATAAAAATTCCTTAACCTTTATTGGCACCGGCTTTTAGTCCATCAACCATGTATCTTTGAGAAATTAAAAATAAAATGGTGATAGGAATAGCAACTAAAACGGCACCGGCAGCAAATGTTGTAAACTGCGAATTCCCTCTCCCAGTTACCATTTCATACAACCCTATTGCCAATGTTTTATTGCTATCCGAACGCAGAATTAACCTTGCAAAAATAAAATCCATCCATGGTCCAATGAAATTGCTTATAGCAATAAATACCAATATTGGTGTTGATAGTGGGAGCATTATTTTATAAAAAATTTGGATATGATTTGCTCCATCTAATTTTGCAGCCTCCTCCAAGCCTTTAGGAAATCCATCAAAATACCCTTTCACAAGCCATGCCCCGAAAGGAATAGATCCTCCTGCATAGACCAGTATTAATCCCCAAAGATTATCCAATAGACCCATTTGAAGTAATAGAATATAAATCGCAATCATCCCCATAAATCCAGGGAACATTTGCAAAACAAGCATGGTCATAAGTCCGTATCTTCTACCAGGAAACCTGAACCGTGAGAAGGCATAAGCTGCTGAAACAACTAAAAATGTTGAGATAATCATATTAAAAAAAGCAACTTTTAAGGTGTTTTTATACCAAGTTAAATAATCTGTTTCCTTAAATAGATAACGAAAATGTTCAAAAGTTAAATGATCTGGAACCAATTTTGTAGAAAAAAGGGAATCACCGGGGTTAAGAGAACCTATAATAATCCAATAAACAGGGTAAAGGACAGTAACGGCAGTAATAAACAAAATGAGATAAATAATAGAATCGATAAGTTTATTTGAATGTAATATTATTTTAATCATGACAACATATCCTCTTCGTAAGCGTCAAATAGCCCCCACCTTCAGTGAGATGGGAGCTTGTTGTATTATTTAGATATCCTGTTAAAGGCTACGCAGCTAACAGGGATCGATGGTGACCAAGGTAGTAACTTATCTAAGGCATTCTCATCTGTCATATCCATATTGAGAAGCATTTCAAATAAATATCGAAGATAGTAATATGGATTCAATCCATTAGCTATTGCCGTCTCCACTATGCTATAAATTATGGCGCTGGATCGGGCACCTTTCGGTGTATTCGCGAACAGCCAGTTTTTCCTTCCGATAATTACGGGTTTAATAGATCTTTCGCTTCTATTATTATCTATCTCCAATCGCCCATCCTCTAAAAAGGCCACTAATTTATCCCATTGGTTTAGACAGTAAGCGACGGCTTTTCCAAGTGCACTCTTTGGTAAAACTTTCTGTTCTTGTATTTTAAGCCATTCGAAAAAAATGTCTAATACTGGTTTACTTTGCTTGAGACGTGCCTCATAACGATCTTTGGGATCTAGTTCTTTTAATTTGCGTTCAATCGCAAAAAGTTGATTACAGTAATTTAGGCCTTCCGTTGCCGTCACTGGTTTTGTGCTATTGGCAGGCAAGGATTTTAGTGCATCAGTGAATCCTCTACGAGAATGAGCCCAACATCCTACCAGAGTTACATCTGGTACCTTGTGGTAACCGGCATACCCGTCTACTTGTAAATACCCTTTAAAACCGTTTAAGAAGTTTTTTGGATTTTCTCCAGCCCTGGTTTCCTGGTAATCATAAACAATGATAGGAGGTCCTTCTTTCCCTGTGCGATACAACCATAAATAGGATTTAGAAGTGGCCGGCCTGTCAGGTTCATGAAGAACCTGAAGAGTGGTTTCGTCAGCTTGCAAAATATCAAGCTTCAGAAGAAGGGTATGCATTCTGTTATACAAAGCACTTAACCACCGATCTGCACCAATAATCATCCAATTGGCAAATGTTTGGCGAGACAGATTAATGCCCATTCGAGTAAATTGTTTCTCTTGGCGATATAAAGGCAAACCCTCTACATATTTTTGAGTCATAATATGTGACAAGATAGAAGGAGATGCCAAGCTGCCAGGAATGGCTGGTTTAGGCATGGATGCTGTTTGAATAGGAGTTTCAATCTCCTCGTCCTCACAATGACGGCAAGAGTAAACATATTGAACATGTTTCTTTACTTTTAATTCCGCAGGAATATAAATGAGTTCTTGACGAACTTCTGTACTCATTTCGTGCAATGCTCCACCGCAACACGAACAGACCTGTTCTTCTTCGGGCAAACGGTATTCAATCGTTTCCACAGGCAGGTTTTCTAACATCGCTTCGCGATGACCGGGTTTTTTACGGCGGCGTTTATAAGTGATTGATTCTAATTCTGGTTCTGGTTCTGGTTCTGGTAATTCAAGATTTGATTCGTTTTCCACTTCATTAAAAAGGTCCAATTGACCAGGGAGAGTTTTTTCGCTAGAAGCACCGAATCTTTTATGCTGCAGGAGGTGAAGCTGTTCCTCGAGCCATTTTACTTTGATTTCTAACTCGTTTTGCTCTTTAAGCTTCGCCTCTAATTCTGCATTTTGCTTTTCAAGTGCTTCTAAGCGTTTTAGGAGTTCTTCAATTGTAGGGTTTGGAAGATATGTATTATTTTTCTTAATTTTATTATACTACAAAATACGACGAATTTCCACAAAAAAATTAACGAAAATAGCTAGAACTATTCAGATTATTGTTCTAGTGT
>NZ_JBNWEO010000015.1:0-711798 GCF_050496765.1 Neobacillus sp. SM06
TCATTAGCCCCAAAATGAACTTGGACAATAAGAGTGATCTATTTTATACTACTTAATGTACCAAGGAGGTTGTCATCATGGCACGAACAAAACATTCAAAAGAATTTAAACTACAAGTGATAAAAGAGGTTTTGGAGACTGGCAATAAAGCAATAGTGGCTCGTCGCTATAATCTTAATGCTAATATGGTAGGCCGTTGGTGTACCGAATATAAAAACGGGCAATACGGGGATGTAGATGTCACAGTTATGCCTGATCTTGATCCAAAAGAGATGTCAAAAGAAAACGAAAAACTAAAAATACTACTAGGTGAAAAAGATCTTGAAATCGCGATTTTACGTGATCTTATAAAAAAGAAAAACCCTCACTTGCTGAAAAACTTGAAGTAGCTGAAAAGTGGATTCAAAAAGGCTACTCCATTTCAGTGGTGCTAAAAATCATTGGTATTCCTCGTTCCACCTACTATTATCAAAAAAACTACCGTGTGGAAGAGAAAAAAGTAAGTGAGGGACGTCCAGCACCAGGCTATTCTTACAAAGAGGACGGCCAAAAAGTATCAGATGAACAGATCAAGGAGTTTTTATTAGAGGGGATTGCCGGCGATGCCTATAACTATGGCTATCGCAAGCTCACAAAGTTTCTTTATCGGAACCATAACCTCGTCATTAACAAGAAAAAAGTGTACCGATTATATAAAGAATTAGGGATCTTACGTCCACAGCGTAAGAAAAAAGTCTCGCATCCTAGAAAACTAGCACGAAATCGCATCATTACTAGCTCAAATCAAATGTGGGAAGCCGATATAAAATACGGATTTGTTGAAGGTGAAGACCGCTTTTTCTTTGTCATGTCAATTATTGACGTTTATGACAGGGGGATTGTCGATTATCATATGGGCTTGAGTTGTACAGGCAGCGATGTCAATCAAGCAATGCAACGAGCACTACTGAAACGCCAACTACTTAATGCTTTGGAAAAACCTGTTATCCGAACAGATAATGGACCACAGTTTATTTCTCATACTTTCGAGGAGTTTTGTGAAAATTATAAAATAGAGCATGAAAGAATACCGCCCAAAACGCCAAATATGAATGCCCATATCGAATCATTTCATCGGATTTTTGAGGACGATTGCCTATCTAGATGGCAATTTGAAACATATGCACAAGCATATGAAGTCGTCACAGAGTTTATGGTATTTTATAACGAAAGACGAATGCATTCAAGCATTCTAGATCTATCACCAAAAGAATTCTATGAGAATCAGGGTTCATTAGTAATTAAGGAAGTTCGAGTGTAACAGTGCCAAACTTCAGCCAAAGCACCAGCTTGATTAGGAGTGGCGGGCATGATAGCCTTGTTTGGCGATGCCGATGTTGTGACATCTGGCTGCTCGGCTGGGAAGTCATGCCCGCAGAGGCTCCTTGTCAAGCAGCATGGCCTTTTTGAAGAATAACGAAAGACAATCCAATTTTAAAAAACAATGGAAATGAGAGAATAAGAGAGATATTGTCCAAAATTCGGGGGTTAATCCGAGGAATACCTCTTTTGTCTTGCTCGAATTGCAATGAAAGAGGACAAAGAATGGTGAACGGAATACATGTTTGAGGAGCATTCTAAAATGTTGAATGAAGAAACAATTATTTCGATAATTAAAGATGATCAATGGATGATGGAAATATTGCAATCGGTAAGATCATTGAATTTGCCTGATTGGTGGATTTGTGCGGGATTTGTTCGATCGAAAATTTGGGATGCCTTACACCATTTTACTGAAAGAACTCCTCTGCCGGATGTTGATGTCATCTATTTTGCACCGGCAAATACGGATGAATTTGCAGAAAAGAAACTTGAAAAGGAACTTGAATTTCTTATGCCTCATGTTCCTTGGTCAGTAAAAAATGAAGCAAGAATGCATGTTAAAAGCAAAATGTCCCCGTATTCTTCAGCTGTGGACGCTATTTCCAAATTTCCCGAAACAGCGACAGCATTAGGCGTAAAATTGGATGAGAAAAAGCAAGTAATCATAACAGTTCCTTGGGGCATTGATGATCTTGTCAATTTAAAGGTGAAGCCGACTCCCTTTTTTACTGAGACAAAAGAACGAGCGGCCATTTATGAAGACAGGATAACAAAAAAGAATTGGAAAGAAACTTGGAATAAACTGAAAATTTACCACATTCACGATTTTATATCAAAATAAAGATGTTGCAAAAAGGAAAAAAGTGTTAAAATAAAAGAAGGTATTGCTCATTAAAGGAGGGGCTTACTATGAGTGCGGTTTTAACATTAATTGGTGATTTATTTGCGGTCATCTCCGTTTCGCTTGGGGCGAAAAAGAAAAAGAGCGAAAAAGGTAGCAAGAAGAATTAATTTTGAAAAATACTCGGATCTTTTAGAGTATTATTTTTTTTGCAATTTGCTAGGATATCTTTCGAACGCATGGCCGGAAAAGTTAAACAAGACCGCAAATTTTCAATTTTCCCCCGCTGTTAAAAATTCATAAACAACATCATTGACGATTTCATACAAATCCGCCTCAGGTTCCGCTGCTTTCACTGCATAAATTTGGCTGTAAAGCTTGTCCATTTCCCTTAAACCAACCGGCAGTGTTTCCCGATCGGAATCATATTGTTTTAAGCAATTTTGAATCATCTTCTCAATCAATCGTTTATCCATTGCATCCACCCCGTATACCTATTATAGCGTAAATTTTTCCATCCGAACCATCCCCAATAAAAATTTCCATTGAATACGAACGAATATTCGCCTAAAATAATGGGTAGAATGGTATAGAACTTATGTTTGGTTTTTGGAGGGGTTTCTATGATTGAGTATCAAGCATTGCCGCAGAACAAAATTTTATGCGTGGATATGAAAAGCTTTTACGCAAGCTGTGCGGCTGTGATCGAAGGACTTGATCCGCTTACTTGCTATGTAGCGGTTGTCGGCAATCAGGAGCGGCAAGGGAGTGTGGTGCTTGCCGCTTCACCCCGTTTAAAAAAAGAATTTGGCATCAAAACCGGTTCCCGGCTGTTTGAAATCCCAAATGATCCGCGAATTCGCGTAATCGAACCGAAAATGGCAACGTATTTGCGGATTTCCACGGAAATTTCCCGTGTTTTTAACCGCTATGTGCCGAAAGAGGCGATCCATACGTACAGTGTCGATGAAAGTTTTATTAAAGTCGATGGTGCCCTGCATCTGTGGGGGGATGCTAAGACGATCGCGCGAAAAATAAAGGACGATATTGAACGGGAATTTCAACTGCCCTGTGCGGTCGGGATTGGGCCGAATATGCTGATGGCAAAGCTGTGTCTGGACATTGAAGCAAAGAAGAAAGGGATTGCCGAGTGGACGTTTGCCGATGTTCCTGAAAAGCTGTGGAGCATTGCCCCGCTCCGCGAAATGTGGGGAATTGGCAGACGCCTTGAAAAAACGCTCAACAGCATGGGGATTTTCTCCGTCGGCCAACTAGCCCGCTATGATTTAGAAAAATTGGAAAAGAAATTTGGAATTATGGGCAACCAGCTTTATTATCACGCCTGGGGAATCGATCTTTCCGATTTGGGGGCACCGCTTATTGAAGGGCAAATCAGCTTTGGCAAAAGTCAAATTTTGCTGCGGGATTATAAAGATGATGCAGAAATTAGGCATGTCATTTTAGAAATGTGTGAGGAGGTTGCACGCCGGGCAAGAACCCATCGGAAAGCAGGAAGAACGGTCAGCCTTGGAATTGGCTACAGCAAAGAAGAATTCGGCGGTGGTTTTCATCGCGCACGAACGATCGAGCAGCCGACAAATGTGACGATGGAGCTTTATCGTGTCTGCCTTGAGTTATTTTATGAAAATTATACTGGGCATACGGTTAGAAATATTTCAATTACGCTTGGCGCTATCACCGATGATCGCGAAGTGCAGTTAAGCCTTTTTGATCTTGGTGCAGAGAAAAGAAGGCAGCTCGGCTATGTTGTCGACCGCATCCGCGATCGTTTTGGTTCAGGCGCACTGTTGCGTGCGGTTTCGTATACAGCTGCCGGAACCGCCAAACAGCGGGCAACGCTTGTTGGCGGGCACAAAATGTAATAAAGAAAGAAGTGAGGACCATGATTCGCGACCGTGGGAAAATTAAGTGGACAGCGATGATGCTTCCGGAGCATGTGAAATTGCTGCGGGACTGGGTAAAGGAAGATACGTATGAACAGAAAAAGGAGCTGGATGAGCAGCAGCTTGAACACATTAATGAGATTGCTGCTGAGGCGATGGAATTCAACGAGTGGGTGCATATTACGCACTATCAAAATCGAAACTATGAAATTTTGATTGGAAAAATTCATTATTGGGATGCGATTACCCAGACATTCCATGTGGTTGACAAGTTTGATGAACTGCATCGGGTTTCTTTGAACTCAATCGCAGATATCCGCTTTTAGCTAAGCATAAAAAGAGCGGCTTGTAAAAACCGCTCCCACCAATCCATTATTCATTTTCAGCAACGCGGACTTTCGACTCAAATTTGCCTTTGTGGCTGCCGTCGCAAAACGGCTTGTTATTGGATAAACCGCAGCGGCAAAGGGAAAAGCTTGGCTTCGTTTCGTACACATTGCCTTCGCCATCAAGCAATTCAACATCGCCCGTGATACGAAGCGAACCATTATCATTTACTTTAATTTGAACTTTTGACATGTTTCCACCCCTTTTTTGGCTAATCAGAATTTATATGGATAAATTCTGAACGCATAAATTCAACTACGCCTCTGTCTTCGTCCAAAGGACTCGCCAGTCGGCAAGTGTTCATTTAAAAATAGTTTCGTTTTTAAGAATAGTAAAAATAGGTTGAAGATGCAACAGTACAGCAGCCTGAAAAAACATGTGATACAATCATCTTATACCGATAAGGGGGAGATTTAAACATGGAAATTGCAATCACAGAGACAGCAATCACGAAAATCAATCAGAAAATCGGAGAGCAGACAGGTTATTTAAAACTTGTTTACGATACAGATGATTGCGGCTGCGCGGTAAATGGCGTTGTAGTCTTATGGTTTGTGCCAGAGCTGGAAGCAGACGATATCAAAATCGAAACGAACGACCGCCCCGTGTATATACCGAAAGCAAAGGAAGTCTTTTTTGATGAAAACATGACGATCGATTTTTCCAAAACGTCACAGGTATTTCAGCTGAAGAGCCCGCAGCAATTTTTAAATGGCCATATGAGCTTCATCCTGCAGAAAAATTAAGTCGGCATGGCCACGGATTCCGCATAGGTTTGCAGAAATTGATCAATTGCTTTTTCATATTCCTGGCTGTTTTCATTGAACGACTGGGCATGCAGGCCTTCTTTTGCAAGATAAAGCATTTTCGACCCCTGTTTTTGTTCGTATAACTCTTTTGTCATGGATGGCAGAATAAAATCATCTTTTTCGCTGTGAATAAATAGCACGGGTTTTTGAATGTTCTGGATGACCGAAATCGGTGCAATGTCAGCAAATGAATACTTGTCACGCAGCCGTAAAAAGAGATCGGTCAGCGGGACAAACAGGGCGGGCGGCAGCAGTTTGATTTCTCTTTTCAGCCGGTAGCGGAACTGTTCCTTGAAATCGGAAAATGGACAGTCGGCAATGTAAAAGTCTGCTCCGTCCTCAAGCATGCCGGCGTACAAAAGCATGGTTGCCGCCCCCATTGATTCGCCGTGAATTCCGAGAAAAAGATCAGCACCCTTTTCTTTTTTCAGCCAATCAACGACGGCTTTCAAATCAAACTTTTCGTAATAACCGTAGCTCGTTGTTTTTCCGCCGGATTCCCCGTGGCGCCGGTGGTCATAGATCAGCGCATTATAACCGCGCTTAAGGAAAAGATTCATATATTTGACCGAATTGAATTTATTTTCAGTTACACCATGAGCAATAATGATATAGCGGTTTGTGTCATGCGGTTCAACAAGGAACGCATGAAGCGGATAGCCGAAGGGAGAATGGATTTTGACCTCCCGTTTTGGAAGGGAAGAAAAATTCTTCATATTTAATCTTCCGGCCTTTACCTCTCGTTCAAGAATTTGCTGCTCTTCTTTCTTTTTTATGTACATCAGCCGATTGGAAATATACAAACCAATGGAAAGGAAAAAGAAGAGAGCGCTAACCAATATGCCCAAGGTTTTTTTCATCGAAAACACCTCCAGAACAAATCTATTCTCATTGTAGCATGAAAAAAAGCCGCTTCAACCATCAGCGGCTTACAAACAAGTGATTCTATTGCTCGGAATTTTGCCGTTTTGTCGGGTGAAGGGCTTTCTCCAGCTCTTCCGCCGCAATCAGTCGCTTTCCGCCACCTGCTGATTCTGCGTAGTCTTTTCCTTTTTGGCTGTATCCTTTATCACGCTTCTGACTCATGGTTCTTTCTCCTTCCATACTGGTGTCATTTCTTAAGATGGTTCATTGCAGCAAGGCTTATTCGCTGAAAGAAGCCGTTTGTTGATAAAAGCGAAAATACGTGCTTTCAATCGGTCTGGAAAGATGGGGTCGAATCACTTCAACCGCCCGAATCAGTTTCCCAAGCTCCACCCCGGTGTCAATCCCCATTCGCTCTAGCATGTAGACGACATCCTCTGTTGCCGCGTTGCCAGCCGCCCCCGGAGCAAACGGGCAGCCGCCCAGTCCTCCGGCAGAGGTATCGAAACGGTCGATTCCAGCTTGTAGACAAGCGAGGATATTGGCAAGAGCAAGCTTACGTGTATCATGAAAATGGGCGGTTAAAAGCGTGCGGGGAAATTCCTGCTTTAGCTGGGAAAATAAAAAATATGCTTCATTCGGCACAGCCATTCCGATGGTATCGGCAACACTCAATTCATCCACCCCAAAACGGACAAACTGACGGCATAACTCAAGCGTATCCGTAGAGTTGATTTTTCCTTCATAAGGGCAATAAAACGCAGTGGAAATGCAGGCGCGAACGAAATAACCTTTTTCTTTCAGCTCGCTGATAATGGGTTGAAGCTCAGAAAGGCTTTCCTTTGTCGTTTTGTTGATATTTTTTTGATTAAACGTGTTGCTGACGCCGACAAATACAGCAACGGCTCTGCAATTGGTCATGTAGACGCGGTCGATTCCTTTGCGGTTAGGGGCAAGAACGATGCTGCGGGCACCGCTCCCGAGACAATCGGCAACAATTTCAGCAGCATCGGTCATCTGCGGCACCCACTTAGGGGAAACAAAAGATGTTAACTCCATTTCTTTGATTCCTGCATTTCTAAGTTCGGCAATAAATTGCTTTTTAATGTCTGTTTGGATCAAGCTTTTTTCATTTTGCAAACCGTCGCGCGGTCCCACTTCAACAATCGTCACCTTTTTCGGCAGTTGAAAAGTCAAGATGTTCCCCTCCATTCGTTTTTATTGTATGGAAGGGTATTTCGGAAAAGAATAAATAATCTGAATTCTGGAAAATAAATACGGCAACGGCAGTGAAAAGCAGATGGTTGTTTGTTTCTAAGCTTTTCTATTGGAAAATGATATAATAGGTTTGAACGAGTTAAAGGAGTGCGTAGTGAATGAAAAAACACCAGAGGCAAAAACCAAAAAAAGACGATGCTGCGGTAACGCTCGGGGATCGTATGAATCAGGAGTTAGTAAAGCTGTTAAAGGAAAAGCAGCGAGAGCTAAAGGCGGCGGAGGAAAACCGCATGGAAGAAGAACAAAGAAAACGGGAAGAAAGAAGATTAAAAGAAAAAAAGAAATCCTTTGAAGAACTTTTGCAAGAAAGCGATATGAACTGGAAGGATTTTAAATAATGCTGCCGCGAAAGGTGGCGAGCTTTTGAGTGGAGCGGCCGCAAAAAGTAAAGGGCTCTGCTTCGATCAGCATGGAGCCCTTTTCGTTTACCGGTGTTCTTTATAAAGGGAATTCTTTGAAATTTCGCGGATCAAGACTAGTTCTTCCTCGGTTAGCGGTTTGCTTTGCACTGCTTTGACATTTTCTCTTACTTGTTCAGGACTGCTTGCGCCGGCAACAACAGAGGCTACAGCAGGATGGGCAAGATTGTATTGAAAGGCAATTTCATTAAACAGGCGGGAAGGTGCCAGTTTTTCTTTAAGTGCTGGCAAAAGCATATTTAACTCCTCTAAGCTGTAATCCAGATAACCGTTCGCAGACGCTTTTTCGAGCATTTTTTCACTTAAAAGGCCTTTCGCCAATGGCCCGCGGGTAACAACGCTGATCCCATGTTTATGGAGAAGCGGCAGCGCCTCTTCTTCCGGGCGGCGATCTAAAATACTGTATTGCATCATGACAGAGACGATGGAAGACTTTTTTATGTATTCCCGAATTACGTTCGGGCGAATGGATGAGATTCCATAATAGCGGATAAAGCCTTCAGATTTCAATTCTTCAAAAGCTTCAATCGTTTCTTCAATCGGATCCTCGATTGTCCCGCCGTGAAGCTGGTACAGATCAATATAATCGGTGCCAAGCCTTTTTAAGCTGCTTTTCACTTCTTCTTTTATATAGGCTTTTGATGGATCCCAGAACCAGCCCGCACCATTTTTATTCCAGCGATTACCAACCTTTGTTGCAATAACCACTTGGTCACGTACAGTTTTTAAGGCGTTTCCGACAATCCGCTCATTTTCGCCATGGTCATATAAATCGGCTGTATCAAAATAATTAATGCCTTCTTCTAAAGCTGTTGCAATAATCGTTTGGGCCGCTTTTTCATCTGTTCCAATCGACATGCACCCGAACCCTAATTCTGTCACATATATATCTGAGTTTCCAAGCCGGTTTTTCTTCATATTTCACCTCAGTCTAGTCTGTTTTCTTTATTTTAATAAAATTCGAGTGAGGTGACAAATTTTTCTGATAACGATTCAGCCGATATGTCATTAAATCGACTGGTGTGTCAGTTGATTCCGATCTATTTGCTTGTCCCGCCCATTCCGCTACCGTTGAATACAGCTTTTGATATTCTTTTAATTTTTCCCCAACCTCCCAAGCCTTTCCAGCCAAAACAACTCCTTGCGCATGAACATAGATTTTCACCATTCAACGCCTCCAATCGAATTATGATAAAATGTATGAGCAGATCTTAGTGGATTAGAACAGGAGTGAGGAATTTGAACCGCCTTGAAGAAAAAACGATCCAAACGAAAGAACTATTTTCAGGGAGAATTATTCGCCTGCAAATTGAAGAGGTGGAGCTCCCAAACGGAAAAATAACGGAGCGGGAAATCATTAAGCACCCGGGAGCCGTGGCAGTTATAGCATTAACAGATGACAATAAAATCGTCATGGTTGAGCAATACCGGAAAGCATTAGAACGAACAATCGTGGAAATCCCTGCGGGCAAGTTGGAAAAGGGGGAAGAACCAGCCGTTTGTGCGCGTAGAGAGCTGGAGGAAGAAACCGGCTATGTTTGTGAAAAGATGGAGCTGCTTGTTTCGTTCTATACTTCACCCGGGTTTGCTGATGAATTGGTTCACGTCTATATCGCAACCGGTCTATCAAAAAAAGAAAACGCCGCCTCTCTTGATGAAGACGAATTTGTGAACCTTGAAGAATTGACGCTTGAGGAAGCAGTCCAGTATATCAAAGATCAAAAAATTTATGATGCTAAGACTGTGTACGCGGTGCAATACCTTCAACTGCAAAAGGCGCTTGAACAAAAATGAACCGTTATTATGTTGATTTGCATATTCACATTGGTCGGACATGGACAGGCAAACCGGTCAAAATAACGGGAGCGAAATCGTTAACCTTTACAAACATTATTGAGCATGCCCGCAATGAAAAAGGGCTGAATATGATCGGTATTATTGACTGCCACTCGCCTGAAGTGATTCTTGAAATCGAAAGCCTGATGGAAAGTGGTGAAATCATCCAGCATCCTAACGGGGGATTGATTTACGATACATTGACGATTATCCCCGGTTCAGAGCTGGAAATTTATGATGAATATTGCCACGGACCGATTCATTTGCTTTGCTATTTTCCAACAATAGCAATCATGAGATCGTTCTCTACCTGGCTTTCAGGCCATTTGAAAAACGTTACGCTTAGCTCACAAAGGGTGTACACAACCGCAAAAGAGCTGCAGCAAAAGGTAAAGGAATTTGGCGGCCTATTTATTCCCGCCCATGTATTTACTCCATTTAAAAGTTTATATGGAAAAGGTGTTCAACGTTCGTTCAGTGAAGTTCTTGACCCGGGTCTCATTGATGGGATTGAGCTTGGACTAAGCTCTGATACGGAAATGGCGGATCAATTGGCTGAATTGCACCCATACCCATTTGTAACCAATTCAGATGCCCATTCACTAGCAAAAATTGCCCGGGAATATCAAGTCGTCGCGATGAAAGAACCAACTTTCAAGGAATTGGAAAAAGCTTTAAAAGGACAAGAAGGCAGAAAAATCCTTGCCAACTATGGATTGGATCCAAAGCTTGGAAAATACCATCAAACGGTTTGTGCCCATTGTTTAAACCAGTTGAAAACAGAAACGGGGAGCTGCCCGCATTGTGGCAAGGAGAGAATCATTAAAGGTGTGGCGGATCGAATAGTAGAATTAAAAACAGCAGAAGAGGGTCCAATATCAAGGCCGCCATATATCCACCAGATTCCGCTTGAATTCATCCCGGGACTTGGTCCAAAAATACTTGATAAACTTCTGCAACACTTTGGCACAGAAATGGCGATTTTACACGAAGTTCCATATGAAGCAATGAAGGCAGTTATCCCCGAAAAAATAGCCGATTTCATAATGAAAGCAAGGGAAGGAAATTTGAACTTGCACGCGGGAGGCGGAGGCAAATACGGAAAAATAGCTGAATAAGACAAAAACCGGTTGTTAAAAACGACATCCGGTTTTTTTGTCATAGTTGCGGCGGACAGGCATACAATTTAGTAACCAAATGTCAGGAGGAACCGCAATTGAAAAAACGAATCTACCAGAACGCTGCCGCCAGTTATTTCCGTGAGCATTCCTCAATTTTTTTATTTGTTGTCGTACTGTTTTTAATGGGGGTTATTTTTGGCGCGATCGTCGTCAACAGTATGAGCATTACCCAAAAGCAAGATCTCTTTTATTATTTATCACAATTTTTCGGACAAGTTTCCGATGGGAATATCCAGGAATCGACCGATCTGTTTATCCAAAGCCTTTTGCACAATAGTAAATTTATTGGCTTAATGTGGGTGCTTGGCATTTCAATCATCGGCCTGCCGATTATTTTGATTCTTCTCTTTTTAAAAGGAATGGTTGTCGGCTTTACGGTTGGTTTTTTAGTCAGTCAAATGAGCTGGAAAGGCTTCCTGTTGGCGGGAGTATCCATTTTGCCGCAAAACCTTATTATCATTCCGATTTTTATTATCATGGCCGTAATGAGCATCTCTTTCTCGATAAAAATGATTAAAAAGCAATTCATGAAAAAATTTGCACAGCCAATCTTGCCATTATTTAAGCAATACATCGTGGCTCTAACTGCTGCCGTCCTTTTACTTTCAGCAGCAGCAGCGGTTGAGGCATATCTTTCGCCAGGTCTAATGAAATCTGTTATCCATTCAATCAAACTATAATCATTATTATCTAATAAAAATTTTCGCATTGAGATTATAATAATTTTATTTTGAATCTAGTTTCCCATCTGTTATAATGAGAAAGAAAAGAGGCGAGGGAGGCACTTCGGATGGAAACTAGAATCGAGAGAATAAAAAAACAGTTGCATTCATCAAGTTATAAGTTGACACCACAACGTGAAGCAACCGTTCAAGTTTTACTGGAAAATGAAGAGGATCATTTAAGTGCGGAAGACGTATACCTCCTCGTGAAAGAAAAATCGCCTGAAATTGGTTTGGCAACCGTGTATCGAACGCTTGAATTGCTGACTGAATTGAAAATTGTCGATAAAATAAATTTTGGTGACGGAGTCTCCCGCTATGATCTGCGCCAAGAAGGAGCTGCTCATTTTCACCATCATCTTGTTTGTATTGAATGCGGAGCAGTGGATGAAATTCAGGAAGATTTACTCGAAGATGTGGAAGCAACTGTCGAAGAGAAATGGAAGTTTAAAATAAAAGACCACCGTCTGACCTTCCATGGCATATGCCATCGCTGTCAGGAAAAAAACCATTCAAAGGAAGAATCGTAGTAAAGTGTAAAAAGCCTTTGCAAAAGCAAAAAGGCTTTTTTCTTATACTATCAGAATTTATTTGTTGCCCCTTTTTTGTGAAAAGACGCCTTTATAGGGAAGAGCATTTCTATTAACCGATTCACCTGTTTTTCAGTGTAAACCGGTCACTACTGGCTTCGCCCGCACGTCGCCCGGAAAGCGAGTGCCTGGAGCGGAAATCAACAGCCTCCGTTTATCCGCCAAACTAAAAAGGACCGGGCGGTTTTTGCTGAGTTTTCTTTATAACGGGAGAGGTATAAAACCTGTCTAAATTGGCATACCTTGTACTAAACGTTTGTAACGGGGGAAAAAGGTATGTTTTCTTATTTGAAGCTTTTTTTGCAATCCTTAAAGGTTTTTATTTTATTCACAGGGTGCACGATTCTGTTTTATTATGGTATTATGTGGGTGAATGAAGAGTATCAAAATTATCATCGCTATGATGCACCAAAAGGGTCTGCGCTGAAAGTGTCGAACCCAGTCCAAGACGGGAATTCGTCTATGCTGGACCGATTAATTTTGTTTTATTTAAGTGGGGAGTAATGAATCGGATGGAAGATCAACTGAAAGACTTTATCCACTTTGTCATGGTTGAAAAGGGGCTGGCGAAAAATACAATCGCCGCTTATGAGCGTGATTTAAAAAACTACACGCAGTATTTGAAAAATGTTGAAAAAATAAACAGTCTGAACGAAGCACAGCGGGTACATATCGTTCATTTTCTTGGTTTCTTGAAAGAGCAAGGGAAGTCATCCAAGACGCTTGCAAGACATGTTGCATCAATAAGAGCTTTCCATCAATTTTTAATTCGGGAAAAGGCAACAGACCATGACCCGTCCGTCCATATTGAAACCCCCAAGCTCGAAAGATCCCTTCCAAAAGTATTGAATCAGCAAGAAGTTGAAACCCTACTGGAAGCGCCTAAACAAAATGATCACTACGGACTAAGAGACAAAGCAATGCTTGAAATTCTATATGCAACCGGAATGCGCGTGAGTGAACTAATCGGATTGAACATGGGAGATGCGCATTTAACAATGGGGTTTGTCCGCTGTATTGGAAAGGGTAACAAGGAGAGAATCATCCCGATTGGCCAAACAGCCACAAAAGCTCTCCAACATTATTTGGAGAACGGCAGACCAAAATTTATTTCGAAAAAACACCGAGAGAATGCCTTGTTTCTCAACCATCATGGACAACGCCTGACGCGCCAAGGATTTTGGAAAATCCTCAAGAAGCTGGCGAAGGAGGCCGGCATTGAGAAAGAACTGACACCGCATACTTTGAGGCATTCTTTTGCTACCCATTTACTTGAAAACGGGGCAGACCTGAGGGCTGTTCAGGAAATGCTGGGGCATGTAGATATTTCGACAACGCAAATTTATACCCATGTAACAAAGACGAGGTTGAAAGATGTGTACAGCAAATTCCATCCGCGAGCTTAACAGATTACCAGAATTAGAAGAACAGAAAGAAAATTCGCCGATTGGCGATCCTTCGAGCGATGATTAAGCTGCCGAAGAATTCCTTATCCTGCCCGTCGTGCGTTTAGAATTAATGGATATAAATTCTGTTGAGAACACAGCTATAGCTGCCAGAAAGAATGGCAGCTTTTTCTTGTGTTTTCAAATTCATTTGTTAAAATAAAGATGTCAGACTTCTGACATGTTACATCTATTTTTCGTTTAATCCATTCTAGAAAGGGAAACCCTAGTGATAGGAAAATGATTGATTATGGGAACGCATCCACAGAGGGAGGAAAAACATAAATGAGCTTACATACATTCAAGCGAATTTTTCTAATCGTAATGGATTCTGTTGGGATTGGCGAAGCGCCAGATGCCGAAAAATTCGGCGATAAGGGAGCAGATACATTCGGTCATATCGCTGAAAAAATGAACGGCCTTCATATGCCGAATATGGGAAAACTTGGGCTTGGTAATATTCGGCCAATAAAAGGGATAGAAAAGGCGGAAAAACCGCTTGCAGTGTATACAAAAATGATGGAAGCATCGAACGGTAAAGATACGATGACAGGACATTGGGAGATCATGGGGTTAAACATCAAAACACCTTTTAAAGTATTTCCGGAAGGATTTCCGCAGGAACTGATTTCTGAATTGGAAAAAAGAACGGGAAGAAAAGTGATTGGCAATAAGCCTGCAAGCGGAACGGAGATACTAGTTGAACTAGGTGAAGAACAGATGAAAACCGGGGCCTTGATTGTTTACACTTCAGCGGATTCCGTCCTGCAAATTGCCGCCCATGAAGACATTGTTCCAATTGAAGAACTGTACACAATTTGCAAAATCGCCCGCGAATTGACGCTTGATGAAAAATACATGGTAGGCCGGGTAATTGCAAGACCGTTTATCGGAAAACCCGGTAGCTTTAAACGAACTGCCAACCGTCATGACTATGCTTTAAAGCCATTTGGACGCACGGTCATGAATGAATTAAAAGACTCAGGCTTCGATGTGATTGCCATTGGCAAAATTTCTGATATATATGATGGAGAAGGGGTTACAAACGCAATCAGAACCGTTTCCAATATGGATGGAATGGATAAGTTGATTGACACCTTAAAGATGGATTTTACAGGTTTAAGTTTTGTCAATTTGGTTGATTTTGACGCACTGTATGGGCACCGCCGCGATCCAATTGGGTATGGGAAGGCGCTGGAAGAATTTGATGCCCGCCTGCCGGAAGTCTTTGCCAAGATGGAGAAAGACGATCTTTTGATCATTACCGCCGACCATGGAAACGATCCCGTCCATCATGGAACAGATCATACACGTGAATTTGTTCCATTGCTTGTGTATTCAAAACAGATGCAGGCAGGAAAAGAAATACCGCTCAGACAGACATTTGCGGATATAGGGGCGACTGTTGCCGAGAACTTCCAAGTAAAGCAGCCGAATTACGGGAAAAGCTTTTTGGATGAATTGATTCGTTAACTGGGGGAATAAAGATGGAATTCGAAAAAATTCAAAATGCTGCGCAATTTTTAAAAACGAAATACAGTCAAACACCGAAAATGGGATTGATATTGGGTTCAGGACTCGGTATGCTGGCAGATGAAATCGTCGATCCTGTTAAAATTCCGTATCAGGAAATTCCCGATTTCCCTGTATCAACGGTAGCGGGTCATGCGGGCCAGCTTGTCTTTGGACAATTGAATGGAGCAGAAGTTGTGGCCATGCAAGGGCGCTTTCATTTTTATGAAGGGTACAGTTTTGACAAAGTGACCTTCCCTGTACGGGTGATGAGACAACTGGGAGTAGAAATGTTAATTGTGACGAATGCAGCCGGCGGTGTAAATGAACGTTTTTCACCAGGAGACTTAATGCTGATCACAGATCATATCAATAATATGGGTTCCAACCCGCTAATCGGTCCGAATGATTCCCGTCTTGGGGTACGCTTTCCGGATATGTCCGAGGCTTATTCAAAAAAACTAAGGACAGCGGCGAAAGAAATTGCTTCCCGCTTGCAAATTGAAGTAAAAGAGGGTGTTTATGTCGGCAACACAGGGCCATCCTATGAAACCCCTGCAGAAATTCGAATGCTGCGAACGTTAGGCGGGGATGCGGTTGGAATGTCAACGGTTCCTGAGGTAATTGTTGCCCGCCACAGCGGTATGAAGGTTTTAGGAATTTCCTGCATTTCCAATATGGCTGCTGGGATTCTTGATCAGCCATTAACCCATGACGAAGTGATCGAAACAACCGAGAGGGTCAGGGAAAACTTCCTTAAATATGTAAAGGAAATTGTCGGCAATCTCGCTTAGAAAAGCTTTTAATTTCGATTGAAGTGGTGATATGAATGAGAATGGTGGATTTGATTGCAAAAAAACGGGATGGCTGCGAATTATCATCGGATGAAATACACTTTATGATTCAAGGTTATACAGAAGGTTCGATTCCTGATTACCAGATGAGTGCTTTGACAATGGCGATATTCTTTAAAGGGATGACTGAAAAGGAATGTGCCGATTTAACAATGGCGATGGTTCAATCGGGGGAACAAATCGATTTGTCGAAAATTAAAGGAATAAAGGTCGATAAACATTCAACAGGAGGCGTCGGCGATACAACGACCCTTGTTTTAGGCCCATTAGTCGCATCAGTCGGCGTACCAGTCGCGAAAATGTCGGGACGCGGCTTAGGACATACCGGTGGAACGATTGATAAGCTTGAGTCGGTTAAAGGATTCCATGTTGAAATTGCAAACGATGAATTTATTGAACTTGTTAATCAAAATAAAATTGCGGTTATCGGTCAAAGCGGGAATCTAACTCCAGCTGATAAAAAGCTGTACGCTTTAAGGGATGTGACAGCAACCGTTGACAGCATTCCGCTAATTGCCAGTTCGATTATGAGCAAGAAGATTGCCGCGGGTGCAGATGCAATTGTTCTTGATGTCAAGACCGGTGCCGGGGCATTTATGAAATCGCTCGACGATTCAAGGAAATTGGCCAAGGCAATGGTTCAAATTGGCAATAATGTTGGCAGAAAAACGATGGCCGTCATCTCAGATATGAGCCAGCCGCTTGGCTATGCAATTGGCAATGCGCTTGAAGTAAAAGAAGCCATTGATACGCTTAAAGGAAAGGGCCCAAAAGATTTAACAGAGCTATGCGTAACCCTTGGCAGCCATATGGTCTTTCTCGCAGAAAAAGCTGGTTCGCTAAAAGAAGCCCGTGAACGGCTAGAAAAGGCAATCGAAGAGGGAAAGGCATTGGAAAAGTTTAAAACGTTTGTACGTTCGCAAGGCGGAGATACATCGATTGTCGATCATCCTGAAAAATTGCCGCAGGCAAAGTATCAAGTTGAACTTGAAGCCCAAGAAGATGGCTATGTTGCAGAAATGACTGCCGATGAGATTGGAACGGCGGCCATGCTTTTAGGAGCAGGAAGAGCCACAAAAGAATCCTCGATCGATCTTGCGGCCGGGCTTGTCTTAAGAAAGAAAATTGGCGACAAAGTCGTAAAAGGGGAATCATTGGTTACGCTATACAGCAATTTTGAAAATATAACAGAGATTAAAGAGAAGCTTAACCACGCTATTACCATTTCCGCTTCAAAAGTAGAAGCGCCGATTTTACTCTATGAAGAAATAACAGAGCCATGATGATTCGGGAGAACTCTCCCGGATTTTTTTTACAAAAGAGGAGGAAAAGATTGTATAAAAGTGTCCGATTTGGAAAAAATGGTGCGTATAAAGAATGGAGGGTTATGGAATGAAACGTATCGCCACCGTATTTTTCGTGATCACTAGTCTGCTTTTAGCAATGTGGAATCCTTCGGCCTTTGCGAAGGAGAGCAGTAGTCCGGATTTAGTCAATAATGTTCGCTCTGCAATTTTGATCGAGCGGGATACCGGTAAAGTTTTATACGAAAAAAATAGCAATCAAGAGCTTCCACCGGCGAGCATGACAAAAATTATGACCATGCTGCTAATTATGGAAGCAATGGATGAAGGGAAACTCAGTTGGAATGAGAAAATTCGTGCAAGTGAATATGCCGCTTCAATGGGCGGTTCGCAAATCTTTTTAGAGCCGGGCGAAGAGATGACAGCAAAACAGCTGTTAATGGGTATTGCGATCGGTTCCGGAAATGATGCATCTGTTGCCATGGCCGAAAGAATTGCCGGTTCTGAACAGGCTTTTGTTGAAAAAATGAATGAAAAGGCAAAAGAATTAGGATTGAAAAATACGCATTTTAAAAATGTTACCGGTCTGCCAGTCAGCGGCCATTACAGTACTGCCCACGACATGGCCATCATGGCGAAAGAACTTTTAAAGTATGAAGATATTACAAAGTTTACAGGAATGTATGAAGCATACCTCCGTGAAAATACCGATAAAAAATTCTGGCTTGTTAATACCAATAAATTGGTTCGTTTTTATCCGGGGGTAGACGGTTTAAAAACCGGTTTTACGGCAGAAGCCAAATATTGCTTGACTGCCACTGCACAGAAAAACGGTATGCGGGTGATTGCGGTTGTGTTTGGGGCACCTACTTCCAAAGAACGGAACGCTCAGGTGACGAAAATGCTCGATTACGCTTTTAGTCAATATGAAACCCATCCGGTAATGAAACGCAATCAAACGGTAGGAAATGTCCGTGTAAGCAAAGGAAAAACAAAAACAGTTGAAGCTGTTACAAGTGAGCCCCTTTCCCTGCTTACAAAAAAAGGTGAAAAAACAGATGCCATTCAAAAACAGGTTGTTTATAACAAGAACATAAAAGCCCCCATTCAAAAAGGCGACACATTGGGGACGATCAGGCTTGTAAAAGACGGGAAGGTGCTGCTCGAAAGCCCGATTGTTGCCAAACAAAATGTAGCAGAAGCTGGCTGGTGGTCTCTTTATAAACGTGCCTTCGGTTTGTTTACAAGAGCGGGAGAATAACAGCAGGCTCTCTTAGTTGAACAAGTCATTGTCGAATTCTTGCCGTCAGACACTTTTTTTAGCGAATATCAACTAGTTTTGTCTTAGATGAAGGAGATTGAGCTATCGATAGAGAATTGACTCACTATACCAGATAAGGAGGCCAGGCATAGTGAGTCTAACTGTCGAAATGGAAAGAATCCATGATGTTTTGTGCATTCGATTAAGCGGAGAATTGGATCATCATACTGCTGAAGAGCTTCGCGAAAAAGCATCGGAAGCGATTGAAAGGAATCATATTCGCCATCTTGTCTTGAATTTGGAGCAGCTGACTTTTATGGACAGCTCAGGGTTAGGTGTGATTTTGGGCAGATATAAACAGATCAAGCAAGCGGGCGGAGAAATGGCAGTATGCGCAATTTCCCCAGCAATTCAAAGATTATTCGATATGTCGGGCTTGTTTAAAATCATCCGCCTGGACCCGACAGAAGAATTTGCTTTGCAAAGATTGGGGGTTGCTTAATCGATGAAAAACAAAATGAAGCTTCAATTCAGTGCTCTTAGCCAAAATGAATCATTCGCCCGGGTAACAGTTGCGGCTTTTGTCGCACAGCTAGACCCAACAATGGACGAGTTAACCGAAATTAAGACGGTTGTTTCAGAAGCGGTTACGAATGCGATTATTCACGGATACGATCATGATCCAAATGGCATTGTCTATATTGAGGTAACGATTGACGATCAAGTTGTTGAACTCAGTATAAGAGATGTTGGAATTGGCATTGAAGATGTGGAGGAAGCTCGTCAGCCATTATTTACAACAAAGCCGGATTTAGAACGTTCCGGTATGGGTTTTACAATCATGGAGAATTTCATGGATGAAATAGAGGTTCATTCACAGCCGGGCAGCGGAACCGAGGTCAAATTACGAAAGCATTTACAATCCCGCAAAATGCTGTGCAATTAAGGAGACTTGCCTATGGATGTGGAGGTCAAGAACAATAAAAGTCAAACGTATTTAAAAGATCATGAGGTCAAGGAACTGATTAAAAAAAGCCAGGAGGGAGATCAGGCTTCCCGCGATAGGATTGTTGAAAAAAATATGCGGCTTGTTTGGTCAGTTGTCCAACGCTTTTTAAATCGGGGATACGACCCAGACGATCTCTTCCAAATTGGGTGTATCGGTTTACTTAAATCGGTTGACAAATTTGATTTAACCTATGATGTGAAATTCTCAACGTATGCGGTGCCCATGATTATCGGGGAAATCCAGCGATTTATCCGTGATGATGGGACAGTCAAAGTGAGCCGATCGTTAAAAGAAATGGGAAATCGAATCCGAAAAGCAAAAGATGAATTGTCCAAGATTTTCGGTAGAACGCCGACAGTAAATGAACTATCCGAACATCTGCAACTTTCACCTGAGGACATCATTCTTGCCCAGGAAGCAAGCAGAGCCCCCTCTTCCATCCATGAAACCGTCTATGAAAATGACGGCGACCCCATCACACTTTTGGATCAAATTGATGATGGGAATGAAGGAAAATGGTTCGATAAATTTGCTTTAAAAGAAGCAATTCTTGAATTGGAAGAACGTGAGAGACTCATTGTTTATTTGCGGTATTATAAGGATCAAACGCAATCAGAAGTTGCCGCAAGGCTGGGGATTTCCCAAGTACAGGTATCAAGGCTCGAAAAAAAAATCTTAAAACAAATGAAAAATCGTATGGATTCTTAATTCATACGATTTTTTATTTTTACTTTTATAAAATACTTCTGATTTACTCATACTATCCATACGAGGAAATCAATGTTTGGGAAGTGAGTGTCTTGGAGAAAACGATTTACATTCGCATGCGTAATCGCGTACAAGCCCGGCTTTACGAAAAAGTGCGATTAGAGGATACAGCCCAAATTATTGCCCCAGAACAGATATTACCCGCATTACAAAACCTTGTTGTTCATCAAGTTTCGAAACAAGATAAAAACATTGTCATCATTGATGTGATGAAAGTAATTGGGATGATCACCGAATTGATCACCGAAACGGATATTCAAACCATTGGTCCTGCGCAGACTATTATTGAAGTGATCTATAAGAAAAAGGGAGTCTCCATTCCTTTTTTTCTTTTAATTTGGTTTTTGTTATTTTTCGGGTCGGCAATGGGAATTATGAATTTCCATGATGATGTAAGTATGCAAAGTGTGCAGGAAAAGCTCTACACGATGATTACTGGTTTGAAAAATCCGAAACCCCTTCTTTTCCAAATCCCCTACTCAATTGGACTAGGTCTTGGGATGATCTTGTTTTTTAACCATGTGTTTAAAAAGCGGATCAACGAAGAGCCGAGTCCATTGGAAGTGGAGATGTTCAACTACCAGATGGATTTGGATAGTTACGTGATTATTCATGAAAACAAAGAGAGTATGAAACGCCTTGATAATCATTAAAATGGCAGCAGTGGTGTTTATTGGGACAGCGAGCGGGTTGGCCGTTGGTGCTGGGTTTGTAGCATTCCTGTCCGTGCTTGGGATTATCCCCAGATTGACTCAACTATCGAAGACGATGAAAATGATTCATTTGTATGAATGGGCTGTAGTGATCGGGGCGCTTGCAGGCGTGATGGCCAGTCTAAGAAATCCTGTTATAGGGCTATCCAAGTATTTTTTAATTCCGATTGGACTAACAGGGGGAGTGTTTTACGGAATGCTGGCAGCCGGTTTGACGGAAGTGCTGAATGTGCTTCCGATTTTGGCGAAAAGAATGGGGATTGATGGGAAAATTATCTCTTTGTTGATGGCGATTGTACTCGGTAAAATCTTTGGCTCTATTTTTCAATGGGTATATTTTATTCACCACTAGATGATTTCGCCAAGAAAGGATAGTTAGGTATGAGTATTCAAAGGCGCGTGATTTTAATAACAGATGGGGATGAATATGCGAGGCGCACAGTAGAATATGTAGCAAAAGAAAACGGCGGACGCTGCATTTCGATGTCACAAGGAAATCCTTCTGTTCATACCGGGCCAGAACTTGTTCACTTAATCAAACAGACACCTCATGATCCAGTGCTTGTGATGTTTGATGATAGTGGATTAGTTGGGGAAGGTCCTGGAGAACAGGCCTTGAAATACGTTGCCGGGCACCCCGACATTGAAGTACTTGGGATCATCGCAGTTGCCTCGAAAACAAGACAGGCAGAATGGACAAGGATTGACGTTTGCATTGATCGTGATGGTGAATTAACGCCATATGGCGTTGATAAATTTGGCATACCGGAACTTGAAATGGGCCGGTTAAATGGCGATACGGTTTATTGTCTTGATCATTTAGATGTCCCATTGATTGTCGGAATTGGCGATATTGGAAAAATGGCAAAACGGGATCATTTTGAACGGGGAGCGCCGATTACGAGAAAGGCAGTTGAACTGATTTTAGAAAGGAGTGGTTTTTTTGACAAGAGAAACTGAGCAAAAATGGCCTATTCCGGAATCTGTACATGAAGTAGAAAATTTCATGAAACAGCGGGTTGGCTTGGGAATTAGCTTTGATTTAGGTGTCAGAAAGCTGAAAGTATTAAAAAAAGATGTACATATCTACTATGTAAATGGTCTGTGTGACACCCGCTATATCATTGAGCTGATTGAAGAATTAGTCGAACTGAATGATCATGAAAAACTGTCAACAAATTTATACAATCTTGTTTATAACAGGCTTGTCAACCAATCGGTACAGCCAATTGAAACGCTTGATGAGCTCGTGCTTTTTGTTCTTTCAGGCCAGATTGTCGTTGTTTTGGAAGGAACAGGAACTGCTCTTGCAGTAGATGTCAGAAGCTATCCAGGGAGACAACCGCAAGAGCCGGATACGGAAAAAGTTGTCCGAGGCTCACGCGACGGGTTTGTTGAGAATATTATTTTAAATACGGCATTAACAAGAAGAAGAATTCGCGATGAACGGCTAAGGTTTGAAATGCTAAAGGTTGGTGAACGTTCTAGGACGGATGTATCCATTGCGTACTTGGAGGATGTAGCTGACCCGGAGTTGATCAATATTATTCGCAAAGAGATTACATCGATTAACACTGATGGAATACCGATGGCAGATAAAACCATTGAGGAGTTTTTGGTAAAGCAAGGATTTAACCCATATCCGCTTGTTAGATACACAGAACGGGCAGATGTAGCAGCAGCACACCTTCTTGAGGGGCATGTTATTATTTTTACCGATACATCACCGAGTGTGATCATCGCTCCGACAACTTATTTTCACCATGTACAACATGCCGAAGAGTACCGGGAATCACCGGCGATGGGTACATTTGTCCGTTGGACGCGCTTCCTCGGCGTACTTACTTCGATCTTTTTGCTGCCGCTTTGGCTTTTATTTGTATTAGAGCCATCGATGCTGCCGCCAAATCTTTCGTTTATCGGGCCAAATGAACAAACGAATATTCCGATTATCATCCAAATTTTCCTTGCTGATTTCGGAATTGAATTTTTAAGGATTGCCGCGATCCATACACCAACACCTCTGTCGACGGCGATGGGTTTAATTGCAGCCGTGTTGATCGGGCAGATTGCGATCAGCGTTGGCCTGTTTGTACCGGAAGTGATTCTGTATGTTGCCGTAGCTGGTATCGGTACGTTTACAACACCAAGTTATGAATTAAGCGTAGCCAATAAAATTGCCAGATTAACGCTGCTTATTTTAGTATCGCTATTCCATACCCCTGGTTTTGTAATAGGAACAGCATTGCTTTTCATCTTCCTTGTTCATACGAGGGCACTTAATACGCCGTATTTTTGGCCTTTTTTGCCATTTGAACCAAAAGGTTTTCTGCAAATTATTATCCGTCGGGCTGTCCCGGGGTCGATGCTTAGACCAAGTATTGTCCATCCGAGAAATCAATATCGGCAGCCGCCAAATGAACAATAAAATTTCATTGCAGAAATTGCTTTGTTATGCTAAAGTAATTTTAATTATATAAGGTGACTATGGATGGAATAGGCAGCATCTTTATGGGATTCTGCCTATTTGTTTATTGAAAAGAGAGGGAAAGCAATGTATTTGTATGGAACGACAAAAATCAACCAAAATGGACATTTGGAAATAGGCGGCGTTGATACGGTTCAACTGGCAGAGCAATATGGAACACCGCTTTACGTATATGATGTAGCATTGATCCGCGAAAGGGCAAGAGGGTTTAAACAAGCGTTTATCGAGCAAAATGTCACTGCTCAAGTTGCTTACGCCAGCAAGGCATTTTCAACCATTGCGATGGTACAGCTTGCTGAGGAGGAAGGATTATCACTTGATGTTGTTTCAGGCGGTGAACTTTATACGGCGCTGACGGCGGGATTCCCGGTTGAACGCATCCATTTTCACGGCAATAATAAAAGCCGCGAAGAGTTAGCGATGGCTTTAGATCATGAGATTGGCTGTATAGTTGTTGATAATTTCACCGAACTGCAGCTGCTGAAATCGCTTTGTTTGGAAAAAAATACTACTGTGAAAATTTTATTAAGAGTTACCCCTGGCATTGAGGCCCATACCCATGATTATATTTTAACAGGACAGGAAGATTCGAAGTTTGGCTTTGATCTGCAAAACGGTCAGGCGGAAGAAGCCCTACAACAGGTACTTTTATTTCCATCATTTGAGGTTTTAGGGATTCATTGTCATATTGGATCGCAAATTTTTGAAACGACAGGCTTTTTACTGGCGGCAGAAAAGGTCTTCGAAAAGCTGCATGAGTGGAAGCAGAAGCTTTCGTTTGAAGCGAAAGTATTAAATTTAGGCGGCGGCTTTGGCATCCGGTATACAAAAGAGGATGAACCGCTTGCTCCTGCGCAATATGTTACTGAAATTATTCGCGACGTAAAAAAATGGTCCGACCTCTACTCAATGAAACTGCCGGAAATTTGGATTGAACCCGGACGCTCGCTAGTTGGGGATGCAGGAACCACTCTTTACAAAGTAGGTTCGCAAAAAGAAGTTCCCAATGTCAGAAAGTATGTGGCTGTTGACGGCGGAATGAGTGACAACATCCGCCCGGCACTGTATCAGGCGAAATATGAAGCGGTTCTGGCCAACCGCCCATTAGCGGAGTCAAAAGAAACAGTTTCAATTGCGGGGAAATGCTGTGAATCCGGGGATATGCTGATTTGGGATTTACCGCTGCCTGCTGCTGAGCAGGAAGACCTTCTTGCTGTTTTTTGCACAGGTGCCTACGGTTATTCAATGGCAAATAACTACAACCGCCTACCGCGCCCTGCAGTCGTCTTCGTCGAAAAGGGCGAAGCCAGACTTGTTGTAAAAAGAGAAACATACGAGGACCTTGTCCGACTGGACGTTTCATTAAAATAATAGAAAGCATTGATAGTGTGTAAACTAAGAAAAACCGGGCAAAAACCGCCCGGTCCCTTTTAGTTTGGCGGATAAACGAAGTCTGTTGATTTCCGCTCCAGGCACTCGCTTTCCGGGGGGCAGAACGCCTGAGCCTCCTCGTCGCTAACGCTCCTCGAAAATGCATCCGCATTTCCTTCGTGCGATGTTATTTCTAGGAAGCTTATTCAATGTCCTGCGGGGTCTCGCCTGTAACGCTAATCCCCCAGGAGTCGGCGCCTTCCGCTCCAATCAACAGGATGCCATAAACGAATGAACCCTAGGATTCGAAGCAATCTTTTGCTAGAGGACATCAGATCGTTTGTACTCCTTTGCGGAACACTTTTTTCCTTATTCGCATTGCTTTGGCAATGATGAAATACGCAATCATCCCTTGTGCTCTTAGTAACATAAGCAAATTGATCAGGCCATCGGGTCTTTACCAGTTTGACTCTTTATTCCTTGGCTCCAGATTCTCATTCGAAGCTCGTCATTTGATAACTGTAATACCAAGAAGAAAGGCGTTAGCCGTACTTACAAAGGTGACGACGGCTATAACCCTATTTTTGCATATCTTATGTTGTTCAAGAAACACAAAGGCTAAGGAGTCTCCGTTGAAAAAATATTTCGCAGAAGAAGTGAGACTGTTATACAAAATGGTGTAGCATGCAAGATTGAAATCGTTGAAGTTGGAGTACATAGAAGACATTTACGCAAGTATATCTCTCATTTTTAACCTAAACCATGCATGTGAATAGCCTGAAAAGACCTGATACATGCCTATTTGGCAATCCAAAAAATTTAGTATCGTAGAAATTTGATAAAGAATCACTCTCATTTTACTTATGGTTGGTTCCGCTCACTTTTTGGAGCGGAAATCAAACAGTCAACCACGAAACACCCTACTAATAGAATAAATTCTTTTCATGTCACAGATTCATGATTTTGGTCAAAAAGATTCGTTTCAGAATATTGGACTCCATGTCTTAGTCTTCCGGCAATCGTTAAAAAGGGTCAACATATAAATTCAGATATTATAAAGAAGGATAATACGCCTATAAACTGGCATTTATCCTTTTTTTATGAAGAAATTCGGCTTGAAAACGAAAGAAGAAGCAACTTTCTATAAAAACAACTTAACCTTTTTTCCCGAAAGGTTTATAGTTGAAACTGAATAGGAAGGAAGCTTACAACTTATGAGAAATGGAAAAAATCAATAAAATAGTGTAGAATGATGTTTAAAGGTCGTAAGAATCCTCAAGAGGATTGCTGAATGGTGAAGAATTATGTATGATGGTGTGGAGCGCACAATTCGAAAATTTACATACACTAAAGAAACGAAAATATTGGCTATTCAAATAATGAGGGGTCTATATGTTAATTCGCTATAAGAAGACATTTGAAAAAATTGCAATGGGTTTATTGTCCTTTATGCCAAATGAAAAGGATTTAAAGAAATTGCAGCAAACAATGAAACAGTATGAAACAGAGGAAAATTGGCAACTCTTTCTGTGGAAAGAAGAAGACATTATCGGCTTAATTGGGGTTCAATTTATGGGTGCAGGCCAACTGCAAATTCAGCATATTTCGGTTAATCCATCGCATCGGCAGCAAGGGATTGGGAAAAGAATGGTAAAAGCTCTGCAAGAAATGTATCCGGAAAAAGAAATAACCGCTACTGTGGAAACAGCAGCTTTTGTGGAAAAATGTGAACATTGTGATCCAGGAGAATGAGGCGGCAGCGAATGACTTACTCGCTGCCCCTTTTCTTTTTGAGAGCTTCCTTTCGAGCACGGATCACCCATGTTCGATCGCGCAACCGATGGCGGTGAACAATTTTCTCATCCGTTACGTCACTCGTTTGTTTCATATCGAATCCGTGAAGATCGGCTGCCCTTTGACATTCATCCATTAAAATAGGATCCCAAACCGGCAAGCGGAAACTTTTATATGGATTGTGATGATCGATTCTGTCGCGAAGCTGTTCGAGTATCGCGGCCATCTCGTCTGGATCCATTCCAAGGTTAAGAAGGTTTTGCTCCTGCTGTGAAAAAATACGTTTTGCTTTTGCCAGCGTTTTTTGGGCACCGGCAAAATTACCACGGCGGTGGTGATAGCAGGAAACAGCCAATTGAATAAAACCGACCCAGATTGACTCCTTGTTTGCGGCATCAATCCGTTTCCAATAATCTTCAAGAATTTCATGGCATTCAAAGTAATCCCGGCTTCCATGAAAATGAACTAAGTATTCAATGTATTCTTTTGGGTACAGGAAAAACACCCCCGGATTTGTTGATTACGTATAGTTTACCATACGTTTTGTTAAAAACGAGATGAACAAATGCGAAGAACCCGCCTTGCTTGACGGGTTCTTCTGCATTCTTAGTAAATCCAAGCAGCACCAACGATAATTAACAAAATGAATAAAACAACAATTAACGCGAATCCGCCGCCAAATCCAACGCCATCAGCCATGTGAAATACCTCCTATTGATTTAATTTCTTTTCCCTCCCATCATATGTTGCGGTTTTCAAATATGTTATGGGCAAATCACCTGTTTTCGTCATCCTGCGGCGCTGCAGGTTGATTTTTCTATTGGATAACGTATTTGAATCCTCTATACTATTAATAGTCATACGAAGACATAAATGCGATAAATGATGGAATTTTGGTGAGAAATGATGCAATATAGCGTAAAGATTGATGCATTTGAAGGGCCGCTTGACTTGCTCCTTCATTTAATCAATCGCCTGGAAATAGATATTTATGATATCCCGGTAGCTCAGATTACAGAACAATATTTCATGTATATTAAAACAATGAAAGAGCTGCAGCTTGATTTGGCGAGTGAATTTCTCGTTATGGCAGCCACTTTGCTTGCAATTAAAAGCAAAATGCTGCTGCCGAAGCAAGAGGAAGAACTGCTTGATGACGATCACCATGAATTTGAACTAGATGGGGATCCACGGGAAGAACTGGTCGAACAGCTCCTCGAATACCGCAAATTTAAAGAGGCGGCACATGGCCTTAAACAAATGGAAGAAGAGCGTGGCTTAATGTACACAAAGCCTCCGAGTGATCTTTCCGTCTATGCGCAGGAAATCGAACCGGAGAAAACCGAGCTGAACGTTACGTTGTATGATATGCTGGCAGCTTTTCAAAAATTGTTGCGCCGCAAAAAATTACAGCGCCCGCTCACAACAAAAATAACCCGCCAAGAAATTTCGATTGAAAAACGAATGAGCGAAATTATGAGTGAGTTAACAGGAATAAAGGGGCGGAAAAACTTTACCGAGTTATTTCCGCATCCGGAAAAAGATCAAATTGTCGTTACTTTTCTTGCGATTCTTGAATTAATCAAAAGAAAGGAAATTGATGTGACTCAAGAAGCGAATTTTAGCGAAATTTATATTGAAGCTGTAGTGGAAGGAGAAACAATGGTTGGAAATTATTAATTGGAGCAGTATCCTTGAAAGCTTATTATTTGCAGCGGGCGATGAGGGACTCTCGTTGAAACAAATTGTTGAAGTGCTGGAGGTTGACGAGCCAATTGCAAGAAATATTATTGAAAGTTTGCGGCAGGAATATGAGCAGGATGCGAAGCGGGGATTGACAATTGTTGAATTGGCAGGAACGTTCCAGCTCGCTACCAAGAAAGAACATGCTGACTATTTAAAGCGTTTAGTTGACTCGCCAAGCACAACGACTCTTTCGCAGGCATCACTTGAAACGCTTGCGATTATTGCATACAAACAACCGATTACCCGGGCTGAAATTGAAGAAATTCGCGGTGTAAAAACAGAACGTCCGCTGCAGACGCTCATGTCCAAAGCGTTAATCAAGGAAGTTGGCCGGGCAGAAGGTGCCGGAAGGGCATATTTATATGGAACAACGAAAGAGTTCCTGGATTATTTTGGGTTGCGGAGCCTGAAAGAACTTCCTCCATTACCGGAAAAAGTCCAAGAGGAATTTGTACAGGAAGAAGCGGATCTCTTTTTCGAGAAGTTTCAGGAATCCATCAACTCTTAATTTTCAAAACATTAATTCTCCTTTTGTGGTAAAATAGAGATGCGGTTTCATTGTAAATTGTCGATAAGGAGAGGGGAAAGTTGGAAATTATTCAATGTTCGGGATATGAGCTGGAAAAAGAAAAATCAAATACTTCTGAGGATTTTTTTAATAGAAGCGAAATCACATATATTGATGATGGTGTGGAAAAAACCTTGCATGTGCTGTACGTAAGGTATTTTGATGAAATTTTTACAGAATTCACCCCATTTCAGCAAGACCCTGTTTTTTCAGCAGGAGAAAACCCCGTTTATTTTAAAGAAATTGTTGCCCTTGTCTGTCTGCTGAAAAATCCAAGTTTGCGGCAGAGAAAACGGGTTTATGTAAATGATCAGCAAGAGTTTGCCGCCTATTTTAAGAATGTGAACGTGGAAAAGATTGCTGACGTATTTCAAGCATTGAAGCAAAATCAAAGCTACAAACTCCGATCTCCGCTTGAGTTTATTTTACAGCCAAATTAATTGGGGGTGTTGATGATGGGAAACACACTGGTAAAAACACAGCTAAATGAAGTGGATTCGTTTTTAACGAATACGATTAAGACGCTTGAAGATTTTTTAAACGAGACAACCCTCAGCAAGCTTCACAATGAAGAAGCAGAAGATCGAAACTATTTAAAAGTGGTTCTTTCCAATTTACGCAAGCTGCTCGTCTATAGTGAGGAAAGTCTTGATGCATGTAAAGTGATTTTGCAAAGCGAGCCATTTCAAAAAGCGGCTGCAGAAAAAACGCTTTATCGAATCTATCATCAATGTATCGTAGAATTTTTCTCGCCAAAAAACGATGCTTGGTATGAAGACAGCCGTTCGGCCTATACAGGTAGAAATTCAATCAAGTTTTACAAAGGTGTACCGGAGGATCTTCGTCAGCTAGTCAAAGGGCTTGAAGGGGAATTTCAGCGAATTCGTGAGGACTTGGAGTTTTACGAAACGGACTACCGCACAAAAATTATTCAATCAAAATAAGAGTTCAAAGAGGCTTGCCCAATGAAAAAAGGCGGCCTCTTTTTGTTCTGTTTAAAAAGAATATTGTTGCGAGTTTTTCATACCCTTTACTAATCAAAAGACGAGAGGGGGAAGTTCCCTTGGACCGTTTTAGCAAGTATGTCCACGATCTGTTTCAATGGAATGAGGAGATGAAGAAATTCCTTGAAACAGAGAATGCGCGAAAAGATTCAGCAGAACTTTGGGGAAAGCTGGATGGGTTTACCGAAGTAATGGAGAACCTCAATCAACCAATGACCGATCAGGATCTGTTGGAGCTGCAAGCAAAAGCAGAGGTAATCCAAGCAGAAATGGAAGGATATTTCACAAGAAAACAAGACGCAGGAAATATATGGGTGGTTGGGACGGTTCTCTCGCCAGGCAGCCATAGGCTTCCAAATTTACCGTATGAATACTCTGCACTTGAACCCTATTTTTCAGAGCAAATGATGAAACTGCATCATCAACACCATCACCTTGTACATGTAGATGAATTAAATAGAGCTGAACTGCAGCTGAAAAAAGCAAGAGAAACGAATGATTACCGTTTACTCAAACATTGGTCGCGTGAGCTGTCCTTTCATGGCTCAGGACATTATTTGCATATGCTATTTTGGAACAATTTATCGCCCGCTGGTGGAGGAAAACCGAACGGCCGGCTATTAAAAGAAATCGAAAGCTATTTTGGCAGTTTTGCTGCTTTTAAGAAACACTTTACAGAAGCGGCGATTCAAGTAGAGGGGAATGGGTGGGCACTGCTCGTATGGTCGCCAAGGGCAAGGCATTTGGAAATCGTGCAAACTCAAGAAAATACCCACTATGCGCAGTGGGATACGATTCCACTGCTAGCAGCCGATGTATGGGAACATGCCTATTCATTGCAGTATAAACAAAAGCGGGAGGAATATGTCGAAAATTGGTGGAAAATCGTTAACTGGAGCGAGGTTGAAAGACGCTTTGAGCAGGCATCTGAATTAAAATGGCAAGCCTATTAATCGTAAAAAAAATTCCTCCCCCTTTATTCTGCTTTTTTCTGTCATAATGACCCTTGTCCAGCATAAACTTGTACAAACTAATCAAAGAGACGGGGTTGCATAATGAACATGAACCGAAGATTGATCATTTTTTCCCTCGTGTTCATCTTCTTCATCGCGAATATTCCAAAAAAGGCTGAGGCAGCTGTTTCGATGAGTGTAAATGCGCAAAGCGCTATTTTAATGGAACAGAAATCAGGCCGGATTCTTTTTGAAAAAGATGCGTATACAAAGAGAAGAATTGCTAGCATAACAAAGATCATGACAGCAATCCTTGCAATTGAATCAGGGAAAATGAATCAGTACGTTACAGTAAGTGAACAGGCAACAAGGACAGAAGGATCCTCTGTCTATTTAAAGCCGGGGGAAAAAATAAAGTTAAAAGATTTAGTCTATGGGCTGATGATGAGATCGGGAAACGATGCGGCTGTCGCTATTGCTGAGGCTGTTGGCGGGAGTGTAGAGGGCTTTGTGTATATGATGAACGAGCGAGCCCGGGAAATTGGAATGCTGAACACCCATTTTGCAAACCCACACGGACTTGATGATTCAAAAAACCATTATTCAACTGCATATGATATGGCATTGCTAACTAGATATGCAATGGACAATAAGACCTACCGGCAAATAGCCGGGACAAAGGAGTACCGGGCTCCAAATCCTACTGAGAATTGGGATCGAATCTGGAAAAATAAAAATCGGCTGCTGACAATGTACCGCTACACCACCGGCGGAAAAACAGGATTTACAAAATTGGCGAAGCGTACGCTTGTTTCAACAGCTGCAAAGGGCGATATGTCATTAATCGCCGTCACACTTAATGATCCAGATGATTGGAACGACCATATTGCAATGTATGAGAATGGCTTTAAAAATTTTGATATGGCGGAAGTCCTTCCAAAAGGGGATATTGATACCGGGAAAAAGAATTCGTACAACGGCCGTTTGTATTTGAAAAAGGCTTATGATTATCCGGCAACAGCAAAGGAGATGGATTTGTTCAGGGTCGAATACAGACTGAAAAAGCCTCCATTGGCCAAGACGGAAACCGTTGCAGGTAAGGCAATGATTTTCCTGGATGACAAATTAATTGATGAGGAACCGATATACTTTCAAAGCAAGCAGCCCAGAAAAGAAAGAAAAGGCTTGTTCTCTTTTATGAAAGAAATGTTTCTGGCAATTTTAGGTGTGAAAACGGATGGTTAATTATATTTGGGTGATTTTAACAGTTGTTGGTATTGTATTTGGAATGATCAATGGAACAATGGATGAGATCAATAAGGCGATTTTTACGGGAGCAAGTGAAGCAGTCACCCTTTCAATTGGTTTGATTAGCATTCTCGTTTTTTGGTTAGGGATGATGCGAATTGCCGAACAAGCAGGGCTGCTAAACGCCCTGGCTAAAGTTTTTCGTCCTCTCGTCAGACGGCTTTTCCCGGAAGTCCCTGCAGAACACCCCGCATTGGGGTATATTTTATCCAATATGATTGCCAACATGTTCGGGCTGGGAAATGCGGCGACACCACTTGGGATAAAAGCGATGGAGCAATTGCAGGAATTAAATGGAGGCGACATAACTGCGAGCAGGTCAATGGTTACCTTTTTAGCCATCAATACTGCGAGCATTACAATCATTCCCACAACAGTCATCGCAATCAGAATGCAGTACCATTCATCTTCACCAACGGAAATCGTGTTTCCAACATTCATTGCTACGATCCTATCAGCAATAGGAGCCATTTTAATTGATCGCTATTTTTATTATCGAAGAAGCCGCAAAGGATGATTCACATGGAAATCGTATCGTATCTATCTCTTGCGTTTATTCCGGTTCTCATCGGGTTTATTTTAATCTATGGCACTTTTAAGCGTGTTCCGACGTATGAAACGTTTGTCGAAGGAGGCAAAGAGGGGATCAAAATTGCGATCTCGATTATTCCTTTTCTTGTTGGAATGCTTGTAGCGATTTCCGTCTTTCGTGCATCCGGGGCATTAGAAGCCTTAATGAATTGGATTCGTCCGCTAACCGACAGGTTCGGAATACCGGCAGAAATAGTCCCGCTTGCCTTGATTCGCCCGATTTCCGGAACAGCCGCACTTGGCATGACAAGTGATTTAATTGCGACCCATGGCCCGGATACGTTTATTGGCCGGCTTGTTTCTGTTTTACAAGGGAGTACGGATACGACGTTTTATGTTTTAACTGTATATTTTGGCGCAGTTGGAGTCAAAAAAATGAGTGATGCCTTAAAGGTCGGGCTTTTGGCAGATGTAGTCGGGATCATTGTTTCCATCGCCGTAGTTGCATTCCTTTTCGGAACGAAATAAATAGCACAGCGTCATCCTGCTCTTCGGATGGCGCTTTTTCATGGATTTATAAAGAAGAGCCTGAAAACTGGCTGCGTGCAGATTGGCAGATATCTTTCCCGAGAAAAGATCATTGCTTTGAAAAGCGGGTCAATTATGGCATAATTCATAAAGAAGTGAATGAATTCCTTGAATGGCAAGTAAGTGAAACAATGGTAAAAGAAGAGCAAAACGATAAACCAGCTGGCATGCTGAATCAGATTGATTGAGGTGGAATTATAGAATGGAAAGATTACAGAAAGTGATCGCAAGAGCCGGGATTGCGTCAAGAAGAAAATCAGAAGAGTTAATTAAAGACGGCAAAGTAAAGGTTAATGGAAAAGTTGTAACCGAGCTTGGCGTAAAGGTCGGAGCATCGGATAAAGTGGAAGTAAATGAAATACAAATAGAAAGAGAAGAACCGGTGTATTTTCTGCTGTATAAACCGCGCGGAGTGATCTCGAGTGTACGTGATGAAAAAGGGAGAAAAGTGGTGACCGATTTTTTCCCTGAAGTAAATGCGAGAATTTATCCAGTCGGCCGATTGGATTACGACACTTCCGGCCTGCTGATCGTAACAAATGATGGGGAATTTGCGAATTTGCTTATGCACCCAAGCGGCGAAATTGAAAAATTGTATGTCGCAAAAATTAAGGGCATACCGACAAGAGAGAATTTGCGAAAGTTGGAGCGCGGCATTCGTTTAGAGGACGGAAAAACAGCTCCTGCTAAAGTAAAACTGCTCTCGGTTGATCGAAAAAAGCAAACGTCCATTGTTGAAATTACGATCCATGAAGGCCGGAACCGCCAAATAAGGAGAATGTTTGAGGCAATTGGGCATCAGGTGATGAAGCTAAAGCGAGAGCGATATGGTTTTTTAGCCTTAACAGGCCTTAATGCTGGCGAAGCTCGGGAACTGACTCCCCATGAGGTTAAGCAGCTTCGCGCCTTAGCGATGAAGACGCCAAAAAAATAGAAATTTTTTCGCTCATTTCTTTTATTATTTTCACTATGAATTTATTGAAAAGTGATATAATTTAAATAAATCAAACTTTTCTTTTTTAAAAATAATGGGAAATTCATGAGTCATTTCGAACTAAAAAATGATGAAAGAACAATTCATTACTGTGGGGGGAACTATGAAAAGAAAGCGGTTGGTTGTCCGGTCTGTGATTTTACTTCTTTTAATTGGTGCAGTTGGTTACACATTGTACGCCAATTTCACGAAGGATCAACAAACGAAAATCGCCATCGGTGAACAAGCGCCCGATTTTGTGTTAACCGATATGCAGGGGCAAAAGCATCGCTTATCTGATTATAAGGGGCAAGGGGTGTTTTTAAATTTTTGGGCAACATGGTGCAAGCCTTGTGAAATTGAAATGCCTTATATAAACAACCAATATCATCAATTTAAGGACAAAGGAGTACAGGTTTTGGCTGTAAATGTTGGCGAATCCAAGCTGGCAGTGAACAAATTTGTCCAGCGGCATCAGCTTGACTTCCCGATCGTTATCGATAATGAAGCTCAGGTGCAAACCGCTTATGGAATTGACCCGCTTCCTGCGACTTTTTTACTAGATAAAAACGGGAAATTGGTCAGGTATTTTACCGGGCAGATGACGGAAGAAACAGTCAGAAAATTGATGAATGAAATCAAACCTTAACAATGTTGGGAGTTTTTTGAATGAAGGATGTAAAATGCGAATGTGGCCATGTCAATCCGCATGGAACCGTTTTCTGTGAAGCGTGCGGGAAAATAATGGAGGAACAAGCGCATGGCAAACAAGTCATCGATATGCGCTATGAAGGCAGTGCTAGAAGGTCGCAAACCTATCAAAAAACCATCATCGATAAGATTTGGAACTTCTTTTCTTCCGTTAAAGTTGGGGTTTGGCTTATTGTCATTACATTAATTGCTTCTGCAATTGGTACAATCCTTCCACAAGAAATGTACATACCGCCAACAGTGCCTGCCAACGAGTTCTATCAGCAGCAGTATGGCTGGATAGGAAAACTGTATTATCAATTGGGGTTTAATAATCTTTATAGTTCCTGGTGGTATTTGCTGCTAATTGCCTTGATCGGAATTTCCTTAGTGATCTGCAGCCTTGACAGAGTGATTCCGCTTTATAAAGCATTAAAAGCACAAGGAGTGACGCGTCATGAAGGGTTTCTTAAGCGGCAGCGGCTTTTTGGAATCGCCGGAGACACTGTTTCAAACAAGGATCTTGAGATGGTACGAGAACGGTTGAAGGCAAGGCATTATCGCGTGCGGGAAGAAAATGGCGATCTATTAGCCGAAAAGGGGCGGTTTTCCCGCTGGGGACCATATGTCAATCATATTGGATTGATTGTTTTTTTAATTGGCGGCATGTTGCGATTTATTCCGGGGATGTATGTGGATAAAGTGATGTGGATACGTGAAGGGGAAACGAAAGTTATACCGGAAACAAAGGATCAATACTATCTTATGAATAAAAAATTTATTCTACAAGTCTATGACAAGAACAAAGATCAGCAATTTGGGGCAGCAATTGAACGTGCCGGAAATGTCCCGAAGAATTATCAATCGAATGTCATTCTTTACAAAAAGGCCGGGAATACGATTGCAGGTGAGACGCCAAAGCTGAAAAAAGTAAAGGAATACAAGATCCGTGTCAATCAGCCTCTATCGTTTAATGGCTACTCAATTTATCAAGTAGACTACAAACTTAATGAACTGAACAAAATGACATTTTCCCTTCTCAACAAAAAATCCAATCAAGAGTTTGGTGATTTGACAATTGATTTAAATGACCCGAAATCAAAATATGATTTAGGTAATGGATATACAGTTGAAATATTGGGCTATTTCCCGGATTTCGAGTTTTCGGATAAAAACGAACCGACGACAAAATCAAAAGTGCCAAATAACCCCGCATTTGTTTTTCGCATGACCGCACCAGATAAGCCAAAAGGAGAAACAAGCTTTGTCGCGATTCGCCAAACGATTGAACCATTTGGTGATAATGAATACAAGATGAAATTTAAAGGTGTTGAAACAAAAAATGTATCCGGGCTGACTCTACGTAAAGATTCCACTTTGTGGGTGATTATTTTAGGCGGCATTCTTTTTATGTTTGGTGTCATTCAAGGTGCTTATTGGAATCATCGGCGCATCTGGATCCAGCGGAAAAATGGGGAGACATGGATCGCAGCCCACACAAATAAAAACTGGTACGGTTTAAAACGGGAAATTGAAATGCTGATGGAAGGGACGTATTTGTCGATGCCAGAGGATCAACTGGAAAATAAGAACAACGGGTAAGGGGGTTATCAGTTTGGTTGCAATCAGCAGTAATTTACTTTATTTTGCTTTTATTCTGTATTTAGTAGCAATTTTATTTTTTGGCGGGGCAATCAAAGGGAAAAAAGGAATGGATGATCAGAAAGGATTGAACCGTTGGGCAAGAATAGCCGAAATTCTTACGTTTATCGGCTTCCTTTCTCAATTGGGCTATTTTATCACAAGATGGATTGCGGCGGGCCATGCACCTGTCAGCAATTTATTCGAATTTACTACTTTTTTCGGAATGGCATTAGTCGGTGCCTTTATTGTGATCAATTTTATCTACCACACACCGCTTCTCGGCTTGTTCACCATGCCAGTGGCCGTCCTGGTCATTGCCTATGCGAGTATGTTCCCCCGGGAAATTACACCGTTAATTCCTGCTCTGCAAAGCGACTGGCTGAAAATTCACGTAACGACGGCGGCAATGGGCGAAGCCATCCTTGCCATTAGTTTTGCCGCCGGATTAATCTACCTAGTAAAAGCAATTGACCAATCAAAGGCAAGCATGCGTACTTTTTGGCTTGAGGTGATTTTGTTTGGTCTAGTGATGACAATTGGCTTTGTCGCTGTTTCTTCCGCTTTTGCGGGGATGGGCTACAGTGAGAAGTTTAATTGGGTGGATAAAAATAATGCCTCGGCAACGGTCGAATACACGATGCCGGCACTGGTGGGTCCCAACAAATATGAACTGGCAACAGCAGGTAAATTTAAGCCTTTGGTTGAAACACCGGCAATTGTCAATGCAAAGAAAATGAACACCGTTATTTGGTCTTTCATCGGCGGAGTGATCATTTACACACTTTTGCGCCTTCTATTGAGAAAACGGATTGCCGCCGCGTTGCAACCGTTCGTGAAAAATATAAAACTCGAGTTTGTCGATGAAATCAGTTATCGATCGGTCCTCATTGGTTTTCCTGTTTTTACGCTAGGTGCCATTATTTTTGCGATGATTTGGGCACAAGTTGCCTGGACCCGTTTCTGGGGCTGGGATCCGAAAGAAGTTTGGGCACTGATCACATGGCTTTTCTATGCTGCATTTTTGCATCTCCGGCTCTCAAAAGGCTGGCATGGAGAAAAATCCGCTTGGTTGGCTGTGATCGGTTTTGGAATCATCATGTTTAATCTGATTGCTGTAAATTTGGTCATTGCCGGTCTCCACTCCTATGCAGGTTCCTAACAAACAATTATAAATCATTTCTCTCCCAACCCTCACCTAAAAGGTAAGGGTTTTTCTTATGTTTTTATTTTGTCAACTATTTTTCACATTTTTAACACAAAATATTGTTTAGAATGTAACATTTTTGTGAAAACATAAATACTTTTTTCATGTGCTATTCCTTGAAAACCATAGCAAAACAGCTAGCCTTTTTGTAAAATAAACACTATGGGGGGATTTATTAATGGAAAAAGAAGTGAAAATTTTAGTGGTGGATGATGAAGAACGAATTCGCCGTTTATTAAAAATGTATTTAGAGCGTGAAGAATATTCCATTGATGAAGCAGAGGACGGAAACGAAGCGTTATCGAAGGCAATTGCCAATGATTACGATGTTATTTTATTGGATTTAATGATGCCCGGAAAAGACGGAATAGAAGTTTGCCGGGAGTTAAGAGAAAAGAAGGCAACACCTGTTATCATGTTGACGGCTAAGGGTGAGGAAGTCAATCGGGTTCAAGGATTTGAAGTTGGAACCGATGATTATATTGTAAAACCATTTAGTCCGCGTGAAGTTGTCCTTCGGGTTAAAGCACTTTTGCGGAGGTCATCCCAAACAACCTATTTGCAAACCGAAACAACCACGAAAGATGTCATCGTTTTTCCGCATTTAACAATTGATAACGATGCACATCGAGTGACAGCAGACGGGATTGAAGTGAGTCTAACACCAAAAGAATACGAACTGCTTTATTTCCTTTCAAAAGCGCCTGACAAGGTGTTTGATCGCGAACAATTGTTAAAAGAAGTATGGCATTATGAATTTTTTGGCGATCTGCGCACAGTTGATACGCATGTCAAGCGCCTTCGCGAAAAATTAAATAAAGTATCAGAACAAGCAGCGAGAATGATTGTAACGGTTTGGGGCGTTGGCTACAAGTTTGAGGTTGTAAATGAATGATCTTATTACGAAGCGTTGTTGGTAAACTTTGGTTTACCATTCTTTTATTAGTATCTTTCGTACTTTTCATTTTAACCGTGATGTTGCTTGAGTATTTTAATAATTACAATATTGATTTGACTAAAAAAAATCTTGAAATAACAGCGGAAAAAATTGCCCATGTCCTTGAAGAACATGAAAAGGATAATTTTTCTCTCGGACTGGAAGTGTCATGGCAAATTATCGACGATGTTACAAAAGTCGTTGTCGTTAAAAGTGATCAAGAGATCTACTATTCCCCAAGTAAAACGAACACGAAATTGCTTACGATTGATGATATACGAAAAGATAAGGAACTGGCCAAAGTTTTAAAACAACACAAAACAGTCGAAAAAATCACTGCCCTTTCCACTTCCCCATTATCCAAAAAAGATATATCAAGTTACTCGATTATTGGGGTTCCGCTTGATCTGTCCAATGGTAAAAAGGGAGCGGTCTTTATTTACCAATCGATGAAGGTCATGAAAGAAACAACCCGGACCACAACTAATTTTATTCTTCTCGCTGCTGGTGTAGCCATTATTTTAACGACCATTTTTGCCTTCTTCTTATCAACCAGGATTACGGCGCCGCTTCGCAAAATGCGGGAAGCTGCTTTTGAGGTGGCAAGAGGGAAATTTGATACAAAAGTCCCGATTCTATCCCGTGATGAAATTGGCGAATTAGCAACGGCCTTTAATCAGATGGGCAGGCAGCTAAAATATAATATGAATGCACTTAGTCAAGAGAAAGAGCAGCTGGCAAGTATTTTAAGCAGCATGGCCGATGGAGTGATTACCTTTAATCGCGATGGCACCATCTTAATTACCAATCCTCCGGCCGATCGTTTCCTTCAATACTGGTATTATGAAAAAGGAAATTCGAGTTCCAATACGGAAGCGATCCCATCAAGAGTAATGGATTTATTTCAGTTAGCCGTTAACACAGAGAAGGAGCAAATCGGAGAAATTTCCTTGCAAGGAAGGCATTGGGTCATTCTTGTCAGTCCTCTTTACAGCAACCAATTTATTCGTGGTGCAGTTGCTGTTGTGAGGGATATGACAGAAGAACGAAAGCTGGACAAGCTGAGGAAAGACTTTATTGCAAATGTATCGCATGAACTGCGGACCCCGATATCCATGCTTCAAGGATATAGCGAGGCCATCGTGGATGATATTGCAGAAACGGAAGAAGAAAAGAAAGAGATGGCGCGAGTTATTTATGATGAATCACTTAGAATGGGCCGTCTAGTGAATGAGCTTCTTGATCTGGCACGGATGGAATCAGGCCATATTCATTTAACAATTGAAGAGGTCGATCTTACTTCTTTTTTCAATCGCATCGTTCGTAAATTCCAAGGAATGGCAAAAGATAATGGAATCTTTTTTGGCGTGCAAGTTGTTGGGGAAATCAGCCATTTTTCATTTGATCCTGATCGGATTGAACAAGTGCTGACAAATCTAATCGATAACGCATTCCGGCATACTCCGAAAGATGGAAAGGTGTTGTTAAGAATTATTCCAGAGGAAAAAGGAATTACGATCGAAGTGGAAGATTCGGGTTCTGGCATTCCAGAGGAAGATTTACCCTTTGTTTTCGAGCGCTTTTATAAAGCAGACAAAGCACGAACACGTGGCAGAGCCGGAACTGGACTCGGGCTGGCAATTGCCAAAAACATCATCGAAGCACAACGAGGCCATATTTCCGTACAGAGCAAAGTTGACCATGGAACGACATTTTCCTTCTTTATACCGCGAAAATAGGCAAAAAAACGATAATTGTAGCGATTTTTCTTGATTCACAAGAAACATTCTTTAAAACCCTATCCAACATTTGGATGGGGTTTTGTCTGTGTAAAACGACAGCTTTTTAGATAAATTCCAATTTATTCCTTCCATTATGTTAGGAAACAGTCTATATTAAAATAGTGAAACTTTTTAGATTTTAAGAACGACTAATTGAGTGAACGGGGAGGGGTATTGGTGAACTCCGTTTTTGATGAATTATACAAACAATATCATCATGATCTTTATCAGTTTTTATTTTATATGGTGCGAAACAAAGAACATGCAGAGGATCTGGTTCAAGAGGTTTATATACGTGTGCTGAAATCATATGATCGCTTTGAGAAGCGAAGCAGCGAAAAAACATGGCTGTTGTCGATTGCAAGAAATGTTGCAATTGATTTTTTCCGGAAACAAAAAGGCTGGAAACAACGATTGCTGGAAAAATTCGATTGGTCCGCGCAGCAAGTTAAAGATGAGTCACATCCGATTCCAGATGAGATTGCTATTCAAAAAGAAGAACTTAAATGGGTTTATGAATGTTTGAATCATTGTACATATGATCAGCGAATGGTCATTATTCTCCGCTATTTACATGATTTATCCATTGCAGAGACAGCGGAAGCGCTCGGTTGGACGGAGAGTAAAGTGAAAACAACACAACACCGTGCGCTGGGGGTTTTGAGGAAGCAGATGAAACAGCTGGATGAAAAGGAGGTGCGGTTAAATGAAAAAATTGGAGTGGAGTGACGAGCAGCTCGAAGCACTGCTGAGACAAATGCCTAAGCTTCAAGATCGGCGCAAACAGCAGGAAATTTACCAGTGCCTTACACTGAAAATGACACGGCGCAAGAAGATCGTATGGCTATTGCCAAGTACAGTAGCTCTGGGAGCTTTTCTGCTGTTCTTGCTCCTTGCTCCTTATTTAGATAATGATCAAAGCAAACTCGAGAGCCATCTAAAAATTGCATCCCTCACAGCTACTTCTCGTTTCAGCAACCTTTCGTTTGACCATGACCAGCTCGCCCAAATGGGTGCAAAAGCGCTAGGAACAAATGAAAGGCTTCCTGTATCAGATGGAAAAACGGCCGTTTATCAAAAAGATATTGGAAGCGGCAAAGTGTTGACCTATTGGATTCCCGATCAACAAGCAAAAATACTCGTGCCTGTGTCAACGGTTGTTCTTCATCTCGGAAGAAAAACGCGGCTGGAGCTTTTTACTGAAAAAATGCAGCGGCTTCGTGAACAAGAATGGGGACTGAGAGAATATTATCCAATTCATGCCAATCTGAAGCAGGATAAACAATCAAGCAGTGTATTGATCAATGTCCCGGCAGCGAGTCCATATAAGCTAGAATCAGATGCTGAAACGGGCTTTGTGCATGCGATGATAAGAAATGTTGACTCGAATAGCAATATGAAAAAAATTACGATCACTGCCAATGACCGGTCTGGAAATTTACTTGATAACAACGAAAAGAAATCAGAAATGATTGTCGGCCATGAACGAAACCGAGCCTATTTTTTCTATTTTCCTGCTGGTAAAAAAGTACCGTTTTTAGTGCCTTCAGTGAAGAGTTACCCAGACATAAAATCAGCTTTCGAGGCAATGGGTAAGGACAATGCCCGGTTAAGGCTGAGGGCATCGATTCCTCCTGGATTAAAAGTTTCGTTTTTTATGATGAAAAATAAAACCTTGTATCTAACAGTTTCCGGACACGATCCGTTAAAGAATACTGCCGAAGCGATCTACTCCTATGAAGCGATTCTGCTTACTGCAAAGGATTTTGGGATGGAACGCGTTAAACTTGAAAACCCAAATTTAAAGCACCTTGGGCCTTTTGATTTAACAAAAGAAAACCATGTGCCAGTAGCAGCAAACTTGCGGCAAATCGAAGACTAGCCAAACAGCTAGTCTTTTCTATGTCTTAGGATGCTATTTCGGCGATACGAAGAAAACCAACATTGTCTGACGGGGTTTTTTGAATAAAATCGCAAAAAATTCATATGCTATCAAGTATGCTTGAAGCCTTATTAGTCTAAGTTCTAAATGGGTCCAAGCTTTCATATTGTGAAAAAGGGACAAGATGAAGGAGGAATAGGATGCGTGACTACATAAAGAGGTTTTTAATTGCTGGCATTATGGCGATTTTTGTCAGCTTGTTATTTTTAGGTGGAAGACATCCACAAGCAAGTATGCTAAACCCTAATCCGGAAAAAAGCCAATGGATTTGGCCAGCTGATGGAGTCATTTCTGACACCTTTGGCACGAGACAAGGAAAACATAAAGGTCTTGACATTGCGGGCGAATTGAATTCGCCTATTTTTGCCGTTGAAGCAGGCACCGTTGAAAAATCTTATTATTCTGATACATACGGGAATGTTGTCTTTGTTAACCATCCGAGCGGATATGTGACAGTATATGCTCATCTAAGCAGCCGGCTCGCCAATGAGGGGCAGAGAGTAAAAAAGGGAGAAATCATTGGAAAAATGGGGATGACTGGACAAGCAACAGGCGTTCATCTTCACTTTGAAACACATAAGAGTGAATGGACGTTTGACAAGAAGTACGCGCTTGATCCGGAAGGGCTGCTAGGAAATGCAAAGATGGGAGATGTTGTTCAGGCGGGGGCAGTGAAAGAAGGGCAGCCTGTTTTGGAAGCTAGTTCCCATTTACGCGATCAAGCAGAAAAGCAAACCTTCGTGTCCGAAGTGCTCAAACAAAATCCATCCACCACTTCGCAGCAGCAAGCTTATCTTGTAAAAAACGGTGATACCTTGTGGTCGATTGCTGAAAAATTTCAACTGAATGTACACGAACTTCAGCAGCTTAATCATTTAACGGGATCCACGATCACGATAGGTGCAAAGCTAATTGTAAAAAATAAAGTAGAAAACCAATATACCGTTAAAGAAGGGGATACCCTGTCATCCATTTCCAGACAATATCATGTCTCAATCGAGAAAATAAAAGAACGTAATAAACTTTCATCTGACCAGATTTTACCTAATCAAGTTTTAACCATAACAAAATAGAAAAAGGCGCACCCGACTCGGGGCATGCGCCTTTTTATTTGGTCATACATCAGCGAAGCTTCGCCTATTTCGCTTGATAACGTGCTTTGCACTCTTCGATTAATTTTGCAGCAGCTTCTGGACCTTCCCATGCACCAATTTCTGTTTTTTTGCCTTGTAAGTCTTTATAGCGTTCGAAGAAATGGGCGATTTCTTTCAGTTTATGCTGCGGCAGATCCTCCAGTGAACGAATGTCTTCAAAACGGGGGTCTTCCACCGGAACCCCGATTAGCTTTGCATCTTCTTCACCGCTGTCAATCATATTTAAGAAACCAATTACTCTTGTATCGATAACGCAACCAGGGAAAGTGGGATTTGTCACAAGTACAAGAATATCTAGCGGGTCTCCATCAAGTGCTAACGTATTTTCAAGATAGCCGTACTCTGCAGGGTAGAACATAGGTGAAAACAGGACGCGGTCCAGTTTGAAAATCCCGCGCTCTTTATCAAATTCGTACTTATTTTGGCTTCCAGTTGGTATTTCAATAAATGCTTCAACTACTTTGTTTTCAAAAGCCATTCTATTTTTCCTCCTTTTTATGTACATATGCTTTACTATTATAGTTGAATGGGCTTTCGGCTGCAAATAAATTTAAGAGAGCAACCTTTAAAAGATGGATTGGGTAAAAAGAAGTAAGCCATTGTTTTGGGCAGAAAAATACCCCCAAAGCAATGGGGGCAAGAGCTTAACTATATTCGTTTTCTAAGCAGGCTTACTCGAACTTGTTTGGATTACCGTCAAATGATTCATCAGCTACTTTAATAGAGTCTGTAGGGCAGCCTTCAAACGCATCCATCATGTCGTCAATTAACACATCAGGAATTTCAACAATTCCTTGATTTTCATCCAATGTTACATATGCAATGCCTTCATCATCGTAATCGTAAATATCAGGTGCTGCTGCTCCGCATGCACCGCAGGCAATGCAAGTTTCTTTGTCAACGATTGTGTACTTTGCCATGGAAAAAACCTCCCGAGTTTATAAACATATGTACTGCTTACTGCAATTCCATTTTTTGAATGGAAACGCAATTCCCAATCTTATTGTAAAACTGAATCAAGAACTTTTCAATAGAAAATTGCTTATTCATAAGAGGGATAAATATCTCGATTCTTTGCAACTGATCAATTTTTAACAACCGAATGGCAAATTTCGTGCTAAAATAATGAGTGAAAAATGAAGAATAGGATCGAAAGGTGTGAAATGGATGAAGTTAATAGAGGGAATCATTTTATATTGCCTTTACCAATTAAATGGAGAAAGAACGATCTATTCCATTTATCACCTATTCAAAGGAAAAAAATCTTCACAAACCATTCAAGATGCACACTTATATGGAATCAAAAAATATTTTGGCGTCTATCATCCTATCACTCGTGAAATGCTTGAAGAATGGGTTGGCACAGCCTTCAATCGAGGAGTCCTAGAACAAGCCGGAGATCAACGCTTTATCTTATCGGCACAAGGAAAAATCGAATTGGAATCTTTTTTGAAAAACAATCACTCTCTTGCTTGGTTAAACGGATGGAAATACCAACAAACAGGTCTGTTTTGGGAAAGACTGTCCTTACTTGTACAAGTTATCTCGAACCTAGTAAAAAGGGAAACGAATTATCTTCCCATTCAAAAAAATAAAAACGCTCATGAATGGCTGAAACATTTTCTGCGAACAAGCGGTTATCCAAGAGCTGTAATCGGACGAAAGCTTTATGAAGAACTGGTTGCCTGTCTTGAAAATCCTAACGTCCCGGACCCTCATATCCTCGTTGTCCGGTTTACAGGGCATCAGCAGATTGGCTTAACTTCTTCGCAGGCAGCTGATTCGCTGCAATTGGATTTGCCAAGCTATCACATAAAATTTGCAACCTTACTGCATTATATGATCCGTCAGCTGGCCGAAAACGCAAAGGCATACCCGCTGCTTTCCCGTCTAGCAGCCGATTTAAACCCCGATCAGTCACTGACCCTTTCCGCAAGGCGAACACAATCGTTTCTTTATCAAGGATATTCCCTGGAAGAAATTGCGAACATTCGCGGGCTAAAAATAAGTACAATAGAAGATCACGTTGTTGAAATTGCTCTTAATGATGAACAATTCTCCATCGATCATTATATTGAGAAACCGGTCCAAGAGAAGATTCTCCTTGCTGCAAGGCAAGGGGGCAGCAGGCAATTAAAGCAAATTCGAAATACCGTACAAACGGCAAATTATTTTGAAATCCGGCTTGTGCTGGCGAAGTATGGTGTGGCTCAATGTTAGAGGAGATATTAGAAAAGTATTTTGGCTACCGGTCGTTTAAGAAAGGACAAAAAGAAACAATAGCCTCGATTTTAGCCGGGAAGCATACGCTGGCAATGCTGCCGACTGGTACAGGCAAATCGCTTTGTTATCAACTCCCAGGTTATCTCTTCGACGGTGCAGTAATTATTGTATCACCACTTTTGTCTTTGATGCAGGATCAGGTCGAACAAATGATGAAGTTTAAAGAAAAACGGGTGATCGCTTTAAATTCGTTTTTGACTGGAACGGAAAGAAGAATGGCACTCAAAGAGCTGGAAAACTACAAATTTATCTTTATTTCTCCGGAAATGCTTCAGACCGAGCCTGTGCTGAAAAAACTGAAAATGCTTTCGATATCACTTTTCGTCGTTGATGAAGCGCACTGCATCTCTCAATGGGGCTATGATTTTCGCCCGGACTATTTAAAATTGGGAGAAATCCGGCGGCAGTTGGGTTCTCCCTTAACCCTTGCTCTTACGGCAACAGCCACGAAAGAAGTACGTGAAGACATTTTGCGCTCGCTTCAGCTGCATGATGCTGCGAAAATTGAATCAACGGTTGATCGGCCGACGATTGCCTTTTCAATTGTGCAGACAAGCGATTATCTGGAAAAGCAGATGCATACCTTGGAGTATGCGCAAAATTTGGAAAAACCGGGCATTATTTATTTTTCCAGCAAGAAAATAGCGGATCAAATGGCGCAATTTTTAAGAGAGAATGGACTTGGCAGGGTGATGGCGTACCATGGCGGACTGGATCAGGAACAACGGACACTGATACAGCAGCAATTTATCCATCATCAGCTTGACATCATTTGTGCAACAAGTGCTTTTGGAATGGGAATTAACAAAGAGAATGTCCGCTTTGTCATTCATTTTCATATGCCGCTTCAAATCGAGTCCTATCTGCAGGAAATTGGCAGAGCAGGACGTGATGGACTTCCGAGCATTGCCATTTTGCTTTATTCTCCTGGAGACGAGCAGCTGCCAATCCAGCTCGTTGAAAGCGAGTTACCGGCCAATTGGCAAATAGACTGGGTCTTTCGCTATATAAAAGAACAAAGACCAGACAATCTTTCCTTTATGCAAAAGGAGCTGCTGGAGATGGGCGGTTTTTCCGAAACCCAGCTGCGACTGATGGAAGAATTTTTAAATGGCGTCCCTTTCCCTCTTTCCAACCTAGAAGAAATACAAAGAAGAATGGAACAATATGTGGAAAGACGGCTGAGTATAAAGAAAACCAATATTGCGAACGTGAAAAAATGGGTGGAGGCTAAGCGGTGCAGGCGGGAAATGATCCTCGACTACTTTAATGAAACGGTTGGAACGAAAGTAGCCAACTGCTGTGATCATTGCGGAATTGATTTAGAGATGTACGAGGCAAAACCGTTGAAGCCCGCTAAAGACGAGCCGGTTAGTTGGAAGAACTATTTGCGCAAGATTTTAGTAAATGAGAGTTGATTAAATGAAAAAGAAATACACGGATATGGTAAATGAATTAACTGATCGAGAATTGCTGTTTCATTTGTACGTCACTCAAGCCATTCTGTTCGGAATAACACTCGTCCTCGGAATGATTTTGTTTGAGCCATTCGCTTTTTTTCGTCATATTCGTTTGGATGATCGAAATATTATTACGGTAGGTGCAAGTGCAGGCGTTTTGGTTGTCGTCATTGACATCCTTTTAATGAAAGTGCTGCCGAATTCTTTTTATGATGATGGGGGCTTAAACGAAAGGATTTTTCGAAACCGATCGATCGGGCACATTGCCTTTATTGCGCTGCTTGTGGCCATTAGTGAAGAATCGCTTTTCCGCGGCATCATCCAAGTTAAATTTGGCTTGATGGCAGCAAGCATCCTGTTTGCTGTGATTCATTTTCGTTATTTATTTAACTGGTTTTTATTAGTGGATGTTGTACTGCTCAGCTTTTTTATCGGTATCGTTTTTTGGTTGACGAATAATTTAGCGGTAACAATTGTAATGCATTTTTTCATCGATTTTCTTTTAGGTATTTATTTGAGATGGAAGTGTAAAAAAACGAACAAGAACAGGCAGGGGTGCTGAATGAATAAGGAAAATCCATATAGAGACCAGGCTGAACGTTTGCGCAAGCGAATTGAAAAAGTTCAGGAGACGAAAAATCAAGCTGCCAGCTTGCCCCCTCGAAGCGAATTGCACCGTCATCAACGTAAAAGGACGAAATGGAAGCTGAAATATCCCGTCATTCGGTTACTCGTGTTATTTTTTATTTTGCTGCCGATTGTCAGCTTTAGTGTTTATTCATACTTTAGCGGTTCGAAAAATGGAAAAGCCGTAAAAGCAACAGTTGATTCAAAAGGCTACGAAACCATTAAATTTGAAAAAGCAAAACCGGAAAAAAAGCCAAAGAGTCAAAAAGAGAAAACTGCTAAGCCGGACAGCCAGCAACAACCAGATAATGCTGGAAAAAACGAAACAAAACCAAATGAAAATCCTGCTCCTGCCTCACCGAATCCCACAAGTTAAATACTATCGCTCACAGAAAAGCCGATCAGCAAATGATCGGTTTTTTGTTCTACTTTAACGGACAAGTTCATAAAGTTTAGAAGGGGAAATGGAGGGGACCATGTGGAAACGCCTATTTTGCTGTTTGATGATAAAATGGATAAAGCAACAAAGAAAATCCTTGAAAATGTGATAAAAAGAAAAAAGAAGTTTGACAAGTATAAACAACGCCATAATTTGGCGATTTGGGGAACATTCATTCTTGCTTTTATTTATATTAATTATTTATATTTTACCATTGCTAAAGTATACTCCTATTCATTTGCTGCCATGTTTTCGGCATTTGTGCAAGATTCAAATAATCTAATATTCCTGTTTATTACAATTGGAATGTACGGATGGATGAACTTGTTAAAAGAAAAGATGGATAAAGCAGAAAAAGAATTTCATGAATTGCGATGTGAAATTGTTGAACGCAGTAAGGATTTATGGGGGACTGAGGAAGAATGGAAAAATCGCCATGTTGTTTTTGAACAGATGAAAAAAATTTTTGATATTAATCTTTACCACCAAAAAAAATAAGAAGCAGCTTAAACTGCTTCTTTAATCATTAAAAAACCTTCTTCTGTTCACGGTCGTCTTTCAAAATTTCGACAGCCTCGCGAAAACGCTGGGAATGGATAATTTCTCTTTCCCTCAAAAAGCGGAGGCCATCGTTTAAGTCAGGGTCATCGCTTAAATTAATCAGCCACTGGTAGGTAGCCCGTGCTTTTTCTTCGGCAGCGATATCTTCGTACAGATCCGCAATTGGATCACCTTTTGCTTGAATATACGTGGCCGTCCAAGGAATACCGGCAGCATTATGATAAAACAGTGCTTTGTCGTGATCAGCATAATGACCATCCAGGCCAGCCGCTTTCATTTGCTCAGGAGTAGCATCTTTTGTTAATTTATAGACCATCGTTGCAATCATTTCTAGGTGGGCAAATTCTTCTGTTCCAATATCCGTTAACAGCCCAATTACTTTATCCGGAATGGTATAGCGCTGATTTAAGTACCTTAGCGCTGCAGCCAGCTCGCCGTCAGCACCGCCATATTGTTCGATGAGAAATTTGGCAAGAGTAGGGTTGCAAGTACTGACTCGTACCGGGTACTGCAGTTTTTTTTCATAAACCCACATGTGTTTCTTCCCTCCTTTTTGGATCTATACTTGCCAAGGCCAAGGGGAATCGCTCCAATTCCATGGATAGCCGGAATAACTGTTGCCATACTGCAGCAACGGCCCAAATTGGCTTTCAAACGACTTTTTGATTTTTTTACGTTCTTTTGCATAGTGGTTAAATTGATTAATGGCTTCAAAATCGTTTGGGTGGGTATCTAAATAAAGAGTAAGTTCGACTAGAACAAAGTCTACTGTTTGCAGTTGTTCCATTAATTGATAATACTCAGCCGGGACTTGCTTCATGACAGATCCCCCTCCTGTGTTCGTTCGTAAGGACTGTAAAAGGGGTCATAAAATGGTTTCCAAAGAGTTCCTGCCTTTAGTGCTTCTGCTGGAGTAAACTGCTGTAGGTTCGGCTGCTGATATCCCAAGTATAAATGCGGGGGAGTAGAATACGTTTTTGTTTTCATTGGCATGCAGGGATCAAATGGACTGATATAAGGTTCATACGTCTTATGATGGGTATACATCATTGCCCTCCTTTTTGTTCGCATCAGAAAAATGGGGAGTTTTGATCAAATACGAATTTTTCTGGCGCGATTTACTGGCATGCATCCTTTCCATCACTTCATTTTATGTCCTTTTTATGTATTCATGTCATTATTTTTCGCACAGGAAAGGGATTTGCCAGGATTTGTGGAATATAGTAACGAGGTAGGATTTTATGTTGAGGTGATGGAAATGTTTGTAAAAAGCCTGATGATTCCGAAGCATCATTGTGTTACGGTTGAGCATGATCAACCGCTTAAAGTAGCATTGGAAAAACTTGAAACACACAAGATTGACGGCCTTCCAGTTTTAAATGGCGATGAATACGCAGGAATTATGACAAGATATTCAATCTATGAGCGTTTTTTTCTTTCCGGTAAACAAAAAGAATCTTTTCTGAACGAAACAATGGTAGCGGATATTGCTATCCATTCTGAACAATTTTTAGAGGGCGGGGAAATTTTTGAAAAAACGCTTCTTGACTTAAAGGATTTTCCCTTACTCGCTGTCGTAGACACGAAAAGGAAATTTCTGGGCATCCTTACACGAGCAGATGTTCTTGATCAGTTTCGAAGCGCTTTTGGTGTCAACCGTCCTGGAGTCCGTATTGCATTCACCACAGTAGAGACAGAGGGCCGAATTGCCAGGCTGGCGGAAATTGCCCATCATTTTCAAGAACAAATTATTTCGCTTGTAACGTTTGATGAAACGGATAAGCTTGTAAGAAGAATTGTGATGAAAGTAGAAAAAAATCAAAACCTTGACCGGTTTACGAAAAAGTTGGAAGAACACGGCTTTCGAATTTTAAGTATTCAAGAAGATTTGGAGTAATCCAAAAGAAACAATCAAGGAACTTCCCATACATCGGTACGGGAAGTTTTTTTGCTAATGTCTAAGTTGGGAGGATGACGTTGCTTGTGCTTTTGTTTGCTTGTTCCTTTGTTTCATGATAGATTTTTACCATGAAAAGGGGCGATTTGCAATGGTGTTTTTGCTGATGATTGGAGCCGGGGCTTGTTTGCTTCTATCGAGAATGGTGTGGGAAGCGTTTTTAAACCGTGTGATCAAACATGAACTTGCCTTTCCTGATTTCCCGTCCACCTTAAGGGAAATTTCGATTTTTTTTATTTCTGATGTCCACCGCCGCACGATTTCAAATAAAATCATTGCGGATGTAAGCGGAAAAGCCGATTTTGTTGTCATTGGCGGGGATCTAACGGAAAAAGGAGTACCGATCCATCGCGTCCGAGCCAATCTGGAAAAATTAAAAATGCTCGGTCCGGTTTATTTTGTTTGGGGCAATAATGATTATGAGGGGGACTACCATGAACTCGATGCTGTGTTGCTTGAAAGCGGTGTGAAAATTTTGGATAATACGGCAGTCATTTTCGAGTCGGAACAAGGCGAAAAAATCAGTCTTCTCGGAGTCGATGACTTAAATCAGCAACGGGATCGAATTGACTTAGCCCTCATGGATGCAGAAGAGGATAGTTTTAAGATCCTGGCCTGTCATTATCCAAACATTGCCGAAAAAATTTTGCCGGAGCATAAGATTCGGCTCGTACTCAGCGGCCATACGCATGGTGGTCAAATTCATCTTCTTGGCTATAGTCCGTATGAGCGGGGATCCATCAAAAAACAAAAACATACCACTTTGTTGATCAGCAATGGCTACGGAACAACCGCAGTCCCATTAAGATTAGGAGCACCTGCTGAATGCCACCTGGTTACGATTCGAAACACCCGGTAAAAATGTGAAGACCATGATGAATTGGTGAATAGACAATTCACCAACCTTTTGCGGTGACATAAACTAAAGATTATAGAAATGTCACGGCAGGGGGCAAAAATATGCGGCTGGAACGCTTAACATCCAATAAAATTAAAATTTTTTTAACGACCGATGATCTTTACGACAGAGGATTGACAAAGGAAGATATTTGGGTTGATTCGATGAAATGGCGCCAACTTTTTCACGATATGCTGGAAGAAGCAAGTGAAGAATTTGATGTTGACTTTCATGGTTCTGTGGCTGTCGAGATTTTTTCGATCCAGGCTCAGGGGATGATTATGATTATTACAGTTGATGATATTGGCGGGGAAGAAGAAATGTTACTATATGACAGCTTTCTCGACATGCACGTAATGGGTGAAGAAAACGAGGGTCTTTTATATACTTTTGATAGTATTGAAGAGGTTATTGAGCTTTCCAAACGGCTGCTGCCGATGAATATTGGTGGCGGATGTTTGTACGGTTATGAAGAACGGTATTATTTATTTTTCAAGGATGTCCACCCAGATGAACTGGAAAAAACAGCTTCAATATTATCTGAATATGGGGATGCATCAATTTTAAGCCCGCATGTTCTTTCTGAATATGGGAAAAAAATCATTGAAAATCAAGCGATAGAAACCATTTATCACTATTTTGGCTAAGGGCTCCCCTGGCTAATGCCGGTTCTATCGTTTTTTTTGTTAAAAAATAAAGGGTAGCAGCATTTTTGTACCGATCCGCAAACAGGATACAACACACGATGTGGCAGCGTTTACATAAACCTGTTCAAAATCGTTGAAATGTGCGTATTTCATCTTGCATAAATCAAGCAAACGTGTATACTTGTGTCTGAAAGCGGACAACATTCGTAAAAGTGATTTCTTTAGGAGGTTTACAGATGGTAGCCGAGAATGGTACAGAACAGCAAAATCACGAGGAAAAGCACGATGTGTTAAAGTCAACACAGACGGTTATTCATAAGGCTTTACAAAAGCTTGGTTATCCAGAAGAAGTATATGAGCTCTTAAAAGAGCCGCTGCGTATGATGACGGTGAAAATTCCCATTAGAATGGACGATGGTTCGATCAAAATTTTTACAGGCTACCGTGCCCAGCACAATGATGCAGTGGGACCGACAAAAGGTGGAATTCGCTTCCACCCGGGTGTGACAGAGAAAGAGGTAAAGGCACTTTCCATTTGGATGAGTTTAAAATGCGGTATTGTCGATTTACCTTACGGAGGAGGAAAAGGCGGCATTGTTTGTGATCCGCGGGATATGTCCTTCCGCGAACTTGAAAGACTGAGCCGCGGCTATGTACGCGCAATCAGCCAAATCGTAGGGCCTACGAAAGATATACCTGCACCGGATGTTTTCACAAATTCACAAATAATGGCTTGGATGATGGATGAATACAGCCGAATTGATGAATTCAACTCTCCAGGATTTATTACCGGAAAACCGCTTGTTCTTGGCGGTTCACACGGGAGAGAATCGGCAACTGCCAAAGGCGTTACCATCTGCATTCGCGAGGCTGCAAAAAGGAAAGGACTTGAGCTAAAGGGAGCCAGGGTTGTTGTCCAAGGGTTCGGTAATGCAGGAAGTTATTTGGCAAAATTTATGCACGACGCAGGCGCAAAGGTCGTTGGCATTTCGGATGCATATGGAGCTCTTTATGATCCGGATGGCCTTGATATTGATTATCTTCTTGACAGACGTGATAGTTTTGGAACGGTTACGAAACTCTTTACTAATACCATTACAAACAAGGAACTTTTAGAGCTTGAATGCGATATCCTCGTTCCGGCGGCAATTGAAAATCAGATCACTGAAGAAAATGCCCATAATATTCGTGCCAGCATTGTCGTTGAAGCAGCCAACGGCCCGACAACCTTGGAAGCTACTCAAATTCTGACTGACCGTGGGATATTGCTTGTTCCCGATGTGCTCGCTTCCGCTGGTGGTGTAACCGTGTCGTACTTTGAATGGGTTCAGAATAATCAGGGGTATTACTGGACAGAGGAAGAAGTAGAAGAAAGATTGGAAAAAGTGATGGTAAAGTCCTTTAAAAATATTTACGAAACAGCGCGCACCCGCAGGGTAGATATGCGCCTTGCAGCCTACATGGTTGGTGTCAAAAAAATGGCCGAAGCAAGCCGCTTCAGAGGGTGGATTTAAAGCTTGTAAATATTCGGCACCATATCCATTGAAACGAAGTCTTAAATCTCCTATCATTAAATGATGGGAGTTTTTTATTTTCAAGGAGTGATTGAAATGAAGCATGAAGAGGTTATTATAATTGGCGCGGGACCATGCGGTATGGCGGCAGCCATTGCTTTACAAGAGATCGGGAAAAACCCGTTAATCATTGAAAAAGGAAATATTGTGAATGCAATTTACAGCTACCCAACACATCAGACTTTTTTCAGCACAAGTGAGAAACTGGAGATTGGCGACATCCCGTTTGTTACTGAAACATATAAGCCTAAACGGAACCAAGCACTTGTCTACTATCGCGAAGTGGCACTAAGAAAGCAGCTGCGCATCCATTCTTTCGAAAAAGTCAATAAAGTGGAAAAAAATAGAGACTTTTTCGAAGTCATAACAGACAAGGGAATTTACATTGCTTCCTATGTTGTCGTTGCCACAGGCTATTACGACCATCCAAACGAGATGGGCGTTCCAGGTGAAGAACTGCCAAAGGTCAGCCACTATTTTAAAGAAGCACACCCTTATTTTGATCAAGATGTTTGTGTCATCGGCGGGAAAAATTCAAGCGTTGATGCAGCAATTGAGCTTGTAAAAGCTGGAGCGAGAGTGACGGTGTTGTACCGGGGAAGCAGTTACTCGAGTAGCATAAAACCGTGGATACTCCCGGAGTTTGAGTCCCTTGTTCGAAATGAAAAAATAGCAATGGAATTTTCGGCGGAGGTGATTCGAATTACGGAAGATAAGGTTTATTATACAAAGGATGGAAAAGAAAAGGTCATTGCGAATGATTTTGTGTTTGCGATGACTGGCTACCACCCGGATCATCCGTTTTTAAAAGAAATGGGGATCTCGATTGACGAAGAGACTGGAAGACCTGTGTATGACCAAGAGACAATGGAAACAACTATTGAAGGCATTTTTATTGCCGGGGTTATTGCGGCTGGAAACAATGCCAATGAAATTTTTATCGAAAATGGCCGCTTCCATGGCGAACAAATAGCCAAAGCCATTGCCGCAAAAGAGTTGAAAAAATAAGCACCGTGGGGAACTTTCGAACCGAATCGCGGGCTTGCAAGCAAAAACTAACAAGGAAAATTAAGGAAAGATAGCTGGTGAGAAAATTGAAAAAAGTTATTTTATTAACAACCGGTGGAACCATCGCAAGCAAACCGAATAAAGAATCAGGTAAATTAGCGTCAGGAGCTATTACTGGAGAAGAATTGGCGTCTATGTGCCAGCTCCCGGAAAATATTGAAGTGATTATTGAATCGGTTTTTCAAAAACCTAGTATGCATATTACATTTGACGACTGGATTGTGTTAAAAAAGAAAATTGAAGGTTATTTTCGAGACCAAAATGTTTCTGGTGTTGTTGTAACGCATGGAACAGATACAATGGAGGAGACTGCCTACTTCCTTGACTTAACCATCCAGGATGATCGGCCTGTTGTTGTTACAGGCTCACAGCGCTCACCAGAAGACTTGGGCAGCGATGTCTACATCAATTTGCGCCATGCTATTTTTTCTGCTTGTGCAGATGATCTGAAGGGTGCAGGAACGGTTGTTGTATTTAATGAACGGATCTTTGCCGCGAGGTATGTAAAAAAAGAGCATGCTTCAAATATCCAAGGATTTAACGCTTTTGGATTTGGTTATTTGGGGATCATTGATAACGATGAAGTCCATGTCTTCCAGAAACCAATAAAACGTGAATTTTATTCCATTCAATCAGCGATTCCAGCTGTAGATATTATTAAATGCTATATCAATTCAGATGGAAAGTTTATTAAGGCTGCAAGGGAGGCTGGAGTAAAAGGAATGATCCTTGAAGGGGTCGGCCGCGGGCAAGTTCACCCGGATATGGTTGAGGAGATTGAAAAAGCGATCCAAGCAGGGATAAAAATCGTGATCACAACAAGTGCAGAGGAAGGGGCTGTCTACACAACATACGACTACGAAGGCAGCGCATATGATTTATATAAAAAAGGCGTCATCCTTGGCAGTGACAGCGATTCAAAAAAAGCAAGAATAAAACTGGCAACAGCACTAGCGAGTGGGGTTGAGGCTATCAAGTTTTAATTTTTTTTTAGGAAACTCTTCATTTCGAAAATGAAGAGTTTTTTTTGAATAAAATTTCCTGCCAAACAAAAAATAGGATCATTGAACAAAAGTTTTACATCATGGGGGTTGCTTTGCATGAATCGGAAACAAATCATACTCAAGTTATTCATTCTTTTCTCCCTTTGTGTGCTGCCGTTTACAATGCTCGCGGAACGAAACAAAGTCTATGCCTTTACAAATCAAGTAATCCAGCGTGGTGCAGTTGGGGACGATGTGATTGAGCTTCAATCAAGACTCCAATACATTGGTTATTTTAAAGGTCAAATTGACGGCGTATTTGGCTGGGGAACCTATTGGGCGTTAAGAAATTTTCAAAAGGAATACGGTCTGCCAGTTGATGGCCTTGCAGGCGCAGATACAAAAGCAAAACTTGTTAAAGCGAGTAAATATAATGAACAGTTTGTTAAAAACCAAGTCCGCCAAGGAAAGAAATTCACCTATTATGGCGGTGTGGACTTAAAAAAGCAAACATCGCCAAATGCCAACAAGAATGCAAATAACAATCAATCTGCAAACCAAGCGCCAAAGCCGAACAAACCAACCGCTGCCAATACACCGAACGGCTTCTCGCAAAACGATATTCAACTAATGGCAAATGCAGTACACGGTGAATCAAGGGGCGAACCCTATATTGGCCAAGTAGCTGTTGCAGCTGTCATTTTAAACCGCGTTAAAAGCCCATCTTTTCCAAACACAGTTTCAGGGGTCATTTTTGAGCCAGGTGCCTTCACGGCGGTTGCGGATGGGCAAATTTGGCTTACTCCGAATGAAACTTCGAAAAAAGCGGTGTTGGACGCAATCAACGGCTGGGATCCTTCAGGTGATGCGTTGTATTATTTTAATCCAGCTACGGCCACAAGCCCTTGGATCTGGAGCAGGCCGCAAATCAAAAAAATTGGCAAACATATATTCTGTAAGTAAGAGGTGAACTATTTTGATTAGAGGAATTTTAATCGGCATTCTTGCTCTTGGTGTTGCGGGTACGGCCTACTGGGGTTACCAGGAGCATCGGGATAAAAATGCGGTCCTGTTAAATGCTGAAAATAACTATCAACGGGCATTTCATGATTTAACCTATCAAGTCGATTTGCTTCATGACAAAATCGGCACGACGCTGGCGATGAATTCGCGGAAGTCGCTTTCTCCGGCACTTGCCGAAGTTTGGCGAATCACTTCGCAAGCACACGGGGATGTAGGGCAATTGCCGCTAACCTTGCTGCCGTTTAATAAAACAGAAGAATTTCTGGCGAATATCGGAACTTTTAGTTATAAAACAGCGGTTCGCGATTTGGATAAAACGCCGCTTTCAGATCAGGAATACAAGACATTGCAAACCCTTTATAAACAATCCGGGGATATTCAAAATGAGCTCCGCAATGTTCAACATATGGTTTTAAAAAATAATCTGCGCTGGATGGACGTGGAAATGGCGCTCGCTTCAGGCAAGGAAGCAGCGGATAATACGATCATTGATGGATTCAAGACAGTTGAAAAAACCGTTTCCGGCTATGATGAAACGAATTTTGGTCCAACGATGACCAATATGAAGAAAACAGATCTAAATTATAAAAAAGTCCAAGGCAAAAGAATTTCTCGTACAGAGGCTGTAAAGATTGCAAAGCAATATTTGCACTTCGATGGAGATACAAAGGTAAAAGTAACGGAAAACGGCAAAGGTTCGAATTATGGTTTTTATAGCATTGCTTTAAAAAACACAAATACTGGGATGGAAGCCAGCATGGATCTAACAAAAAAAGGTGGACACCCGATTTGGTTTATCAATGCAAGGGATGTAAAAAAACAATCGATCAGCTTAAATGAAGCAAGTAAAAAGGCGGTTGATTTTTTGCAGCAAGCCGGTTTTAAAGGGTTGGAACTATACGAGAGCACACAGTATGACAATATAGGTGTTTTCAATTATGTTACAAAGCAAAACAATGTGCGGATTTATCCTGAAGCGATTAAACTGAAAGTTGCGTTAGACGATGGAAGTATTATCGGTTTTTCGGCTGAAGAATACTTAAAATCATTGCAGAAAAGAAAACTTCCTGCGCCTGCAATGACAATTGAGCAAGCGCGGACAAAGTTAAATCCCGGCTTGAAAGTCATGGAGGAAGGACAGGCGGTAATCGTAAATGATTTAAATGAAGAAGTTCTTTGTTATGAGTTTTTAGGCACGATTGGCGAAGATACGTACCGGATTTTTATCAATGCGAATACAGGCCAAGAAGAACAAGTTGTAAAATTAAAAAATGCTGAAGCCGTTTATAAGGATGTTCTCTAGGAGAAGCAAGAAGTGCTTTTCCTTTTTTTTTTTAATGTAATAATAAGGATGCAGGATGGGGGAAGGAAGTGATGGTACGCCATGATCCAAATTGGCGATAGTTTAACATTGGAACTGAAAAATGCGGAGCAGGTTGAAAAGCTGAAATGCCGCATAGTCGATCGCAAAGACAACTTGCTTTATATAGACTATCCAATTAATTTACGTACAAACAAAACGGCTTTTTTATTTGACGGAACTCAGTTGAATGCCACGTTCATTGACCAAGATGGAACCTCTGTTTATTTGTTTAAATCGGAGATTGTCGGACGGGTGAAAATCAATATTCCAATGCTTGTTCTTACGTATCCGGGTTCAGATGGTTTAATCAAAATTCAGCGAAGGAACTATGTTCGAATTGAAGCGGCAGTGGATGTTGCGATCCATCCATTGGGAAATGAATTCGAACCGTTTACTGCCGTTACGGATGATATTAGCGCAGGGGGCGCTGCTGTGTTGATTCCGCATGAAATAACGCTGCAACCGGATATGATGGTTAAAACATGGATTGTACTTCTATTACAAAATGGAGAATTCCATTATCTGTCGCTTCGAAGCCGAATTGTCAGAGTCATCCGCTATAACGAGACGATGAACAAACTTTCATTGCAATTTAATGACATATCCAATATGGAGCGGCAACTGCTGCTTCGTTTTTGCTTTGAACGGCAGCTTGAAATCAAGAAGAAGGGGCTTCTCACCTAGAATAAAAACGCCATCGGGTTGAATAATAGAAATAGATTAAGTGGCGGGGTGTTCGCATGAAAACAGTTGAGAGAATCATGATAAAAGTTGTGATCATTCAATTTGGTGTTCTTTTGTTTTCACAATGGTTTTTTCATCAGGTGAATGCTTTTCCGAAATTGACGCAAATGGCAAAATATGAAGGGGTAAACGAAAATACCAAGGTGGAAATCCTTGAAACGTTTAAGCGAAAATAAATTTGACACTTTTTGAATAAGGGCAAGCGAAAAAAGACAGGTTCATTTGTTCTTATGGTACAATAAATAACGGGATACATAAGTGAGCTTTTTTGCGTTTTCTTTCTAAATGATTCTGTATATTTTTGCTTCAGACAAATGGGAAAAGCCGTAAAAAGTGTTTGACTAGCTTTTGAATTTAGGAGGAACTATGGAGAAAAAATTATCCATTGCAATAGATGGCCCGGCAGCTGCCGGAAAAAGCACTGTAGCGAAAATTGTTGCTGAAAAATTGGCTTATATTTATATCGATACGGGTGCGATGTACCGGGCTTTAACATATAAAGCAATTGCCGACCATGTGAACCTTGAGGATGAAAATGCTTTATTAAATGCATTGCTTGCCATCGATATTCAGCTCGTTCCATCTGAAAACGGCCAGCTTGTTTATGTGGATCATCAAGATGTTACAATGGCAATTCGAACGAGTGAAGTGACCAATTCTGTTTCGCTTGTGGCCAAACAAGAGAAAGTCCGGAAAGAAATGGTGAAAAGGCAACAGGAATTTGCCAAAGAAGGCGGAGTTGTGATGGATGGCAGAGATATTGGCACCTATGTTTTGCCGCATGCGGAAGTAAAAATCTTCTTACTTGCCAGTGTCGAGGAACGGGCGAAACGCCGCCATGAGGAAAACATTCAAAAAGGATTTTCTTCCAATCTTGAACAGTTGAAGGATGAAATTGCTAAACGGGATCAGATTGATTCAGAACGGGAATTTGCCCCCTTAAAAAAAGCTGATGATGCAGTCGCAATTGACACCACGTCGCTTACCATTTCCGATGTTGTTGGAAAAATAATGGCCATTGTGTATGAAAGGATGGAAAATGAATGACCTTTTATTCATTTGCACGATCGGTTGTTAAATCGATTTTCACGCCTCTATTTCGCATTGAAATTATTGGACTGGAAAATTTTCCGAAAGAAGGGGGGGTGCTTCTCTGCACGAACCATATCCATAATTTTGATCCGCCGGTAGTCGGAATCACGACACCAAGACCCGTTTATTTTATGGCAAAAGAAGAGTTGTTCAACGTTCCTGTACTAGGTGGAATCGTTGGAAAATGCAATGCTTTTCCGGTGAAAAGAGGAATGAGTGACCGTGAAGCGTTACGAAAAGGTTTAAATGTATTGAAAGAAGGGCATGTATTAGGGTTGTTCCCGGAAGGAACAAGAAGCAAGACAGGCGAACTAGGAAAGGGTCTCGCTGGAGCGGGCTTTTTTGCATTGCGTTCACAGGCAGCAGTTGTTCCTTGTGCGATCATCGGTCCATATAAGGCTTTCCGGAAACTAAAAGTCGTTTATGGAAAACCGATTGAGATGGATGAATTAAGAAAAAACAGGGCGTCGGCGGAAGAAGCGACTGAATTAATTATGTCCGAAATTCATAAACTTATTACTGGGCATAAACAGTTTTCTGCTTGACAAAACAAGGCTTTTATAAGAAGTTTATTAAAAGGGTCTTTTTTTGAATTTTCTTTTTGTTGCTGAATCTGTTTTTTATCCAGCGTGCATGTTGGACATGCACCAAAAGATATATTTTTTATCAGTCAAGTGATTAAGGAGGAGTACATATGACGGAAGATATGAACCAGATCGAAGTTAAAAATTTTGAAATTGGTGACACTGTAACCGGAAAAGTTACAAAAGTAGAAGAGAAACAAGTGATTGTCGATATTCAAGATAGCAAGCTTGATGGCATCATTCCGATTAGCGAGCTTTCAAGCCTCCATATTGAAAAAGCATCAGATGCTGTTGCTGAAGGAGATGCGCTTGAACTAGAAGTGCTAAAAGTAGAAGAAGATGCGCTAATTTTATCAAAGCGCAAAATCGATGCAAAAAAGGCCTGGGAAAAATTGGAGCAAATGTTTGGAAAGGGCGAAATTTTCGATGCTGAAGTGAAGGATGTTGTAAAAGGAGGCCTCGTAGTTGATTTAGGTGTGCGCGGCTTTGTTCCGGCTTCCCTTGTTGAAGCCCATTTTGTTGAAGATTTCTCCGACTATAAAGGACGTACTCTTTCCTTTAAAATTGTAGAATTGGACAAAGAGAAAAACCGCTTAATTTTATCCCATCGTGCAGTAGTGGAAGAAGAAAAAGGAAGAAAAAAACAAACCGTTCTTGACTCCCTTGCTCCTGGACAGGTACTGGAAGGTACGGTTCAGCGGATCACGGACTTCGGTGCGTTTGTAGATCTTGGCGGGATTGACGGCCTTGTGCATATCTCCCAGCTTTCCCATGAGCATGTTGATAAGCCTGCCGATGTTGTTCAAGAAGGGCAAAAGGTGCAAGTAAAGGTTTTAAATGTGGATCGTGACAATGAGCGAATTTCGTTGTCCATTAAGGAGACATTACCGGGGCCATGGGCGAATGTTGCAGAAAGAGCGCCTAAAGGCAGTGTGCTTACAGGTGCAGTCAAGCGCCTTGTTTCCTATGGTGCGTTTGTAGAAGTCTTCCCTGGAGTAGAGGGACTTGTTCACATTTCCCAAATTGCCCATAAACATATAGGAACACCGCATGAAGTACTGAAAGAAGGACAGGAAGTAAAAGTAAAAGTCCTTGATGTAAATGAAGGAGAACAGCGTTTATCCTTAAGTATAAAAGATCTATTGGAAAAAGATGTGGAAGAAAACTTGGATTACGAGCTGCCGGAAGAATCCAAGGGCTTCCAGCTTGGTGAAATGATCGGGGATAAATTAAAGAATCTGCGAAAATAATGGTGATAATTCGTGTCTAGGTCAGATCGGAAATGGGATCACATCCGCTATGCCGCTGAAGAAGAACAAAAGCATACGAAAGCTTTTGCTGACATTCATTTTGTCCACCAAAGCCTGCCGAATTTAAGTGTGAACGATATTCAATTCGATTTAAAAATTGGCGAACTTTCTTTAAGTTCGCCAATTTTTATCAATGCCATGACAGGTGGCGGCGGTGAGAGGACTTACCAAATAAATAAGGGACTTGCGCAGGCAGCGAATTTGTCGGGTGTAGCAATGGCAGTCGGTTCGCAAATGTCAGCCTTAAAAAATGCCAAGGAAAAATATACATACGAAGTGGTTCGCGAGTACAATCCAAACGGCATCGTCATCGCCAATCTTGGAAGTGAAGCAACGGTTGAGCATGCGCAACGAGCCATTGATATGATCGAAGCAAACGCTTTGCAGCTGCATTTGAACGTAATTCAGGAATTGACAATGCCAGAGGGGGATCGCGATTTCACAGGTGCGTTGAAAAGAATCGAAACCATTGTAAAAAATGTTTCTGTCCCTGTAATCGTAAAAGAAGTAGGATTCGGAATGAGCCGCGAAACCGTTTTGTCGTTGAACTCTGCTGGAGTGACGATCATTGATATTGGAGGCGCAGGTGGCACCAACTTTGCAAAAATTGAAAATCGAAGAAGAAGTCAAGCTCTTTCCTTCTTTAATGATTGGGGCATTCCTTCTGCAGTATCGATTGCAGAGGTAGCCGATAGTGCGCCGGAACTGGCAATCATTGGTTCAGGAGGAATTCGTTCTGCTCTCGATGCAGCGAAAGCCATTGCCCTTGGAGCGGATGCAGTCGGGATCGCGGGGGCTTTTTTAACCATCCTTTTGGAGCAGGGGTGTGAAGGCCTTCTCGAAGCGATTAACACCTTTCATATGGAATTAGCCTTGATCATGACCGCACTTGGGACTAAAACAGTAGCTGAACTGCAACAAGCTCCACTTGTCATTGCTGGAAAACGGACCATTGGCTTAAACAAAGAGGGATTGACACAATAAAATACAGCATCAGATAAAAAGGTAAAAAGCTCTCGCGGCTGCGAGAGCTTTTTGCCTTTTTAGTCCGCTTTGGAATCGTTCATTGAGCGGGCTTCTTCCGGGCTTTGCAGCTTTGTTGCTCCCGGGTAGTGCAAGGCCTGATCACGGTCAGACTCAACTCTTCTGCTTGCTTTAAGTTTTTTTTCCTGACGATCTTTACCCATCATCCTACACCTCCTCTTTTTAAGATGGTGCAGATTGGAAAGATTATTCCGGGAAGTATGAAACTCCTGTTGTTGTACCGATAATGGAAAACATAGGAGGTATGCAGGGTATGGAAGGATCCATGTTTTATTTTCTTTTTTGGTGTTCGTGGATTTATATAACATTTATAATGAAAAAAGAAAATCCTTTTCGGACAAAACTGGCTGCTGCTGTGTTAATCGTCATCATCTTGGCTGATTTTTCAATACCAATCGGAAATAATAAGGTGTATGCAGGCGGTCTTTTTTTATTAATCATCACCTATATGGCTGCAAAGAAAGTGAAAGGGAAATCTTTGGCCTATTTTTTTATTTGTTCCTTCATCATCCTGATTGCTTACGTAACATTCCACTTGTTCGAACTATTTGATCCAGTATGGCTTATTTTAAAAAAAGAGTGGATGATGGGCATCATCCTCGGTTATTTAGCCATTTTGCTGCAAAAAAATATTTGGGGGCGGCTTTTCATTTTGATCAGCGGAACGATGCAAGGTGAGATTCTCTATGCTTTTATATTAAGTAAATATGGTTTCGGTTATCCAATAGCAGGTCTGGCCTATTTGGATTCGTTTTCCTTAACAGCAGTGCTGCTGATTCTTTGGAGTGGAATGGAGAATTTCAGCGTTTTATTTGAAAGGCATATCAATGTTGCGGAACGCGGAAAAGAAAAATCATCTTAAGCCTACGCAAGAAGAGGTGTTGATGTTGCGCTCACCAAGGGCGAGAAGGCTCTTAATCGACGGGCTGACCAGGATCCTTTCGCCTTTTGTTCTTGCGGGAGAGGATTAACATTTGTTACTATAATAAAGTTAAGCCCTTCTTCTTCAGGAAGGGTTTCTTTAGCGAAAAGGCATTTAATTTAGAAATGATACTGCGGATAGCTTTTGTTATCGTTGAAAAAAATAGATGGAGCATTTGTTGTTAGTAGTAGAGAAAGGGTGGTTTTAAATGGTGAAACCTGTGATTGCGATTGTTGGCCGTCCGAACGTCGGTAAATCAACGATTTTCAATCGGATTGTTGGCGAAAGAGTCTCCATTGTCGAGGATATTCCGGGAGTAACACGTGACCGGATATACAGTTCGGGAGAATGGCTGACACATGAATTTAATGTAATTGATACAGGAGGCATTGATATTGGCGACGAGCCTTTTTTAGAGCAAATTCGCCAACAAGCTGAAGTTGCGATTGATGAGGCAGATGTCATTATTTTTATTACAAACGGGCGTGAAGGTGTGACAGCTGCTGATGAAGAAGTAGCCAAGATTTTGTATAAGTCAAAAAAACCGGTTGTATTAGGTGTCAATAAGATTGATAATCCGGAAATGCGGGATCAGATCTATGATTTCTACTCCCTTGGATTTGGAGAACCGATCCCGATCTCCGGGTCACACGGGCTAGGTTTGGGAGATCTTCTTGATGAGGCGGCAAAGCATTTTCCGAAAACGAATCAGCAGGATTATGATGACGACATGATTAAGTTTTCCTTAATTGGGCGGCCGAATGTTGGTAAATCTTCGTTAGTAAACGCCATTCTTGGTGAAGAACGAGTGATTGTCAGCGATATAGCTGGAACGACAAGAGACGCGGTTGACTCCATTTACACGTATAATGGGGAAAAGTATGTCATAATTGATACGGCGGGAATGCGAAAAAAAGGAAAAGTATACGAAAATACCGAAAAATACAGTGTACTCCGGGCATTAAGAGCGATTGAGCGGTCGGATGTGGTACTTGTTGTTATAAATGCAGAAGAAGGAATTATTGAACAAGATAAAAAAATTGCCGGATATGCTCATGAAGCAGGCCGAGCTGTCGTAATAGTTGTCAATAAATGGGATGCTGTTGAAAAAGACGAAAAAACAATGAAGGAATTTGAAGAAAAAATTCGCGATCATTTTCTCTTTCTCAGCTATGCACCTATCGTGTTTTTGTCGGCCAAAACAAAGAAACGAATCCATACGTTGTTGCCAATGATTAATCTGGCGAGTGAGAACCATGCAATGCGGGTCGAAACGAGTGTATTAAATGATATCATTATGGATGCAGTAGCAATGAATCCGACGCCTACTGACAAAGGGAAACGGCTGAAGATTTACTATACTACCCAAGTTTCGGTTAAACCGCCAACCTTTGTGGTTTTCGTCAATGATCCGGAATTATTGCACTTTTCCTATGAACGGTTTTTGGAAAACCGGATCCGCGATGCTTTTGGATTTGAGGGTACACCCATCCGGATTTTTGCAAGGGAAAGAAAATAAGAGAGGGCGTGAAAGAAATGCAGCGAACTGGCGAGAATATGACTGTGCTGGGAGCGGGAAGCTGGGGAACAGCACTGGCCATGGTGCTGGCTGATAATGGCCATCAAGTAAGGCTGTGGAGCCACAATGAAAAGCAAGCTGAAGAGATTAACCTCCATCATACGAATAAAAAATATTTGCCCGGAATCTCTTTGCCTGAGTCAATCAGAGGTTTTGCATCCTTGAATGAAGCATTAGCAGAAATCGAAACGATTATTATAGCCGTTCCGACAAAGGCAATCCGCGATGTTGCCGCGAAAATTCGCTCTGTGCAAAAAAAGCCGCTTACGATTGTCCATGTAAGCAAAGGAATAGAGCCAAATACGCTTTTACGTATTTCGGAGATGATTAAACAAGAGGTTCCGAAAGAAATGGTAAAAGATGTAGTGGTTTTATCCGGTCCAAGCCATGCGGAAGAAGTCAGCTTGCGCCATCCAACGACCGTAACGGTTTCTTCGGAAAATATGGCTGCGGCGGAAAGGGTTCAAGATCTGTTTATCAACCAAAACTTTCGCGTTTATACGAACCCGGATATCATTGGGGTGGAAATCGGCGGTGCTTTGAAAAATATTATCGCCCTTGCTGCAGGTATTACGGACGGTCTCGGTTATGGCGACAATGCGAAAGCGGCGTTAATGACAAGAGGATTGGCGGAAATTGCCCGCCTTGGAACGAAAATGGGGGCAAATCCATTAACGTTTTCAGGCTTAACAGGAATCGGCGATTTAATTGTTACGTGTACAAGCATACATTCTCGAAATTGGCGCGCAGGGCATTTGCTGGGAAAAGGCCGTACCCTTGATGAAGTTCTTGAAAATATGGGCATGGTGGTTGAAGGAGTTCGAACAACCAAGGCCGCATACCAGCTTGCTGAAAAGTACGAAGTTTCAATGCCGATCACGACTGCTCTTTACCATGTCCTATTTGACCATGTAAAGCCAAAAGAGGCTGTTGACGCTCTCATGGCACGCGGAAAAACAAATGAAATGGATGATCTGATCAACATTTTGGTAGAACGATAATTTTAATGCACAAATTCAGCTAAAATAGGCATTCTAACGATACCTAAAGCATTGGAATTGCATAAAATGCAACGAAGCAAACTGGTAAAATGAAACGGGAGTTTGGGTATGTTTAGTCAATGGACTGAAGTCAGAGTTTCGCCCCTCTAGCTTTCAGTCTTTTTCTTTTTTTGAAAGTTATGACTATGGTATAATAAGCCTCTAGAAGGGGAGGGGTTTGTTTGTCGCCAGGGATAGTGAAAATGTGGATTTCCATTGTTGGGATGGGGTTAATGTTTATGGCAATTGCTGCGATTTACTTAAGCCGCTTTAAACTTAAAGGGGTACTGCGCATTTTCACCGCTGTACTTGCTTATATCTTCTTGATGATTTCGGGAATCATTCTATTTCTTGTCCTTTTTACATAACGAAAATTGCTGATCGTATCACATTCTTGCTTTACTTAATCCAAAGAAAAAATCCTGCTATAAAACAAAGGGTGAAGGACATTGAGGGTTGCCGCAATAGCAATAGTGCTTGCCGGGGTGGCGGTATTTTTATCAGGGTGCATGTACCCTAAAGAAGAACTTGCAAAAAATCGAACACCTTACAAGGATCAAGTCCAAGCAGTACAAACCGCAGTCGATTCGTTTCAGAAGGATAATGGGGGAATTCTGCCGATTAAAACGAAAGACGCTGACACGCCAATCTATCAAAAATATCCGATAGATTTTAAAAAAATAGTTCCAAAATACCTCGTCGATCCTCCGGGAAATGCTTACGAAAACGGGGGCGTTTTTGAATATGTTCTGATTGACGCAGAAACAAAGCCAACGGTAAAGTTGCTTGATGTTCGCATGGCCGATGCGATACGGGATCTCAAATTAAGAATAAAAGCCGGCGGATACCCTCCGTATAAAAAAAGACTGGCAGATAATGTGTATACGCTTGATTATCATCAATTAGGGCTTGAAAAGCCGCTCTATGCAGTTAGTCCTTTCACACACCGAAACCTTCCATTTGTCATAACTGGAACAGGTGAAATTTTTGTCGATTACCGTGCAGACCTCTTTCAGGTAATCCAAAAAGGAAGGTATACGCTAAAGCCGGGGGTGGATATCCGATGGATTTTAACGAAAAATTCGCTTTTCGTTCCTGCCTACTCGCTGCCGTATACGATTGATGCCAAAACGCAAGAGCCGGTTTTTTTAAATGGGAAATAAGAACCTTTTCGCTTTTAAAAGTTAACACATGAAAAAAGTCATAACCCTTTTCCTTAGAAATATATTGTAGGAGAAGGGTTATTTGTTTTGTGTACTCTTATTTTTTGAATAAATAGGTGAGTATCGGTAAGGAGGTAAATAAATTTTTAGAAAAAATGTCATAACAGCATAGGACAACATCATAAATATATACTGTCCAAAAATACCTAGATGGATAATATTATCCCACTAACTCTATGATCGGGAGGGGATCATTTGGAAAAAGTAGATATTTTCAAAGATATTGCGGAACGAACTGGCGGCGATATTTATTTAGGCGTTGTTGGTGCGGTTCGGACTGGCAAATCAACGTTCATAAAAAAATTCATGGAACTGGTTGTTTTGCCAAATATGACAAATGAAGCCGAGAGAACACGTACACAGGATGAATTGCCGCAAAGTGCGGCAGGCAAAACCATTATGACAACTGAACCGAAATTTGTTCCAAACCAAGCGACGACGATCCATGTTGATGAAGGTCTTGAAGTAAATATTCGTCTTGTCGACTGTGTCGGCTATACGGTTCCAGGAGCAAAAGGATACGAAGATGAGAATGGGCCAAGAATGATCAACACTCCATGGTATGAAGAGCCGATTCCGTTCCATGAAGCAGCAGAAATCGGTACCCGAAAAGTTATTCAAGAGCATTCAACAATCGGTGTAGTTATCACAACAGACGGAACGATTGGAGAAATTCCGCGAGCCAACTACTTGGAGGCGGAGGAACGGGTTATTGAAGAACTGAAGGAAGTCGGTAAGCCGTTTATTATGGTCGTAAACAGCGCCCAGCCGCACCACCCAAATACGGAATCATTAAGAGCAAGCCTAGCAGAGAAATACGATATTCCTGTTATTTCGATGAGTGTTGAGAGTATGCGTGAAAGCGACGTATTAAACGTATTAAGGGAGGCGTTGTATGAGTTTCCGGTGCTCGAAGTCAACGTCAACCTTCCTAGCTGGGTTATGGTGCTTCGAGAAAATCATTGGCTCCGTGAAAACTATCAGGAAGCCGTTAAAGAAACGGTTAAAGATATTAAAAGGTTAAGAGATGTAGATCGAGTGGTCCAACAGTTCAGTGATTTTGAATTCATTGAAAGAGCTGGTCTTGCCGGAATTGAAATGGGGCAGGGGATTGCGGAAATTGATCTTTTCGCACCTGACGAGTTATACGACGAAATTTTGAAAGAAATTGTCGGCGTCGAAATCAGAGGGAAAGATCATCTGCTTGAACTGATGCAAGATTTCGCCCATGCGAAAGCGGAGTACGATCAAATCGCGGATGCTTTGAAAATGGTGAAACAAACGGGGTACGGAATCGCTTCACCATCGCTTGCAGATATGAGCCTGGAGGAGCCGGAAATTATTCGGCAAGGTGCCCGCTTTGGTGTCCGCTTAAGGGCAGTAGCTCCATCGATTCATATGATTAAAGTCGATGTTGAGTCTGAATTTGCCCCGATTATCGGTACAGAAAAACAGAGTGAGGAACTGGTTCGCTATTTAATGCAAGATTTTGAAGAGGATCCACTATCCATTTGGAATTCTGATATTTTTGGACGCAGCCTCAGTTCCATCGTCCGCGAAGGAATTCAGGCAAAACTGTCATTAATGCCGGAGAATGCAAGGTATAAATTAAAAGAAACCCTTGAGCGCATAATCAATGAAGGTTCAGGCGGATTGATCGCAATCATTTTATAATCAGACTCTCTCAAGCAGAGGGTCTTTTTTTTATATATGAACAGAAAACAAACTTCATCAGCAAGAAATCATCCGTCAAATGAAACACCTAAAAACAAAAACCGCATTGCGTATGATTCGCCAGAAACAGACAGGATATTACAAATTTATTGCAACCATGAAAAGATTGCCATTATTTCTTGAAATGTTCTTGATATGGGGAATTGATTATGATAATCTTTTAACAGAATTAACGTCATAACGCTAAAAAACCTTTATTTTACAAGGTTATTGTCAAAAATGATTTGCAGTTTGGCAACCGTTCCTTTAAACTATTTTTTAGAAGTAAAAAAGGCATCATGACGTATAGAAACATGCAAATTTGTTTAAGAATGTAGATAAGTAAACTTATTTACTATGAATTCAACTTTTTTGGGAGGAGGTGAATGGCATGAACAAGACAGAACTAATTAATGCAGTTGCTGAAGCTAGCGAACTTTCTAAAAAGGATGCTACAAAAGCAGTTGATGCTGTTTTTGATTCAATTCTAGATGCTTTAAAAAATGGTGATAAAGTGCAATTAATCGGTTTTGGTAACTTTGAAGTCCGTGAGCGTGCAGCCCGCAAAGGCCGCAATCCTCAAACTGGCGAGGAGATCGAAATCGGAGCAAGCAAAGTTCCAGCATTTAAACCAGGTAAAGCGCTTAAAGATGCAGTTAAATAATTACATATTCTAATTGTTTTAAGCGAATGTTTAACCAGAAGGCCATGGAAAAATTCCATGGTCTTTTCACTTAAACGAAACCTCGACAGTTGGAGCATCGGACAAAGTCAGAGGTACTTACGTCTGCTAAAGAAATATAGCTACTCTTTCATTCGGCTGACGAGAGAAAGTTTTTCGTTTTGCTTGCGGTTAAAGGGTTATGCTAAGATGTATTATATTAGATGGATGTTTGCTAGGAGGCTGTAGGATGACAGAAGTCAATCGTGCCCAAATTGAAGATGCGGTGCGTTTAATATTGGAAGCGATTGGAGAAAACCCCAATCGAGAAGGATTGCTTGATACTCCAAAACGTGTTGCAAAAATGTATGAGGAAGTTTTTAGTGGGTTGAACGATGACCCGAAACACTATTTTGAAACCATTTTTAGCGAAGACCACGAGGAACTTGTCCTTGTAAAGGACATCCCTTTTTATTCAATGTGTGAACATCATTTGGTTCCGTTTTATGGGAAAGCGCATGTAGCCTACCTTCCGCGCAATGGACGTGTTACCGGTTTAAGCAAACTGGCAAGGGCGGTTGAAGCTGTCGCCAAACGTCCGCAGCTTCAAGAAAGGATTACTTCTACGATCGCGAATGCCATAATGGAAAAGCTGGAGCCGCAAGGTGTGATGGTCGTAGTGGAAGCGGAACATATGTGCATGACGATGCGCGGTGTGAAAAAACCTGGTGCAATCACGGTCACTACTGCTGTTAGGGGATTGTTTAAAGAGAATGCCGAGGCACGGTCTGAAGTTCTCGCCCTTATCAAGAAAGGGTAATCACGAATTACCGAATGGGGGATAATATGGAAAAGGTTAACTCGCAAAACAATGATTATGTTGTCATTAAAGCAATTGAAGATGGGGTTAGTGTGATCGGTTTAACAAGAGGGTCCGATACAAGATTTCACCATTCGGAAAAGCTTGATAAAGGTGAAGTCATGATTGCGCAATTCACTGAACATACTTCAGCGATAAAGATTCGTGGAAACGCGAAAATCTTTACGCGGTTTGGCGAAGTAAGCAGTGAATGGAAAAAATAATCAATTGATACGTGCTCGCCAGTTGGCGAGTTTTCATTTCGCATAACAAGCATACGTCTCTTTGAACCTCATTTATACAGATAATTGTTTTTATTTTGTGAAACGCTGCTCAGGAGAAGTCTTTTATGATATAATTGTGACTGCCTTGTTTAATGTGGAAAGAATAGTGAAAATAATAGTACAATGAATGGAAGTTTTTAAAAATCGGATGTTGATCGGGAACATTCAGTATAAATGATACTTTGGGGAAGCAAGGGTGATCAATTTGCAAGACATTCGACAAAAGTTAAAGGATATTAAGGAGCAGGTGGAGCAAAGAGTTACCCATCCCTACTTGACTCAATTTATTCAAACGCCCATTATTGATGAAGACAAACTTCTACTCCTTATCTCGATAATGGATCAGCTTGACTTGCCGTACAGCCAGCTGAAAAATTACGCAGTCACTACCATGTTAATCCAAATTGCCCTTGATACCCATGAAACTGTCTCCAATTCACCTGTTACCGAAAGCGAAAAGAACAGCCGGATAAGCAGGCAGCTGACCGTACTTGCCGGAGATTATTATAGCGGTTTATATTATAAACTTCTGGCAGAAACAAGTGATATTTCTTTAATTAAGATTTTGGCGCATGGAATTAAAGAAGTAAATGAGCATAAAATCTCGGTTTATCAAAAAGAGTATGATGGCATTGAAAACCTCATGACAAGCATCAAATTAATTGAAAGTTCGCTGGCTAATAAAATTGTAGACTATTTTCAAGTGACAATTTGGGATGAAGTGGCGGCAAACTTTCTGTTTGTCAAGCGTCTTCTCTTTGAAAAGAAGCAGTATAACCAGAAGGGAAATTCCCTTGTTTTTGAAGGACTGAAAAAGATTGTTTTTCCAAAAAACGGCTCAAAGCTATCGGATCTTTCTAATGAGCAAAGCCGCTATTTAATGCATATTTGTGACCGTTATATTGAGTTTTCAAAAAATATCATTGAAGATGGAATCAAACAATTACCCGGAATCAGTCAAGTGCTAAAAGATCGAATTTTAATGATTCTACATCAGCATCAGCCTATTGCCAAATCTTTTGTGGAAGAAGGTTAGGATTCATGCAGCAGTCGAAAGAAGAAAGAGTTCATCACGTTTTTGAAACAATATCCGAAAACTACGATAAGATGAACTCTGTCATCAGTTTTCAACAGCATATTAAATGGCGCAATGATACAATGAAAAGAATGAATGTGCAGCAAGGTTCAAAAGCGCTTGATGTTTGCTGTGGAACAGCGGATTGGACCATTGCATTAGCTGGGGCTGTCGGACCTTCCGGAAAGGTTATCGGGCTGGACTTTAGTCAAAATATGCTTAAAGTCGGAAAAGAAAAAGTGAACGAATTAAAGTTGGAGCAAGTAGAATTGATCCATGGAAATGCAATGGAGCTTCCCTTTCCAGATCATCAATTTGATTATGTAACAATTGGATTTGGTCTTAGAAATGTCCCTGATTATATGCAAGTTTTAAAAGAGATGCATCGGGTTTTAAAGCCCGGAGGCATGGCTGTATGTCTTGAAACATCACAGCCAACAATGAGTGGATACAAACAGCTGTATTATTTTTATTTTCGGTATATTATGCCATTATTTGGTAAATTATTTGCTAAAAGTTATAAGGAATATTCATGGCTGCAAGAATCGGCACGCAGCTTTCCAGGGATGAGGGAGCTTGCGCGAATGTTTGAACAGGCAGGCTTTAAAGATGTATATTATAAGCCGTATAGCGGTGGGGCAGCCGCTGTTCATATTGGTTTCAAAAATTAAGACAAATGAGTGCAAACAGGATGAAAAAGCAGGGTGAATACAAATGAAATTAAAAATGATGTATTCATTTTTGAATTCGGATATTGACATAATTGAGAATACGCTAGAAGAGACGATACAAGCGGATTCTCTTCTTTTAAGACAAACTTCATTGCATACATTGCAAGCCGGAGGAAAAAGGATTCGTCCTGTTTTTGTTTTGCTTGGTGGGAAATTTGGCCATTATGATATACATATCATGAAAAATGTGGCTGTTGCCCTGGAACTGATTCACATGGCATCCCTTGTGCATGATGATGTGATCGACGATGCCGAAATTCGCAGGGGTAAACCGACGATAAAGGCAAAATGGGGAAACCGGGTTGCGATGTATACGGGTGATTATATTCTTGCACTTTCTTTAGATATGATCACCAATATTAACAAACCGGTTGCGCACCAAATTCTGGCAAATACGATTGTTGAGGTATGTATTGGCGAGATTCAGCAGATTAAGGATAAATACCGTTTTAATCAAAACTTTCGCGATTATTTCCGCCGAATCAAGCGGAAAACAGCACTCCTCATTGCAACAAGCTGTCAATTAGGGGCAATTGCAGCAGGTGTGGAGGATACGATACATAAGAAACTTTACCGGTTTGGGTACTATGTGGGCATGTCTTACCAAATTATTGATGATATTTTAGATTTTACGTCTACAGAAAAAACTTTAGGCAAACCTGCTGGAGGCGATCTATTACAGGGAAACGTAACAGCGCCTGTTCTGTTTGCGATGGAAGATGAAACGATTCGCAAACAGATTGAAACAGTGACTGAAAATATGGGGCAAGCGGGAATTGAAAAAATAATTGCTCTCATTAATCAATCGGGGGCAATCGAGAAATCAATGGCATTAAGTGACCTGTACTTGGACAAGGCGCTTAAAATCCTTGAAGAGCTGCCCGCAAATAAAGCAAAACGAACATTGCAGGATATAGCAAAATTTATAGGCAAGCGCAAATTTTAATTCTAAATGTTTTCTCAATTCGGAGTTGCGAAATTTTCTAAACAATGGTACTATTTTCGTGGATTGTTCACTTAGGCAATCAGTATACATAATGATTTAGGAGTGGAGTTCATGGAAAAGACATTTTTAATGGTAAAACCAGATGGAGTGCAGCGTAATTTAATTGGCAGTATTGTTTCCCGTTTTGAAAGTAAGGGCTTTCAATTGGTCGGTGCAAAGCTCATGCAAATTTCGACAGAGCTTGCCGAGGAGCATTATCGCGAGCACAAAGAGCGTCCATTCTTTGGCGAGCTTGTCGGCTTTATTACATCTGGACCGGTGTTTGCAATGGTTTGGCAAGGGGAAAATGTTATAGCAACTGCACGGAAAATGATGGGCTCAACCAATCCAAAGGATGCTGCCCCGGGAACAATTCGCGGCGATTATGGTTTAACGGTTTCTAAGAATGTAATCCATGGCTCTGACTCTCCGGAGAGTGCTGAGCGGGAAATCGGCCTATTTTTTAAAGATGGCGGTTTACTTGAATATTCGAAGCTGGCTGACGAGTGGGTTTATTAACTTGAAAAAAAAGCGCTTGTATCCTATTGCATACGAGTGCTTTTTTTTGCATCCGTTTCCAAGTTAGAAACTTATGCTGGTTAAAATAAGGAGAAAGAAAGATGTCACAAGACTATCAGGAATTTATTGCAAACATCAAGAAAATGACCGGGATTGATCTTTCGCAGTACAAGGAAGCTCAAATGAAGCGCAGGCTGACTTCTCTTTACGAAAAAAAAGGACTTGCTTCATTTCATGAATTTTTTCGGGAAATAAGGAGAAGCCAGCACCTTTTAACTGAGTTTCTTGATCGAATGACCATTAATGTCTCTGAATTTTATCGGAATTATAAGCGCTGGGAAGTCCTTGAAACGAAAATCATACCAAAAATCTTGGATAAAAATAAGCGGCCGAAAATATGGAGTGCCGCCTGTTCAACGGGGGAAGAACCATACACGATTGCAATGGTGATGTCGCGGTTTTTGCCTCTTCAGGACATTTCAATTACAGCAACTGATCTTGATGAAAATGCGCTGATCCGGGCAAAAATGGGACACTATCATGAAAGATCGTTAAATGAAGTTCCGGATGTAATCAAACGCAAGTATTTTAAAAAAAACGGTGAATTTTATCAAGTTGTCGATGAACTAAAACAGACGGTCACCTTTAAAAAGCATAATCTCCTGGCTGATCCATTCGGTGGGCCATATGACCTGATTGTTTGCAGGAATGTGCTTATTTATTTTACGGAAGATGCGAAAGATAAACTATATACAAAGTTTAGTGAGGCATTACGGCAAGATGGCATCTTTTTCGTTGGCAGCACCGAACAGATTTTTAATCCAGGCAATTATCAGTTTGAAACAGAAGATACATTCTTTTACCGAAAAAAATAAGGAGTCCAAAAGGCTCCTTATTTTTAGTTAACAGAGCGAAATTATATTATTTTGAATAATTTTACTATGTTTCTTTTTAGCCATATGGTATATTGATACAAAATCCTTTAATGAGTTGAAGGGGGAAAGAGAATGAGATATTTAACTGCGGGAGAATCACATGGTCCGCAATTAACGACCATTTTAGAGGGTTTGCCGGCTGGAATGCCGCTTGAAGCAACAGATATTAATCAGGAACTGGCCAGACGGCAAAAGGGATATGGTCGTGGTAGAAGGATGCAGATCGAAAAAGATACTGTCCAGATTACATCTGGTGTTCGCCATGGCTATACACTAGGATCACCAATTGCGTTAATTGTCCAAAACGACGATTGGAAACACTGGACACAAATAATGGGTGCTGAGCCACTGGAACAAGGGGCTGAAGAAGAAGTAAAAAGAAAGATTACAAGACCCCGCCCAGGTCATGCTGACCTAAACGGAGCCATTAAATACGGACATCGTGATATGCGGAATGTGCTTGAGCGATCATCAGCGCGGGAAACGACTGTCCGGGTAGCTGCCGGAGCTGTAGCCAAAAAACTGTTATCCCTAGTAGGTGTAGAAATAGTTTCCCATGTTGTCGAAATTGGCGGGATAACCGCAGAAGTGGATTCCTCGCTGCCAATTGATGTTTTAAAAGATCAAACGGAGGCTTCCCCTGTCCGCTGTGCGGATCCTGATGCAGCAAAGAAGATGATGGAGGCAATTGACATTGCGAAATCGAATGGCGATTCCATCGGAGGCGTGGTTGAAGTGATTGCAACCGGGATGCCGGCTGGTGTTGGAAGCTATGTTCATTACGACCGTAAATTGGATGCGAAAATTGCTGCAGCCATTGTTAGCATTAATGCGTTTAAAGGGGTGGAGTTCGGGATAGGCTTTGATGCTGCTAAAAAACCTGGAAGTGAAGTCCACGATGAAATTACATGGAATAGCGAACAGGGGTATTCTAGAAGGACAAATCGTCTCGGCGGATTCGAAGGTGGCATGACAACCGGGATGCCAATTGTGGTACGCGGCGTCATGAAGCCGATCCCAACCTTATATAAACCGTTAAAAAGTGTCGATATTGAAACGAAGGAACCATTTTCCGCCAGCATTGAACGGTCGGACAGCTGCGCGGTTCCGGCAGCAAGTGTTGTAGCTGAAAACGTTGTTGCATGGGAATTGGCCAGCGCGTTGGTCGAACAGTTTTACAGTGACCGCTTCCAAACGTTTGCAGAAGAAATCGAGCGAGAGCGGCAATTTGCGAGGGATTTTTAAAATGGATACAGTTCAAATCCAAACCGATTCAAAAAGCTATGATGTCTATATTGGCGAAGGGGCATTGGACAGGATCCTTCCTTTTTTAAAGAAGCACTTCCCTCGGCTTACAAAACTGCTGATCATCACGGATGAAACTGTTGCAGCATTGCATCTTGAAACATTGCAGGAAGCTTTACAAGGGAGCAAGTCCAGTGTGTTTATCGCTCCTAGCGGTGAAAAAGCAAAAACGTTTGATATGTTCTACCAGGCGCTAACGACCGCTTTGGAGAACAGGCTTGACCGCTATTCCGCTATTCTCTCTTTTGGAGGCGGTGCAGTTGGCGACCTTTCCGGGTTTGTAGCGTCTTCATTTATGAGAGGAATTCCGTTTATCCAAATTCCCACAACCATACTGGCTCATGATAGTGCAGTTGGCGGAAAAGTCGCGATCAATCATCCGCTTGGGAAAAATATGATTGGTGCTTTTTATCAGCCCGAGGCGGTTTTTTACGATTTGAAACTAATCAAGACGCTGCCGCAGGCCGAAATTCGCTCGGGTTTTGCCGAGGTCATTAAACATGCGCTTATTCGGGATCCTGATTTCTATCAATCGCTTGTAAACGATATTCAAAATCTTGGTTCGTTATCGACCGAGCAGCTTCGAAAGGCATTAGTCCGCGGCGTTGAAATCAAAAGGGAATTTGTTTCAAGGGATGAGCGAGAAACAGGTGTTCGGGCATATTTGAATTTTGGCCATACTCTTGGTCACGCAATTGAAGCCGAAATGGGATACGGGAATAGTACCCACGGCGAAGCAGTTATGATCGGAATGATCTTTGCGTTATCGCTGAGCAGGGAATTATTTGATTTGACCTTTGATTTGCAACAGTTTAGAAAATGGGTTCGCAGCCTTGGATATGAAACAAACATTCCACCGCATCTTCTAGATGATCGTTTAGTGCAAAGAATGAAGCAAGATAAAAAGGCGATTGGCGAGTCGATTCACTTTGTTTTGCTTGAACGGCCAGGCAGCCCTATACTTCAAACCATTTCGGATGAGTTGGTACTGGAGCAGCTGAAACGGTTTAAATTACAAAAGGAGGATTAAGATGGTGCTCAGAGGGGTGAGAGGAGCAACGACAATCGAGCAAAACTCAGAAACCGTCATTCTTTCAGCAACGGAAGAACTTTTGGCGAAAATGATCGAGGTGAATGGCATTGAACCTGAAGCGGTGGCCTCGGTGTTTATTTCAGCAACAGATGATGTAAACGCCGTTTTTCCTGCTAAAGCTTTAAGAAGGTTTCCTGGGTGGACATATGTGCCTGTCATGTGCATGCAGGAGTTGCATGTTCCCAATTCACTGGAATATTGTGTTCGGGTAATGATGCATGTGAATACCGATAAAACACAGAAAGAAATTGTCCACGTTTATTTAAAGGATGCTCAATCGCTAAGGCCGGACTTAAACGAACCGAGTTTATAAAAAAGAGCGAACAATTCTCCTTGATTATGATAAAATAAGGATGGAAATTGCTTTAATCTATTAGTAAAGTAAAGTGAGTTTAAATGAGGTGAAGAACCATGAGGTGGAAAGAACAACTTCTTTCATTAAAACCTTATCAACCGGGAAAATCGATTGAAGAGGTAAAAAGACAATTTCATTTGGAAAAAATAACGAAGCTTGCGTCAAATGAAAATCCGTTTGGATGCTCAAAAAAGGTTTTGAATGCAATCACAGATTACCAAAAAAGTCTGGCAATTTATCCGGATGGATATGCTACAGATTTAAGAGAAAAAGTAGCTTCCATACTAAATGTGGGACAAGATGAGCTGATTTTTGGCAATGGTTCGGATGAATTGATTCAAGTCATTTCAAGAGCCCTCCTTGGACCAAATGCTAATACGGTAATGGCTGCCCCTACTTTTCCACAATACCGCCATAATGCTACTTTGGAGGGAGCAATTATAAAAGAAATTCCGCTTGTTAACGGGAATCATGATTTGGACGGAATGCTCGCCGCCATTGACGATCAGACAAATGTCGTCTGGCTCTGCAGTCCTAATAATCCGACAGGCACCTATATACCCGAAGGGGAATTAGTTGAATTTTTGGAGAAGGTGCCGGTTGATACGCTCATAGTGCTTGATGAAGCCTATAATGAGTATGTTGTGGCGGATGACTACTACAATTCAATTGAATTAGCCCGTCAGTTTGAAAATTTGATCGTGCTAAGAACTTTTTCGAAAATTTATGGTCTTGCTTCCTTACGAGTTGGGTATGGTATTGCCAATCCGGCCATTATTCGTGCATTAGAGCCGGCAAGAGAACCATTCAACTTGAATACATTTGCACAACTTGCTGCACGAACAGCGATTGAAGATCAGGAATTTGTTCAGAATTGTAAAGATGTGAATCGCGAGGGATTGAATCAATTTTATCAATATTGTGATGAACATAAGCTTTTTTATTATCCTTCTCAAGGAAACTTTATTTTAATTGATTTTCAGGTTGATGCAGACGAAGTCTTCCAGTATTTACTGCAAAAAGGATATATCGTCCGTTCCGGAAAAGCGCTCGGCTTTCCAACTTCTGTGCGGATAACAGTCGGTTCAGCCGAGCAAAACGAAGGGGTACTAAGCGCAATCAGTATGTTTTTGGCAAGAGAGCTTCAGAAATAAAGATTGGAAAAATGGGGGAAAGCAATTGAATGGCCGTGTTTTTGTTATAGGGTTGGGATTAATTGGCGGCTCGTTGGCGTTATGCATTAAAAAAAAGCATCCGAATGCTGAAATAGTCGGCTACGATATTAACAGCAAACAAGCAGGTCTTGCAAAAGCGCTTGGTGTGATTGATGCAAGCGTCCAGACCATCCGAGAAGGTGCTGTGAGAGCCGATTTAATTATCATTTCAGCACCGGTAAAAGAAACAGCTGACATTATCCGGCAGCTTGCCGATCTTCCGTTAAAGCAGGATGTGTTAATAACTGATACGGGCAGTACAAAACAAAAAATTGTTGCCCAAGCTGAAAGCCTAAAGACCCGCAAGATCACCTTTATCGGAGGTCATCCGATGGCAGGCTCGCACAAAAGCGGGATCACAGCAGCAAAACAAATCCTGTTTGAAAATGCTTTTTATTTGTTGACACCGGATGATCATGTTCCAGCAGAAAAAATTCAATTACTAAAAAAATGGCTAGCCGCGACGAAGGCAAAATTTTTAATCCTTCCGCCGGACCAACATGATTATCTTACTGGAGTTGTGAGCCATTTCCCCCATATTATTGCTGCATCGATTGTCCAGCAAACGGAGAAACTTGCCCATTCCCAAGGTTTAATCCCGCGTTTGGCAGCTGGCGGTTTCAGGGATATTACTCGCATTGCTTCAAGCAGTCCGGGAATGTGGCGGGATATCTTGCTTGAAAACAAAGATGTATTACTGGAACTTCTCGATCAATGGCAAAAGGAAATGGATGCAGTAAAATCATTGTTGGAGGAAGAAAGCGGCCAGCGAATTTATCAATATTTTCAAGAAGCAAAGCAATTTCGCGACGGCCTACCGGTTCAGGAAAAAGGAGCCATTCCTGCTTTTTATGATTTGTTTGTTGACGTTCCGGACTATCCCGGGGTCATTTCAGAAATTACTGGTTACTTGGCTAAAGAAGAAATCAGCATCACCAATATTCGTATTCTGGAATCACGTGAGGAAATCTATGGAGTGCTCGTGATCAGTTTCCAAACAGAAGAAGATCGATTGCGAGCCGAAAATTGCATTAAAACCTATACAACTTACGCTACTTTTATTAGCTGATGAATGGCAGGATAGGGAGTGGTTTTTTGGAATCATTAAAAATTCAGGCGAATCTGAAACGCTTGCAAGGTTCGCTCCGCATTCCCGGAGATAAATCGATTTCCCACCGGTCGGTGATGTTCGGTGCCATTGCCCATGGTGTGACGACTGTTTCAAACTTCCTCCCCGGGGATGATTGTCTAAGTACAATTGCCTGTTTTCGGCAACTCGGAGTGAAAATTGAAAGAAACCAAAAGGAATTGCGCATCTACGGAAATGGCTTTGCCGGGCTTACTGAGCCTGGTGAAATGCTGGATGTCGGCAATTCAGGCACAACGATCCGGTTAATGCTTGGGATTTTGGCAGGAAGGGATTTTTTTGCCGCGTTGCAAGGCGATTCCTCGATTGCCCGAAGGCCGATGACAAGGGTTGCAAAGCCGTTAAAAGAAATGGGAGCTTTCATTGATGGGCGAAAAGGCGGGGGGTATACACCGATCGTGATTCGCGGCGGTCATTTAAAAGCGATAAACTACCAACTCCCCGTTGCCAGTGCACAAGTAAAGTCTTCACTGATCTTTGCCGGTCTGCAGGCGAACGGAACAACTACCATTATTGAAACGGAGCAAACGCGGGATCACACGGAACGAATGATCCGCCATTTTGGTGGCGAAATTGAAAAAAGGGGAACTGTAATCGCGGTGAAAGGCGGTCAGGAGCTGGAGGCTCGCGATGTTCAAGTTCCCGGCGATATTTCATCTGCTGCATTTTTCCTTGTTGCCGGAGCAATTGTACCCAATAGCGAAATCATATTGGAAAGGGTGGGCTTGAACCCTACAAGAACGGGGATCCTTGACGTAATGAAAAAAATGGGTGCCCAGCTTGAAATTTTCGAAGCGGAAGATGGCGGCTTTGAGCCGTATGGCGACATTCTTGTCAAAACCTCTGAGCTCAAAGGGACAGTAATTGAAGGAGAGATGATTCCGCGGCTAATTGATGAAATACCGATTATTGCCCTGCTTGCAACCCAGGCAGAAGGAACGACCATTATAAAAGATGCACAGGAACTTAAAGTAAAGGAAACGAATCGGATTGATACGGTTGTCAATGAACTGTCAAAGCTCGGTGCAAAAATTCAAGCAACCGAGGACGGTATGATTATCCATGGCAAAACCCAATTATCGGGCGGAAGGGTTTCCAGCCACGGCGACCATCGAATTGGCATGATGCTCTCCATTGCCGCGTTCATTTGTGATGGTGATGTTTTCCTTGACAAATCGGAGGCAATTGACGTCTCCTACCCAGAATTTTTCGATCACTTAAAAAAATTGCAAGATTAAAAGCCGTGTGTCCATCACGGCTTTTCTTTTTTAAAAATTGCTTTACGTTGGCATATTTTCAGTTTTGTGACATAGCTTGTCTTAACAACAGAAAAGGATGGGTTATATGGCGTACATTATTGAGAATGCCGCAATTTTAAAAGAGGATCAATTCTGGCCGGAACAATCGATTTTAATTGAAGAAAATCGTATTGCTGGACTGCACAACAGCTATAAGCAATACCAATTTATGAAAATGAATGCTGAATCGTTTCTAATGACCCCCACATTTGCTCTTTTAGACACCAAACTTCCGCTAGCCGCTTCTTATCAAACTTTTAAAGCATATATGATTGAACATTTTTTAGCAAAAGGCTGTACAACACTAGTAACGTATGTAAATGTTTCTTTCCACTCGGAGCTTTCCAAAAAAGTGAACGATGCAAAAACCGCGTTAATCAGCAGCCCTGTTGATTTTCTAATTGGCGTACGAGTTCCATTGAAGCTTGTTACCTCCCAATTGATCCGAATTTGTAAAAAAGAAAGGATTCCGGCCATTTTTGTAGAAGTTATAGACAAGCAAGAACTTGAGGCAATTCCGTGGAGCTGGATTCGCGAGGCACTTTTTCCTTACAATTGCCCGCTCATTCCAATTTTTTTGGAAAGTAAGCAAAAAAGCTTAAAAGAAATCCAAAAAAATTGGACGGACATCATGCAAAAGGAGAAAATCCCGGCTCTTTATGATGAAATGAAAGAAAATATCCCGCTTTCAGCAGCAGTGCTAAATCAGATCGGAGTTTATAACAAAAAATTAAGCCTGCACCACGGAGCAGAAGTTAGCTATAATTTATATGTAAAATGCAATGAGATCAAGAATGTTGATACTCGGCAATTATTTCTTTATCATAGGGATAGGCTTGCCATTACTGTTCATAAAGGAAAAGTCATTCGAGCCGGGAATCAAGTGGAATTCAAACCGGGAAATGGAGAATTTGTGAAAGTGATTACCCCAGCTTATTTTTCCTTTTCGAAACAGTGAAGGTCTGATGAATTGTTTGTACAGGAATGAGAGGATATCAACGATGGAACAGATGAAAAAAATAATCGCATTACTTGAAAACGGTCAACATAAGGAAGCATTAAATGAATATAATGAAGTATTAAAATACGGCATGCCGGATGAGAAATTCCTTCTTGGAGAAGAACTGTTTCAGTTAGGATTTTTGGATGAAGCAAAGGCTTTGTTTGAAAACTTATTGGAATTGTATCCGGAGGAGGGAGAATTGCTAGTCCTTCTGGGTGAAATTTTCATCGAGGCAGGGGATGAGGAAGAGGCAATCTTAATGCTTGAGCGTATACCGGAAACCGATTCGGTTTTTCCAGAGGCGCTCTTGCTGCTGGCAGACTTATACCAATTTCAAGGACTATTTGAAGTCAGTGAACAAAAACTTTTACAGGCAAAGGAAATCCTTCCAGATGAAATTGTGATTGATTTTGCCTTAGGGGAGCTCTACAGTGAACAAGGAGAGATTACAAAGGCAATACTTGCTTATGAAAGCGTTTTAAAAGAGAAAACAGAAGTAAATGGTGTCAACATTTATCACCGCCTGGCTGATTTACTCAGTACTTCCGGAGCGTTTGAAGAGGCATTGCCTTACTATGAAAAAGCTTTGGATGAAAAATTGGAGATCGATACATTGTTTGGGTATGCATTTACAGCTCTTCAAGGGGAATATTATCGTGCCGCAATCGAAAAATTTCTCGCTTTAAAAGAACTGGATCCAGAGTATCATTCTCTTTACTTGCCGCTCGCCCAAGCATATGAACGGGAAGAGGAGCTGGAAAAAAGCTTTGAAACCATAATGCTAGGGATCAATCAAGATGAATTTAATAAAGAATTATATCATTTTGGCGGTCGTATTGCTGTTAAATTAGGCAAGGAACAAGAGGCGGAAGAGCTCTTTCGTGGTGCACTGGCACTGGATCCAGGCTTTATTGAGGCTGCCTTAGCATTAAATAAGCTGTTTCTTCACCAAGAAAAGTATGAAATGGTGGTAGACTTAATCAGGGCGCTCGAAATTCAAGAAGAGGAAGAACCCCAGTTGATTTGGGATGAGGCTGTCGCCTTGCAAAGGCTTGAAGATTATCGAAATGCATTAGACAAATATGAGCTGGCATATACTTATCTTAAGAATAATGAAGGATTTTTGACAGATTACGGTTATTTTCTTATCGAAGAAGGAAAAACAGAGCGCGCTGGCGAAATTTTTAAGCAGTTAGTCAAAAAAGATCCAACAAATGAAGAGTATTTAGATGTACTTGCAAGATTGACTGACATGGAATATTAGCCAAGAAAAGGATGCAGAGGAGGGAATCGAATATGGCAACCCCTGTTTCTGTCAACGAGAAGAAGGACTTTATTCGCTGGTTTTTAAATCATTATCAGTTAAAGCGCCGTGAGTGCGTGTGGATTTTAAATTATTTGATGAGTCACGATCAATTAATGGAAAAGGTTCATTTTGTTGAACAGGCGCAGTATTGTCCAAGAGGGCTGATCATGTCTACCCATTGTGTAGATAAAGTACCGTTTCGATTCTATAAGGAAAATGTGATGACAACCGATGCAGAAAAATCGTTTCATGATATTCGCCTAAATCGGGACGAAGATATCTTTATTCAACTGAACTTCCATGCTTCGAACCAAGTACCGCAATATGCTGCGGTTCTTGAGGAAAATCCTTTTATGCCAAAACACTTGCAGATAAACGAAAAGGATGGCTTGCTGGCTGAGCAGATTTTGCAATACAGCATTGAACGTTTTCAGCATGAAAAACTTCTAGCCCTTATCGACGAAGCGCTGGACCGCCATGATGAAGAAGCGTTTAAAAGGTTAACAGATCAACTGAATCAGATCGCTAATCCGCAATAAAGTGAAACTTCAATCAGCGGGGTTTTACTGTCCATTAATGGGAGATAAAGTGGAAGCTTGCATCAGCAAGCTTCCACTTTGTTACTAGCAAAAATCGCTCTTCCACATCAATTTTTCATGGAGGGATGAAGATGAAATGGGCGGCAAAAGATATAGAAATTTACATAAAAGAGAAAGCCTTTATTGATACCGTGGTGATTCCCCTCCTGCCGGTTTCCTTTGGGGAAGAAATAAAGGAGAGTGCATCACAATCAGAATTTATAACACTGCTTTCAACATTGCTTGAAAAGCAGTTTGCCGGCCGGGTTTTACTGGCTCCGCCGTTTACCTATTTGCAGGTGGATGGGATAAAAACAGCAGCTTTATCCTTAGAAAAATGGGCGATGAACATAAAAGAGAATGCGATTCCCCATATTTATTATTTGACGTCTGACAGCGGATGGAAAATGATAGAACAGCATCTGAAAGGGACACTTCTTTGGGTGCCGGCATTGCCGATTGATCAGTTCAATCATTCTCAAAAATGGACAATAGTAGAAAATCAGGCGAACCAGCTTGTCAATTTTTTTATCAAAAAATGGCATGAAAAAGAATAGGGAATATTTACACTATTCTGTTTTATTGTATTGACCTAGTTGAAATATTGATATATCATGATTATGTCCTAGTTTAATCTGTGTTTTGTAAAGGTCCAATATGGACTTATTATCGGTACAGAGGGGGGATAGGTATGAGTAACCAACGAGTTTCAAGACGCCAATTTTTAAGCTATACGCTAACAGGTGTAGGCGGTTTCATGGCAGCGGGGATGTTAATGCCAATGGTTCGCTTTGCTGTAGATCCTGTTTTGAAGGCGGATTCAAGTGGGGATTTCACCGCAACAAAGCAAAAAGTTTCAGAATTGACGGACGAACCTGTTCGTGTCGACTTCACATTTAAACAGAAAGACGCCTGGTATGTGTCAGAGGTTACCAATACCGCCTGGGTATACAAAGAGAAAGATAAAATTGTCGCACTTTCGCCAATTTGCAAGCATTTGGGCTGTACGGTCAACTGGAACACAGATAAAGCTCATCCAAATCAATTCTTTTGCCCATGCCACTTTGGCAGGTACACGAAAGACGGTACAAATGTACCCGGGACACCGCCGCCGGCTCCGCTTGATGTATATCCATACAAAGAAAAGGATGGATACTTGTATTTAGGAAAAGCACAACCACGGAAGGAGGCGTAATAATTGTTAAACAAAATTTACGATTGGGTAGATGAACGTTTGGATATTACGCCGCTGTGGCGCGATATCGCCGACCATGAAGTGCCTGAACATGTCAATCCTGCGCATCACTTCTCCGCGTTTGTATACTGCTTCGGCGGTCTGACATTCTTTGTAACGGTTATCCAAATTCTTTCAGGAATGTTCCTCACAATGTACTACGTACCAGACATTAAAAATGCCTGGGAATCTGTGTATTATCTGCAAAATGAAGTAGCCTTCGGCCAGATTGTCCGCGGAATGCATCACTGGGGTGCAAGCCTTGTCCTGGTTATGATGTTTTTACATACATTGCGCGTATTTTTTCAAGGTGCGTATAAAAAGCCTCGTGAACTAAACTGGATTGTGGGCGTTTTAATTTTCTTCGTTATGATGGGGTTAGGCTTCACTGGCTATTTATTACCGTGGGACATGAAAGCGCTTTTTGCAACGAAAGTCGGTTTGCAAATTGCAGAAGCAACACCGTTGATAGGATCCTATATTAAGATTTTGCTTGCTGGTAACGAACACATTGTCGGTGCTCAGACATTGACCCGGTTCTTTGCCATCCATGTCTTTTTCCTGCCTGGGGCATTGCTCGGTTTAATGGGTGCCCATTTCTTAATGATACGCAAACAGGGGATATCAGGCCCCCTTTAAACATGCATGTTTAAAATATGCGCAGGTTAGTTTTCTATGAAGGAGGGGGATTGATCGATGCATCGCGGCAAAGGCATGAAATTCGTCGGTGATTCGCGCGTGCTGGCACCATCGGAACGAAAGCCGAACATTCCAAAAGATTACTCGGAATACCCTGGCAAAACGGAAGCATTCTGGCCAAACTTCCTTTTAAAAGAATGGATGGTAGGAGCGGTTTTCCTTGTCGGGTTTTTAAGTTTAACTGTTGCAAATCCGGCTCCGCTCGAGAGGATAGCGGATCCGACTGATACAGGCTATATTCCGCTGCCGGACTGGTATTTTTTGTTCTTGTACCAATTGCTGAAATATTCATATGCTTCAGGTCCATACACGGTTGTCGGCGCAATGGTTATCCCTGGAATTGCTTTTGGTGGATTGCTGCTTGCTCCGTTTATCGATCGCGGACCGGAACGCCGGCCAATAAAGCGCCCTGTTGCAACTGGATCGATGCTGTTGGCCCTTGTAGCAATGGTATTTTTAACCTGGCAGGCCGTTGCCACCCATGACTGGAAAAAAGCCGAAGAACAAGGCAAGATCGTTGCCAAGGTAAATATCAATAAAGCAGATGAAGGTTATCAAGTCTTTAAGAATCAAGGTTGTATCAATTGCCACGGGGAAAACCTTCAAGGGGGAGCAGGAGCACCTACGCTAATTAATACTGGCCTTAAGGCGGAAGAAATCGCTAAAATCGCCAAAAATGGTAAAGGAAAAATGCCGGCTGGAATTTTCAAAGGAAATGACGAACAATTGAAAAAACTCACAACCTTCATCGAAGGACTCAACAAAAAATAAACAATAAAAAAGGCTGACGAAGTTTCGTCAGTCTTTTTTTCTTTTAAAAATCTGTTATGATACATTTATAACGATGATGGAAATGAGGTATTTTAGTGGGAATGATTTACACTTTTTTGGCCAACCGAACTTTTTTAAAGCTATTATTGGTTGTTAATATCGCCGGAACGATTTACGGTTATTATTGGTACGGCTGGCAGCTTGCTGAAACGCCGCCGATTTTTCTGCCATTTGTTCCGGACAGCCCTACCGCCAGTTTGTTTTTTGTTCTTGTTCTGCTTGGATTTTTATTGAAAAAAAACTGGCCGATATGGGAAGCGTTGGCCCTTGTCACCTTGTTTAAATACGGGATATGGGCAGTGGTCATGAACATTCTTGTTTACTTTGTTCAAGGACAATTGGATTTTGCCGGTTATATGCTGATTTTTTCCCATTTTGCGATGGCCGTGCAAGGAATCTTGTATGCCCCTTTTTACCGGATGAAATTATGGCATCTTGTCATTGCTGCAGTTTGGACGCTTCACAATGATGTGATTGATTACGTATTTTTTATGATGCCACGCTATAGCATGCTGGATAAGTTTACACCACAAATTGGCTATTTTACTTTTTGGCTCTCTGTTTTCTCGATTGGAATAGCGTACTATTTGGCTGTCCGTTCCAGCCGTTTCAAGCTTTCGCTAAAATAAGAAAGTTGTTTGATAATCATGGTCTAACCTTGTCCATCCCTTCATACATTTTAATAGAATGAAAGGGGGGACAAGAGTGAAAGGAAAATGGCTACTCATCGTTGTTGTGATTATGCTTTTCGGTCCAACAATGACCCTGGCTGCACAGCAAACGCCAATCGAAAAACTCGACAATATTTCGGACGAAGCACTGCAAATGGTGAAATCGAAGCGTTATGATGACGCAAAGAAATTGCTTGATTATTTTACAGATCAATTTCCAAAACTAGCTAGTAGAGAACGACCCCTTACATTGGATCAACTGCGAATTGTAAATGTTTCTCGGAATGAAGCTGTTGAGGCTACTGTTAACCCGAACATGAAATACGAGGAAAGAATAAATAAATTAACGAAGTTCAGGCTTGTGATTGATGCGCTGGCAACGAGCAAACGGCCATTATGGACCGGGCTGGAGGAACAGATTTTAACGACTTTTCATCAAGTACAGAATGATGCCAGTCAAAATCAAACGGCTGAATTCAACAGTCATTTTAATTCGTTTTTGTCATTGTATAACATGATTTATCCAAGTATGAAAATCGATGTGCCGGCAGAAACGATCCAACAGTTGGACACGCGTATCAATTTTGTGGATGATTATCGGTTGCAGATCATTGGAAACAAGAAAAAATCACAGGAATTGGCTAGTATAGAAACAGATTTGAAACGCATATTTGAACAAGTCGACGATGATCAAACAGAACCGTCCATATGGTGGGTTATTATTTCAACTGGCAGCATAATTATTATGACCTTATCATATGTCGGATTTAGAAAATATCAAGGCGATCCTATTGCGAAAAAGAACCGCTCACGAGAGTCTAAATATTGACATGAATGAACACCATGAATACAATGTTAGCAAGAAAGGCTTAAAAAGGAGGTTCTCAAATGTCTTATCTTATTTATTTTGCGATTATCATTTTAATTCCACTATGGGCACAAGCCAGGGTTAAATCGGCATTCGCAAAATATTCCCGAGTACCTTCTTCCAGGCAGCTTCGCGGTGCCGAGGTGGCGAGGGAGATTTTAAATGCGAATGGTTTATACCATGTCAGCATTGAAGAAGGAAGAGGGTTTTTAAGCGACCATTATGATCCAAGATCAAAGACGGTTCGTTTATCCCCGGAAATTTATCATGGTCATTCCATTGCAGCTGCAGCGGTCGCTGCCCATGAATGCGGACATGCGATCCAAGACGCCCGGGAGTATGCTTTTTTGCGCTTTCGTCATGCGCTTGTACCTGTGGCCAATATTGGTTCCAACTTTTCATGGGTTTTGATCATGATTGGTATTTTTGCGCAAATGAGCGGTATGCTGCTTTTAGGTATTATTTTTATGGCAGCGGCTGTTTTGTTTCAAGTCGTAACCCTTCCTGTGGAATTTAATGCATCCAATCGTGCCATGCAGCAAGTTGTTTCGCTTGGCTTGATTCATGGCAGCGAAAAACCTGAAACAAAAAGAGTGCTGGATGCAGCGGCGTTGACATATGTTGCAGCCGCAGCAGTCGCCGTGTTGGAATTGCTGCGGCTTGTGCTTATTTATACTGGCATGAGCCGGAGTGATGATTAAAAATTGCTAAGAAAAGCGGACGCCCTATGTCGGGTGCCCGCTTTTTAGCTTTCAATCGGCTTTTTGTTTTCATCTAGGGTAAAACCTTCGCCGTGAACGTCATGGACAATCGTAATCGAGACAAATGCATGCGGATCAATCGAAGTGATTAAATTTTTCAACCGGACGATTTCATTTTTGGCGACAACACAATACAGCACATCCCGCTCGTTTTTCGTGTACGAACCAAAACCTTTAAGAATGGTAACCCCGCGATCCATTTCGAGCATGATTTTGTCAGCAATCGCTTCATTTTGTTCCGAAATAATCATTGCACCCCTTGCAGTATACGCACCTTCCTGCATGAAATCAACCACTCTTGCGCCAACGAGCACAGCAACAAGGGTATACATTGCCTGCTTGTAATTGAGGTAAGCAAGAAGTGAAAGCGTGATAACACACGCATCAAAAAGAAACATCGTCTTCCCCATACTCCAGCCAACATATTTATGTACCAACCGGGCAATAATGTCAACGCCGCCTGTTGTCCCGCCATATCGAAAAATGATTCCCAAGCCAATTCCTGTGAAGCCTCCCGCAAACAGAGCGGCAAGTGTTAAGTCATTCGTTAAAGGCATATTGATTGTGTTGCGTTGAAAGATCCACAAAAACAAGGAGACACTAAAGGTGCCTATAAGTGTGTAAAAAAACGTGTTTCGACCCAATAGCTTCCAGCCGATAAAGAAGAGGGGAATGTTTAATAGCAGATTTGTGTAGGAAGGATCCCAATGAAACAAAAAGTAGAATAAAAGCGTGATGCCGGTAAAGCCGCCTTCGGCCAATTTGTTTTGCATATTGAAATTAACTAGTCCGAATGACATGATCGCCGCACCAATTAAAATGAAGAAGATATTTTTGAGTTTTAAATGAAACAACATAGCGATTCTCCTTGTCCAAAAGTCTCGGTAAAGCGGTTTAATTATAACCAATTAACCGGCCAGGGGCAATCTCGGCAGAAATAAAACATAGCATAGGGAAAAACATTTGTAAAACCGGACTAATTTAGCTAACATGAGAAATGTAGCTGGATTTAAAGAGGTGAGGAAATGGCAACAGAAAAAACGGTAAAAGACTTGCAGATGGAAGTTGATACATACATAAGTCAATTCAAGGAGGGCTATTTTAGCCCGCTCGCCATGCTTGCGAGAATGACAGAAGAACTCGGCGAATTGGCACGGGAAGTCAATCATTATTATGGAGAAAAACCAAAAAAAACGGATGAAGTCGAAAAATCGATAGAAGAGGAGCTTGGCGACCTGCTTTTTGTCCTGATTTGTTTTGCGAATTCATTAAAGATTGACCTTCAGCAAGCACACGACATTGTGATGGAAAAGTTCAAGACACGTGATCAGAATCGCTGGACGAAAAAGGATGCGGAATAAGGAATAAAAGGAGAAGACAAAGATGAATACAATTCGAATCGCTATTGCCGGTCCCCGTGGACGAATGGGACGAGAGGCTGTAAAACTTGTGCAGGCAACAGATCAGTTTGAACTTGCTGCTGTGGTTGACCATAAATACGACGGCTTGTTGCTTAGTGAACTTGATGGATTTTCCCAAGTCAATGTTCCTATTTACACCGATTTGGCCAAATGCCTTCAAGAGTCAAATGCGGATGTTCTTGTTGATTTAACTACCCCTGAAGTGGGAATGTACCATGCGAAAACGGCGCTTTCCTATAATGTCCGTCCTGTTGTGGGGACAACCGGGTTTTCGAAAGAAGACTTAAAAGAATTAGAGAATATTTGCCGGGAAAAAGAGCTAGGCTGTATCATTGCTCCGAATTTTGCGATTGGTGCAGTTCTAATGATGAAATTTTCACAAATGGCCGCAAAATATTTTCAAGATGTTGAAATTATTGAATTGCACCATGATCAAAAACTGGATGCACCATCCGGTACAGCTGTAAAAACAGCAGAAATGATTGCCGAAGTCCGCGAGCGAAAGGTTCAAGGTCACCCAAATGAAAAGGAAACCCTTAGAGGGGCAAGAGGAGCCGATCTTGAAGGGATGCACATCCATTCTGTCCGTCTGCCTGGATTGATCGCCCATCAGCAAGTATTGTTCGGCTCAGATGGACAAACACTGACAATCCGCCACGATTCTTACCATCGCGGCTCGTTTATGTCTGGCGTAAAAATTGCGGTTGAAACGGTCATGAAACTTGATTCGTTTGTTTATGGGCTAGAAAATATTTTAGAATAAGGGGTTTTTGCCATGAACATTGCACTAATCGCACATGATAAAAAAAAGGATGATCTTGTTCAATTCGTTACTGCCTATCAGGCGACTTTTTCAAATCATACATTGTATGCCACCGGAACAACGGGTCTGAGAATTAGTGAAGCAACAGGGCTGAATGTTCATCGTTTTCAATCAGGACCGCTCGGAGGAGATCAGGAAATTGGAGCAATGATCGCGAAAAATCAAATGGACGCTGTTTTCTTTTTCCGTGATCCGTTAACTGCCCAGCCGCATGAGCCTGACGTTACCGCACTTGTTCGCCTTTGCGACGTTTATTCAATACCGCTTGCCACCAATATGGGCTCAGCGGAACTATTAATTCGGGGGCTGGAACAAGGCATGCTCGAGTGGCGAAATATTGCGAAAAGAAACAGTGGTGATGAAAATGGAAACAAAATCGTTTGATATTCTTGCATTTGGCGCCCATGCTGATGATGTCGAGATTGGTATGGGCGGAACGATCGCAAAATATGCAGCTTTAGGGAAAAAAATCGCCATTTGCGATTTAACCGATGCTGATTTGTCATCGAACGGAACAGTCGAATCAAGAAAAATCGAAGCTCGTGACGCGGGCCAAATTCTTGGAGTGGCTGAACGCATTTCCCTCGGCATGCCCGATCGCGGGTTGCTGCTGAACAAAGATTATATTCGGACAATTGCCGGGGTAATCCGCATGTTTCGTCCAAAGCTTGTCTTTGCTCCGTATTTTACCGATCGTCATCCGGATCATGGCAATTGCGCCCGTCTTGTTGCAGAAGCTGTTTTCTCTGCAGGAATCCGGAAATTTCAAACGGAGCGGGGGGAAGCTTCCCATCGCGTTCAAAATGTTTATTTTTACATGATTAATGGATTTCATCATCCCGATTTTACAATTGATATCTCGATGTACATGGAGACCAAAAAGAAGGCCCTCAACGCCTACAAAAGCCAGTTTGTCAAAACGGAGGGAACGGTTGATACACCACTTGTCAACGGATATATCGAAACAATTGAAGCGCGGGAAAAAATGTTTGGGCAGCAGGTTGGCGTTGAGTTTGCAGAAGGGTTTAAAACCGACAAGCCGCTTCTTCTTGATCGGGATTTGTTAGGAGAGTCATCATGAAAAAATTAAAGATTGGCATCACGTGCTACCCTACGGTTGGCGGCTCGGGGGTTGTTGCAACAGAGCTTGGAAAAATGCTCGCTGAAAAAGGCCATGAAATTCATTTTATATCATCAAGCCTTCCTTTTCGTCTAAAAAGGATGTACCACAATATCTCATACCATCAGGTGGAGGTGAATCAATATTCTGTTTTTCAATACCCTCCATACGATATTGCTCTGGCCAGTAAAATGGCAGAAGTAGTAAACCGCGAAAAATTGGATCTGCTCCATGTCCATTATGCAATTCCCCATGCCGTGTGTGCGATTTTGGCCAAACAGATGGCAGATCATGATATAAAAATTGTTACAACCCTGCATGGAACCGATATCACCGTGCTTGGCTATGACCCATCGCTTTCGGATGCAATTAAGTTTGGCATTGAGAAATCAGATATTGTGACCGCTGTGTCAAACGCCTTAATTGAGCAGACATACGACTTGATTAACCCGGACAAACCGATTCAAACGGTCTATAATTTTATCGATGAACGCGTATATCAAAAAAGTGATGCTGCCCACTTAAAGGAAGAATTTTCGATTGCTGCTGACGAAAAAGTTATCATTCATGTGTCGAATTTCCGGACGGTTAAACGGGTTCCGGATGTTGTAAAAGCATTTGCAGAAATTGTAAAAGCCATGCCAGCAAAGCTATTGTTAGTCGGTGACGGGCCGGAAGTAACAACAGTAGCCAAACTTGTCAAAACACTTGGAATAACAGATAAAGTATTGTTTTTAGGAAAGCAGGAAAATCTTGAAGAATTGTACTCCATCAGCGATTTAATGCTGCTGTTGTCTGAGAAGGAAAGCTTTGGACTCGTGCTTCTTGAAGCGATGGCTTGCGGTGTTCCGTGTATCGGCACAAATGTCGGCGGAATCCCCGAAGTCATTACAGATGGTGTAAATGGGTATATCAGTCAACTTGGCGATATTCAGGATATTGCTCAAAAAGCGATCCATCTTTTACAAGACGAGGATTTTCATCAAAAAGTTTCGCAGCAAGCCCTTGAGACAGTGAAGCAAAAATTTAAAGCAGAAGCGATTGTGGCACAATATGAAGATATTTATTCCACGCTTCTGGATCAAGGTGAAACCAATGCTTGAGCCGTTTGTATCGGCGGTGCCGCTGCTTGAAAAATTGGAGAATGCAGGGTTCGAGGCGTATTTTGTAGGGGGATCTGTCCGCGATTTTCTTTTAGGGAAGCCGATTAACGATGTTGATATTGCTACTTCGGCAACACCTCTAGAGATGAAGCGGATTTTTCCGAAAACGGTTGATGTGGGCATCGAGCATGGAACAATACTTGTCCTTGCAAATGGTATCGGCTATGAGATCACCACCTTTCGGGCAGAAGCGGAATATGTAGATTACCGAAAACCGAAGCAAGTAATCTTTATCCGATCCTTAATAAAGGATCTAAAGCGCCGTGATTTTACGATGAACGCGATCGCCATGGATCGCCACGGAAAACTGATTGACCCTTTTAACGGGCAAATTGCTATTAAGCAAAAGCGGATTGAAACGGTTGGCAAGGCGAAGGAACGTTTTCAAGAGGATGCTCTAAGAATGATGAGAGCGGTTCGTTTTGTCAGTCAGCTTTCTTTTTCGGTAGAAGCTAAGACTTTACAGGCTGTAGCGGAACATGGATATTTGCTAGAGAAGATAGCTGTTGAGCGGAAACAAGCGGAGTTTGCCAAGCTATTGACGGGAAGTTCAAGACGCGAATCGGTAAAAGTATTATTGGAAACCAATCTATACCGATTTTTACCAGGACTTCAACAGCAGAGAGCAGTGTTTGAAAAACTTCTTCACTTCCGCTGTGAGACACTCAATCTGAACGAAATGTGGGCGTTATTAATCCATTTGGCCGAATATAACACCGCTAAAGAAACCGATGATTTTCTGCGCAAATGGAAGCTGCCTGTAAAACAAATCAAGGAGATTAACTCGATCTTGGCATTTTTGAAAATCAGGCTGAAGCATGATTGGACTTCCTATGATTTATATTGCGCCGGGCGAAATAAAATTGAATCAACTGAAAAACTTTTTCAAGTGATTTCCGGTGTTCAAGATGATGCAGTTCTAACACAAATTTTAGCCCGGTATTTGCAATTGCCAATCAAAGAACGTTCACAGTTGAATGTTACAGGCCAGAATTTAATTGATTGGCTGAAAAAACCGGGCGGACCATGGGTTAGAAAGTTAATTGAACAAATCGAGCTTAAAATTATTGAGAATGAATTAAAGAATGAAAAACAGGCAATAAAGGAGTGGCTGCTGAAGTGCAATCAGAACTAAGGAAAGAACTGCTTGATGCCTTCACAAAAGCTGGCGATTCGTTTCTGTCAGGGCAATCGATTGCTGAACTGATCGGCTGTTCCAGAACAGCTGTATGGAAACATATTGAAGAACTCCGCAAAGACGGTTTTGAACTAGAAGCGGTACGAAGAAAAGGGTACCGGATTATTAAAACACCTGATAATATAAAGCCGGATGAAATTCGTTTCGGGTTAACAACGAAATACATTGGGCACAACCTGTATTACGAAGATCAAGTAGATTCAACCCAAAAAATTGCACACCGGCTGGCAAATGAAGGTGCTAAGACAGGAACGGTTGTCATTGCTGAAGAACAATTATCGGGGCGGGGAAGAATGGAGCGTAAATGGTATTCGCCAAAATTCACTGGCATCTGGATGAGTCTGATTTTAAGGCCGAATATACCATTGATAAAAGCCCCGCAATTAACGCTGCTAGCGGCGGTTGCAATCGTTCAAGCGATGGAAGAAATGGCGGGCGTTTCTCCGGAAATTAAATGGCCAAATGATATTTTGGTTAACGGCAAGAAAGTCACCGGAATTTTAACAGAGCTTCAAGCCGAAGCAGACCGCATCCACTCGATTATCATCGGTATAGGGATCAATGTAAATCAGCAAATAACTGATTTTCCTATAGACCTTCAAAATACGGCAAGCTCCCTAGCGATTGAAACAGGTAAGAAAATTTCCCGCTCAGACCTAATTCGCAGCATTTTCTCTCATTTTGAAAAAATGTACGAGCTTTATTTGGCTGAAGGCTTCTATCCAGTCAAGCTTCTCTGGGAAAGCTATGTCCGCAGTATTGGCCGGGAGATCACTGCTCACACATTAACGGCGACAATTAAAGGAAAGGCGCTTGGAATAACGGATGATGGCGTCTTGCAGGTGGAGGATGAGAACGGAAAAATCCATTCTATTTATTCTGCCGACATAGAAATCTAAGATTGGAATGAATTCATAGTAGTAAATTTTCTTGCGTTTCTGCTATAATGCAATTGGGCGGTATCTTATCGAACTGCACCTGAATGACTCGTCTTAGAAAATGAAAAGGTTTCTGCCTAGATCCGTTTGGACGGACCGGGACAGAGGGATAAAGCACATCGACTTTGGGTAACGAAGATCCTCTCTGCCTTTTGCAGAAGGGTCTTTTTTAATTGCTGCAAAAGGGTGAGCGTTTTATCTCCTCTTCCGAAAATAAGGGAGGGAAAAGAATGAGGAAAACAACGGATTTTTTGCAAATGAAACAGCGGAACGAAAAAATTGTCATGCTGACGGCATATGATTATCCATCTGCGAAACAGGCAGAACAAGGTGGCGTCGATATGATTTTGGTCGGCGATTCACTCGGAATGGTCGTTCTAGGCTATGATTCGACGATACCGGTAACAATTGAGGACATGGTTCATCATGCCAAAGCGGTAAAACGAGGGGCAAAGGACACGTTTATTGTAGTTGATATGCCCTTTTTAACGTATCACTTGTCGATAAACGATACGCTTTTTAATGCGGGGCGATTGATTCAGGAAACAGGTGCCCATGCTGTAAAAGTAGAGGGTGCCGATGAAGTCATTGAAAAAATTGCCGCATTGACAAAAGCGGGGATTCCCGTTTGTTCCCATTTAGGTCTGACGCCGCAGTCTGTCGGTGTGCTCGGAGGCTATAAAGTTCAAGGTAAAGAATTAGATTCTGCAAAAAAATTAATGGAGGATGCAAAAAATTGCGAACAGGCAGGTGCGTTTGCACTTGTTCTTGAGTGCATTCCAAAGCAGCTTGGAGCGGAAATCGCAAGAGCCCTATCGATTCCTGTAATTGGAATTGGCGCGGGAAAAGATGTGGATGGTCAAGTGCTTGTGTATCATGATGTACTTGGTTACGGCGTTGATCGGGTGCCAAAATTTGTAAAAAAATACCATTCGCTTGAACCATTGGCAATAGAATCAATTCAGTCGTATGTACAAGAAGTTAAACAGAATCAATTTCCTGAGGAACAACATACGTTCACAATGAAAGAACAAGAACTGCAAGGTTTATACGGAGGAAAAAAATGAAGGTTGTAACAACAATTAAAGAAATGCAGGCATTGGTCGCCCGAGAGAAAGCCAGCGGGAAGACGGTTGGCTTTGTACCGACAATGGGTTTTTTGCATGAAGGGCATTTAAGATTGCTTCGCCAAGCAAGGGAAGAGAACGACCTAGTTGTGTTAAGCATATTTGTAAATCCGATCCAATTTGGACCAAATGAGGATTTTTCGACCTATCCAAGAGACTTTGAGCGTGATCAGTCTCTGGCGGAAGGGGAGAATGTGGATTACCTTTTTTATCCTTCTGTTGAGGAGATCTACCCAAGTTCAACTTCTGTAAAACTTACCGTTCATCAGCGTACAGGCGTGTTGTGTGGAAAATCAAGACCCGGTCATTTTGACGGAGTTGCAACCGTGTTAGTAAAATTATTCAATATCACCATGCCCACCCGCGCTTATTTTGGGAAAAAAGATGCACAGCAGGTGGCGGTTGTCGAAGGTTTAATTGCTGATTTCAATATTCCAATTCAGCTTGTTCCGGTGGATATCGTCCGGGAAAAGGACGGCTTGGCCAAGAGTTCGCGAAATGTGAATTTGCTTCCAAACGAACGAAAACAAGCACCGGTTCTGTTTAAATCCTTGCAAACGGCGAAAGAGCAAATCGAGCGAGGGGAACGCGATCCTAAGGTGATAAGGAAGACAATTTGCCGCATGATTGAAGCAGAAACGGACGCGGTGATCGATTATGTTGAAATCTATATTTATCCTGAATTAACACCGCTTGATCAATTGGCTGGCACAATCATCATTGCCCTCGCTGTTAAATTTGCCAATGTTCGTCTCATCGATAATATCATCTTAACCATTTGATCATTGAAAACGATCAAGGAAAATAGGAGGTAAAAAATGTTTCGCACCATGATGAATGGCAAAATTCACCGTGCTCGGGTGACAGAGGCCAATTTAAACTATGTAGGAAGTATAACAATCGACGAAGATCTGCTCGATGCTGTCGGAATGACCGCAAATGAGAAAGTAGCAATTGTGAACAACAATAACGGAGCTCGGCTAGAAACCTACATTATTCCAGGTAAAAGAGGCAGCGGGGTTATTTGTTTAAACGGTGCAGCCGCTCGGCTAGTGCAAGAAGGAGATATCGTCATTATTATTTCGTATGTTCTCGTTCCAGAGGAAAAAGTAGCTGACCACAAACCAAAAGTAGCTATAATGGATGAACACAATCGAATCAAAGAACTCCTACACGCAGAACCAGCCCATACCATTCTCTAAATCCCCGTAATCGGGGATTTTTCTTATTTGTTTTCTCATTTTTCATCTCAGGGTCGTCTTTTTCTTTGTTGGTTTTTATGATACGTTTATGTTAAGAAAGTTTTAAAGGTGTTGTTACGCTCATGTTTAATAAATTTGTGGTAATCGATTTAGAGACGACTGGCAACCAGCCAAAAAAAGGTGACCGGATTATTCAATTTGCCGCAGTTATCGTCGAAAACGGAAAAATAACTGATAAATTTTCTACTTTGGTAAATCCATACCATCCGATTCCGCCGTTTATAGAGGAATTGACCGGAATAAACAATGAAATGGTTCAAGAAGCTCCAGAATTTGCAGAAATTGCGCCGAAAGTGGTTCAAATGCTGGATGAAGCTTATTTTGTTGCCCACAATGTGCTATTTGACTTGTCGTTTCTGCAAGAAGAACTGATCCAAGCGGGATTTGCTGGTTTTTATGGACCTGTGTTGGATACAGTCGAGATGGCGCGAATTCTGTACCCAACTGCAGACGGGTACAAATTGGGCGATTTGGCAGAAATGGCAAACATAGTGCATGAACGCCCGCACCAGGCAGATAGTGATGCAGAAGTGACCGCTTTGCTTTTACAGCTCATGCTTGACCGGTTTTTTCAAATTCCCCGGAAAACCTTGACCCAGCTTGCCAAGCTGTCAGGCGGGTTAAAAAGCGATCTTGATCTATTGCTGGAGTCCTTCCTGCGTGAAAAAGAAAAGACGATTGAAGAACTTCCCGCTTCATTAGAAGCAGTGCATCACCTAATTTTAAAAAAATTACCTTCTCTCGACATAATGGCAGAAAACAGCGAAAACGTCCTGGAATATCCATCGAGAGTTGAAGAAAAATTGGCGCTTTTCGAAAAAACGTTTGCCGGGTTTGAAAAGAGGTCTGGACAGTTTCAGATGATGGATGAGGTGTACAGTGCTTTTCAATCAAACTGCCATTTGCTGATCGAAGCGGGAACTGGGATCGGGAAATCGCTGGGCTATTTACTCCCGGCTGCATTTTTTTCCATTCATAGAAATCAGCGTGTTGTCATTAGCACCCATACAACACAGCTGCAAGAACAATTAATCCGGAAAGAAGTGCCTATACTAGCTTCATCCATTCCACACAAAATTAGAGTTGCTTTGCTAAAAGGCCGAAATCATTATCTTGATCTTGAAAAATTCAGCCGATCCTTATTGGATCCCCAAGATAACTATGATTCTGTGCTGACCAAAATGCAAATTCTCATTTGGCTGACTGAAACAGAAACGGGTGATAAAGATGAACTCAATTTACCCAGTGGCGGAGAAATTTTTTGGGACAAGGTTAAAAAAGATGATTCCAAACTTAGAGGATCCGAGAGCTGGGCGGGAAGGGATTTTTATGAAAGGGCACGAAAATATGCTAATCATGCAAACCTCATTATTACCAATCACTCCTTGCTTTTAAGGGATGCTACGGAAAGAAAAGGTATTTTGCCGCCGTTTTCCTATGCGGTTATTGATGAAGGCCACCATTTAGAAAAAGCTGCGGCAACGTTAGTAGGCGAATCGCTTGATTATATGTCTGTCCGCCTTCTTTTGTCCCAGCTGGGTCAGTATGAACAAGGCCAGTTATTTTATAAGCTTGAACGGGCTATCGAGCCGCTGAATGTGAGCAAAAAATTAATTTCCCAAACGTTTGAAGTTACCCAGTTAATGACTGATTTACAGTATGAAATGGATGAATTTTTCAAACTTCTTGCTTCCTATGTTCAAAAAAACAAGGGGAATAACCAAAGTGGAACAAAAGTAAAAGTGAGATTTTACCGCAATCGGCACGATAAAAAGACTGCTGCCATCATGAACAGTGGGGAACGGTTTGCCTTCATGCTCAAAGATTTAGCTGCTATGTTAACGGAAAGAGTCCAATTAGCCGAGAAAGAAAAGCAGATGGCAACAACGCAAGATCTTCTCTTTCAAGAACTAACTGCTTTTTTGGAGGAAATAGGAAAATTATCACAAGCAATCCATCGTCTCATGTTAACTGAATCCGACATGGTTCTTTGGATAGAGGTTGATTTTCGGGCGCCGCAAAATACAACGAGTCTCTATGCACAACCAGCTTCTGTTGCTGAATATTTGCAAAATAAATTTTTCGAGGCAAAGAATAGCATTGTGCTCACATCAGCAACCTTGACAGTCAATCAATCATTTTCCTATATTTTGGAAGTATTAGGATTAAAAAGGGAGAAAACGAACGTTTCAGCCATTCCCTCTCCTTTTCCTTACAAGCAACAAGTGCAGCTTTACATACCAGAAGACTTGCCTGACATAAAAGCGGTATCCATTGATGAGTACGTCATCGCGATTACCGAACAGATTATTACCATCGCTGAGGCGACAAAAGGAAGAATGCTTCTTCTCTTTACATCGCACGAAATGCTGAAAAAAACATACGAGTTAATTAAGGAAAGCGGGTTTTTAGAGGATTTTGTCCTGGTTGCCCAAGGAATAACCGGCGGAAGCCGCTCAAGGTTGACAAGGAATTTTCAAAAATATGATAAAGCAATCTTACTTGGGACAAACAGTTTTTGGGAAGGGATTGATATTCCCGGTGAAGATTTAACCTGCCTCATTATTGTCCGCCTCCCATTTAGTCCACCAAATGAGCCGTATACTGAGGCGAAATGTGAATATGTTAAACAGCGTGGAGGAAATCCGTTTATGGATTATTCTTTACCAGAGGCTATCCTTCGATTTAAACAAGGGTTTGGGCGGTTGATTCGTACAGAAACTGACCGGGGGATTATCTTTGTATTTGACCGGCGGATTATCACAACGAAGTATGGACAAGTGTTTCTACAGTCCATACCAGAGATTGAAGTAAAGGAGGCACCGATCGGAGAGCTCGTAAAAAACATCCACTTATGGCTTAGTTAGCTCATTTAAATGGAAATAATTAAATAGAGCGCAAAAAGACATAAAAAGTTTACTGAATTCTTTTTGTTTTGCTGGCTAATTTATTTGCAGCTGTTATAATGATTGAGTAGAATTCTTCTGTAGTGGCTGTTCGGATCAATGATCGGTTCAATAAAGATGAGAAAAATTGGAGGAAACGCTCTAGATGGAAAGCAAAATTGAAATTCTTTCAACTGTTAAAGTTCAGCATAGCCCTGATTTATATAAAATTGTTGATTTATTAAATCGAACACTGAAAGAAAAAGATTTAATGTTTGGACTCGCTCTTGATAGTGAAAACCAAGAGAAAGCTGTTTTTACGATATATCGTACATAGTGAAGTGAAAAACGTGAAAAAATGGATTACGATTTTGATTGTTTTTGTAGTTATTTTGGTAGGAGTTTTTGTCAAAGTGTACATTACTGCTCGGGAACCGTTAAAAGCAGCTGAAAAGAAGGCTGTTGCGATTGCTGAAAAAAAGGCAAGTCTTGCAAAAGTCACCTCCTTCCATCTCTATCATGGGCTTGAAACGGTTGATGTCATTGAAGGAACAAACAAAAAAGGCGAGAACATTGTTATTTGGATACCAGAAAAGACAAAACAAGTAATTGTGAAAAGCGCTAAAAGCGGGCTTTCGAAAGCAGATGCCATTAAAAAATTGCTGCAGGAGAAAAATCCGAAAAAAATTGTCTCTGTACGTTTAGGGATGGAAAAAAACATACCATTTTGGGAAATTTATTATCTTTCAGATAATAATTTAATAAATTATTATTATGTTCACTTTCAAACGGGTGAGTGGCTAAAAAAGATTGAAAATCTATAATATTTTTCGGTAGAACGGAGGAAACAAACATGGAAGTAGTGCTGGCAAACAGGGTTAAGGCGCTAACCCCGTCATCGACATTGGCCATTACAGCCAAGGCAAAAGAATTAAAAGAGCAAGGTGTGGACGTAATTGGTCTTGGCGCTGGAGAGCCCGATTTTAACACACCACTGCACATCATTGAAGCAGCATATCAATCAATGACGGAAGGGAAGACGAAATACACCCCTTCTGCAGGATTACCGCTTTTAAAACAAGCGATTATTGAGAAATTCAAGCGCGATCAGGAGCTTACGTACGAACCATCAGAAATTATCGTAGGCAGTGGTGCAAAGCATGTGCTTTACACACTGTTTCAAGCTATTTTGAACGAAGGTGACGAAGTTCTGATTCCGACACCTTACTGGGTAAGTTATCCCGAGCAAGTAAAGCTGGCTGGAGGGGCTCCAGTCTATATTGTCGGAGAAGAAAGCAATGAATTTAAAATCACTGCCAAACAATTGCAGGGAGCATTGACTGATAAAACAAAGGCAATCATTATTAATTCTCCGAGCAATCCAACAGGGGTTTTGTATACAGCAGATGAGCTGAAGGAAATCGGTGAAGTCTGTTTGGAAAACGATATTCTGATCATTTCAGATGAAATATATGAAAAATTGATCTACAATAACCAAAAACATGTTTCCATTGCCCAGCTGTCTCCGGAATTAAAAGAGCAAACAATCGTAGTAAATGGTGTATCCAAATCGCATTCAATGACAGGATGGAGGATTGGGTATGCTGCAGGGAATGCAAAAATAATTAAAGCAATGACAAACCTTGCCAGCCATAGTACCTCGAACCCGACAACGACTGCACAATATGGAGCAATCGCGGCCTATAATGGACCGCAGGAACCTGTTGAAGAAATGCGCCTTGCCTTTGAAAAGAGACTCGAAGTTATTTATGATCACCTCGTATCGATCCCGGGTATTAGTTGCGTAAAGCCGCAAGGAGCTTTCTATTTGTTCCCAAATGTTAAAAAGGCAGCTGAGCTTGCGGGATTTGACAATGTCGATGATTTTGCCACAGCGTTGCTGACAGAAGCAAACGTCGCTGTCATTCCTGGTTCAGGATTTGGAGCAGCAGACAATATCCGCCTTTCATATGCCACTTCATTGGAACTTTTACAAGAGGCAGTTAAAAGAATCCGTGAATTTATCCAAGCAAAAGCACAAGTGAACTAAATAAGATTTAAAACAAAAAAAAGATGGATCCACAGACCTGTGGCCATCTTTTTTTAATCATGACGAGGTGTGGCAGGGAGCTGCTTTAGCGGAAATCAAATCCAGCTACCTTCTTGCTGTTTGTTCGTGTTATACTAGAAAGGAGGTGTCATGTTATGAAGACAAGTTTAATGTCATGGGTACAGGAAGGCCATCTAACAGTACCAGCCGTCCTTTTTTCAGAATACAAAAATCTTCATTTAGATGAGTATGAATTAATTTTACTTTTACAACTGCTATCATTTATTGAAAAAGGGAATGAATTCCCTACTCCCGAAGAACTTTCCTCACGAATGACCATTTCCACTACGGAATGCACAAAAATGCTAAGAAAGTTGATTCAAAAAGGGTTTATCGAAATAATCGAAGGATTTTCCCAAGATGGAATCCGATTTGAAAAGTATTCACTTGCGCCATTATGGGAAAGATTAGTAGAACAATTTCTATTAAATGAAAAGAAAACGGCCAACATGCAGGTGCAGGCAGAAGAAACTGATTTATACACTTGCTTTGAAAACGAATTTGGCAGGCCGCTATCACCGTATGAATGCGAAACGCTCGCATTGTGGATGGACGATGACCATCATGATCCGTCAATTATAAAGGCGGCGTTAAGGGAGTCTGTCATGTCTGGTAAGTTAAATTTTCGCTATATCGATCGAATTTTATTTGAATGGAAGAAAAATGGAATTAAAACAGTCGAACAGGCAAAACAGCAAGGACGAAAGTTTCGGCAAAAGCAAACACAAAGCCGGACAGCTTCCGCAGAATCCCAGTCTTCTGTATCGGTGTCTTTCTATAATTGGCTTGAGCAATAGAAACGGCTGATCACTTAAGTTTTTCATTTTCTCTAAGGATATTGGATTATGGCGAGGGAAGCCACTTCTCTCGTTTTCTTTTTGTAAATAAACTATACTGGATTGTGGGTGATTCGATGTTAAATAAGATGCAAATCCGTTATTGTCTTGATAAAATGGGCGAAATGTTTCCAGCTGCGCATTGCGAGCTGGTTCATTCAAACCCGTTCGAGCTTGTGATTGCTGTTTCGCTGTCAGCCCAATGTACAGACGCACTCGTGAATAAAGTCACAAAAGATTTATTTCAAAAATACAAAACACCTGAGGATTATTTAAGCGTCCCATTGGAGGAATTGCAAAACGATATTCGCTCAATTGGACTATATCGCAACAAAGCAAAAAACATTCAAAGCCTTTGCCGGATTCTTTTAGATAACTATAATGGACAGGTTCCAAAAGATCGGGACGAACTGACGAAGCTTCCGGGAGTTGGCAGAAAAACTGCGAACGTGGTTGTCTCTGTCGCTTTCGGGGAACCGGCGATTGCCGTCGACACACATGTTGAACGAGTAAGTAAGCGATTGGGGATCTGCCGATGGAAAGATTCCGTGTTAGAGGTTGAAAAAACGCTTATGCGAAAAATTCCAAAAGATGAATGGTCGATAACCCATCACCGCCTGATTTTTTTCGGCAGATACCATTGCAAAGCCCAAAATCCTAAATGTGCGGAATGTCCATTGCTTGATCTTTGCAGGGAAGGCAAGAAACGGATGAAAGGGAAGGCGGATCACGATGGATAAAGTTGTCGAAGAACTGCTAGGGGAATGGGAAAAAATAAAAGCAGTACTTATAAATGACCAACGATCCCGAAACAGAGAAAAGGTGATTGAACGAATGGAAGCAGGAATCAAGTTATTTAAACAGTTTTTGCTTCACAGTAATGAAATGAACCAAAATAAAGGCTCGGCAATTGTCTTTTCTGAATTGGATGTTAAGCCGATCAATGTTGCTGAACGATTGGAATTTATCTCTTCAAGACCCGTGCTTTACCATTCCTTTATCCAGTTGTCGGAATTGATGGTGGAACAGGAAAAACTTTATCGAAAGAAATTGGCCATGAAAAAAGCGTCTAGGAAAACTACCTAGACGCTTTTTATTTTTTATTGGCCAGTTTTGGGAGAAGGTGTTCCGGTTGGATTGGTAGGAGTTCCGTTCGCCGGCGTTCCTGTACCGCTAGTAGGGCCGGTGCTTCCGGTTCCGGAAGTTGTGCCTGTACCGCTTCCCCCATTTCCACCGCCAGTTCCGTTTCCATCTCCACCATTGCCATTTCCATTATTTGGATTACCTGCATTTGGATTCCCGGTATTTGGATTTGCCGGAGGCGGTGTTGTTGCATTCGGATTTCCCTGACCTCCTTGGCCTCCGTTTGCATTTCCTTGGTTGCCTGAAGGCGGTGCAGGGATGTCAACAGCAGCAGTCGCTGGGTCACTTGCCTGCTGGCCGTTTACTGCAATGATTTTGAACAAATACTTTGCCCCTGGTGTTGGGTTTGCAATCTTTAAGCTCTTATCGGAAGTCGTTGTCAATTTTTGTTCGGCTCCGTTGTTGATTGAAACCGATACATCAAATTGAGCCGATTTTCCGTAATCCCATGAAAGGGTTATTTCATTTTTCGCCTGATCAAAGTTTGCTGCAGCGTTTCCAGGTGCATCAGGTTTTGCAAACTTGGTAGATACTTCTTTAGGTGCATAGCCTTTTACGGCATATTCTGTAAGAACTTCGCTATCCGGTGTATAATCGCTGGCCAATTGCATGGTCCCTTTTTCAATTCTTACTTTTTGAACGCTCTTTGGCATCGTAAAGTCAGGTGTGTTTTTATCTTTTGAAACATAGGCCATTAAATTTTTAAAGATCAGTTGTGCGATTTTTTGGTCCGACCCTGGCTCAATCGGTGTTGAGCGGCTGCTGTAACCGGTCCAAACGGATGCAGTGTAATTGGTTGTATAGCCAGTAAACCAGGCGTCAGGAACGGCTTTCTTGTTCGTGATATTGTATTTTTTCATATCCGCCTCAGTATAGTTGGTTGTTCCAGATTTACCGGCAATCGGAAGCCCGGGCACTTTCGCTGCCGTACCGGTTCCCGGTGGTTCTAAGACGCTTTTTAGCATATCCGTAATCATGAAGGCCGTGTAATCTTTCATCACGACTTTTGTTTCCGGTGTAGTATTAATTTCTGTTCCGTCACGAAGCTTAATTTTAGTAACAGTATGCGGCGGTGTGTAAAAACCGTTGTTGCCGAATGCGCTGTAGGCGCCTGCCATTTCCATTGTTGATAACCCATCGCCCAAACCGCCGATTGCATACGATTCAAATACTTCCTTTAAAGGAATGCCAAGTTTATTTGCAAACGTTTTTGCTTTGTCCGTACCAACTTGCTGCAATGTTTGAACAGCCGGCGTATTGCGCGACATTTGCAGCGCTGTCCGAATCGTCATCGGTCCCAAATAGCGGCCATCCCAGTTTCCATAAGATGTACCGTTTGAATACTTACTTGGCTTATCGACGATCATATGGTACGTTCCCCATTGCAAATATTCGATTGCCGGACCATAATCAAGAATCGGTTTAATCGTTGAGCCTGGCTGGCGCATGCTGTCAATCGCATAGTTAAACCCGCGGCGGACTTTTTGATTGCGGCCGCCACCAATTGCCCGGACTTCGCCTGTTTTTGTATCAAGCAGGGTAATGCCGGCTTGAAATTTGTCATCCGGATATTTAACAACTTCATTTGTGTTTAAAATTTTATCAACATAAAGCTGAGCGTTTGGATCCAATGTCGTATAAACAGTTAGTCCATCGGAAAATATATCAAAGTCGCCGGCTTTTTTAACCTCATCGATTACTGCATCTACAAAAGAATCATACGGTTTTTCGTTCAGTTTCCGTTGATCTTCTTTTGCAAGGGTGGACTGTACCGGCACTTTTTGCGCTTGCTCCATTTGCGCCTTCGAAATATAGCCGTGCTGATACATTAAGGATAATACAACATTGCGCCGTTTTTCGGCTAAATCAGGATGGACAAATGGGTTGTAATTATTTGGACTTTGAGGAAGTCCTGCGAGCAATGCCGCCTCCGGTAAGGTGACATCTTTTAATGGCTTGCCAAAATACACTTTCGCTGCGGTTGCAACCCCATAAGTATTTCCGCCCATTAAGATTTTATTTAAATACATCTCTAAAATTTGGTGTTTCGTGTACTTTTGCTCGAGCTGATAGGCGAGCCAAGCTTCCTGTACTTTTCTTTTTAATGTTTTTTCTCTGGTTAAAAATGTATTTTTGACAACTTGCTGCGTGATCGTGCTGCCGCCCTCAGAACCAAAGCCATTTTTAAAATTGGCTAGTACGGCTCCGCCAAGACGAATAGGGTCAATCCCATGGTGCTGGTAGAAACGATAGTCCTCCGTTGCTAAAAACGCGTTCTCGACAACGGATGGTATATCCTTATAAGCAACATATTCCCGGTTTTCGGCTCCGACCTCGGCAATAAGCTTGCCGTTCATGTCCAAAACCTTTGAGGCGATTGGGTCTTTTAATAATTTTGGATCAAGTTTCGGAGCATCCTTTACCATATAAGCAACTGTAGCTACTCCGGCAAGCATTCCAACGATACCAAGCGCAATCAGTGTCAAAAATATTTTTTTGAAAATTCCGCCTGATTTTTTCTTTTGCTTTTTGCTGCCTTTAGCGTTGTTCGCCTTAAGTTGCTTCCGGCGTTCCTCCCTTGATTGAGATTGTTCTGCCATTCTAAAGTTCCTTCCTTTCTAAACCTCACCAAACTTTAGCCTAAGACAAGCTATAAGAGATTGTCTATTACTTTAATATAGTCAATTCTCGGCTGAAATCCAAGCGGAATGTAGTGAGCCAATTGTTCTATTTCTTTTTTTGTGATCGATTTCCTGCCGCCAGACTCCATTCTCTTCCAAAAATCCAATAAATGCTTTGCTTCAAGTAAATAGACTTGTTGAAAAACGGAAAAACGAACAATGACGAAGCAAACACCACCTTGCCGGATAACGGCCTCCATATGGCGGATTTGGTGTTCATGAAAATTTTTTAACGGGAAGGAAGTTGCACTTTCCGTTTCTTTTGCTTCAAAGTCAATGTATTTTCCTTTGTAAATTCCATTGTAATCCGTTGTAGATGCTTGTTTGAAATACGCTTCAGTTATCACCGCCGCGCTTCTCTTTGGATAATTGACGTGAACAATTTGCACCGGAGTTGGTTTTTTATGGATCACGGCAATATTTTGCGACAGATAGTACTCGTTCGTCTCATTTAAATCATCTTCAAGGGTCATCCCCCTGTTGCTGAATGAGACATTTTTTTGCCGCGGTAATGAAGTTTTTGCATGATTTTCATTTGGGATAAATCGTTTTCCATTCGGATAATGATAAGTCAATTGGAACACCTCGCAAACTATTACTTATCATAACAAATCTCGGCGGACTTTGGAGGTATAAAATCCATTCCATGCCGCAAGCTAACGGTAAAGGAAAGAGGCCAATGAACCATTTAACATTACAGGATAAACAAATTATTCGTCAAATTCAATCAATAACCGAGCAAAAAAACATGGACAATATTTCGCGAACAGACGCCTATTTTGCCTATTACAAAAGGAATCCCGAAATTTCCTGGTTGTTCCTCGCCAGTATGGTATCCAGAAATGGCGGCTGGAATATGTGTGACCTAAAGGGTTCGATTTTTCCCCAATTCCTTTCGCCTAATACGATAAATCAGCTGTTTTTAACATATGAAAGGGCAAATTGGTTAATTTTTCATGATGTATACCCTCAGCTTTTGCTGTATGAATATTCGACGAAACAAAATAAGAGGTTGTTTCACTTGCTTCCCTATTTTCATGTTTCCGTTTTTATGCAAAAAGAGTGGGAAAAATATTGGCGGGAAAAGAATTCACTAAGGTTGTTGACATCTTTGATTATTAATGAACAAAATGTCATTCAAAAGCCGGTACTTGAGCATCCGGTCTATCGAAACAAAGTGTTTCATTCCCTAATTTTCTCCTTTCAAGATTGGCTGCATTTTAGCAGTGTTTTGTTTCCGACTTGCGGCGGGGAAGTTTATGGAGCAAGTGTGAATGGTTTTCGCCGTCTTTCCAATCGCATTTATTTAGGTAAACGGTTGGCAAAAATCCTTTTTGATCAAAGGCTGTTTCCTTACTTTTTAGAGTTTGCTGAAAAAACGGCACATACGGGTTCAAGATATGATTATGAACAATATTTTAGAAGTTCAAACCAGAAAAGGGATACCCCGTTTTTGCGGGCAACTTTCCCCGTTGTCCAACATCATCGTCATCAAGTTGAGGATTGGAGTTTAACAAGGCGTGTTCCGTTTTTCTGGCGGTATAGCCGGATCAGTCATAAGCATCCAATTCATTTAACAGACTGGTATTTAACAAAGAAAGATCAGCTTAACGGCCTAGTGATCGCGAAGCGGCTGCTGCATCTGAGCCAAAAATGGTAAAAGCAAGGGGATGCCCCTTGCTTTTTGTGATGGTCTGATTATTCTGCCGGACGGTTTGGACCTTCCAATTTTTTATCGCCATAGCCTGCCTTTTTCTCAGCACCTGTTTGCATTTGCTTTTTGTTATTGTTTGCTTTTTTTGCCATTGTCTAACCACCTCCAACTGTAGCTTGCACCCATTGCCTTGATTTCATTCAAGGCTTTGAAAATGTCGAAAAAAATAGGAAAAAGGCTGCTGCAGCCACTTTCTTTGCCGAATTGCTTCTAGTTTTGTCAACGCGGAAGGAAGCAGGAAAAAAGGGGAGAATAAAGTATAGCATTAACTGGTAGGAGGTCTGGAAAATGACAAACACGGCGGTCCCGAAAGAAACCCTTGTTGCAATGCTGAGTGAGATTTACAGCCAGCTTGAAGAATTAGAGAATGAAATCGAAACAAGTTTTTCCAAACTTGAGGACCAATTGAAAACGGAAGAAGCGAATAAACGATTCAGGGCAGAACAAAGGTTGGCTATGCTGGAGCAAAAAGTTTTTGCTAAAAAGGAAGCAAGTGAATATCTCGATTGTCACCACGTACCACTAAAACTTGAACTTGGTTATTAAAATAGCCATAATGGAAGTAGCTACTTTTATTTTCGCAGCAGGTGGGATTTAGGGATGCAGGAACAGCTTGTTTACTTAACAAAACAGCTTTACGAGTACAATCAAAAATTTTTGGTTTATTACAATGAAGTCAGGGGAACAAAGGAACAAAAACCCTTTTTTGAATTTGTTAAACCGTTCGCCGATGAGGTTGCCAAAGTGACCGGCGATTGGAAGACCTTGATGAAGGCGTGGCTGATAGAAAATGAAACAAGCCATATCCATTTGCATCAGCTGGAATCCGTCTCAGAGCATCTCGAGCGATTGGCGATTCAGGCTTTTTTCCCGGAAACAAGACGATCGAGATTTTTAAACGCTCAGCGGACAGTTGAGTACTTTCTAACCGAAACAATCAATCAATTGAAAAAATAAAACCGGGATGGCTTTAGAATTTAAAAGCAAACAGCATCCCGGTTGAGTATATACCGTCATTCATTCATTTTATTTTTTTTCAAAGGAGAGATGGAGTTCATCATTGAGTGGACTTACTGCGCCTTGCGCTTCTAAATCGCGAACAAGTAATCGATATTCGTTGATGGTGATTTCATTGTGAACATAAGCCTTTTTAGCAAAATCCATTAATTCATTAACATGCTCTGCTGGATAATTTCGGACTTGAATAAACATGTTCTTTAATTCGCGAATGTCCATATCGATCCTCCTCAATAAAAGTAGGTAGTTTAAATGAATTGAGCCTAGCGCCTTGCTATAATCAACTATTGAACGTTTAGTTGTTTAAGAATGTAAGCGCTGTCTGTTTTTTTAAAAAGTTTTGTCCTTTTCACTATCTTAACATGGAAAAACATATTTCTTTTGTTTTTAAAAAATTGAAACTTTCGACACTTTTCGTCACTTCCCATTGTTTGCCATTTGTGATTTTTTTTCACCTTTTTGATGAAGAAGCATAAGGTGTAGTAAAAAAGCGGAGGAGATGTTTGCCCATGTTTGCGAAATGGAATCGGAAAACCCCCTTTTACAATCAATCTCCGGGGCAAATAGTGTATAGAAATCCGTATGAATTTCGCATGTTTCAACAACCCTGGCGGCAAACCTTTTATCCTGTACCTGCCCAGCAAGCGAATTGGCAAGCTTACCCAGTGCAAAATCCTTATTATCCGCAACAATATCAGCCGCTCGGGCAAAGCTTTCAGCAAGGGTACAATCAGCAGCCTCAGCCATATTCCAATCAAAACCAATATTATCCGCCAAAAGATGCCCAGTTTCTTTTTCAAAATCCATTGCAGCCTCAAGAGGAAATGTACCCGATCCCGAATCAGTACCCGCAGATGATGAACGGTTTTCCTAACGCCAACCCTTATCCAAAGCAAAATTATATTCCGAAGACTTCTGGTGGGATGCAATCATTGATTAATTCTTTTAAATCACAGGATGGTTCGGTTGATTATACCAAAATGATGAATACAGCCGGGCAGATGATGAACGCAGTTAATCAAGTTACCTCTTTGGTGAAAGGGTTGGGTGGAATATTTAAAGTATAGAATCATAAACAGAAAGAAAACAGGCGATCAACAAACGCCTGTTATTTTTTTGAAATGAAATGAATTAGGGGCAATAACTATCCATCAATCTGAATGGTTTTACCTTTATCGTGGCGGATGCGAATTTCGAGTAGTCCGTCTTGATAGGCAGCTTTGACGTTCTTTTCTTTAACTGGACGTGGAAGGGAAACGGTTCTTGAGGATTGCTGCCAAAATTGACTTTGGCGGAATACGTTGTTGACTTCATCTTTTTCTGTCGAAACCTGTTTGTTATCAACCGTAATTGTTAATAAATTTTCGTAAAGATCAAGATGGATTTGTTCTTTTTTAATCCCTGGAAGCTCAGCGGTAACAATGTACTCTTCTCCATTATCAATGGTTTTTACCGAAAATGCTCCAGCTGATCCAGGTGGGAACGGAGACCGAAAAAAATCATCAATCGTTTGCAAAAAACCCTTTACTGGCTTTTCGTTGAAAAAATTGTTCATCGACTTAATCAGTTCATTAAAAGGCTCTGGTTTGCCTTTTTTTTGATTATTTTGGTCACTGGGCAGCATCGACGACATGTTGAATCCCTCTCTTTTCGAAATTTCACATAATAACATATGACATATTTTAAGCATCTGTGACATTTTCGGATCAACTCCAATATTTGAACGAATTATTACAATTGATTTTTGAGTGACAAATATCACATGAAATTGACCCGGGGGTTTGTATGCTAGAAAAGTATTGAAAAGGAAAGCGAGGAAAAAGGATGTTTTGTTATCAATGTGAGCAAACCCCTACAGGAGGCTGCAAAGTGGTTGGTGTTTGCGGAAAAGATGAGACGATTGCAAGCTTGCAGGATACGATTATTTTTGGTTTAAAAGGAATTGCCGCCTATCGCACGCACGCAAATCAGCTTGGATTTACAGATCCTTTTGTTGATGCAACAACTCATGAAGCGCTTTATATGACTTTAACGAACTCAAACTTCAATGTTCAAGAACATATTGACATGGCCATGAAGGTTGGCCAATCGGCTGTAAGAGTAATGGAGCTGCTTGACGAAGCCCATACGTCAAGACTTGGAATCCCTCAGCCAATTCGCGTTAGCCAAAATAAAATTGAAGGCAAAAGCATCGTTGTAACCGGGCATAACTTGTTTGCGCTTGAAGAGCTTTTAAGGCAGACAGAAGGGATGGGCATTAACATTTATACCCACTCGGAAATGCTTCCAGCCCATGGCTATCCTGCATTAAAAAAATACTCCCATTTAAAAGGGAATATCGGGAAAGCGTGGTATGACCAGCGTCGTCTGTTTGAGAAATTCCCTGGCGCCATTTTAGCAACAACTAACTGTGTCATGCCAATTAAAGGTACATATGCTGACCGCATGTTCAGTTATGAAGTGGCAGGACTTGAAAATGTTCAAAAAATTGTCAATGATGATTTTTCGCCACTGATTTCAAAAGCATTGGAACTTCCTGAAGCCAATATTGAATCGGATGAAACTTTAACGACTGGATTCCATCATCAAACAGTCCTGAATCTTGCACCTGAAGTAATCGAGGCAGTGAAATCTGGAAAAATTAAACGATTTTTTGTGATTGCAGGTTGCGACGCTCCTGGAAAAGGGGGAGAATACTATCGGGAACTGGCAACATCACTTCCTCCAGAAGCCGTTATTTTAACAACATCGTGCGGAAAATTCCGTTTTAACGATGTGGATTATGGAGTGGTGCCTGGCACGAATATTCCTCGTTATATGGATCTTGGCCAGTGCAATAATTCGATTTCAACTGTGAAAATTGCGAAAGCTCTTGCAGATGCGTTCGAATGCAGTGTAAATGAACTACCAGTAAGTATTGTGCTTTCATGGTTTGAACAAAAAGCAGTTGCCATTCTGCTAGGATTGTTCAGTCTCGGCATTCAAGATATCCGGATTGGACCAAAGCCGCCAGAGTTCATATCAGAAGGCGTCATGAACGTACTCCAAGATACATTCAATTTAAAACTGATTGGGACAGCAGAAGAAGATTTAAACGACATGCTTCAACTCTCAAAATCATAAAAAAACAAAGCGCAGACCTGGATTCAGGCTGCGCTTATTTAATCTTTGGTTCAATTCAGAGTGTGCAAAACAGAACAGTACCGTCGTTTTAAATAATTTCATCAAGAAGCTCGTCGGGGTTTAAAATGATATTTCCGTTTTCGTCTTCTTCAATTAATTGTTCCTTCTTCATTTTCGTTAATGTCCGGCTGATTGTTTCTCTCGTTGTCCCAATCATATTTGCCAAATCTTTATTCGTAAAATCTGCTTTAAGCCATATTTTGCCGTCATCCCGCTCTTTCCCGTCTTTTTGAGCAAGCCGAATCAACAACTTAACGATTTGTTCGTATGTATTGTTTAAAATTTGCTCTTCAAGCCGGTTTTGTAAGTCAATGATTTTTTCCCCGAGAACTTTAAACACTTTAATCGAAAGCTCGGGATTTTCAATTAATACATTTTCAAACTTTGAGATCGGGATTGCAATCAAAATGGATGGTTCGAGCACTTCTGCATAGGCAGGATAATCGCCTTTACGGAAAAAACCTACATGTGGGAACATTTCGCCTTTTTTCATTATCCCAACAATTTGTTCTTTTCCGTTAACATCACTTTTATATATTTTTATTCGGCCATCAAAAATGAAGTATACGTTTAACAAGGGATCTCCTTGCAAGAAAACATGACTATGTTTTTTCCATTCCCTCGTAATGGCTATTTCTGTAATTTTATTCAGTTCGTAATCATTTAACTCGCGAAACAAGGAAAACTCCGAAAGGACTTTTTTAATTTCTTCTATTTTCATTCTATTCATCTCCACAACTGATCGATGTTTATCTTTATTTTAACAAAAGTGGATCATCTAGAAAAATATTTGTTTGCCAATATTGCAGGATGGTTGAAACTGGTAAGAATTGAAAATAAAAAAATTGAGCCAGATGCTTTCGCCGCGAACGTCTATTCGCTAAAATAAAGATATTGAGGTGATAAAAATGTTCGGTAAAGCTGATTTACAAGAACTCATTGCGATGCTAAAGATAGATGACCAATACAAAAGGAATATTGTCAGTTGGAAAACAATTGAAGCAAAACAAGCGCAGACAGATGATCTTCCGGAAAACTTGCATCCCCTTTTGATGCGGGCACTAACAGGAAAAGGAATTGAAAGGTTATATACGCATCAAAAATCGGCATACGAGACCATTTCGGCTGGGCAAAGCATTGTCGCCGTGACGCCTACTGCATCAGGGAAAACATTGTGTTATAATTTGCCAGTTCTTCAGCGGATTTTAACCGATTCGAATACAAGAGCCCTTTATCTGTTTCCTACAAAGGCACTGGCACAGGATCAAAAAAGTGAAATAAACGAATTGATTCAAGCTGCCGGAATGGAGATTAATAGTTATACATATGATGGCGATACACCGGCGAACATCCGCCAAAAGGTTCGAAAAGCAGGCCATGTTGTGATTACAAACCCCGATATGCTTCATTCGGCGATCCTGCCGCATCACACGAAATGGGTTTCGCTTTTTGAAAATTTGCGATTTGTGGTGATTGATGAGCTGCATACTTATCGCGGTGTGTTTGGAAGCCATGTCGGAAATGTAATCAGGAGATTAAAACGAATTTGCCGCTATTATGGGAGCAATCCGATCTTTATTTGTACATCTGCTACCATTGCAAATCCATTGGAGCTTGCAGAGGCGCTAACAGAGGAGAAAATGTGCTTAATAGACAACAATGGAGCACCGAGTGGGAGGAAACACTTTGTTTTTTACAACCCGCCCGTTGTCAATAAGCCGCTAAACATCCGCCGAAGTGCAACCTTGGAGGTTCGCAAGATTGCCGGGGAACTTTTAAAGAACAAAATTCAAACCATTGTTTTTGCCAGGAGCAGAGTCAGAGTAGAGATCATCCTAACCTATCTTCAGGAATTGCTGAAAAATCAATTGGGTTCCAAATCGATCATGGGCTACAGGGGCGGTTATTTGCCAACAGAGCGAAGAAAAATTGAAAAAGGACTTCGCAATGGAGACATTTATGGGGTTGTCAGCACGAACGCATTGGAATTAGGTGTCGACATCGGTCAATTGCAGGTTTGTATAATGACCGGTTATCCCGGAACGATATCGAGTGCATGGCAGCAAGCGGGACGGGCTGGCAGACGGCATGGAGAGGCGCTAGTGATTATGGTGGCAAGCTCCAGTCCGCTTGATCAATACATCATTCAAAATCCTGATTATTTTTTTCATAACAGTCCGGAAACAGCACGGATCAATCCTGATAATTTAATCATCTTACTTGATCATATGAAATGTGCGGCATATGAACTTCCATTTAAAAAAAATGAACAGTTTGGCTCTGTTGAGACAGAAGAGCTGCTTGACTATTTAGTGGAAGAGCGTGTCCTTTATCAAAATAGAGACAAATGGTATTGGATGAACGATTCTTTTCCAGCGCATACTATTAGCCTTCGTTCTGCATCGCAGGAGAATATTGTCATTATCGACCAAACGAATAGAGGAAAAGTAAAAGTGATCGGTGAAATGGATCGCTTTTCTGCCATGACCCTCCTTCATGAAGAAGCAATCTATTTACACCAAGGCGTTCAATTTCAAGTGGAAAATCTGGATTGGGAAGAAAAAAAGGCCTATGTCCGGGAAGTAAGTGTGGACTATTACACAGATGCCAATCTGGCAGTTCAGTTGAGAGTACTGGAAATTGATCGGCAAAATACAATGAAGGCAACGGAGATCGGTTATGGGGATGTAAGTGTTCGGGCAATGGCAACGATCTTTAAAAAGATTAAATTTGAAACCCATGAAAATATCGGTTCTGGTCCAATCCATTTGCCAGAGGAAGAACTCCATACAAATGCTGCTTGGATTTCACTCGACAAAACGTTAAAAGAATTTTCAGCGGAACGTTTGGAACAAGGGCTTATTGGTGCAGCTCATGCCCTTAACCATATTGCGCCCCTGTTTGTTATGGCCGACCCGCAAGATCTTCACGTTATTCCTCAGGTAAAAGCAGACCATAATGAAAAACCAACGATATTCTTTTATGACCGATATCCTGGCGGCGTTGGCCTGAGCGAAAAAATATTTGAAGGAATGGCCGAAATTCTTGAAGAGACAAAGAAAATGATGCATCAGTGCCAATGCGAACACGGTTGCCCATCGTGTATTGGAGCTGAAATTGCAAGTGAAACGGCCAAAGACGATGCCCTTAAAATGATTCAGATTTTTTTACAAACTAGCGAGGAGAAGCAAGATGTCGCTGAAAAATAAGTTAGCCAGATTAAAACCGCATCTCTCCGCAAACCCAGTGGCAAAAGAAGATGAGAAAGTTAAAACGAATCAAACGAGTATGGCTGGTCAAATTCCATACCAGGACCACTGGGAAAAGGAGAATGTGTATCCCTTTTTCTTTGACAACAATTACTGTCTTGTTCGGGAAACAACTTATCCTCTGGATCAGCAGCATGGAAATTATTGTTTCAGAGACTTTCTGAAGGCCGTTGAAATGTGGAATGCTCATTCAATTGAGCATCCGTTATCTGCCAAAGAGTATTTGCCAGAAGAGTTGTTTTTCTTTGACACAGAAACAACTGGCCTTGGCGGTGGAGTTGGCAACACCATTTTTTTGCTTGGGTATGCCAGCGTATCGGGCGATCAGCTGATCCTCAGGCAGCATATTCTTGCCAATCCGGGTGCAGAGGTGCCGCTCTATCAAAGTTTTTTGGAAAGCATCAATTACAAAACGCTTGTTACATACAATGGGAAATCTTTTGACTGGCCCCAAGTAAAAACGCGTCATACCCTTGTTAGGGACCATGTTCCAAAGCTCCCGCAGTTTGGTCATTTCGATTTGTATCATGCTGCTCGAAGGCTCTGGAAACACAAGCTGGAACGATTGAAATTATCCGTTGTAGAAAAGGAAATTTTAGGCGTAGAAAGGGTCGATGATGTACCAGGCTTTTTGGCGCCAATGATCTATTTTGATTTTGTAGAGAGCAGGCAGCCTGACGGAATGCTTGGCATTTTGAAACACAATGAAATCGATATTTTGTCGCTTGTCACATTGTATGCTCATTTAACATTCCAAATATTTGGTTACGATACGAAGCAAACGAGGAGAGAGACATTCGAAGTCGGCCGCTGGTTTGCTCATTTAGGTGACAGCAGTGAGGCGGAAAAAGTGTTTAACAAACTTTCAGACGGCACAGATTGGAGCTCACAACGCGCCAAATTCGAGCTTGCCATGCAGCACAAAAAACAGCAAAAATGGGATCTGGCTCTTGAATTATTTAAAGAGCTTGCAAGTGAAATGGACGGAGAAGATGTGGCAGAAGCTTGTATTGAAGCAGCCAAGATTTTGGAGCATCGATATAGAAATTACTCATTGGCCTTGGATTATAGTTTAAAAGCAGGGGAACTGCTAAAAAAAATGGCCTATCGTGACCGGAAAAAGGGCTTGAAATTTCAGAAAGCGCTTCAAACACGAATAAGCCGCCTTGAAAATAAAAGAAAGAAATTTCCCGGGTAACCGCAAATTTCGCTATATTTTCATTGTTTATGCCAACATTCAACAAGCTTCTACTTTTTGTAACAAATTGTTCATATTATTTTACCAAAAAACCAGAATTTCCATATTGTCTGTACAGTCAGAACAGCGTAAAATAAGAATCTGTATTGACGTAACAACTATAAAATATGGGGCTGGTTCTATGTATAAAGCAATCTTGTATTTGTTTTTTGTTGTCGTTTGTTTGACTGCCGTGATGTTTACTAGCTTGAAAGACAGCTTCTATTCGATTCTATAAAAAAATAGGTATTTTCATTAGTACAAGAATATCCCCTCTTACATAGGCTGTTAATGTAAACAGTACAGAGGAAAGGGGAGCTAAAAATGTATCTTGGAACAAATTATATGCCGCCAGTCATTCATCCGACAAAATTCAATGTGAACCACACTTTTTCAACAACTGTGGTACCGCACATCCATCCAACACACACAACAACCATTAATCACCATCTGTATCAGCATAAACACTATTGTCCGCAAACCTATTCATGCGAAAATGAGGTGTGCAACCAGCAGTACAATTGTTGTGCACCAGGAATGATGCCACCGGCAGGACCAGGATTCGGGCCTATGCCTTATTGATTTAAAACTTTTACAAGGGCTATTGGCCCTTGTTTTCTTTTCTATACAATATGTTATGCTTTTACATGGAAAATGTTTGTCCATTTTTAAAAATTTTTTACCATGGGGAGAAGGACAAGTGTATAAAGTGATCGCATTATCGGGGTACAAACCTTATGAAATTGGCATTTTTCAAAAAGATCATCCTTCTGCTGCGTATATTAAAAAAGCGATTCAAAAGGAGCTATTAAGGATGATCGATAATGGTCTGGAATGGGTGCTGATCAGCGGGAAATTAGGGGTTGAATTGTGGGGGGCGGAAGCGGTGTTTGCAATTCAAACGGATTATCCCAACCTTAAACTGGCTGTTCTTACCCCGTTTTTAGGTCAGGAAGAGAATTGGAATGACGCGAACAAGGAATGGTATGAATCGGTGCTTGCACAAGCTGACTTCGTTGATTCCATTACCAAGAAAAGCTATGAAAAGCCATGGCAATTTCGCCTGAAAAACCAGTTTTTTATTGAAAAAAGCGATACGCTTCTCCTCGTTTATGATCATGATAAGGAAGGCAGCCCGAAATATTTATACGAAATGGCGCAAAATTATCAAACACATCAAGAATATCCAATCCATTTAATCACATTCGCTGATTTGCAAGATTTAATTGAAGAAGATGCATCGAATCATTGGAATCCATAAATTTTTTTGGAAAGTCTGCCAAAATGCTACATATAATGGAATTGGCTTGCAAGTCCGTAAAATGGAATTCGTACCGTAAAAATTGACAAAAGCAGTTATTTTAGAAATAATAATAGGAAATGACGGGTGAAATACTGAGGTGAATGAAATGCTGTCTGATAAAGTGAAACTAACAGCAAAAGACATTTTAGAAAAAGAGTTTAAAACAGGTGTCCGTGGCTACAAACAAGAAGATGTGGATAAATTTCTCGATCTAATTATTAAAGATTATGAAACATTTCACCAGGAAATTGAAGAACTGCAGCAGGAAAACCTTCGCCTTCGCAAGCAGTTGGAAGAAACAGCCAGAAGGCAGCCAGTTGCCCAGCCGGCAGGAACAACCAATTTTGATATTTTAAAGCGGCTTTCGAATTTGGAAAAACATGTATTTGGCAACAAATTGTATGATTAATCATTGATTGTTTTTTTAACAATAATTTACCATTGCTTGATTTGAATCGAATACATATAATAGAGAATGTATTCAATAATAGCGTTCGGGTAATCGCTGCATCAATTTGATGCAGAGGAAAGTCCATGCTCGCACGGGCTGAGATGCCCGTAGTGTTCGTGCCTAGTGAATTCATAAGCTAGGGCAGCCGGCCATCATCCCGGCTGACGGCAAGGAAAATGCCTAAGTCTTCTAAAGATATGGCATGATACCTTTTAAAGTGCCACAGTGACGTAGCCTTTTCAGAAATGAAAAGGGTGGAACGAGGTAAACCCCGCGAGCGAGAAACCCAAATTATGGTAGGGGCGCTTTCTCTGAGGAAATCAACAAGGAGAAAGACAGATTCATTCAGAATCTGTAGATAGATGGTTACCACCTGAGTACGAGATGAAAATCGTTTGGAGTACAAAGGTACAGAACATGGCTTACAGAACGCTGTTCAAGTGATGATTTGAAAATGTGCTTAAAAAGGGCTCTCCCATAGGCGGAGGGTTTTTTTATTTGCTTCTCTATCCGGTATAATAGGAAAGATGCAAAAGAATTATACATAAACTTGCTAAGGGTGAAAATATGGGAAAATATCAATTGATCGCTACGGCGGCGATGGGACTTGAAGCGCTTGTCGCAAAGGAAGTCCGTTCGCTCGGATATGAATGCGAAGTGGAGAATGGGAGAATATCATTTGAGGGTGATGAATACGCCATTGCGCGCAGCAACCTGTGGCTTCGCACAGCAGATCGAGTAAAGATTAAAGTAGGCGAATTTAAGGCATATACTTTTGATGAACTATTTGAAAAAACGAAGGCATTACCATGGGAGAAGTATTTACCGGAAGATGCAGAATTCCCTGTTAGCGGGAAATCGGTAAAGTCAAAACTTTTTAGTGTATCTGACTGCCAGGCAATTGTAAAAAAAGCAATCGTCGAACGGATGAAAAAACAGTATAAGCGCAATAGCAGGTTTGAAGAAAATGGTGCCTTATTTCGGATCGAGGTTGCTTTATTAAAAGATGTTGCAACCATTACGCTTGATACAAGTGGTCAAGGACTTCATAAGCGGGGCTATCGGACGGATCAGGGAGAAGCTCCGTTAAAGGAAACGCTTGCGGCCGCTTTAGTTCAATTGACAAATTGGAAGCCGGAATTTCCATTTGTTGATCCGTTTTGCGGTTCTGGAACCATCCCGATTGAGGCAGCGATGATTGGTCAAAATATCGCACCAGGCTTTAACCGCGATTTCGTTTCAGAAACGTGGGGCTGGATACCAGGCCAAGTTTGGGATGATGTCCGAAATGAAGCTGAAAGTCTTGCCAACTACGACCAAGAACTGGACATAACTGGAACCGACATCGACCACCGCATGGTAAAAATGGCTCAGGAAAATGCGTTTGAAGCAGGGTTTGGAGGAATCATACAGTTTAAACAAATGCGTGTTCAGGATTTCACAACGGCAAAGCAATATGGTGTTATTGTTGGAAACCCCCCATATGGTGAAAGACTTGGCGAGAAAAAAGCAGTCGAGCAAATGTATCAAGAAATGGGGCAAGCATTTGCCAAATTGGATACATGGTCGATCTATATGCTGACATCAAATGAAAATTTTGAACAACTATATGGGAAGCCGGCAACAAAGAAAAGAAAGTTGTTTAATGGATTTATTCGTACAGATTATTATCAGTATTGGGGTAAAAGGCCTCCGCGTATCGGCGCGGAAGAGAATAAGGAGTAATTGATGTAAAACGTTGTGCATTCTTCGCCAACGTTTTTTTCAAAAATCATTTTTTAGCTAATCAAAATTTATATGGATAAATTCTGAACGGACGATGGACAGGGCGTCCTAGTCAGGCGAGTGCCACAGGATGTGGCAGGTATACGAGCGTGGTAAATTCAACTACGCCTCTGTCTTCGTCCAAAGGACTCGCCAGTCGGCGAGTTTTCATTTATAATATCAGAATTTATATGTTGCCCCTTTTTAACGATTGCCGGAAAAGTAAGACATGAAGTCTAATATTCTGAAACGAATCTTTTTGACCAAAATCATGACTCTGTGACATGAAAAGTAAACATGCAAGGAATTTATTCCATAACTAGGGTGTTTCGTGGTTGACTGTTTGATTTCCGCTTCAGGCGGCTTCGCTTTCCGCGGGCGTGCCGGGGAGCCTCCTCAGCGCTTTGGCGCCTGCGGGGTCTCCCCTGCCCCTTACTCCCGCAGGACATTGAATAAGCTTCTTGAATCATCACCGCACGAAGGAAAGGCGATAGCATTTTCGAGGAGTCTTCGCCGCCTTCCGCTCCAATCCAAAAAGTGAGCGGAATCGACCAGAAGTAAAATGATAGCGAATCTTTATCAAATTTCTACGATAATATATTTTTTGGATTGCCAAAAAGGCATGTATCAGGTTTTTCAGGCTATTAACTTGCATGGTTTAGGTTAAAAATGTGTCTTAAATGAGGTATATGGTTTCCAAACTTCAACGATTTCAATCTGGCATGCATCACCATTTTGAATAACCGACTTACTTGTTCTGTGAAACATTTTTTTAACGGAGCTTCCTCAGCCTTTAGCGTTTCATGACCAGCATAAGATATACAAAAGTGGTGGCATATCCGTCGTCACCATTGTAAGTACGGCTGACGCTTCCTTCTTGGTATTACAGTTATCAAATAACGAGTTTCAAAAGAGAGTTTGGAGCTAAGGAATAAAGGACCAAACTGGTAAAGACCCGATGGCCTGATCAAAGTGCTTATGTTGTAAGAGTACAAGGGATAATGCGTATTTCATCATTGCCAAAGCAATGGAAATAAGGAAAGAAATGTTTCGCAAAGGAGTACATGGCGTAGTGTACAAACTATCCGATGTCCTCTAGCAAAAGATTGCTTCGAATCCTAGGGTTCATTTGTTTAGGGCATCCTGTTGATTGGAGCGGAAGGCACCGACTCCTGGGGGATTAGCGTTACAGGCGAGACCCCGCAGGAGCGTTAGCGACGAGGAGGCTCGGCGAACGCCCCCCGGAAAGCGAGTGCCTGGAGTGGAAATCAACAGACCTCGTTTATCCGCCAAATTAAAAGGATCGGCGGTTTTTGCCCGGTTTTTCTTAATGCGAAATATATAATCGTAATTATTCTTATTTACATTTTACTGTCCTTTCTTATATAATGAATGAGTTAAATCGTATTTATTACGATTTTTCGATATGTCTAAGAAAACCGGAATGAACGAAGAATATGTAAATTAGTACATAAGGAGGAGTTACAGTGAAATTTCGCTTTATTTATATTCTATCCCTTATCGGGTTAGTATGGTTTTTATCTGGATGTGCTTCATCTTCTGCTCCAACGCCAGCAGAGGGAAAGAAAATGAATATTGTTGCTGCCGAAAATTTCTATGGCGAGGTAGCGAAAACGGTTGGAGGGGACAAAGTTAATGTTCGTTCCATTTTAAATGAGCGCGTCATGGATCCGGAAGATTTTTCGCCTACACCACAAGATGCACGGGAAGTCGCGGGAGCGTCCATCGTCATTTATAATGGAATAGGATATGATGCCTGGATGGAGAAGCTTCTATCTGCCTCAAAAGAAAACAATCATCGGGAAATAGCAGTAGCAACGGATTTGCTCAAGCTAAAAAAAGGAGATAACCCGCATGTTTGGTATAATCTTGAAATGATGCCCAAGTTAGCTTTATCATTAGCCGATGAGTTAGCAAAAATGGATCCGCAAAATGCTCAGACTTATCAGCAAAATGCCCAAAACTATGTGAAAAAGCTGGATGCATTAATTGGAAAAGAAACAGCGCTTGTTCAGTCTGCACCAATTCCAATTGAAACAACGGAAACCATTTTTGAGTATATGGCAAAGAAGTTAAATCTTGCCGTGCAAACACCTGGTTTTGCACAAGCAATATTTAATGGGGTCGATCCTACTCCTGAGGAGCTTATCTCAATCGAAAAAAATATAAAAGAAAAAAAGATTAAACTTTTGATTTATAACAAGAATACAAAAAGCCAAGAGGTTGATCGGTTGACTCGCCTAGCAAAAGAAAATGGAGTCCCAATTGTTTCGGTTACTGAACAAAAACCGGCTAATACAACGTACATTTCATGGATGACAGATGTATTAAATAAATTGGAGGCGGCATTAAATGGTGACTGATGTTCTTTCAAAAACCGAGAAGAAAACAAATAAGGAAAAGTGTACGATCGATTTGTCCCATGTAACGGTCTCGTTCGGACACAAAGTAATCCATCGCGATCTAACCTTTTCTGTTGCTGAGGGAGAGCTGCTTGGAATAATCGGTCCTAATGGAGCAGGAAAGACAACATTGCTTCGGATGCTGTTGGGGTTGTTAAAACCGGAGAAAGGCTCTATCACCATCTGCGGGAAAGAAGTGAGGGGCCGAGGATCTTCCTTGCTCGGATACGTTCCACAATCCCGACTGATCGATCCTGATACACCGCTTGAAGCATGGGATTTTGTCAGCTTTGGTCTAAACAAAGGTTTCCTCCGCCCATGGTTAACGAATAATGAGCGAGCGCAAATTAAGGAAATCTTTCGGTTGGTTGGAGCAGAGGCTTATATGCACAAATCAATTGGTCTTCTTTCAGGCGGTGAAAGGCAGCGTCTGTTTTTGGCTCAAGCACTATTATCAAATCCGAAATGTTTGCTTTTAGATGAGCCCACAGCTGCACTTGATCCTGGTTCCCAGGAAAGGATAGTGGAATTAGTGGATCATGTGCGCCGGCAATTGGGAATTACCGTTATTTTTATCAGCCATGATATTAATTTAATTGCCCGATATGCCGACCGTATTTTGTACTTGGCTAATGGAGAATACGCACTTGGCACCCGTGATGAAGTCATGACCGCAGAAGTGTTATCACGTTTATATCGAATGCCAACGGAAGTGATCCGATCTGAAGGCAAAATTATTGTGTCAACAGCAGCTTCAAAGGATCACGCTTCGATTTGCGTGCATCCCGATTCTGACACGTTTTGAAAGGAAATGAGCTAGTATGGAGATATTTTCTTTTCCATTTATGCAAAATGCATTTATTGCAGGGACATTTGTGGCAATACTCGCTGGAACAATTGGCGTCTTTGTCGTAGCAAGAAATCTTTCGTTTATTGCGCAAACTTTTTCAGAAATTGGTTTTGCCGGAGCCTCTTTGTCCATTTTTATGGGCTGGGATCCGATGGTTGGCTTACTGGCATTTACGACTGGGAGTGCTCTCGCAGTTTCCCAGTTAGGGTTAAAAACCTTCCAGCGAGAAGTTGCAATTGGTGTTGTTTTCAGTTTTTTTATGGGCTTAGGCCTCTTATTTCTATCTCTTTCCACAAGACAATCCAATTCAGCGGTCAGTCTGTTATTTGGCAGCATCTTAGGTATCAGCCGTAGCCAAGTCTGGATTTTGCTCGTTTTGTCAATGATCGTCCTGCTCGTTTTGTTTTTAGGATATCGTCTGCTCGTTATCGATACTTTTGATCCAATCGGAGCAGAGGCAAGAGGGTTACCGGTACGAGTGATTTCTTTAAGTTTTCTATTGATTTTATCGCTTGCAGTTGCAGGCACAATCCAAATAGTTGGCGCATTGCTCGTATTTGCTTTAATGATTACTCCGGCAGCGGCTGCTCGGCATTTAACACACCGGTTGCCGCTGATGATTTTCCTGTCGGCATTTCTTTCTGTTGCCGGTGTTTGGCTCGGCTTGTTCCTAAGTTATGTTGCAAACTGGCCTGTTACCTTTTTTATCACCTTGATCGAGACAATCTTTTACTTTGCTGCATTCAGTTGGCAAAAATATCGCTTTATCTTGCCTTTCGCAAAGAAAAACCATTAATCAACGAATCGATTCCAAAGTCATTAACAGGATGGCCGAGAGAATTGTTTTTGGAGGGATTTTGTGCAAAATCGACTGCCGTTTACGGTTTCAAAAAAAGAATCATTTTATGATAAATTAAGTGAATGGGTTGGCGATTTGTTTTACGATGTATTGCCAACGGCTGGATTTGAAGAAAGAGATGAACAAATTTATATGGCTTTTCAGCTTGAAAAAGCCTTTAAAGAGAAAAAAATAATGTTTGCCGAAGCAGGCGTCGGAACAGGGAAGACGATCGCTTATTTGCTTTATGCTATTATGTATGCCCGTTATACCAATCAGCCGGCAATTATCGCGTGTGCTGATGAGACACTGATTGAGCAATTGGTGAAGAAGGAAGGGGATATTGCCAAGCTGGAGAAACTATTGGGTCTTGATATCGATGCTCGGCTGGCAAAATCCAGGGAGCAGTATTTGTGCTTGCAAAAGCTGGACAATGAACGTCTTTCAAATACAGTAGATGAAATCAATGAGATCAATGAAATTAATCAATTGCTGCCGGATTTTGTCCATTCTGGCGCGTCGATGCAGACCTTTGAACGATATGGGGATCGCCGCGACTATCCGGCGCTATCGGATGAAAAATGGGAGAAAATAAGCTGGGATCCTCTGCAAGATTGTTTTGCTTGTGAAAAGCGGCATCGCTGCGGGCTTACATTGCATCGCGAATACTATCGCCATGCGAAAGACTTAATCATCTGTTCCCACGATTTTTACATGGAGCATATTTGGACAAAAGATTCTCGCAAACGGGAAGGCCAGCTTCCCCTTTTGCCCGAACATTCAGCCGTTGTGTTTGATGAAGGGCATTTAGTGGAGTATGCCTGCCAGAGAGCCTTAAGCTACCGGTTTACTGAACAAACACTCGAAACGTTGCTAACAAGGCTGTTGGAAAACGATGTTCGGGAGGAAACATTAAATACGATTGAAGACATCTTGATAGAAAATGAGAAGTTTTTTACCGTTCTCTCGGAACAGTCTTACTTAGTAAATGGATCAGAGAAGCAATTTATTAAAAAGACAGATCGGGTCGTCAAGCAGGGGAAAAAACTGCTGAGCCAACTAGAACGGCTTGAAGAAGAGTTAGTATTTGACAGTGAGCTCTATGTCATCAATGAATATGATTTGAAAATTGTTGAGGAATACATCGAACAGATTACTCATTCGCTAAGACTTTTCTCGCAAACCATCAATGGGATTACTTGGTTTGAAGAAAAAATGGCGGAAAGAACGCTTGTGATTATGCCGAAGATGGTAGAAGAAGTGATGCGCGATGAAGTATTTTCGCAAAAGAAACCGTATATCTTTTCGTCGGCAACTCTTTCCAATCAAAAGTCATTTGACTATATTGCTTCAAGCTTAGGTATTGATGATTATTTGTCTTTTTCAGTTGCCTCACCCTTCCAGTATGAAGAAAGAATGCGCATTTACTTGCCCAAGTTCTCCGCTGGGGATTTCTTAGGGAAAGTTGACTATTTAATGGAGCAAATTCAGCAGACAGATGGCCGGGCATTGATTTTGGTTACGAACAAACAAGAATTAACCGATCTCAAGAAAATGCTTGGCAATCGACTAAGTTATCCACTTTATTTTGAAGGAGATGCGGAAATTAGTACACTTGTCTCCAAATTCCAAAATGATGAACACGCTGTTTTGGTTGCCATGAATTTATGGGAAGGACTTGATATCCCGGGCCGTTCACTGGAAAATGTGCTGATTTTTTCTTTGCCTTTTCCTCCAAATGATCCAGTATTTACTGCAAAGCGGGAAGGGGTTCGTAATCCGTTTGCAGAAGTTGAGCTTCCTTACATGCTGCTTCGTTTGCGGCAAGGAATCGGGCGCTTAATTCGCAGTGAAGAAGATTATGGAGAAGTGCATATTTTATTGGATATCGATATTGATCCAATGCTGGAAAAGTCCATTATTGAAATACTGCCAACCGCACCGGAAAATGAAGAAAAGCCCTAGCTAAATTGCCAGGGCTTTTCTTCATTTAAAAGTTTATCCGCGCAACTGTTTTAATCCTTCTGGGGTCATTCTTTCTGGTGTCCATGCCGGTTCCCAGACGAGGTGAACATCAACGCTTCTTACTTCTTCAAGACCTTCAATCCGGTAACGTACGCCTCTTTCAATGCTATCATGCAGCGGGCAGCCTGGAGTTGTTAAAGTCATTGTGATCTCAACGTCCGCATCATTGCTGATTTCAATATTGTAAATCAAACCAAGATCAATGACATTGATATTTAGCTCTGGATCGTAAACCGTTTTTAATTCATCTCTGATTTTTTCGAGTAATTCCATGATAAACACCTCACTATTTTTTGATCACACTGATAATATTGAGCGCCATTGTAATAAATACGACCGCAATGATGATCTGACCGATCGTAAACAGCAGCGAAAGTTTTAAACTTAAGGCAAAGAAAACGAGAATGGCTGACCCGATGAATACGCCGAACAAAGGCAAAATAGTTTTCTCATTGATCATTTCTTTAAGTGTTGGGACAGATTTTTTGCCTATATTGCTGCTGTATTTATGGGTCCACCAAAGGAAAGGCACAATTTTATACAAATAGCCAAGAATGCTAAGCACAATCCATAACATTAAATAGGCATAAATCAGTGGACCTAAAAAATCGGAAACATAATTTGTCCACAACAATAAAAAGGCAAGTAAATGGATGACATTCCCAAACCCTATAGCTGCAATCGAAAAGCGGAATGGTTTATCCAGCTTTTTTTTCAGTCTTTTTTTCAAGATGATTTTTACATGCCAACTAAATGTTGTAAAACCCAACAGCATTAAAAAGAAACCGAGTTTCAAAAGGATCGGGCTTCCGCTAAATAGGGCGGCAAGCGTAACCAAAAGGCCGGAAACGTAAAATCCGTAAACATATCTTGCCTGGATCATTGAGAAGCCATGTGATAATGAAAACATCGGCACCATTTTATAGGAAAACCCGAAAATCAGTAATGTAAACCAGCCGGTTATGCCCATTAACATATGGCTTTTAAAAATTGCCTCATGGCTTTCCCCGCCCATGCCTGTTTTAAAGAAATAAATTAAGTTGAGCCCCAAGAAAATGGTTACGAGCAAGCTAACAAGTGCCGAGCCGACAAAGGCAGTAAGAATAGTTGGCTTTGCCTGCTTTTTTAAGGTCATAAACATCTGCAGCAAGAACATTAAAATTCCTATCAAGGCGATGATTCCCGGGATAAATGCCTTCTGCGGCGACCAATAAAGCATGGCGGCAAAGGAAATGACCCCAATTGCCATCGTAAAAAATTGCACAAAACCGAAGCGTTCATTCCAAATTTTAGTTAAAAATGCAACAGGGACAAGCTGGTACATTGCTCCCATTGCAATCATGAGTGCCCATCCCAATATAAGGAAGTGAGCAGCAGACCAGATAGCAGGATTTTCAAAACTTCCTTGAACCATCAGCTTTCCGTCACCCAATAGGATAATTTGGGAGATGATGAGTGCTAGCAAACTGAAAAAGATAAAAGAAAATGGAAGTTTAATATTTGTTTCACTGCTAAGATTTTGCTGTATCATGTTACCACCTGCTTACCGGAAGATCTCAATCTTGAAACTTCCATCATTTTGCGGTTCTGTTCGATGCTTCAACCCAAGCTCCTCAAGCTGTTCATAAAGGAACATCGGCCGGCGGTCATTAATGATCGTTAAGGTCTCACCCGGTTCTAAATCCTCAAGGGCGGCAAGGGTTCGCATCATTGGCTGCGGCGGTTCCAACCCGCGGTTATCCAATATCATATTGCGTCACTTTCCTTTCTTCGTGAATGTGATCTTCCAATGCTTTTTTTCCAATTCTTCTGCCTCATGTGTAAAACCTTTTGCCTTCATAACTGCAAATAATGGGACGGGTTTAAAAGTGGCATGCAAAACAAATACGTCATTTTCTCCTAGCCCTGAGATGGCATCCATAATTTTTTGAAAAGGCTCCAGCTTATTGTTTAAATCTTCGCGCACATCAAGTTCAATTGTTTTTGATTCCATTTATTCCATCTCCTCTTTTGAGTTAATTAATAAAATAATTCTTGCTTCAGTGCTTCTTGATCGATTAAGTAGCAACCATTTTCATTTTGTGAAATAAATTGTTTCTTTTTCAAATGGTTAATTGTCCTGCTCACTGTTTCACGAGACGTGCCAATCATATTGGCGAGCTCCCGGTTCGTGAACTGTGTCGTTAACTGATACAATTGCCCGGTTTTTTCCCCATTTGATTTGCAAAGTCTAATCAAAAGCAAAATAATTTGTTCATACGTATTATGAAGAATCTGTGCTTCCAGCCTGCCTTGCAAATCAACAATTTTCTCACCCAATACTTTAAACAATTTAATACACAGTTCAGGATAGGAAATTAAGATCTCCTCAAACTGATCAATCGGTATAACAATTAAGGTTGCATCTTCGGTAACCTCAGCGTGTGCCGGGAATTTTCCTTGCCGGAAAAAACCGGCATGCGGGAACATTTCCCCGGGTTCAAGCACGGAGACAATCTGTTCTTTTCCGGAAAAATCGGTTTTATAGATTTTGATCTTTCCAGTATGGATAAAAAACACCCGATCAAGGGGATCATCCTGCATAAATACATACATCTTATGCTTATAAAAGCGGACTTGAGCAATTTCGATTATCGGCTCCAATTCCTCGGCCGATAACTCTTTAAACAAAGGCACCGCCGCGAGCCTTTTTCGGATATCTCTTTGCTCCATTAAGTTAATCACCTTCTCCAATACGAAAAATTTATCCAAGAATTTTCTATATCTGCTATTTTACCAGTGTTGTTTTTCTAAATAAGTGACCTCCATCATAGAAATGAATTTTTTTGAAAATCATTCTCATTGATATGAGAAAAATCACAGTAATGGAATGAGGAGTTTCACTTAATGCTTTTTCCTTGAACGGTACAATATGGAATGTAAACAAACAGGAAGGGGTGTAGGAATTGGATATTCAACCAGGAATTCCAACAAAAAATATGGTGAAGACAAATAAGAATGCACTATTAAAATCCATTTTAATTTTTACGATTTTAATTAGCTTCACCGTACTGCTTGGCGGCGGATATTGGATCTTTAAAGAGCAAGCGCCAAGACCGCTAAAAGTAACAAATGTGAAAGGTGATTTGCTTTTCTCAAAAGAAACCATTATGGGAGGCCAGGCTGTTTTCCAAAAGTATGGTTTAATGGATTACGGAACTGTACTTGGCCAAGGTTCCTATATGGGGCCTGATTATACTGCCGAAGCGCTTAAGATTTATACAGAAGGAATGCAGGACTATCGGGCGAAAGAAAAGTTCGACAAACCGTTTTCTTCCTTAAATGACGATGAAAAGGCCGTAATTCGGAGCAATGTTATCAAGGAAATGCGTGAAAACCGATACGACAGCAGTAAGGATACGCTTCAGTTAACAGATGCGCAGGCGTATGGACTTGAAAAAGTAAGAGCGTATTATAAAGGCGTATTTACAAAAGGCGATGGCTGGGGATTGAAGGCCGGCATTATTAAGGATAAAGATATGCCAAGCCAAAATCGGGCCTATGTTGCCAGCGGTGATCAAATCAAACAAATCTCCGACTTTTTCTTTTGGACAGCATGGCTTTCAAGCACTGTTCGTCAAGGGGATAAAATAACGTATACCAACAACTGGCCATATTATCAGGATGCCGGAAACAACTTATCTTTCTCGGCCATTTGGTGGAGCGGAGCAAGTGTTACCATTTTAATCTTAGCAATAGGGATTATTCTTTTCGTATTCTATAAATATCATCTTGGAATGCAAGAAGCTTATAAAGAAGGAGAATTTCCGCAAATCAATATAAGGAAGCTGCCGGTTACTTCCTCACAAATAAAGGCTGGTAAATATTTTGTTATTGTTGCAGCGCTATTCTTTGTCCAATCCATGTTTGGGGCATTGCTTGCCCACTATTACATTGAGCCGGACAGTTTCTTTGGGATTAAGTGGATTAATGATATTCTACCGTTTAATATTACAAAAGGCTTTCATTTGCAACTGGCGATTTTCTGGATTGCTACAGCTTGGCTGGGCATGGGGATTTACGTCGCACCGCTTGTGGGTGGACATGAACCGAAGAAACAAGGCTTGCTCGTCGATATTTTGTTTTGGGCGTTAGTCGTTCTCGTCGTTGGAAGCTTAATTGGAGAATGGCTTGGTGCAAAAGGATATTTAGGGAACAACTGGTTCCTACTCGGAAACCAAGGATGGGAATACTTAGAACTCGGAAGAATATGGCAATACATTCTTGCGATTGGTATGGGTATTTGGTTAATCATTGTCTATCGCGGCATTAAATCAGGCTTAAAGAGGGAGAACGATAAAGGCGGCTTGATCCATCTATTGTTCTACTCTGCGATTGCGGTTCCGTTTTTCTATATTTTCGCGTTCTTTATTAATCCAAATTCAAGTTTTACGATGGCTGATTACTGGCGCTGGTGGATTATTCACCTATGGGTTGAAGGTATTTTTGAAGTGTTTGCCGTTGTGGTCATTGGTTTCTTAATGGTTCAAATGAAGCTTGTAACAAAGAAATCGACCATAAAGGCCTTGTACTTCCAATTGATCTTATTGCTCGGCAGCGGTGTTATCGGCATTGGCCACCACTACTACTATAATGGATCAGCAGAAGTATGGATCGGTTTGGGAGCGGTATTTTCTGCATTAGAAGTCATTCCGTTAACCTTGTTAATTCTTGAAGCATATGACCATTATAAAATGATGCGTGCTGGTGGAATCGACTTCCCATATAAAGGCACATTCTGGTTTTTAATCTCTGTAGCGATCTGGAACCTTGTTGGTGCCGGAGTGCTCGGATTCCTAATCAATCTGCCTGCAGTTAGCTATTTTGAACATGGTCAATTTTTAACGCCGACACATGGCCACGCTTCAATGATGGGCGTATATGGTATGTTTGCGATCGCTGTTCTTCTCTATTCGCTTCGCAATATTGTAAAACCGGAGGCATGGAACGACAAATTGATTAAGTTCAGCTGTATCATGCTGAACATCGGTCTTGCCGGAATGGTATTTGTAGCCTTGTTGCCGACAGGATTTTTGCAAATCAAGGAAGCGTATTTTAATGGATATGCAGCATCGCGCTCAGCCTCGTTTTTACAGCAAGGCATTGTCCAAAACTTATTAACATGGCGTGCTGTTCCAGATACGATTTTCTTAATTGGTGTTGTCGCCTTGCTTGTCTTTGCCGTTAAAGCTCTTTTCAATTTACGAAAACCAACACATAATGAAAATGAAAAACTGCCGGTAAAAGACTTGGCTGTTGACGAAGAATAGATAAAAATCCGCAAAGCCTTAGCTTTGCGGATTTTTATTTTCTTTCCCTTCTTGTTCCAGGCAGTCATAGCAAAGAATTTTTTGTTCATCTGTATGAACGCCATTAAAAAAACCGTCCATGCAAAAGAGTTCTTTCCCGCATTTTGAACACAATCCAACCAATTCCCGCATTTCCATTCCCCTTTAATTATTTTTCCATCCATTAGTACAGTTAATGTTAATTGCTGGCAGCACGGCTGTCAATCACTTCTTACTATTAACAAAATCATCTTAAGAGTGTGATGTGACTCACTAGTAAATGATATTCATTTTCATATAATAAAAAAGAAGTAGTGATACTATTTAAGGAGTGAAAAAGATGCAAACTTTTGCAAAAGTCATCAATGTACCGGATTATCCACCACGGGAAAAGCACCCAACAATTTTAAACGCTTTTGACGAACTGAAACCAGGGGAAAAGATTCAAATTGTGAATGATCATGATCCTCGTCCGCTTCAGTATCAATTTATGATGGAACGAACCGATCAATTCACATGGGAATACCTTGAAGAAGGTCCCGAAACGTGGAAGGTTGCCATCGGCAAAAAATAACCAAGATTAACGAATAAAATATAAACGTGACGAACCATCGGAGCTTCCCTTTCCCCCTACACAATTTTGCAACAGAACATGTTTCTGTTGTTTTTTTATTGTCTGAGTTTTTTTGTTTACAAAAATTTCGAATAGTTGTAATGTTTTCTGTGAAGGAGGCGGTCAAACAGAAGGGAAGAACAACAAAAGGGGAAGCAAAATGTTTTACTTAAATTTGTAAGGGTTTACATCGAGAATGGGGAGGAATTTTATTATGCGGGAAAACTATCGTTATAAGATTATGTTGATGATGGTTCTCATGGTTATTATCAATTACATTGACCGCGGAGCCATTTCCTATGGCTCAAAACAAATTATCGGGGAATTTGGTTTTGATACCATCGCCTGGGGGGCAGTGCTAGGATACTTTGGTTACGGCTATTTATTTGGTTCATTATTTGGCGGTGTCCTTTCAGACAAAAAAGGTCCGAAGTTTGTCTGGATTATCATTGGGATCAGCTGGTCCGTTTTTGTTATTTTAACTGCATTTGCAGGCGATATTGGAAAAGCGCTATTTGGCGGTTCGGCTTTAGCCGGTTTCGCTGTTGTCCGTATCCTGTTCGGGTTTTCCGAAGGACCGACGTTTTCAACAATCAATAAAACAAATGCAAACTGGGCTACGCCGAAGGAACGCGGCTTTGCAGCTTCTGTCGGACTGTTGGGAACTCCGCTTGGGGCGTTGTTAACAGCTCCAGTTGCAGTCGGACTGTTATCAATCGCGAACTGGAAAACGGTTTTTATTATCCTTGGCAGCTTGGGATTGGTATGGATTATCGGTTGGGCAAAAATGTTTAAAGATGTTCCGGAAAAGCATCCGAAAGTTTCAAAAGAAGAGCTTGCCAAAATTCGTGCCGAACAGGATTTATTGCCAGATGAAAAGTTAATTACCCAAACGGATCATTCTGTTAAATGGTATTATTTCTTTAAAAATCCTACATTGGTGTTCAATGCAATTGGTTACTTCGCTTTCCAATACGTAAACTTTTTGCTGCTTACATGGACGCCAAAATATTTGCAGGACCAGTTCCACTTCGAATTGTCTTCCCTTTGGTACTTGGGAATGATCCCGTGGATTGGCGCTGTCTTTACCGTTCTACTTGGTGGGAAAATTTCAGACATGCTCCGTTTAAAAACAGGCAGCCTGCGGATTGCGCGCGCGGGACTAGCGGTTGTTTCATTATTATTAACGGCCATTTGCTTTTTGCTTATTCCGACTCAGCAAACAATTTTTGGTGTGATGACATTAATGTTCATTGGCAATGCCTTTAACTTTTTGCCAAACTCAGTTTACTGGACAGTTATTATCGACACAGAGCCAGGACGCGCTGGTACTTTTGGCGGGATTACGCATTTCATTACGAACACGGCAACGATTATTGCTCCAACATTAACCGGATTCTTGGTTGTTAGCTTCGGCTATTCCTCCATGTTTGTAGCAGCAGGAATTGCCGCCGCAGTTGGAATGTTAGCAATGGCTTTCGTTAAACCGGGAGCAAAGAAAGCAAGCACTGAAAATCTTGCTTCTGCACAGGTGAACAGCTAATGGATGTTCTCACAACGTCAGAACTTATTCGAAAAAGAGAATGCTCACCTGTTGAACTCGTAAAAAAAACATTAGCTAAAATTGCCGAAGAAAATCCGAAAAACAATTCGTTTATTACAGTTTCTGAAGCGGAATCTATTCATGAGGCCATCAAGCTTGAAGAGGAGTTAATAAGTGGAAAATATAGAGGCATTCTGCACGGGATTCCAATTGCGCTAAAGGATTTAATTTTCACAAAGAAGCTTCGAACAACGATGGGCTCAAAAGTGTTTAAAGATTATGTTCCGGATATTGACGCAGCCGTTGTTGAAAAATTAAAGGAAGCCGGAGCCATTATCATCGGAAAAACGAATACTCATGAATTTGCCTATGGTCCAATCGGTGACCGATCCTACTTCGGTCCATGCCGGAACCCGTACAATTTGGATAAAATCTCGGGCGGGTCAAGCAGCGGTTCTGCTGCGGCCGTTGCCTCCGGGATGGTCATGGCGGCATTGGGAACAGATACTGGCGGTTCGATTCGGATTCCTTCAGCTGCTTGCGGTGTTGTTGGCATGAAGCCAACGTTTGGGCTTGTCAGTAAAAGAGGCGTCTTTGACTTGGCTTACACGCTAGATCACGTCGGCCCGATTACAAATACAATTAAAGACAACGCGGTCGTTTTGAATGCGATCGCCGGCTTTGATTCAAAAGATCCTTATTCAATTTCTACTGCCCAAAAGGATTATGCTTCATTAATTGGGAAAGAACTGAAAGGGTTGAAGATCGGGCTTCCATCGTTTTACTATCATAAGATTGATAAAGAAGTTTTTGCGGCGGTAACTAGCAGTGTGAAACAATTTGAAACTATGGGAGTCAGCAGCAAAACGGTCGAGATCAGTTGCTTGGAAGAAATTGCGGCAGCTCAAACGATTACGATTCAGGCGGAAGCTGCAGCAGTCCATATTGACACAATCCAACAACACAAAGAAGCAATGGATGAAGAGGTATATGAACGATTGCTCGCGAGTAGGGACGTAAAGGGATATGAATATGTTCAGGCACAAATAAAAAAGAATCAATTAATCAATCAATTTAATGTAGTCTTTCAAGATGTCGATATATTGGTTGTTCCTGCCCTTCCAATCCTGCCGACAAACATTGGTCAAAGAGAAGTAGAAATCAACGGGGAAAAGGAATCTGTCCGGCATGCATTGTTACGATTAACTTCGCCAACCAACTATACAGGAAATCCATCCTTAACAATGCCTTGCGGTTTTTCAAAAAGCGGCTTGCCGATTGGAATTCAGATGATTGCCAAACATGGAAACGAAGAAATTCTTTACCAGGCCGGATACGCATTGGAGCAATCGAAGGGAAAGGAAAAAATGTAAGAACTAGGTTTCAACATTGAGCCGTTAAGGGCTCTTTTTTTTGTTTAATTGAAAGTTCGCTAGAAAATTATGCTAAAATATGGAGGAAGCCAAAGGAGGGATTGGATCCGTATGAATGTAAATCAATTGGAAACAGAATTTTTTGACTACATCAAGAAAATGTCTGCATACAATGAGGCGCTTGCGCTTATTTATTGGGATCTTCGCACTGGAGCGCCAAAGCAGGGGATCGATCAAAGATCAGAAGTGATTGGAATGTTATCTTCTGAAGTATTTCAGATGTCTACTTCAGAAGAAATGGCGGCATACATAGCCAATTTATCAGGGGAAGCGGTTTCGGATATTGCAAGAAAGACACTTGAAGAATGCCGGAAAGAGTATGAACGCAACAAAAAAATTCCCGCAGAAGAATACAAACAATATGTGATCCTTCAGTCAAAAGCAGAAAGTGTTTGGGAAGAGGCGAGAGCGAAATCCGATTTTGAAATGTTTCGCCCCTATTTGGAACAATTGGTTGCGATGACAAAACGGTTTATTCACTATTGGGGATACGAAGGGAATAAATACAATACCTTATTGGACATGTATGAACCGGGTATTACGGTAGAAACTCTCGATCGTGTTTTCGGCGAATTGAAAGAGAAGCTGATCCCGCTTGTACAGCAAATATCTCAGTCTGCAAATAAGCCTAAGACCAATTTTTTGTTTAAATATTTTCCAAAAGACCAACAGCGGCAATTCAGCATTGAAATTCTTAAAAAAATGGGATTTAATTTTGATGCTGGCAGATTGGATGTTACTGTTCACCCATTTGCAACCGGAATAAACCCGGGAGATGTGCGGATAACGACACGATACGATGAGCAAGATTTCCGAACCGCAATTTTTGGAACGATTCACGAGGGCGGACATGCAATATATGAACAAAATATTTCACCGGAGTTAATCGGTACGCCGTTATGCGCCGGAACCTCAATGGGAATTCATGAATCCCAGTCTCTTTTCTATGAAAATTTCGTTGGCCGGAATTTTCATTTTTGGAAAAATCATTACCCGCTTTTGAAAAAGTACACGAATGGGCAGTTTGAACAAGTTGCACTAGAAGATTTTTATTGGGCAATCAATGAATCAAAGCCTTCATTAATTCGGATCGAGGCCGATGAATTGACGTATCCGCTTCATATAATCATTCGTTATGAGATCGAGAAAGGATTGTTCAATGATGAAATCGAAGTAAAGGACTTGCCGGGTATTTGGAACGAAATGTACGAAAACTATTTAGGCTTACGCCCCGAACATGATGCAGACGGTGTGTTGCAAGATGTTCACTGGTCAGGCGGAAGCTTTGGCTATTTTCCATCCTATGCGCTAGGGTATATGTATGCTGCCCAATTTAAACATACAATGCTCTCCGAACTGCCAAATTTTGATCAATTATTAGCAGAGGGAAATTTAAGCCCGATAAAAGAGTGGCTAAACAAAAAGATTCATCAATACGGGAAAATGAAAAAGCCGCTCGAAATAGTGCGGGACGTAACTGGAGAAGGCTTAAACGCCCGGTATTTAATTGAGTATTTATCCAAAAAGTACAGCGAAATATATCAATTGAAAAACTAACCACTTAAAAAGGCTCCCCATTTTGCTGGAGCCTTTTTAAGTTACCATGTTTTATATTCTTTTGAGCCAAATTGGCACTTCGGAAACGCTTATATTAATAGCTATTGAAAGACAATGGGTAGAAAATCAAAACTTTTCAATTTGTATATGTACTGTTATTCACTCTTTTGTAGCTGGGCAATTCGATAGTTTAACGAAAATGAATGAAAAATAAATAAACTGCAAGCCACGAAATGACGATGAAAAGCCCCAAAAAGAAAATAGAGGCCAATGATTTATTTAATGATGATTGATCTACTATTTCTGCCTTTTGTTTTGTTTTCAATTCACTAGTCGCCATTCTCTTAACGCTCCCTTCCAAATCTTTTAAAGCAGAAAAAAACTTATAGTTCATAAATCGATTATCTAACTACTATGGTAATGGTGAAAATTTAAGATAACAGTGAGTAAACTCACATTGAATGCCACAAATTGTGAATATATTGTGAATTATCGCAACATTTATGTAATGAAAGGACTGGATCATGACTGGGGTTAAAAATGATCTGAAGACAGATTGGACTGTCACCTAATCTGTTTTCGATAAATATAAATAGTAAGATAGATAAATGCTGCAAAAATGTTTCTGAAAGTGGTGTGCCGTATGGAAAAATATTATTGTGACTCTTGCCGGCTGCTTTATAACAAAGAGGAATGGTGCAAAGTGTGCGGATCACTTGCGAAAAACAAAATTATCATTGAAGTCCAAAACCAGAAAGAAACTAAATAAGGAAGAAACTACTTTCCACTGGAAAAGATTTTGTAATGTTTTCAGAAAAAATGAATAGTATAATGGATCTGCACAACAACAAACCTTCAAAACGCATTGCTTCCCGTCATATAGGGAGGCTTTTTTTGTGAATAATAATTGTTAATAAGCGGAAATAATAAAATGTAACGAATTTGTCCTAAAGATGTTAAAGAATTGTGACAGTTCCTAAGGCTTTATTGAAAATGATTATCGCTCTATGTTAAACTAATAGCAACGATGAAAATCATTATCAATAATGATTCGGTTAAGGGGTGTTCTGGGTGACTTTTGCGCTTGTTGGTGGAACGGTTATTGTCTATGCATTTGTCATGAAACACGTATTAAAACATATCTTGCATTAAGGATTGTTCCTTAAGTGAAATGATTTTTAAAAAGGCGAAACTGTTCCAATCCTTTGCTGCATCTAGGCCAAAAACCAGAGTCTTCTCTGGATTTTGGCCTTTTTGTATGTCAATGGCAAAATGTGAACAAATCTTGTCTGACCTGTGCAGTAAGGATGGGAAAACGTTGAATAATCGTTTAAAATAGAACTAATACGAAACAGGGATAAGGGGAAATATCAGGATGATTCGAATTGCAGGCCAAACGGTAACCGAGGAAGTAGTAAAACGAAAACTAGTGGATATACACGATTATTTGGAAAAACAAATGGATGGGGAAAATGCCAATAAAATCAAGCAGCTGGCAAAAAAACTGCTAAAACAGGAGTTTACAATTGCTTTCTGCGGTCATTTTTCTGCAGGCAAATCGACAATGATCAATAAAATACTTGGTGCAGATATTCTGCCGTCAAGCCCGATTCCGACGAGTGCCAATCTCGTTAAGGTAAAGTCGGGAGAAGATTACGCAAAGGTCTATTTTAAAGCAGAAAAACCGCGTATTTATTTAGCACCGTATGATTACAATTTAGTAAAAAATTATTGTAAAGATGGCGATCAAATCGCTGAGATCGAAATAAGCGATTCAAGGACAAGTTTGCCTGTGTACACGGCGATCATGGATACACCGGGGATTGATTCTGCCGATGATGCCCATCGGATTGCTACGGAATCTGCCCTCCATCTTGCCGACCTTATCTTTTACGTGATGGATTATAATCATGTGCAAGCAGAGCTGAATTTCCTGTTCACAAAGGAATTAATGGAAGCAGGTAAAGAGGTCTGTCTTGTAATCAACCAAATTGACAAACATCGGGAGGAAGAAATTCGCTTTACTGAATTTAAGCAAACGGCAGCGGCTTCATTTGCAGCATGGGGCGTTAAACCAGGGCGTATTTTTTACACATCGCTGAAAAAAAACGACCATCCTTTGAATGAATTTTCCGAATTGCAGCGGTTTATCACAGGGAAAATCGCTGCTAAAGACGAATTTTGGCTGCAGGCAATTGATCAGTCATTGAAAAAAATTGCCGTGGATCATTTGAACCAAAAACGCATCCGGGTCGAAGAAAAGCTGCAAGCAACAAAAGAATTTCTCAATCACTTGCCCCAGGATGAACAAGAAAAAATACCGGAAACTTTTCGTCAACTGCGTACCGAGCTGGAACAGCAGAATGAAAACAAGGACGAAGCGGAAAAAACTTTTGACCAAGAGATTAGCAAAATTATGAAAAATGCTTATTTGTTTCCATTTGAAACGAGAGAATTGGCCGAAGCCTATTTAACTGCAAGGCAGCCTGAGTTTAAAGTTGGATTTCTTTTTGCAAAGAAAAAAACGGACATGGAACTTAAAGCAAGGCTTGACCGTTTTTACCAGGACATCCTTGCCAAAACAAAGTCGCAAATTGAATGGCATATTAGGGAATACTTGGGTCAGTTTTTAAAAGAAGCTATGTTGAATACTCCGGAACGAACGATGCTTGTCCAATCATTTACTGTAACGTTTCCGCCGGAATTGCTGATAAATGCAGTAAAACCGGGAGCCGGGCTAACTGGGGAATATATTTTACACTATTGCAATGATGCAGCAGATGCAATTAAAGCAGCTGTAAAAAAACAATTAACGCCGATAAAAGAGGCGTTTCTGAAGGCTCTCACTGAAACGCAAACAGAACAAACGAAGCGCTTTGTTCAAAAGTTTAAAGAGGCAGAACGATATTTTCTTGCCTATCAAGAGATCGAACAGCAAGAGATCGAGTTGCAAGGTGAACAAAGGAAACTGCAAGAACTTTTACAGCAAACAAACCCGATCGAAGGAACTGTGCATGAACCGCTATTTGTCGAGGAAGAAGAGGAGTTTGAAATTGTTGCTGACGGAGGAGAAAAGGAAACCATTCAATTGAATCCTTCAGTCGGGACAATGGATCCGAAGACATTGATGCCGCAAGCAGTTGTCAGCCTTTCGAATCAATCTGTCAATCGTTTGCGGCAAGTAGCTGACGAATTGAAAATGGTATCCAAGGTGATTGAAGATCTTCCCGGTTTTCAGAAGACGGCACAAGAATTGGCAGAAAAAGCCTCAAGGCTTGAGCAAAAGGGATTTACCGTCGCATTGTTTGGAGCCTTCAGCGCCGGCAAATCGTCGTTTGCCAATGCATTAATGGGCGAAAAGGTTTTGCCCGTTTCACCGAATCCAACAACAGCAGCCATCAATAAAGTGATGCCGGTAACAGATGAAAATCCCCATGGCACAGTGCTGGTTAAATTTAAAGTTCCAGATGGGATGCTTGGGGATGTGAACCACGCGTTGAAAATTTTCGGTCTGGAGGCGGCCTCTTTTTCAGAAGCACTCGAAATGATTGACACCAGCCTTGCGTCAGAATCCCTAGAGGATGGTATAAACAAGACCCATCTCTCCTTTTTGCAGGCATTTAAAAAAGGATTTAGATCGTTTGATAAACAGCTTGGAACGGTCTATAAAACAACTGCAGATGAATTTGCCGAATTTGTTGCTAACGAAGAAAAATCGTGTTTTGTTGAATTGATAGAATTGTATTTTGATTGTGAATTAACAAGAAAAGGGATAACTCTTGTTGATACACCGGGGGCTGATTCAATCAACGCCCGCCATACCGGTGTATCGTTTGATTATATTAAAAACGCGGACGCCATTTTATTTGTAACGTACTATAATCATGCGTTTTCGAAAGCAGATCGTGAATTTTTAATTCAGCTCGGCCGTGTGAAAGATTCGTTTCAGCTCGATAAGATGTTTTTCATCATCAATGCTATTGATCTTGCTGAAAACGACGAGGAAAAGGAAGTGGTTGAACAGTATGTTTCCGGGCAGCTCAATGCCTACGGGATTCGAAATCCCCATCTTTATTCACTATCCAGCCTACTTGCGCTGAAAAACAACAAGGCTGCTGCCGACCCAAATTCGGGCATGCCGCCATTTCGGAACGCTTTTTATACCTTTATTGAAAAGGATTTGACGAATATGGCTGTTTCTGCCTCAGTAGCTGAATTGAACAGGGTTATCAAGCTCGTTGATAAGCTTGTGCGAAGTTCAAAGGAAGATGCGGCGGCAAAGCAGCAAGAAAAGTTAAAACTGGAACGGGAAAAACAGCAAATTCACACCCTTTTAAGCGGGCAATCGGCCGATACGTTAAGAATGCGGCTGGATCAAGAGGCCGAAGAACTTTTGTACTATATGAAACAGCGTGTCTTTTACCGTTTTGGGGATTTCTTTAAAGAAGCATTCAATCCTTCCGTATTAAAGGATGATGGAAGAAATCTAAAAAAATCATTAAACCAGGCATTAGATGAATTTCTTCAAAGCATCGGGTTCGATTTTGCACAGGAGATGAGAGCGACAACCATACGATTGGATCGGTTTGCTGAGAAAATATTAACCGATTTTCAGGCAATGATTGGTCGAAAGCTATCTGAAATCAATCCTGATTTGTCATTGGCTGCGTTTGAATTTAAAAATGAAGGGCAGCTCTTGTTCGAACCGGCTTTCGAGGAGCTTGATCAACGTATTTTTGCAAAAGCCCTGGCTTATTTCAAAAATCCTAAATCCTTTTTTGAAAAAAATGAGAAAAAACGGATGAGTGACGAAATTTACGATCAGTTAGGCCCACAGGCAGATGACTATTTAAAAATCCAATTGGAACGATTAAGCGATTATTACCGGGATGTGTTGGCAAAAGAGAGTCTCCGGCTAACAGATGAGATTGCCCAACAGGTGGAAGGCTTTTATGTAAGCCTGGAATCCACACTTGGCGGCGGAGTTGCATTAGACCGGTTGATCGAAATTCAGCAAATCCTGCAAATGAAAAAATAAATCCAATGGGGGAGTAATGATGAAGTATATCGTAAGCAGTGAATGGCTGTTAGACCATTTGCAAGACCGCAATGTCCGAATCGTTGATTGCCGTTTTTCCTTAAGCGACTCAAGGTTTGGGAGAGCTTCCTATCACAATGGGCATCTTCCTGGCGCTGTCTTTTTTGATCTGGAGAAGGATTTGTCTTCTCCAACCGGTAAGCATGGCGGACGGCATCCGCTTCCTTCACTCGATGCACTGGTTGAAAAGTTGGAAGCCTCAGGGATTGATAACAATACAATCGTTGTTGCATATGATCAGGGCGATGGTGCTTTTGCTGCCCGATTTTGGTGGCTGTTAGGATACATCGGTCATCAAAACGTTTATGTTTTGGATGGGGGCTTTCAAAATTGGCAAGCGAAAAAGTATGAAGTAACCACTGTGGTTCCCGAAACAGTGAAGAGCCGTTTTGCTGTCAGCATTCAACATGATTGGCTTAGTGATATCAATGAGGTGAAAGCAGTTGTAGATCGAAAAAGAACGGATTGTGTATTGATTGACTCAAGAGAGGAAAAACGATTTTTGGGGATTGAAGAGCTGATTGATAAAAAGGCAGGCCATATCCCTGGTGCGGTAAATAAACCTTGGTTTAAAGGATTGGAGAATGGATTGTATCATTCGGCAGATGTTCAGAAGCAGCGGTTTGCCGGTATTGACCCGGCAAAAAAAGTCATCGTCTATTGCGGTTCGGGTATAACTGCTTGTCCTAATTTTCTTGCTCTGAAAGAAGCCGGTTATCCATCAGTGAAGCTGTATGCCGGCAGCTTTAGCGACTGGATTTCCTATGATGATAACAAAATTGAACCGTAAGTTGTGCAATTGACGGAAAATGGAAATAACTATTCACTGATTGAAGTTTCACTATATGTTATAATGAAGGACATGTTTTTAACTACCATTTCGAAACAGGAGGATCTTTCCTTGCAAGATCAAAAGCCTACTCTCATGCTTGTTGACGGTATGGCATTGTTATTTCGGGCATTTTTTGCAACCGCGGTAACAGGCCAATTTATGATAAATTCAAAGGGTATTCCAACAAATGGAATCCATGGCTTTGTCAAACATCTAATGATGGCGATTGTCTCGTTCAAACCTTCCCATGTTGCCGTTTGTTGGGATATGGGAAGCAAAACTTTCCGCATGGAGCTGTATCCGGAATATAAAGCCAATCGATCAGAGCCGCCAGTCGAGCTTTTGCCCCAGTTTGAACTGGTTAAGGAAGTTGTCACTTCATTTGATATTCCGAATATCGGGGTTGCTGGGTTTGAAGCAGATGATTGTATTGGAACAATCGCTCGTCAGACAAAGGACACTGCAAAAGTGACCATTTTAACAGGAGATCAAGACATCCTTCAGCTTGTGGACGAATCCATTTCGGTTGCATTGTTGAAAAAAGGATACGGAAACTATCTTGTCCACACACCTGATTCTTTTTTTGAAGAAAAGGGCATTTCTCCAAAGCAAATGATCGATTTAAAAGCCTTAATGGGGGATACAAGTGATAATTACCCCGGTGTAAAAGGAATTGGCGAAAAAACGGCTTTGAAGCTGCTCCAAGAATTTGAACATATTGAAGGGATTCTTGCCAATTTAGATCTCTTGTCAAAAGCAAACAAAACAAAGATTGCTCAAGACTTGGAGATGCTTCATCTTTCAAGAGAACTTGCAAAAATAAAATGCGATGTTCCGGTAAGCTGCACCTTGGAAGAAGCCAAGCTGGAATTTTCTAAGGAAAATGTACTGAACAAATTTTCAGAATTAGAATTGCGAGGTCTTCATCGGATCCTTCCGGCGGAAGCTGCCAGTGTTTCATAATATTGTTAAAAAGGCTGCCTATCCATGTCAACGGCAGCCTTTTCTTTCGCAGTCTTTGGTGACGACAAGGTCACGTTACATTCGTTATTTTGTGTTTTTCTTTTTAGCTGCGTTTTCTAATTTGCTTTTCGGCTCTTCGGCAAATTCCGCATCTTGTCCATATCCTTGCGGCGTCACACCAGGAGCCTTTACACCGCGATTCGTGTGATGCTTTTTACTCATCTAATCCTCACCTCCGTTTAATAGTGTTTCCTAGTGGAATAATAAAACACCGGCTTCACAACATTCAAAAAGAGGTGAATGAGATGAACAAAGGGGTATATTTTGCCCTTTTAAGTATTGTTCTTGCCCAAGGTCTAAAAATCCCGATCCATTATGTGAAAAAGAAAGAATGGCGTCCACAAGCTTTTTTTGAAACAGGCGGAATGCCAAGTTCCCATTCGGCTGGGGTTTCTACCCTGACGACGTATATCGCTTTAAAGCGCGGTCTTCCAACCTTTGACTTTGCCCTCTCTCTTATTTATGGATTAATTGTGATGTATGATGCTCAAGGAATTCGCCGGCAAACGGGCGAACTGACACTGAAAGTAAATTCCATGGATGAGCTGCTGGAAAAAATTCATAAAGAAGAGACGGTGCCTTTCAAAGAGGAAACACCAAAAAAGCTGAAAGAAATGCTTGGTCATCAGCCGGAAGAAGTGGTCGGCGGTGCTCTATTCGGTTCTGTTGTTGGTATCATCGGCCACTTGATAACAAAAAAAGATAGAAAAAGCCTCATCCATAAGGTAAGATTTAAGTAGTGATTTTTAGACTATGGAGAGAGGAATGACACAGCCGGGTGCAGACGGTGGATCAATACATGCTCGACTTAAAAGGACGGGGATTTCATTTTCAAGAAGATGTGATTGGGTTTATTTATTTTGGTAAACGCTATACAAATGCATCGGATGAAATCACGAATACGGCTATCGAACTGACGTTGAAAGCCCAAAAAGGTTTTGACGGCAGTTTTTATATCGCCTTGCTTGAAACCTTAACAGCCAATAACATTCATACACGAAAAGCCGCATTGCGGTTTGTAAAAGATAAAGAACTTTTACCAATTTAACAAAATAACTCCCTTTTTAAGAAAGGGAGTTATTTTTTAACTGTTTTTTTGGAAAAGAAAATTTTGGGCCAGGTACTTCTGAAAAGATCATCCCTGCAAAAATTAACAGGCAGCCGATCAGGGCTCCGGTCGTTAAACGTTCATTGGCCCATACATACCCGGTTACTGCCGCAAAAACAGGCTCCATTGCAAAAATAAGCGCCACCCGTGTTGTCGTAGTATATTTTTGGAATCGCGTTTGCGCCAAAAACGCAAACGCAGTGGCAAACAATGATGTAATCAATAGTGCAATATAAACATTTTGTGATAATAACACTTCCCATCGGAACGTATTTCGCCAATCTTCAACGAACAAAGATGTGATCGAAGAGAGAAAACCGACGGTGGCAATTTGAATGACTGTCAGTAATAATGTCGGATAATTGGTCGTAAACTTACCAGTAAAAACAATATGCAGCGCAAAGCTGATCGCGCAAAAAAAGACTAAAACGTCCCCGGTATTAAGCGGCGAAAAGTCGGCAGCTGTTAACAAAAAAAGTCCGGCTGTTGCAATGATAACGCCCAAAAGTGCATTGCGGCCAAGTGCCTGTTTTAAAAAAAACATTGAAAACAATGGAACAAGGACAACGCTTAGGCCAGTAATAAAGCCTGCTTTGGAAGAGGTCGTGTAAAGGAGCCCGATTGTTTGGGTTGCATAGCCTAAAAAAAGCCAAAAACCGATAAAACCGCCTGCCAACATTGCATGCTTATTCAGCTGCCTTAGCTGTTTTTTTTCAAAAAGAAGTAACCATAAGGATAAAAGGATTGCGGCCATCAAAAAACGAATCCCGTTAAACGCAAGGGGATTAACGGTATTGATGGCATTTTGTACAAGTACAAAAGTAGTTCCCCAGATAAATGTAACAAATAACAAACTGCTGTCGGCAATGATTGATTTGTGCATGGACTTATTATTCCTCCAACTTATTTGCCCGGATTGCTTTACGCGCGAGCTCATCCGCTACTTTGTTTTCGCGGCTTGGGATCCATTTCATAAAAAAAAGCTCAAACCTTTTTGAAAGCAGAAGAGCGTTGTCGAGCAAGGGGGCAAATTGCTTGTTTTTTGCAAATTCCTTTTCTACGGCCCGGTTGACTAACTCGGAATCGGTTCGAAAGGAAACCGCTTTGTAGTTGTTTTCAAGGCAAATCTCAAGGGCTTTAATCAATGCATGGAATTCCGCTTCGTGGTTTGATATTACCCCGAGCGGAATTGCATGTTTTTCATGGATTCCTTGGCCTTTGATAAAGATCCCTGCACCGCTTGGCCCTGGATTGCCGGCACTGGCCCCGTCAATATAAACTTCGATCAATTTTAGTTCCTCCATTTGATTTGTTACAAAAATTTTATCATAATTTTTATGATTTTTTCTAATCTCTTTGCATGGGTATGATAAGAGTATAGAATCGAAAAGAAAGGTTTGAAGAAAATGAAATATAAAATAGAATGGAACTATCCTGTAAAAGGAAAAGGGACAGTGCCATTTACTTCGGAATACATTTCCGGAGAACTGGCGATACAGACGGGTGAAGAGATTGAGAAAGCAGGGAAAGCAGGCGAGCTATTATTCACCGACGAGATGGGAACGACGTGGACGTTAAAAGAGATGAAAAAACTGGTGAATGAAATTGAAGAGGATCCGCATGAATTATTGGTCTATTTTGATGGCGGATTTAAAAAAGATTCAGCTGTGGCAGGACTTGGGACCGTGATTTTTTTCAAACAAGGGAAAAAGAAATTTCGTATCCGCGCCAATCAGCGCATTGATGAAATGGAAACAAACAATGAAGCGGAATATGCTGCGCTCTATTTTGCTCTCTCCATTCTAGAAGAGCTAAAAGTTCATCATTTACCATGTGAGTTTCGTGGAGATTCCCAAGTTGTTTTAAAACAGCTTGAGGGGGAATGGCCATGCTACGAAGATGTATTGAATAAATGGCTTGACCGAATTGAAGCGAAAATCAAAAACCTTGGCCTTGACCCAAGGTATACCGTTATTCCAAGAAATGATAATAAAGAGGCTGACAAACTGGCAAGTCAGGCACTTGAAGGAAAAGAGATTTTTTCCAAAACCCAATTGCTATAATGAAAATCGAAAGGAACGATATACAATGAAAGAAAAGAACAGGACCGAGGTATTTGAGACGCTGCAATCGATGATGTCTCACTATTGCGATGGGTGTTTCCTGTATAACTATTTGCGGAAATCGGAAGGAAAAAGGGCTGCCCATCGATTTTGCATTTCCCAGTGCACTGTTGGGGAGAAAGTAAAGGAATATGGTAAACAGCTTTCATAAAATAAAAAGGCTGGCAGTGTTTGCCAGCCTTTGAGTTGTATTTTGGATTAAAGTTTTACCACGTTTGCTGCTTGTGGTCCACGGTTACCTTCAACGATTTCAAAAGAAACTTCTTGGCCTTCTTCTAAAGACTTGAAGCCATCACCTTGGATTGCGCTGAAGTGTACGAATACATCGTCTCCACCTTCGACTTCAATAAAACCGTAGCCTTTTTCATTGTTGAACCATTTTACTTTACCGTTTTGCATAATGCTTCTTCCTCCTAAGCCTATCAAGACACAACTAGCGTCTTCGTTAAATATTGTCATGGTGCAGACATTACCGGCAATTGACTTGCGACGATTTTTCTGTATCATGATGATTTTAATATACATGAATAAAGTGGGACAGTCAAGGAATGGAAGCGTTTTTTCACTTAATCTTAACACAAAATCTGCAAATATTAAAAAATGTCTGAAATCAGTTTTGTTTTAAACATAAATTTTCCTCATGCTCATACTTTTTAATAACCAATGCATGGCGGATTGAGGGAGGAGTATATGTACCGATTTTCGATTGAGGGTCAAGAATGGATACTAAGGTTTTCCCCCCAGATTTCAGTAGGAGCAGAAGAGAAACAAGCCATTTTAACTTCCCTGCTTCAAATAGAAAAAGACTTGCTGGCGTACTCACACGGCGAAGCTTTTATGATGCTTGATAAAAAAATCGGCGCCATTGTTTTTATTGTTGAAAAAGTACCTTCATTCATTTTAACAGTATCAACCATTATTCCGATTGATCATTGGTATATTCAAGACCCTACATTAAAACTATTTAAAACTTGTTAACCCGCTCAAATGGTTGAGCGGGTTTTTTGTTGCGGCAAACAACAGCCCCTGCATTATAGATGTCATAAATTAGACAAAATAATGGAGCTGAAATGTGATAAATGTCTGCTAATATAATATTGAGATTTTGATACAATAGCAATTTTAAATAAATAATTGTTATTGTCATCATTTTTTCAAAAGCCGGCTTTGTTATGTATTTCAGCAGTAATGTTAGGTTTTTTTATTGTGAATTTGCGAGCATGATTTATTGGAAAATGTTAAAAATTTATCGAGGAGGAAATGCATATGGATCCAGTTTTTTTGGCCAGAGTTCAATTTGCTGTGACCACAGTTTATCACTTCTTCTTTGTTCCGCTTACGATTGGCCTTGTATTTATGGTTGCACTTATGCAAACGTTGTACGTTGTGAAGAATAATGAAATTTACAAAAAAATGGCGAAATTCTGGGGGCATTTGTTTTTAATCAATTTTGCCGTCGGTGTTGTCACCGGTATTATTCAAGAATTCCAATTCGGGATGAACTGGTCGGATTATTCCCGTTTCGTCGGGGATGTATTCGGTGCACCGCTTGCGATTGAAGCATTGCTTGCCTTTTTTATGGAATCTACTTTTATCGGGATATGGATTTTTGGCTGGGATCGTTTGCCGAAAAAAGTTCATTTAACAAGCATTTGGCTTGTTTCGATTGGAACAATGCTATCAGGATTTTGGATTTTGACAGCCAATTCTTTTATGCAACATCCGGTTGGCTTTGCGCTAAAGAATGGCCGAGCCGAAATGAATGATTTTTTGGCCTTAATTGCCAATGGTCAAGTATGGGTCGAATTTCCACATGTTATAACAGGGGCACTAAGCACAGGAGCCTTTTTTGTAGCTGGAATCAGCGCCTATAACCTATTGAAGAAACGGCATATGGAATTTTATAAAAAATCATTAAACATGGCTTTAGTCATCGGTTTGATTGGAAGCTTGGGAGCAGCATTAAGCGGCCATGGTCAAGCACAATATCTTGTGAAAACTCAGCCGATGAAGATGGCCGCGGCGGAAGCCATTTGGAAGGATACTACCGACCCGGCTCCATGGTCAGCGTTTGCCATTATTGATTCGGCAAAAAAAGAAAACAAATTTGAGATCAATATTCCGTATGCATTAAGCTTTCTGTCTTATTCGAAATTTGAAGGCGGCTTAAAAGGTATGGAGACATTGCAAAAGGAATATTCGCAAAAATATGATGCGAAAGTCGGCAAAGATACGAATTACATTCCACCGGTTAAAACAACCTATTGGAGCTTCCGGTTAATGATCGGCTTTGGAACCTTGATGATTTTGCTCTCGATAATTGGTCTTTTCCTTTGGAAAAAAGAAAAATTGGAACAAAGCAAGACTTTCTTGAAATTTTTAGTTCCGGCGATTTCATTCCCATTCCTTGCAAATACATTTGGGTGGATCATGACGGAAGTCGGCCGCCAGCCTTGGACTGTTTTTGGCCTAATGACAACAGCTGACTCCGTTTCGCCGAACGTTTCCGCAGGTACCGTGCTGTTTTCAATTATTATGTATGTCTTGATTTTTACGATTCTGGCAACCGTGATGGTCTATTTGATGGTTCGTGAAATTAAAAAAGGCCCTGGGGCCCATCAAGGCATTGAAAGTCCGATTTCCGCAGATCCGTTCAATAAGGTAGGTGCCTAAAATGCAATTAAACGAATTATGGTTTGTCTTAATTGCCGTAGTATTTATTGGTTTTTTCTTCCTGGAAGGTTTTGATTTTGGTGTCGGGATGTCAACAAGATTTTTAGCCCGCAATCAGACGGAACGATCCGTCATGGTCAATGCCATCGGGCCTTTCTGGGATGCGAATGAAGTATGGCTGCTAACTGGCGGGGGTGCAATTTTTGCTGCTTTCCCACATTGGTATGCAACCATGTTCAGCGGTTACTATATCCCATTGCTTGCGGTCTTACTGTGTTTAATTGGCCGAGGTGTATCATTTGAATTTCGCAGCAAGGTTGCAAACTCGAGCTGGACGAATATTTGGGACTGGACGATCTTTTTCGGCAGCCTGTTGCCTCCGTTCCTATTAGGTGTTCTCTTTACAAGCATGTTAAAAGGAATGCCAATTGAAAAAGATATGAACATGGCAGCCGGGTTTTCCGACTTTATCAATATCTATTCGATATGGGGCGGACTGACTGTTACATTACTAACGTTCCTGCACGGTTTAAATTTTTTAACGTTGAAAACAGATGGCGATCTTCGCAAACGTTCAGCTGCATTAGCGAAAAAAGTCGTCTTTGCTGTTCTTGGCTCACTTGTCGTTTTTGTGATTTTGTCGTGGTCGATGACAGATATTTTTGAGGTTCGCCGCGTACCTGAACTCATTCTTGTTGCACTGATTGTAGTGTCGTATGTACTTAGCTTTGCGTTTATATCGCAAAAACGTGAAGGACTGGCGTTTACGATGTCCGGTCTTGGATTAGTGTTTACCGTATCAGCCATTTTCGTCGGTCTATTCCCAAGGGTGATGATCAGCTCCATCAGCAAAGCGTATGATCTAACCGTTTATAATGCATCTAGCGGTGGATACTCACTAAAAGTGATGACCATTGTTGCATTGACGATCTTACCGTTTGTATTAGGGTACACGATTTGGAGCTACTATGTTTTTAGAAAACGCGTGACAGACAAGGAGCATTTAACGTACTGATGGATAAATCATTATTCTCATACAAGGGAATCAAACCAGTACTTGTTTTGCTTGCAGTTTTAACGGCTATTCAAGCTGTGATGATTATCATTCAAGCCTATTTCTTGGCAGATTCAATCTCCTCCCTCTTTGGGGGAGATTTGTTTCGTCATACTTTTGAAAAAATAGCCATTTTTTTTCTTGCCCTTATATCCCGTCAGGCCATGACTTTTTTGAAAAAAAAGCTTGCATATCAATTTGCGGTTAAAACGAGTGTGAATCTTAGAAAATCGGTAATTAATAAATTATTCCAGTTGGGTCCGCGGTTTGTGAGGGAAGAAGGCACCGGGCAAACAGTCACATTAATTTTGGAAGGTACCATGAAATTTCGCCGCTATCTCGAGCTATTTTTGCCAAAATTGATGAACATGACCTTTATTCCGGCGATGGTGGTCATCTTTATCTTTTTTGAAAATGTAAGGTCTGCGGTTATCTTAATTCTTGCTTTTCCTATTTTAATTATCTTTATGATTTTGCTTGGATTGGCGGCCCGCAGCAAAGCGGATCGCCAATATCAATCCTATCAAATGCTTTCCAACCATTTTGTCGATTCGTTAAGAGGACTTGAAACATTAAAATATTTAGGGCTTAGCCGAAAGCATAGCGAAAAAATCAGCCTTGTCAGTGAGCACTACCGGCATGCAACAATGGCTACATTAAGGGTAGCATTTTTATCGACTTTTGCGCTAGACTTTTTTACGATGCTCTCAATTGCAACGGTTGCAGTGTTCCTTGGGATGGGGTTGATCAATGGAACAATGGATCTGAAACCGGCACTAACCATTTTGATCCTTGCACCGGAGTTCTTTTTGCCGATTCGGGAAGTCGGAGCCGATTATCACGCCACATTGGATGGCAAAGAAGCTGGTAGGAAAATTCAGGAGATCGTGAATAAAAATTCAGCTGAACAACAATCTGAGTCACTTCCGCAATGGAATGCAACGAGCATGTTAACAGTGAATAACGTGAGTTTTCATTATGAAGATAAAACTGAATCAGGATTGTTTGACCTGCAATTTTCACTTGCAGGCATAAAGAAAATTGGGATTATCGGTGCAAGCGGTGCCGGAAAATCAACAATGATCGATTTACTGGCCGGATTTTTGTCTCCTTTTAAAGGAGAAATTCTTATCGACGGAAAAAAACTGTCTTCTCTATCACAGAATGATTGGCACAGGCAGCTGACATACATCCCGCAGCATCCGTATTTGTTCCATGATACCATTCTGAACAACATCCGCTTTTATCATCCTGAAGCAGCTCAAAGTGAAGTGGAAAATGCGGTTCGAGCCGCGGGACTTCATAAGCTGATTGAGGAACTTCCAAATGGATTGGAAACGACGATTGGAGAAGGCGGACGCACGATCAGCGGTGGACAAGAACAGCGGATTGCCCTTGCCCGGGCGTTTTTGGGAAATCGTCCCATCCTTTTGCTTGATGAGCCGACCGCCCATTTAGATATTGAAACGGAAGCGGACCTGAAAGAAACGATGCTTCTTCTTTTCGAGGGAAAGCTTGTTTTTCTTGCGACCCACCGGCTGCACTGGATGAGGGATATGGATCAAATTCTTGTCCTTGATCAAGGGAGATTGGTTGAGACAGGAAACCATGAGCAATTAATGAATAAAAAAGGTTATTATTTTCGATTAGTTATGGCGCAAAAGGAGGGCCTGCAGTGAATAAAGATCAATGGATTTTTCCATACCTCAAACAATATCGAGGCTTATTTTTGCTAGCCATTTCACTTGGCGCCCTTACCGTCCTGTTTGGCGCTGGTTTGATGTTTACTTCCGGATATTTAATTTCAAAAGCAGCAACCCGGCCGGAGTCGATCTTAATGGTATACGTTCCAATTGTCGGCGTTCGTACATTTGGGATTGGCAGAGCGGTTATAAGCTATATTGAAAGGTTGACTGGCCATCAATTTATCTTAAAAATTCTCTCTGAAATGCGCACCCGGCTCTATAAAATTCTTGAACCACAGGCGATTTTTCTAAGGGAGCGGTTTGCGACTGGCGACCTGCTGGGTGTTTTAGCAGATGATATCGAGCACTTACAGGATTTTTATTTAAAAACCTTGATTCCATCTGTGGTCTCGCTTGTTGTCTATGTTATCATCATTGTTCTTGCAGGAGCTTTCTCCATTCCATTTGCCATCTTGCTCGGCGTGTTGATCGGATTGCTTGTTTTGGTTGGCCCGCTTCTTTCTTTTGTTTATTTGAAAGCAAAAAACGAACAGTTAAAGCAGAGGAAAAGCATGCTGTACCGGCAGTTAACCGATGCGGTGTTTGGAATGAGCGACTGGGTTTTCAGCGGTAAATACCCGGATTTGATCGCAAAGTATGAAAAAAACGAGCAGGAATGGCAGCAAATTGATGTGATAAAACAATCCTTTATCAACTGGCGCGAGTTTTTTAGTCAAGCTGTTCTGGGAATTGTTGTCATTTTAGCGGTTTACTGGGCGAGCAGCCAGACGCAAGCTGGAGAATTTCCGGCTACCTTTATTGCAGCTGTGGGCCTTGTAATGATGTCTTTACTTGAATCGTTTTTGCCGCTTTCTGGTGCAGTGAGTGAGGTTTCATCCTATAAAGAGTCTGTGGACCATTTAACTTCTATCGAATCTAAAAATTCGCCGAGTGCGACACAATCGTCTGTGGCATCCTTTGAAGAATTTTCCAATATTTCAATTCGGTTTGCAAATATCACGTTTGCCTATCCGGGAGAGGCATCACTGATAAGAGATTTTAACCTTGAGGTAAATCAAGGGGAAAAAATAGCGATTCTCGGGCCGAGTGGTTCGGGGAAATCTACATTGTTAAAATTGCTCCAAGGGGTTCTTTCTCCTAAAAGTGGTGAAGTCCTTTTGAATGGCATCAGAGCAGATGAAATAGAATCGTTCATTCCTGAAATCATCTCCATATTGAATCAAAAACCGTATTTGTTCAATACAACTGTATTAAACAACATTCGGCTTGGCAGGCCTGATGCAACGGATGAAGAAGTTTATCTGGCCGCAAAACAAGCCCAGATTCATGAACTTATTGAAAGTTTGCCAAATGGCTATGAAACAAATATGCACGAAACTGGAGGGCGGTTTTCTGGTGGTGAGCGGCAAAGAATTGCGCTTGCCCGAATTTTGCTGCAAAATACGCCGGTGGTCATTATGGATGAACCAACAGTTGGACTGGATCCACTAATGGAACAAAAATTGCTCGAGACGATTTTTGCAGCGTTGAAAGGAAAAACGATTATTTGGGTGACCCATCACCTTGCCGGAATGTCCAAAATGGATCGCATTCTATTCATTGACCGCGGCTTGATCACAATGCAAGGTACACACAGGCAGTTGATCGAAAAAGTAGAGCGCTACCGGAGACTTTATCAGTTAGATCGGCCGTTTTAACGACTTTTGTAGCAAGCCCGGCGTTTTTCCGGACTTGTTTTTTGCCCTTTTATTTAATTTTTGTAGTTCTCTCTCCCTCAAAAAAATCCCGCAACTTGGTAAATCCTTCTCTAACACTAACCTAAAAAGGATGTCCGTTGTTCGAAGGCCATCCTAATCACTTTCATTTTTTGTTACTTCTACAGTATAAATCTTTGACCAGCTCAAGTTTTTTCCATACTTTTTTTGGTAGAAAGAAAAAACTACATAAAAATTGTCGTTCCTAACAACTTTTTGTTTCTGAATAAAATAATACTCCATTGAAATTTGAGGCGCTCTCCCCAAATACATAAAACCAGGTGTTTCAACTATACCATTCTTATATGATATAGGAATGTTTGCATTTTTTAAATCTTTAATCACCCGTTTTTTAGTGCGTGAATCAGAACCTAATAAAAGTTCTTTTGGGTTTAATTGGTTAGCATATTCAATCTTTAAAAATCTGTAGCTAGATGGGTTATAAAGATAAACCGTATATAAATAATCTTTTTTTTTGTTAAATAAAGGTTTTGATGACTTGTTTTTAAGAAGGATACTTACCTCTAGTTTATCAACTTGGTTTTTATCTGACTGCCCTGAGGTAGAAATTATTTTTATATCATTAGTCAGTTGTACATCATCCTCTGAAATAGATGGAGATAATAAAGACCAAAAAAATATACCGAATATAAGAAAAGAACCCAAAAAAATCAATAGAAATTTTTGCAAATTCATATTCCTCCATAGAGTGTAAATTTTTAATAAAAAATAAAGTAATTAGATACTGAAAAAACTATCTAATTACTTTATTTTACTTTTCTTTAATTTTCTGGCCAAGCGGAAAATCTATCCCAATAATATGAAAGTGATAGTGTAACGTTGCTACCATAGCTTAATGGAGTGATGAAATTATTGGTACTTGTGTTATAATTAATAGGAGAAGTTTCAACGGTTGAACCTAAATATTCAACTCCTAGTTTTTGTAATTTTTGGATAACGTCGTTATCATTACGTTTAGTGTAGGCCTCAATCATAGCTTTCTCAATCATTTTTTTCCTTTTTTTCCAAGAGGAATCTTTTGTTTGAGCCTGAATCTTATTAAAAACTTTGGCGTTGGCGTAAATCGGAATTTGTAATCCTAAAATTAGTAATAGACTACTAAACAACACGAATAATTTTTTCATTTCCCATCCACTCCTTTACAAAAAATAGAAATCATACAAAAAATCTATTCCTAAGAACTATATTTATTCCAAAAAAACGGAATATTTTGTGTTTTTATAAACCACAAAACCGCCATCCACCTATGATAATTTGGATGGACTTCAACCAAATTTTTAGACACAAACAACTGAGAATGTAGCAGAATGAGAAATAGGATGACATTCAAATGGTTTCACTCGATGTTGAATACATCCCTACTTGATAGCCCAAAAACCAAAAAGGAAAGCGTGAACGTACAACTGAGAGAAGACAGTACACATGTTCAAAAATGAAACAGCTTCTTTTCTACAAGATAGCACAAATGCCGTTATTTCTTCTAAAACTTTTTGGGAAAAAGAGTTTCCTCTATTTAATATTAATACTTAAAGAACGTCACTTCAAAGTAAAGAAGTTTTGCATATTTCTAATTAATTGGAGCGAAAAATCAAGTGTTAGTTTTACAAAAGGAATGTGGTGAGAAGAGGAAAAGTTATTTAGGAGCGTTGAACTTATATTACATTTGAACAAGAATTTGTTACAATAGAGAATGCCATAAGACATTCATTTTGTGATAGCATTCTTTTCTCTAACTTAGCAAAAAGAGTAGCATTGGTTTTAAAAAAAACAGATAATGTTTCTGTTTCTCTAAATTCCTGCAAAAAAAGGTTAATGTTAGTCTCATCCCCTATAATTAACATTTGACTAATCGGCTTTGGTATACGAGAGCGAGTCCTGTTGAAACAAATCTCAAATTCTATTGATTTTTAAAATTCTAGAGGAAAAATCGGTTTGCATATTGGGAATTAAAAGGAGAATGACCATAAAATGGGAAAAACAATAATAATTGCAGAAAAGCCGGATCAAGGGTCAACATTAGCGTCCGTGTTTCAGCATAAACGGCAAAATGGCTATATTGAAGTTTTCGCAAATGAGATTTTTCCCGACGGTGCGTATGTGACATGGGCGATTGGCCATTTATGTCAATTGGTTCCGCCGGAAAAGTATCAGCCAGAGTGGAAAAAATGGTCATTGGATTCATTGCCGATCATTCCTGAACAATTTCAGTATGAGGTAACGAAAGACAAAGCAAAGCAATTCGCTGTCATTAAAAAATTACTTTCCAATCCAGCGGTAACGGAAATCATCCATGCCGGGGACGCCGGGAGAGAAGGCGAGTTAATTATCCGCACTATCCTTCGTTTGACCAACACCAAAAAGCCGATGAAAAGGTTATGGATCTCTTCGCTAACCCCTAATTCAATTAAAGAGGGATTTCGCAAACTGCTAACTGAAGGCGAAACGCGCCATCTTTTTTATGAAGCTTATACCCGTGCTTGTGCCGATTGGGTTGTCGGAATGAACGCCTCAAGATTGTATAGCTTGCTTTTGCAAAAACAAGGCTTTTCTGATGTTTTTTCAGTTGGAAGAGTTCAAACCCCGACCTTGGCACTGATTGTAAAACGGGAAAAGGAAATTGAAGATTTCCAATCAAAGCCTTTCTGGGAAGTACAGGCGGAATTTTTAATTAATGGCAAAAAATATCAAGGTAAATGGGAGAAAGATGGGGAAACCCGGATCGATTCAAAAGAATTGGCTGAGAAAATCGCCTCTTTTTGCAAGGAGAAGCCTGCGGTTGTTGCAGATGTTCAAGCAGAAAGGAAAGAATTCTTCCCCCCGCTTTTGTACAACCTATCTGCATTGCAAGCTGAAGCAAACAAGCGGTACAAGTTTTCTCCAAAGAAAACCCTCGATCTTTTGCAAAAACTTTATCAAAAAGGCAATCTTTCATACCCCCGTTCCGATTCTCGGTATGTTACAAAAGAAGAGGCTAGTCAATTTCCTGAAATCTTAAACAAGCTGGCTTTACTGGATGTGTATCAACCATTTTTTCCTCTCCCGATTGTCTCGATTGCCGAAAACAAACGGTATGTAAATGAAAAGAAAGTAACGGATCACTATGCCATTATTCCTACCGAGCAGATCCCAAGAAAACTTGATGCTGACGAACAAAAAATCTACGATTTAGTCGTGCTGAGTTTAATTGCAGCCCATTATCCTAAAGCGATTGCAGAATATACTACTGTAACAACATTGGTTGATGGCCGGGCCTCATTTAGTTCAAAAGGAAAAGTTCAGCTTGAAGAAGGATGGCGAAAAGTAATCCATCCAAAGGACCGTGAAGAAGAGAAAGCGCTGCCAAAGCTTGAAAAGGGTGAACAGGGAAAAACAGAAAAGGTGAGGGTGAAAGAAGGACAGACACAGCCGCCCAAGCGCTACACAGAAGGGCAGCTCATTACCTTAATGAAAACCGCAGGCAAGCATATTGACGATAAAGAACTGGAAAAAGTTTTAGCCCAAACAGAAGGATTAGGAACAGAAGCAACAAGAGCAGGAATCATTACCATGTTAAAAGACCGCCGCTATATTGAAGTCAGGAAAAATCTTGTTTATGCAACGACTAAAGCGAAAATCTTAATCGATGCCATCGGCAGCCAGCTCCTTGCTGCTCCGGATATGACAGCAAAATGGGAGCAAAAGCTAAAGGAAATTTCAGAAGGAACGGCATCACCAAGAAATTTTATGGAACAAACGAATAAAATGGTGAAGCATTTGATTCAAGCAGGAATAGAGCAATCGGACGGCTGGAGCTTTTCGGAAGAAGAAAGGGAACAATTTACACCTGGGAAACAGCAAAAAAGAGGCAGCGCAAAACTTGGTCCTTGCAAAAAATGTGACGGCTACTTAGTTGATAAAGGCAGTTTTTACGGCTGCACCAATTATAAGACGAATCACTGCGATTTTACCATTTCCAAAAAAATTTTAGGAAAAACCGTTACCCAAAAAAATCTAAAAAAACTGCTGGCCGAAGGCAAAACAGACATTATCGAAGGATTTACAAAAAAGGAAAAAACATTCAACGCTAGGCTTGCATGGGATTCGCACGAAAATAAGCTAAAATTTTTGTTTGAATCAGAAAAACAAAGCCACTCGATGAATACCTTGTGAAAAAAGCGGGGATCGTGACATAGTACCTTGTCTGTCTTTTGCAGATATAGTAAACTTTTAATGAAATTTTTAATATTGTAATGGAGGGTGCGGAATGCCAACACCAAGCATGGAAGACTATATTGAACAAATTTATATTTTGATTGAAGAAAAAGGGTATGCAAGGGTGTCGGATATTGCCGAAGCGTTGTCAGTTCATCCATCCTCCGTAACAAAAATGGTTCAAAAGCTTGATAAAGATGAATATCTTGTGTATGAAAAATACCGTGGTCTTGTCTTGACACCAAAAGGAAAAAAAATCGGTAAGCGTCTTGTTTATCGCCATGAGCTGCTTGAACAAATGTTAAAAATCATTGGTGTAAAAGAAGAAAATATTTATCGCGATGTTGAAGGGATTGAACACCATTTAAGCTGGGATTCGATCGACCGGATCGGCGACCTCGTCCAATTTTTTGAGGAAGATGAAAACCGGATTGCTGCCTTAAAAGATATACAAAAGCAAAATGAAAATAATTAAATAAAGGAAAAAAGCATCTGGTGTCGAAGACCCAGATGCTTTTAAAATAGATTGGGGTATTCATCAAACGATTCGGCGGTTGTAGGTATTAAGAATGCATTTCCGTCCGCATCTTCTTTGATTTCGATCCCATCAATCCAGCCGTTTTCAGCTTCCTGTACGGCCTTCTGATACGAAATGACACGGCCTGACGAAGTAACAAAACTGATAATCTCTCCAAAAAAATTCCGGTGCAGCGCCGTAATTTTTTCCACTTGCAATCCCTCCTCATTCACGTTTCTATTTTCAGTGTTGCTTTATTTTATGTGATTTAATCAAAATGGATAATAAACAGTGTAAGAAGGTTGCACACTCACGGCAAAATAAAAAAAGCATTGGTTCTCCAATGCTTTTATTGCCATGAGTAAGGTGTTTCTTGATATACATAATAGTTTAACCAGTTGGAAAACAGCAGGTGCCCATGCGAACGCCAGCAGTTTACAGGCGGTTGGTCCGGGTCATTGTTTGGAAAGTAATTTTCCGGGATATGTATTTCTAACCCTTTTTTGATGTCACGGGCATATTCTTGTGCCAGCGAATCAGCATCATATTCCAAATGACCTGTAATGATGACATGCTTGCGATCGCGAGAAGCAATCAGAAGTGCACCCGCGTCTTTCGAAGCTGCTAAAAGTTTTAAATTTTCATTGTTGGTGATTTCTTCTATGGAAACATCCGTATACCGTGAGTGGGGCGCATAGAATTGATCATCAAACCCACGCAGCAAAATCTCATTTTGTTCATAAATGCTATGGGCATAAATACCCGAACATTTCCGTTCAAGTTCAAATTTTTTGATTCCATAATGGTAGTAAAGGGCAGCTTGAGCACCCCAACAAATGTGAAGGGTGGACGTGACATTTTCGTTTGCCCAATCCATGATTTCCGTCAGCTCTTCCCAATATTTTACTTGCTCAAATTCCAGCAATTCAACCGGTGCTCCCGTTATGATCATCCCATCAAACTTTTGTTTTTTTATCTCGGAAAAAGTCGTGTAAAATTGTTCAAGATGTTGCTTGCTTGTATTTGTAGATTCATAGGATTGGGTTTTTAGAAAGCGGACGTTCACTTGCAACGGCGTATTCCCCAGTAACCTTAAAAGCTGTGTTTCCGCTTTTTCTTTCTCCGGCATCAAATTTAGTATTAAGATATTGAGCGGCCGAATGTCCTGGCTGACGGCCCGCTCATCGTCCATGATAAAAATATTCTCTTTCTCAAGAACTTCCCGGGCCGGAAGCCGTTTTGGTATGTTGATAGGCAACAGAACATCCCCCTTTTAAAAAATTTTCAGTATTTCCATTATAAGCATTTTTCTAAATTAGGAAAAGACGTATATTCTTTTTCAAAATATTTTTCGAAAAAAGCCTAAGTTTTGGTACAATAGATTCGGAATTCAATTTGACGGAATGAGGGGCAGTGAAAGAGAGATGAAAACCAAAGTGAAAACGGATATCCAAATCGCTCAAGCATCGCCAATGAAGCCAATTGTGGAAATTGCCGAGAAGTTAGGATTAGATGGGGACGATCTTGAGCTTTTTGGGAAATATAAGGCGAAGATTTCAAACGAGGCCTTGGCAAGGATTAAGAAGAACAATACCGGAAAAATAATTCTCGTTACTTCGATTAATCCCACTCCCGCAGGCGAGGGGAAATCGACCGTGACGGTAGGACTTGGTGATGCTTTTACGAGAATCGGTAAAAAGGCAATTATTGCCATGCGAGAGCCTTCGATGGGACCAACAATGGGAATCAAAGGCGGTGCAACAGGCGGAGGATATTCCCAAGTATTGCCGATGGAAGACATTAATTTGCATTTTACTGGTGATTTTCATGCGATTACAGCTGCAAATAATGCACTTGCTGCCCTGATTGATAATCACCTTCAACAGGGGAATGAACTTCGAATTGATCAGCGCCGAATTGTGTGGAAACGGGCAGTTGACTTAAATGACCGTGCATTAAGAAAAGTGATTGTCGGGTTGGGCGGACCGATGCAAGGTGTGCCGCGGGAGGATGGATTTGATATCACTGTCGCTTCTGAAATTATGGCTGTTCTTTGTCTTGCCACAGACCTTAAAGATTTAAAACTGCGTTTATCCCGCATGGTCATTGCGTATAATGACAAAAAAGAGCCTGTTACGGTAGGCGATCTTGGTGTAGAAGGAGCTTTGGCATTGCTGTTAAAGGACGCAGTGAAGCCAAACCTTGTTCAAACGATTGAACATACCCCCGCACTTGTTCATGGTGGCCCATTTGCGAATATCGCTCATGGTTGCAACAGTGTAATCGCAACACAGGCCGCAGCGAAATTGGCGGATTATGTTATTACGGAAGCTGGCTTTGGCGCCGATCTAGGTGCAGAAAAATTTCTACATATTAAGTCAAGGAGTGCTGGGATTAAGCCCGAGGCAGTTGTTATTGTTGCGACCATTCGTGCATTGAAAATGCATGGCGGCGTGCCAAAGGAAGACCTTGCAAGCGAAAATATTGCTGCGCTTACCCTTGGCTTCGCAAACTTGCAAAAGCATATTGAAACCATTAAAGAATTTGGCTTGCCCATTGTTGTTGCGATTAATAAATTTATTACCGATACGGATCAAGAAGTTCAAACCTTGTTGGACTGGTGTAAGCGGGAAGCTGTCCCAGTAGCGTTAACAGAAGTATGGGAAAAAGGCGGAGAAGGCGGAATAGAGCTGGCCAACAAACTTCTGGATGTGATCGAAAAAGAACAAAATCAATTTCATCCTCTGTACGATTTAGCCGACTCGATCGAGCAAAAAGTAAGGACCATTGTGCAGCAAGTTTATGGCGGAAGAAATGTGGAATTTTCGCCAAAAGCTAAAAAGCAGCTTGTTGATTTTGAACGATTCGGTTGGTCCAACTTAGCAGTCTGTATGGCGAAAACACAGTATTCCTTATCAGATGATCCGGCAAAATTAGGTCGTCCAGCTGATTTTACTGTCACAATCAGGGAGTTTAAACCTTCGATCGGTGCCGGATTTATCGTAGCTCTAACAGGTGAAGTGATGACCATGCCTGGTCTGCCGAAAAAACCTGCAGCGTTAAATATGGACGTGGACGAAGAAGGGCATGCAATGGGCTTATTTTAATGAGATCATACAAAACAGCTCGAGTGCGGATTATCCACTCGAGTTTTTCTAAAGGGGTGGGAGAATGTTTGATCCGACAGCATTTGAGAATATGAAGGTAGTTCTCGAAGGTGCACTTTACGACTTGGATTTAAGCGGCGAAATAAAAATATCGGATCGAAATGATCTCGTGAATACGGCAAAACTGTCCAGAAGCTATGATTTGTCTTTTACATTGGCAAACAATAATGACAAACCGATTACCGCAAAACTTTCATTGCAATCGCATTTAAACAATCTTGCTGCAGAGTTGCTTGATGACTCGCTCTCTAAAAGTCTCGCCGGCAGCTATCTCCACTTGGAATTTATCGTGCCGCATCAGCAAGAATTCGCTGACTACAATGAAATAGTGAAGATTTTAACAGAAATTTGGGGTACCAATCGAAAAATGAGCATACATACCATTTTTGATCCGTTGGCAGGGCATTTTGTAAAAAGCATCGCTGCCGTTGAGTTTGCAAGACTGATCCGGGAAGAACAGATGGAAGATTTGATCGAAATGATCGACTTTATGAAAATAACATTGTATCGGCTTCAAACATTACACGATCGATAATACAAGCGAAATTCTTTCAGGACATGTCCATACCGGGGTGTCCTTTTTCTTTTTATGATAAAATAGCAAAGACAGTCGAATTGCCTTTATCAGCGATCTCGTTTTATATAAGAATTTTTAGAGAATGGAATGGACAAATCATGAAAATGCTTACGGTCGAAAACGTTACAAAAACATATGGAGAAAAAAAGCTATTTAACGAAGTATCTTTTACAATTGTGGAAAAAGAGCGGGTCGGATTGATTGGAATAAACGGTACCGGCAAATCGTCTTTGCTAAAAATTACAGCTGGCCTTGACGTGCCGGATGAAGGCCAGATTTTACATGGAAAAGATTATACGATTTCCTATTTGGATCAGCAACCGGAATTTGACACCGACCGAACCGTACTAGAGCAAGTATTTTTTGGTGATGCCCCTATTTTAAACTTAATGCGGGAATACGAAAAAACATTGTTGGAATTAAACGAAGCATCACACAACGAGAGACTTCAAGAGAATCTTTTCGAGCTGCAAAAACAAATGGATGCTCTTAGTGCCTGGGATGCGAGCACCAATGCGAAGTCCATTTTAACGAAGCTTGGAATTGAAGAATTTGATAAGAAAGTCAGCGAACTTTCTGGGGGGCAAAAAAAGCGGGTAGCATTGGCCCAAGTGTTAATTCAAGCGGCTGATTTGCTCGTACTTGATGAGCCGACAAACCATCTTGATTTTCAGACAGTAAAGTGGCTTGAGGATTATTTGAGCAGATATAGCGGTGCCATTTTGCTTGTGACTCACGACCGTTATTTTCTCGATAAGGTCGCAAATAAAATAGTTGAATTGGACGCAGGAAAGCTATATAGCTATAAAGGAAATTATGCTGCCTTTCTTGAAGCGAAGGCAGTGCGGGAAGAAAATGAAGCAGCTGTAATCGAAAAACAAAAAAATCTTTTTCGAAGAGAACTGGAGTGGATTCGGCGCGGTGCTCAAGCAAGATCGACGAAACAAAAGGCGCGGATTGACCGTTTTCAGCAGCTTGAAGGGCAGCTGGCCAATGAAAAATCAAAAGATAAATTTGGCATAACCTTAAATGGGAGCAGGCTTGGGAAACAAGTGTTTGAGCTTAAATCAGCAGATAAGAAGTTTGGCGATAATGTCATTTTACATGCGTTTGATTTGCTTGTTAAGCCAGGGGATCGCATTGGAATTATCGGCAGTAATGGTACAGGAAAATCGACGTTGTTGAATATTCTTGCCAAACGGATTCCGCTTGATGCAGGTGAATTGATTATCGGCCAAACGGTTAAAATTGCCTATTATACACAAGAAAACGTTGATATGGACGAAAACCAGCGAATGATTGAATATATAAAGGAAACGGCACAAGTTGTGGAAACGTCGGATGGTAAAACAATTTCTGCGGCACAAATGCTGGAACGGTTTTTATTCCCGCCATACACCCATGGAACTCCGATTCGCAAGTTATCTGGGGGGGAGAAACGCAGGCTATATCTATTAAAAATTCTTATGTCAAGCCCAAATGTTTTATTGCTGGACGAGCCGACGAACGATCTAGATACACAAACCCTAACAGTACTGGAGGATTATTTAGAAGAATTTCCAGGTGTTGTAATCACGGTATCCCATGACCGCTATTTTCTTGATAAGGTGGCAGATCAGCTGCTCATTCTAAAAGGAAATGGGGAAATTGCTACCTATTTTGGCAATTACTCAGAATACCTTAACGAAGAGAATACTACTGTTTCCGCTAAAATGGAAGTGGCTGCCCCTGCAGGTGGAAAAGCTCCAGAAAAAGAAAAAAAGAAGAAAATGACGTATATGGAGAAAAAAGAATGGGAGGAAATTGATAAGGTCATTGCAGCAGTTGAAGCCCAGCTTGAAGATATCACCAATCAGATGAACCAAACGGGAAGTGATTTTACAAAAGCCCAGGAGTTGATGAAGCAGGAAGCTTCGTTAAATGAAAAACTTGAACAGCTGATTGAGCGCTGGACATATTTGGCTGATTTAGCTGAAAACGAATAAATGGATTACTTGTTTGGTTGAGGACTACACATTAACAATGTGTTAAACTAATAAAGAAACTAGCAGAAAAAAGGTGAAGACGGTGAAAATAAAATCCATTGAACCAACACCAAGCCCGAATACAATGAAAATTAGTTTGGATGAAGAACTTCCAATGGGAACAAGCCATAATTATAAAAAAGACAATTTTGCTGGTGCTCCGGCAGTGATCAAAGAAATTCTAACGATTGATGGTGTAAAAGGTGTGTACCATGTTGCCGATTTTCTTGCGGTTGAGCGGAATGCAAAATACGATTGGCAGGAAATTTTGCCAAAGGTTCGAAAAGCTTTTGGTGAAGAAGTAGCTGAGGATGTTGAAAAGGCAGCTACTCCCAATGAACATTTCGGGGAAGTTAAAGTTCAAATCCAAATGTTCAAAGGCATTCCACTGCAAGTAAAGTTGACAAACGATGGTATGGAACAGCGGTTTGGTATGCCGGAATCCTTTTTGCAGGCTAGAGAAAAAGCCCAACACCCTGAAGATAACTATATTTTATTGAGAAAATGGCAAGACCAGGGTGTCCGCTACGGTGAGTTTGATCAAATTGGAAGAGACGTTGTCGAGGAGCTAATTGCTGCCTACCCAATGGAACGGCTTGAGGAGCTTGTAAACAAAGCTCGCTTGGAAAGAGAACCATCAACGGAGGAAACGCCTGTAAAAAAACGCCAAAAGCCAACCGTAAAGGATTTCGATCATCCTGAATGGCAAACTCGCTACCAGCTTCTTGAACAAATGGATGATCCAACAATTGAAGACATCCCCATTTTGGAAAAAGCTTTATCGGATGAAAAAGTTTCGATTCGCAGACTTGCGACAGCCTATCTTGGTATGATTAAAAATCCAGCAGTACTCCCGCTTTTGTATAAAGCATTAAAGGATAAAGCGGTGACCGTGCGCAGAACTGCCGGGGATTGTTTATCCGACCTTGGATTTAAAGAGGCGTCAGAAAAAATGGCAGAGGCGCTGAAAGATGAAAGCAAACTTGTACGCTGGCGTGCGGCGATGTTTTTATACGAGGAAGGTGACGAGTTGGTGTTGCCCGCATTGAAAGCGGCTGAAAACGATCCTGAATTTGAAGTCCGCCTGCAGGCCAAGCTAGCGATTGAGCGGATTGAGGGCGGCGAGGAAGCGAAAGGGTCTGTTTGGAAACAGATGACGGAAGCTCGAAACTCGTCTAATTAACATTGTATCCTATCGTTGAAAATGGATCACTACTTATAGTATGCTTACAAAGCAACTAGTGAATGGGAGGGAATTGTATGTCTATGGCTTATGAAGAATACATGAGACAAATGGTTAAACCGATGCGCGAAGAGCTGACAAGGGTCGGATTTGAAGAATTAACTTCAGCGGAAAGTGTTGAACAATTTATGGGATCGGTTAACGGAACCACCCTAGTCGTTGTCAATTCCGTTTGCGGTTGTGCTGGAGGATTGGCACGTCCGGCGGTAACGCAAGCATTAGTAAACAGTGATAAAAAGCCGGATCATCTCGTAACCGTTTTTGCCGGTCAAGATAAGGAAGCAACAGCAAAAATGCGTGAGTATTTTGAAGGCTATGAGCCATCATCTCCATCAATGGCCTTATTAAATGGCAGGAACGTTGTTCATTTTATTCCACGCCACGAGATTGAGGGCTTTTCGATGGAAACAGTAATGGAAAACATCATGACAGCTATAAAAGAAAATTGCTAAAATGGACAAAAAGAGAGCAGACCATCCAAGGGGCTGCTCTTTTTTCTTTTAACGTCAATAAATGTATGATATTTTATAATAGTAATAGTTTAAAAGTTTGAAACGCATTGTAAGGAGAAAGAAAACCCTTACATCTATTTTTAAAGGGGATATTCAAATGAACAAGTGGATCCAGAAAATGCTCGTTGTGACGGTGTCAATCCTAACGTTTGGCCTCGTAACACCTGCACAGCTAAACCATTATGTAAATGCCGGAAAAACCGATAATGAAGCGATTGAAACAAATATACAGACAGCAAGCATCGAACAGCCACCGCTTCCCGAACCGCTTGCCCAAGAAGAAAATGTAATAGAAGAATTTAAAAAACAGGCAGAGATGCTATCCTTTCAAAAATTTGGGACGAAAATCAAACCTGTAATCGAAGATGAATTTCGCGAAGTGATTTTGCCAAATATTAATAAAGTCCTTGAAAGTATGGCGGGTCAAATCCCCGCGGAAGAATTGCAGAATTTAGCCATATCTGAACACCCTGGTAAAGGCCGTTCAGAGAAAATTTTCCACGTGACCAATCGGGAAACAAACACAGACCTGCTTCGTTTTCATGTCCGCCGCGATAATCCGCCGCAAGCAGGGTATTGGTTTAATTTTCATTATCATACGGCCAAAGACAACTTTCAAAGCCATCAGGAACTCGGCGCCATTTATTGGGCGAAAAATACTCCGCCTAAATGGATGAGTTAATAGGTTTCATTTGCTGGTTAATAGGAAAAACTTTATGAAGTATGAAACCTTTTTGTAGGAGAATCCGTAAATAAATTTATAACGCAAATTGGAGGTAAAACAGATGACAGTTAGTTTATCAAAAGGACAAAAAGTTGATTTAACAAAAACAAACCCTGGTTTAAAAAATGTTGTGGTCGGTCTTGGCTGGGACACAAATAAATACGATGGTGGATTTGATTTTGACCTGGATTCTTCCGTCTTCCTACTTGGAGAAAATGGAAAAGTCACAGCCGAAAGCGATTTTGTCTTTTACAATAACCCCAACGGTGGCAATGGATCGGTTTTCCACACAGGTGACAATCGTACAGGCGCTGGCGAAGGCGACGATGAGCAAGTAAAAATTAACCTTTCTGCCATTCCTGCAAACATTCAACGGATTGCCTTTACGATCACAATTCATGAAGCGGAAAAGCGAAACCAGAATTTTGGACAAGTTTCCAACGCATATGCCCGGATTTTCAATGAAGAGACCGGCCAGGAATTAATCCGCTATGATTTAGGGGAAGATTTTTCAATCGAGACCGCTCTTGTTGTCGGTGAACTGTACCGCCATAATGGAGAATGGAAATTTAGTGCAATCGGCAGCGGATATCAGGGCGGCTTAGCAGCACTTGCTACCGATTTTGGATTGCAGGTTGGTTAACTAAAAAAAGCTGGGAGACCTGGCAGTAACGCTCTGCCAGGTGTTTTTATCGGACAGAATAAAAAGTGGAGGAAGTTTTTGAATGTCATTTTTACAAGGAATTTTAAACACCTATGCAGAATTCTTTCAATGGGATATGTGGGTGAAAGTTTTAACAGACCCTGTCAGCTGGGGGCTGATCGGTACATTAATCATTCTTGAGGGGCTACTCTCGGCCGACAACGCGCTTGTTCTCGCTGTTATGGTGAAACACTTGCCGGTGAAAAAACGGCGGAAAGCATTATTCTATGGTTTGCTCGGAGCATATAGCTTCCGATTTTTAGCAATCGGCTTAGGTGTATTCTTGATCAAACTTTGGTGGATTAAAGTAATTGGCGCAGGTTATCTAGCATGGTTGTCCATTAAATATTTCATCGATAAGCAAAAAGATGGAGATGGTGGAGAAGAAGATGCCCATGAAGTAAACCAGGGCGGTTTGCTGATCCGCTTGTTCGGTACTTTTTGGGGAACGGTTGTATCAGTTGAGCTAATGGATATTGCTTTCTCTGTTGACAGTGTATTGGCGGCATTTGGCGTAAGTAATGAAGTCTGGATTTTATTTGTTGGCGGTATTCTCGGTGTGTTGATGATGCGGGGTGTTGCTGGTGTTTTCCTCACCTTGATTGACCGGGTGCCAGAGCTTGAAACAACTGCATATATTTTAATTGCGATCATTGCCATCAAAATGTTCCTTGGCGTGTTTGGATTTGAACTGGAGCCGTTGTACTTCTTTATTATTCTTGTGCTTACATTTGGCGCAACCTTCATTGTTCATTACTTAAACAGAAAAAAAGTTTCCGAAAGCGGAAAATAAATTTTATAGAATTGAAAAAAAGGGAAACTAGCTCATGCTTGTATCCCTTCTTTTTTAACATTTAAAAAAAGGAGCACTCGGATGAAATTTTTTTCATATTACATGGGAGAGGAATTAGAGTCCTTGTTTTATCAGCCGCCGCAACCCTTTACAAAACATTCCGACCGGGAGCTACTTTCCTATGGGTTAGGTGCGACGCTTTATATGCCTGCTACACGGAAGAATATTCATCAGGAAATTTTATCAAAAAAACATGCCGGCTTAACGTCGATTGTGCTTGATTTGGAAGATGCAGTCGGTGACCGTCAAGTAGAAACTGCAGAAGCAGCTGTGATTGCTGAACTAAAGATGCTCCAGCAAGAAATTGAAAAACAGTACATAGACTTGGAAGACTTGCCATTGCTGTTTATTCGCATTCGCTCATTCGAGCAATTTTGCCGTATAAAGGAAAGGTTGGAGGAATCCGTTCATGTGCTTACCGGTGTGGTCATTCCCAAGTTTTCAGCCAATGAAGGTAAAGCAATTCTTGAAGAGGCTTCGGTGATTTCAACAGACGAGCACCCGTTTTATGCGATGCCAATTTTGGAATCAGCAAAGGTTATGTACCAAGAAACAAGAATGAGCGAGCTGCTAGGAATTAAAAAAATAGTGGATCAATACAGAGAGAACATTTTAAATGTGCGGATTGGCGCCACCGATTTCAGCGGAATTTATGGACTCAGAAGAAGTGCTGATCTGACTGCATATGATATTGCAGTATTAAGGGATTGCATCGCTGATATTATCAATGTTTTTCAGCGGGTGGAATCTCCCTACGTCATTTCCGGGCCGGTGTGGGAGTATTTCTCTGGGAATGAACGGTGGCTGAAGCCGCAGCTAAGACAAACTCTATTTCGTGATCATTTCGGAGAACGGGGCTTGAAATGGCGGGCAGATTTAATTGATCGCAATCTCGATGGGCTTATTCGAGAAGTGCTAATGGATATCGCCAATGGTTTAATCGGAAAAACGATTATTCATCCATCCCATATTAAGGTTGTTCAAGCCCTGCATGTTGTTTCTTTCGAAGAATACATGGATGCCCTCAGCATTATCGAATCAGCTACAGGGGAAGGGGGAGTAGCAAAGAGCTCCTTTTCCAATAAAATGAACGAAATGAAGCCCCACCTATATTGGGCGCAACGAATCATTCAAAAATCTAACGTTTACGGGGTGCTGCATGAGAAGTACACAAACATTGACCTCTTACAAAAAGAAGTACTCGTTTCCAATCCTTGACTTGTTAAATATAGAGGTAGAGGTGACCGATAATCCATTTAGCCTTCCAGTCGATGAACTATTTACAATGGCTGCAAGAATCAATAACAAGCGCTCGTTTTTATTTATGAGCAAGCTGATAGGCAAGCATATACCAATCCATCCAAACAAAGCCTTGTTAACATCGGCTCTGCTCGCCGTCCGCTATTATGAAACAAAAATGAATGCTGAATTTGACGGGAAAACGATTTTTCTGGCAGAGTTTTTAAAAACAAATCCGGACTTCAAAAGGGACGCATTTATTCCAATGGCCGTCTGCCCAATGATTATCGGCTTTGCGGAAACCGCGACAGCACTTGGACATGCTTTTTCCGATTGTTTTACAAATGCCAGCTACGTCCATACAACGAGGGAGGAACTTGAAGATCAGGAACCGGTCATTGTTTTTGAAGAAGAACATTCACATGCCACTTCTCACCGTTGTTATTTTCCACTCGACATGATTCAAAATGACCGGGACATTGTTCTCGTTGATGATGAATTGACAACGGGCAAAACCGCCTTAAATATCATTCGCTCGATTCATTCTCGTTTTCCGCGAAAATATTATACGGTTGCCGCAATCCTCGACTGGCGCACCGCTGAGAGCAAGCGTGCCTTTACGAAGCTTGAATTGGAATTGGGGATAAACATACACGTCATCAGCCTTGTAGCCGGAACAGTGCACATCGATTCCGTAAAAGAAGTACCCGACGAGGATGAAGATAGCCAAGTGGGATCAAAGACAGCCGTTAAAATTGAAAGAATTGCAGTATCGCAGTTTTTTCCGCAAAAAAGGAATTCTCCGGTTGCCAAAAAGGGAAAGATGGGCACTGCATGCTTTATCGAAGAAACGGGGCGGTTTGGTCTTAAAACGGATCAAGTTCTAGAAATTACCGAGAAAGTAAACCGGGCTGCTGCTTATTTGGCAGAAAAGCGTTCCGGCAAGCGAACGCTTTGCCTTGGCACAGGAGAGTTTATGTATTTGCCATTAGCAATCGCTGCAAAATTGGGGAATGGCATTTTCTATCAATCTACAACAAGAAGTCCTATTTTCGTTCACAATGAGAAAGGATACGGTGCAAGATATAAGGCCGCTTTTCCAAATCCGGAAAATGACGAGATCACAAATTATGTTTACAATATTCCCGAGGGGTTTTACGATGAAATGTTTGTATTTTTTGAACGGGAAGTACCTGACTCAGAGCTTGAACCGTTTTTGGAACAACTGAAAAACACGGGTGTCCAAACCATTAAACTCGTTTTCTTTTCGCAAAATGAGGTGGGAGCAATATGATAAAAAGCAAACAGCCGGCAAAAATCGGTTCATATAAACGAGAGGATGTCGTTTTTTTATTAAAAGATTTAAGTTCAATCCAGCTTGAGGACTCACTCGAGAAGCGGGAAAAAAAGGTTCAAGCGGGCGGACATTATAGCGAATCATTGCCAATCGAGTATCAGCCCCCAAAAAAATATATGGATTTATTTTGGCAGTCACTCGATCAATATAAACAAAAAGTAGCGTTAAATATCGGAATCGTTGCCGAACAAATCGTCCATCAAAAAGGGGCAAATACCGTTCTCGTTTCATTAGCCCGTGCCGGGACGCCGATTGGCATCCTGATGAAAAGGTATATCCAATTTCGTTTCGGATTTAACATCCCCCATTATAGCATTTCCATTATTCGCGACCGGGGGATTGATGAAAACGCGATTCGCTATATTCTTAGCATGCACCCGAACCACCGCATCCAATTTGTCGATGGCTGGACAGGCAAAGGGGCAATTTCGCTTGAACTAACAAAAGCTTGCCGTACATTTGAAGAGAAATATGCTATTTCCCTTGACGACACGCTTGCCGTTCTAGCCGATCCAGGTCATTGCACGACATTGTTCGGCACAAGGGAAGATTTTTTAATTCCATCCGCCTGTTTAAATTCAACTGTCTCCGGTCTTGTCAGCCGGACTGTGTTAAATAAAGAATACATTGGCGAAAATGATTTTCACGGAGCAAAATATTATCGAGAATTAGCTGAGATGGATGTCTCCAATCAATATATCGACTTGATTAGTGATGAATTTCCGTTTATTTCCGATCAGGTAAAGAAAACGGTCGGAGAAAGGCTACTAGAGGGCCTTCAGGCGGATTTTATCGGTATGAGAGAAGTTGAACGGCTTCAGAAGGAATTTGATCTAACCAATTCGCATCTCATCAAGCCTGGCGTCGGAGAAACAACGAGAGTGTTGCTGCGCAGGGTGCCATGGAAAGTGCTCATTCGGGATTTGGAAAGCCCATATGTGAAGCATGTTCTTTTACTTGCACAAGAAAAAAAGGTTAAAGTGGAACATCAGCCGAACCTTGGTTATCTTTGCTGCGGCTTGATTAAACCAATGGAGGGCGCTTAATGATGATTATCGCTTCCGATCTCGACAGGACATTGATTTATTCAAACCGGGCAATCGCAGAGCTTGGTTGTCCTGATCCATTGCAAGTGAAGCCTGTAGAACAAAAAGATGGAAAAAATATTTCCTATATGACGTTGACTGGACTTCGGATTCTTGAGGAAGTATGCCGGAAAAGTATGTTTATTCCGGTAACAACAAGAACAACGGATCAATTTAAACGAATTGGGATTTTCCGGGAAACTTTTACAACTTCCTATGTGATTACAACAAACGGAGCTGAGATTTATTACAAAGGTGAAATCATTCGCGAATGGTCTGAACATTTGGCAGTTCTGCTGAAACAAAACGCAGCAGCTAAAGAGGAAGTAGCAGCCTATTTTCAAAACCAATTCAGTTGCCAATCAGCTGTTTTAAGGCATGTCAACGATGCATTTTTTTATTTTGTATTCGACAAGATCCCCTATTGGCTGGATAAACAAACAATCATGAAGACTGCGCATTTATTTGGCTGGAATGCTTCCATGCAGGGAAGAAAACTGTATTTTATCCCTAAGCCGATCAATAAAGGGGATGCGCTAAGCTATATTTGCGAACGGCAAGGTGAACAGGCAATCGCTGGGGCCGGTGATTCCATTCTTGACTGGGATTTTCTTGCACGCTGTAAAGTTCGGCTGATCCCTCGCCACGGTGAGTTGGCAAATGAAAGGCTAGCAGCGGATGTACTTCAAACAAAAAGCCAGGGAATTGAAGCGGGAGAAGAAGTTTTGCAACAATTTCGATCGCTTCTTGCAGCAAACGCTACTCTTTCACGCTAGAGCGTTTAAAGACAAAATGATAAAGACAGCTAAAAAAGGCGTAGCAGCTTAAGAATATAATGACAAAGAAAAGAAAAGAATGAACAATTGGTGAAAGAAGCAAAGAGAAAATCAAACTATACCAAAACAAGTCGATATAGATAAAGAAATCGGAGAGCATGACGTCCATTACTGTATCCAATTCTTCCTGAATGGTCTCAATTCTTGGCCGTCGATAAAGAAATCTCATAATTGTTCACCTGCTTTTTGTTCTGAGTACTTAATAGTATGAAAGGACAGAGAAAAAGGTGAAAATGCAAATGGGCTTGTGAACAATGAAACATTTCTTTTTTTGATTCGTAAATAAATGAACACAATAAGCAACTATGTTATGATGGAATGGTAGCAGATTTAAAATCTTTCGCTTTCAGAGGGAAGGGACCGAGGATGTTTCCATCATATAATCAATTAAAAGTTCATAAAATTGCCCTCTCAATTGAAAATTGGCTCAATTTGGCAAAAAAAACGCTGCCCGAACGGCCAAAGTTTTCAATGGAAAATGGCGTAATTGAAATTGGGCAAGTTGTCGCCACCTTTCTTGGTATTCCATTTGATGCCGACGAATACTATAACCAGTTGTATGAGTATGTTCATTTGCCAGAATTCGGTTTCTCGTTATTAAGCGAAGGAACGCTTGACAAAACAATTGATAATCGGCAGTTTCAGGCGGTTCAAAAGGTTTTGACGATTAACAAAGAGCAAAATCTGTCCATCAACAGATTTGTCGCATTCCTTGATGGGGAACAATTGATTTTAAAATCTGAAAATCCGCTCCTTCATCGCAAATTACGGGAAGCAATGATTGAAACAGTCAGTCTCTTTGAGAAAAGAGAACCCGGCGGCTTGCATCATCCCGATTTAAGAAGAGTTTTAGTCGATCTTGTGAAATGGTCGAAAAACCATTTGCTAGAGCCGCTTACAAAAGCAGATCCAAAAACGTCCATGCCCAAATTTTTATGGTATGGTGATTTTAAAAAAAGCCATCAATATTTTCTTTATTATTTAATGCTTCTTGGCTGCGATTTGGTTCTATTTCATCCTGATGGCAAGGAACCGCTCGCGGGAATCGTGGAAGAACAGACATTTGTTTATCAATATCCAAACAAGCAAACGCCAGATCCTTTTCCAACTGAAAAACGAAGCAGGAAAACAACAGTAGCCTACCGTGCTTCGAAAGAAATTGAATCGATTCTCCATCAGGACGGCTCCGGGCTGTATAAGCCATGGCAGCTGAGAGAATATATCCCTTCATGCATAACGTTAAAAACGACGTATGATGAGCTGTTTCTTTTGGGAAAGGAACTTGCTATGATCCGGCCGGGCTTCGAAGTGGAGAACGGTCATGTGAAAATCCCATCCCTTTTCGCAAAAATACAAGGTGTAAGCAAAAATAAAAAAGAATATTGGGAACGAATCAATGGACTTGTTCAAACCAGCCACAGCCTTTTGATTCAGCAATTTCCATTTACAACCGAGACAGCCAATGACTTTCGTTTTCATTATCGCAGCGCTCTTAACAAAGATGGCAGTTTAAATCCGGAAAAAATGATCCAAGCCCATTATTGGACATACTCTCATCTGCCTTTAGGACTGCAAATGGGAATTGCCCATACTGTCAAACAAGTTTGTGAAAATCCTCGTCTTAAGAAATTGCCAAATGAAAGCGATGAGGAGATACGAATTTATTTGTTCAGCACAGCCATGCATATTCCAAAAAATATCATTCAGCTGCTGGAGAAATTTGATTACTCGCAAACCGTACCTAAATTTGTTTTATACAATAATGAGCGGTACGGCCAACTTTCAAGATCTGACGCCGCATTGCTCTTGCTGCTGAATCATTTTGGAGCCGATGTGGTTGTCTATAACCCTGCAGGCCATAATGATATCGAAAACTATCTTGATGAAGAGTTATTTGATACCCATTGGCTTGAAGATGTTGTCTTTGATCAGGAATTTCGGACAGCTTCCAAGTTGAAGAAAAACTTTCTGCACGGGTTTCTAAAAAATTTAAGGGGAGAATGAATAATGAGTCCATCAGCCAATTCATTTGAAGGATTGACGCCCGCTCATGTTGAAGATCAATTAACTGAAGCGAAGGCTGAAGATATTAAGCTCGCTCTTCGGAAAGAGCCTGAGGTTCAAAATTTGGCCAATTCGATCGATGAACGCGATCAAATTCAAGTCTTGTCATTTGGAAAAGAGCCGGCCGAACAAATTTCGCGTTTTTCGGATCAAATTTTAAACAATATGCGTACAACGAAAATTGAAGACTCAGGGGAACTTTTGAAACAGCTTGGCAGAATCATGGACAAATTTGATCCAAAGGACTTTCAGAAAACTTCTACGGGATTTTTCGGAAAGCTTTTTAAAAAAGGGGAAAAAGTCGTCGAAAAATTGTTTGGAAAGTATCAAACAATGGGCGGTGAAATAGACAAAATTTATGTAGAAATATCGAAATACCAGCATGAGATGGTCGATTCCACTAATATGCTTGAGCAAATGTATGAGCAAAACTACCAATATTATTTGACGCTAGAAAAGTATGTTGTAGCGGGTCAAATGAAGGTAGAAGAATTAAAAAACATTCAGCTTCCCCAGCTCGAAAGCCGCGCTGCCGCAGGAGACCAGCTGGCATCCATGCAGCTTGACAGTTTAAAAAATGTCATCGAATTGCTGGAACAAAGAATCTATGATTTGGAAATGGCTAAAATGGTGGCATTGCAAACGGCACCACAGATCCGCCTGCTGCAAAGAGGAAATACAAAACTTATTGGGAAAATTAATTCAGCCTTTGTCACCACCATTCCCATTTTTAAAAATGGCTTAATTCAAGCTGTAGCCGCAAAAAGACAGAAACTTGTTGCGGACTCAATGAGTGAGCTTGATCGAAGAACAAACGAAATGCTTGTGCGAAACGCGCAAAATATTTCACAGCAAAGTGCTGATATTGCCCGGCTGGCCGGCGGTCCAAGTATAAAAATTGAAACGATTGAGGAATCGTGGAACATTATTATCAAAGGAATGCAGGAGACAAAAGCAATTGAAGAAGAAAACAAGCGACTAAGGGCAGAAGGTACAAAACGTTTGGAACAGCTGCAGGAAAACTTTAAACAGCTGAAGCAAAAATAAGCAGCAATCAACGCGGCGATTCCGCCCGGTGATAATGATAAAAACTACATATTGGCTAGGTTCCCATTACTTATTTTATGAGGTGATTGATTTGGCAATTAATTTACAAAAAGGACAAAGAGTTGATTTGACAAAAGGTAATCCCGGACTCTCCAAAATCTTGGTTGGTCTCGGCTGGGATCCGGTTCAAAGCGGTGGAAAAGGATTTCTCGGTTCCCTGTTTGGTGGTGGCAGTACATCGAATATTGACTGTGACGCCTCGGTTATTATGCTCGGCGATAATGAGCGGCTTCAAAACAACAATGATGTAATTTATTTTGGCAATTTGAAAAGCAAGGATGGCAGTGTTCAACATTCCGGCGATAATTTAACCGGGGATGGAGATGGGGACGATGAACAAATCGTTGTCGATTTAAATCGAGTTCCCGCCAATATTCAAAAGCTCGTCTTTGTTGTAAATATTTATGATGCCGTTAAACGCAGACAGCACTTCGGGATGATCCGCAATGCTTTTATTCGGATTGTCAATGCGGGCAATCAACAGGAATTGCTGCGTTATAATTTAACAGAAGATTACAGTGGAAAAACGTGTTTAGTTGCCGGTGAAATTTACCGGAATGCCGGAGAATGGAAGTTTGCAGCTGTTGGCAATGGTACAAATGCGGCAAGCTTGGGCGAAGTCGTTCGCGCCTATACAATTTAATCAATTCAGGAAATAATGCACGCGTTGGAGCTAGATTCAAACAACTAGTTCAGGTTACCTATAGAATGTCCTATGGCACAAAAAAAGACAATGAGGTGAGAGAAATGGGGATTAATTTAAGCAAAGGTCAAAGAATCGACTTAACGAAAACCAATCCCGGTTTGACAAAAGTAATTGTTGGTCTGGGCTGGGATACGAACCGGTACTCGGGAGGCCATGATTTTGACCTTGATGCATCCGCATTTTTAACCGATGCAAATGGAAGAGTTACTGAAGACAATGATTTTATTTTTTATAATAATCTTGCCCATCCATCCGGCGGCGTAGAACATACAGGTGATAATCGGACGGGAGAAGGCGAAGGGGATGACGAGCAGATCAAAATTGATTTTAGCAAGGTTCCTTCGCGTGTTCACCGTATTGCCATAACCGTAACGATTCATGATGCAGAAGCAAGGAACCAAAATTTTGGCCAAGTATCCAATGCGTTTGTCCGATTGGTAGATGAGACAACGAATCAAGAGGTTCTCCGCTATGACCTGGGGGAAGATTTTTCTGTAGAAACGGCAGTTGTCATTTGTGAACTGTACCGTCACAATGGTGATTGGAAATTTAGTGCGGTAGGCAGCGGCTTTTCCGGCGGTTTAGCAGCCCTATGCCGCAATTTTGGACTAGAAGTGTGAAAAAAAGCTGCCAACTTGGCAGCTTTTTTTCTGAAAAATTCAAGAATAGGAATTGGATAATAAGTCTGGTAGAATGAATTAGATGAATGACGCTAAAGGAGAGTAGTTGGTTTGAAGCAATATTTGCAGCTTTGTGAACATGTTTTGAAAAATGGACATTTCAAAGAAGATCGTACAGGGACAGGAACAATCAGCATGTTTGGCTATCAAATGAGGTTTAATCTTGCTGAAGGGTTTCCACTCGTTACCACGAAAAAGCTTCATTTGAAATCGATTATTTATGAATTGCTTTGGTTTTTAAAGGGCGATACTAATGTGAAATACTTGCAAGATCATGGCGTTCGAATCTGGAACGAATGGGCAGATGAAAACGGGGAGCTAGGCCCAGTTTATGGACATCAATGGCGTTCATGGACAGGAGCAGATGGATCAACCGTTGACCAAATTAGTGAGCTTGTAGAGCAAATTAAAAAGAATCCGAATTCTAGGAGATTGCTTATCAATGCTTGGAATGTTGCTGAGATTGAAAAGATGGCGTTGCCCCCATGTCATTGTATGTTCCAATTTTATGTAGCGGACGGGAAGCTCTCCTGCCAGCTTTACCAACGTTCCGCAGACGTGTTTCTTGGAGTGCCTTTTAATATTGCCTCTTATGCCTTGTTAACGTTAATGATTGCTCAGGTTTGCGATCTCGAGCCAGGAGAGTTTATTCACACATTTGGTGATGTTCATATTTATAAAAACCATCTTGAACAAGTGAAAATACAAATGGAGCGTGAACCGAGACCGCTGCCAAAAATGATTCTTAATCCCAATGTAAAAGATATTTTCTCGTTTTCATATGAAGACTTTCACTTAGAGGGGTATGATCCGCATCCACATATTAAAGGGGTGGTCAGTGTTTGATTTCATTTATTTGGGCAATGGACGAGAATTGGGTAATCGGAAAGGGCAATCAGCTGCCATGGCGGCTTCCAGAGGACTTAAAATTTTTTAAAAGGGTGACAATGGGGCACCCGGTCGCTATGGGGAGAAAAACACACGAATCGATTGGTCGTTTGCTGCCAGGAAGGGAAAACATGGTTATTACCCGCAACCCGGATTTTTCTTGTGAAGGTTGTAAAGTATTTCATTCGATCGAAGAATTTGCTGACTTTGCAAACAAACAGGATGAAGAAATTTTTGTGATCGGGGGAGCGGAAATCTTTCGCGCTCTTCTGCACTCTGCCAGTCGGCTTTACATCACATATATTCATGAGCAATTTGATGGGGATACTTTTTTTCCTCCGCTTGATCTAAACAATTGGGTTTTACTGTCACGGGAAAAAGGACTGAGAAACGAGCAAAATCCATACGATTATGAATTTTGTATTTATGAAAGAAAACACTAGATTCTGAAAGCTGTCCCGCTTTCAGAATCTTTCATTTTATGTTATTGTTAGCATGTAAAAGTTTGAATCACGAATTTCTTTTTTTTTAAATGCTTTTAATCACAGTTCTTGTATTTTTGATCGATATTGTGAAATTCCTATGACTTTTCGTTTGGATTGCAGTAAAAACAAGATAAACATACTATAATCAAGTTAGATTGAGACATCAACAGAAGGGGATGTATGTCCATGTTTTCGAATATTGGGATACCCGGATTAATTTTAATTTTAACGCTTGCTTTGATTATTTTTGGGCCAAAAAAACTGCCGGAAATCGGCCGTGCCTTTGGACAAACGCTAAAAGAATTTAAAAAATCCACTCGAGAATTAACGGAAGACGTTGTTCAGGATCTTGAAGAAGAAAAGAAAAAGCTGACAAAATAAGGTGTAAGATTCGTCTTACACCTTTTTTAAGACGAAGATTTAAATTTGCAACCTTTTGAAATTGGCAGGGGAAGGAAAATGGAAGATAAAGAATTAAATATCGTCGAGCATTTGGAAGAATTAAGAAAGAGAATAATTATCACTGCTGTTGCTTTTTTGGTTTTTTTCGGGATCGGCTTTGTTTATGTTGAGGATATTTATCACTGGTTTGTAAAGGGACTTGATGTGAAATTAATCGTGTTAGGTCCGGGTGATATCATATGGGTTTATTTAATGCTCGCTTCGGTTGTAGGAATTGCCGGAACCATCCCTGTATTGGCTTTACAAGTTTGGTTATTTGTCCGGCCCGCATTAAGACCGGTTGAGAAAAGGGTAACTCTCGCCTATATTCCTGCACTTTTTATTTTATTTATTCTTGGGATCAGTTTTGGCTACTTTGTCATTTTCCCTTCGATTTTATCATTTTTAGTTCATTTAAGTGGAGATATGATGGCAACGAATTTTACGGCACAAAAATATTTTAGTTTTATTATAAACATGACATTGCCGTTCGGATTTCTATTTGAACTCCCGGTTGTCATCATGTTTTTAACTTCCTTAGGAATCATTACACCAGCTGTTTTGAAAAAACTGCGCAAGCTGGCTTATATGGTTTTGGTGATCATAGCAACCATTATCACCCCTCCAGATTTCGTATCTGAAACATTAGTGGCATTGCCGTTACTGCTGTTATATGAAATCAGTGTCAGCTTTTCCAAGATTGTCTATAAACGAAAGTTGCGAAAGGATCGGGAATGGGAACAATCAAGTGTTGAAGCAAGTGAAACAGTGGAATAGGGAAAAACCTCTGGAACGCATCTCCAGAGGTTTTTTGTTTTACCATCATTCGAAAAGTATTAATGGAAATAAGAATTCTTTGTGTATTTTTTGGGAATTTCCAGACGAAGCGCCTATAAGTATGATAAATTTACCATGAATTAGAGAATCTTCATATCTTTAAGCAATAGGTGGAGGGGAATAGCGGATGAAGAGGCAGAAGACCGTATATGAGACCGCACTTGAACGCGGGTATACCCGTCGTGATTTCCTAAAGATGTGCACCGCACTCGCAGCCACGCTTGGATTGGAGTATACCCAGTCTGATCAAGTGGTAAAAGCCATGGAAACGAAAACGAGAATTCCGGTTGTATGGCTGCAATTTCAAGACTGCACTGGCTGTTCGGAATCATTTATTCGCTCATCACAACCAAAAGCTGAAAGCGTTTTACTTGAGATGATTTCACTTGAATATTCTGAAGTCCTCTCTGCGCCATCCGGCTATCAGGCTGAAGCCAATATAGAAAAGGTCTTTCAAGACTACAACGGACAATATATTTTGGCTGTTGAAGGAAGCATTCCAGATGATGATGCATTCTTAACGGTGGCCGGCCGATCAAGAAAAGAAACTTTCATTAAAATGGCAGCGGGAGCAAAAGCGATTGTTGCCTATGGGACTTGTGCTTCATGGGGCGGTATTGCCGCCGCAAAGCCAAATCCGACTGGTGCCCGTCCAGTAACCAGTTTTGTAAACAATACTCCTGTTATTCTTGCCCCTGGCTGTCCGCCTATTTCAGAAGTCATGACGGGAATTGTTGCGTATGTCATCACATTCGGCAAATTGCCTGAATTGGATCCGTTTGGTCGGCCAAAGGCATTTTACCGGCACCGCGTTCATGATAAATGCAATCGCCGCGCTTATTTTGATGCAGGTCTTTTTGTCGAGTCTTTTGATGATGAAGGGGCAAAGCAAGGCTATTGCTTATATAAAGTTGGCTGCAAAGGCCCAACAACCTATAATTCCTGTGCAGAGATGCGCTGGAACGGTGGAGTAAGTTATCCAATTCAATCCGGAAATCCATGTATCGGCTGTTCAGAAGATGGATTTTGGGATAATGGCCCTTTTTATACGAGAAGAGCAAAAATTCCCGGCACGCAAACGACCATTAATCCCGATGAGATCGGTTTGGCTGCTGTCGGTCTGACTGCTGCCGGAATTGCCGTACATGCAGCAGGAACTGTAATCAAGAAAAAGCTAGATGACAAACGGAGTGAAGACGAATGAGCGAACGTATAGTAGTAGATCCAATTACAAGAATAGAAGGCCATCTCCGTGTGGAAGTGGATATTGACGAAAAAGGCATCATCCAGGATGCCTTCAGCTCAGGAACAGCAGTAAGGGGGCTTGAGTTGATTGTCCGAGATCGCGATCCCCGCGATGTATGGGCATTTGTTCAACGAATCTGCGGTGTTTGTACAACGGTGCATGCACTCGCCTCAATCCGTGCTGTCGAAGATGCGTTAAAAATTAAAATCCCGCGAAACGCACATTTAATTCGCGACATTATGAATGAAACGTTGTTTGTTCACGACCATGTTGTCCATTTCTATCACCTGCATGCGCTAGACTGGGTAGATGTTGTCAGCGCAATTAAAGCAAATCCCGCAGAGACCTCCAAAATTGCTCAATCGATTTCGAATTGGCCGAAGTCGTCACCGGGCTATTTTTCCGATGTGCAAAACAAGGTGAAAAGGCTTGTTGAAAGCGGCCAGCTTGGGATTTTTGCTAATGGCTATTGGGGCCATAAAGCTTATAAACTGCCTCCTGAAGTCAATCTTTTAGCCGTAGCACACTATTTGGAGGCACTTGATTGGCAGAAGGAAATTGTCAAAATTCACACGATTTTTGGCGGCAAAAATCCCCATCCGCATTATGTCGTTGGCGGTATGGCTACACCTCTTGACATTGACAGTGACAATGGGGTGCATGCCGAGCGGTTAATGCATGTATCCCAATTGATCGACCAGGCAAAGGAATTCGTTAACCAGGTCTATATTCCAGATTTATTGGCAATAGGGTCTTTCTATAAAGACTGGACATTTGGTGGTGGATTGAACAATTATCTTGTTTATGGAGATTTCTCCACAGGTGATTTATACGATATAAAACAATATCGGATGCCAAGAGGAATCATCCTAAATGGAAATTTAAACGAAGTTCTCGACATTGATTTGAAGGATCCAAAACATGTTCAGGAATTCATCGATCACTCTTGGTATACGTATGATGGAAAAGTAGGAGATGGGGTAGGAAAACATCCATTTGAAGGCGAAACGGCATTGAACTATACAGGTCCGAAAGCGCCATTTAAAAATCTGGACACAAACCAGCAGTATAGCTGGCTAAAATCACCGCGCTGGAAAGAGCATCCAATGGAGACAGGTCCGTTGGCACGGATGATGGTTGGATATGCATCCGGTAAAGAAGAAATTGTCACAATTGTTGATGAAACGTTAAAAAAATTGGATCAGCCTATTACAGCACTTCAATCAGCGCTTGGCCGTACCGTGGCCCGCGGGCTTGAAACAGTGTTAATTTCGGGATGGCTCCGTAACGATATGGATGAACTCCTTAAAAATATCCGAAATGGAAATCAAGTCACATTTGATCGGACGAAATGGGAGCCTTCTACATGGCCGAACCGTGCCCAAGGTGTCGGCTGGATGGAAGCACCAAGGGGAGCACTTGGACATTGGATTGATATTGAAAACGGGAAAACAAAAAACTACCAGGCTGTTGTTCCTTCAACATGGAATGCTTCTCCAAGGGATCATAAAAATAATCTTGGAGCGTATGAAGCAGCGCTTAAAGGAACACCAATGCTTGACAAGCAACAGCCCCTTGAAATCATGCGGATCATCCATTCCTTTGACCCATGTTTAGCTTGTGCTGTACACTTAACTGATTTGGAAACGAAAAAGACAACTGAAATCCACTTAGGATAGGAGGGGAGGCAAAATGTCAGAGCTTATACCTCATTTGCCGAATCAACCGGCGAATCCGCCGCTAAAGGATTCTTCTAATCCAGGAGTGAACAGCGAGAATTCTTTTTTGCCAAATAGACCGCTCGAATTTCAGCAAATAAACAACTCGGTTAAAGTTTACGTTTGGGAATTGCCGGTTAGGATCTTTCATTGGGTAAACATGGTTGCGGTCTTTCTGTTAATCGTCACAGGTATTTACATCGGCCAGCCGTTTGCAGGGGCTTCCATTCAAGGTGAGGCATACTACTCCAATTTGATGGGGTGGGCACGATACGTCCATTTCTTTTCAGCATTTTTATTTACCATTAATCTAATCTATCGGGCTTACTGGGCTTTTAAAGGGAATAAATTTGCGATATCGAATCCCTTTCGTTTGATTTTTTGGAAAGAAACCATTGAGACGCTTAAGTTCTATTTGTTCTTAAAGAACAAAAAACCCCATTATGCCGGACATAATCCGCTCGCACAGCTAAGTTATTGGATTGTCCAGGGATTTGGCTCCATGATCGTTATTTTTACAGGTTTCTATCTGTATTTTGAACCGCAGCAAGAATCGTTCTGGTCCAAACTTTTTGCGTGGGTGCCTGCCATTTTCGGTGACAGCTTTTCGATTCGCTCGTGGCATCATCTTACTGCATGGGGGTTCATTCTGTTTATCGTTATCCACATTTATATGGCCATACGAGATGATTACTTGGAACAAAATGGAGCAATTTCATCCATGTTTACCGGCTATAAACAAGAGCCAAGAAAAGTAGTGGGTGGCAAAGATGAAAACGAATAAAATTACTATTTTGGGAATCGGCAACACCCTCTTTTCGGATGAGGGTGTTGGCATTCATCTTTTGCCAATATTGGAAGAAACACTAAGAAAATATAACAATATTGAAATTATTGAAGGGCTTACAGATGGGATGAGGCTTCTTGGACCAGTTGAAGATGCGGAGAATTTAATAATTATTGATGCCATTAATGCGGGGAAAAAAGGCGGCACGATCGTTTCGTTATATGGGGATGACATCCCAGCCTATTTTGGAGTAAAGATGTCAATCCATCAGCTCGGATTTCAAGAAGTATTATTGGCAGCCAAAATGCGCGAGCGCTACCCTAAAAAAATTGCCATGTTCGGAATGCAGCCAACATCCCTCGAACTCGGCGTTGAACTGTCGGAGATCAATCAGAAGAAATTGCCTGAACTGGCACAAGCAGTGCTGGATCAAGTGAGAGAATGGAGAGAAAGTCATGAACCGGATCGAGTTTTTTAAGGAAATGAGGGATGGTTTATTCCGAACGGTTCAATCGGTATATGAACCGTTTTTAAAAGAAGATCTGGAAAAAATCGAACGAGCTGCCGACAGCGCCTTGGGAATTGTATGGTATCCTGTTGTGAATAGGTATGGACAGAGAGAAAATTTGGAAATGAAATTTGTTGCTGGACAGCCGGTTATTCTCGTGCGACAAGGGTCAAACATTGAAGCGATGAGCGGTGTTTGTCCCAAATGTTCGAATCTTATTACCATTACATCACTATACTTAACTGGGAAATGTTTGAATTGTGGAAAAACATTCAACTTTACCAGTCATGAAAAAGGGCTTCAGTTGGAGACCTTTCCGTTAAGAAGAAAAGAAGAAACAATCTTTATTGGAATTAAACGTTAGCAAATAAGGTGATCGCAATGCATGAAATGGCGTTAATGGGAGATATCTTGCAGATTGTTCAGGCAGATGCAGCGCAAAAAGGAATGATAAAAATTGATCGTGTAGACTTAATCGTTGGAGAGCTTGCAAATGCATTGCCAGAAGCATTACAAATGGCATTTGCTATTTTTCGTGAGCAAAACCCCTACCTTTTTACGGAATCAGCAGAAATGTTTATCCATTTTGAGAAAGCAAGCGCAAAATGTGTTATCTGCGGAGAAACGTACAGACCAAACCAAAAAATTGCTTTGTGTCCAAATTGCAAGATTCCCTCTGGGAAAATCCTTACAGGGGAAACATTTCAGATCTTATCATACGAAGGGAGCAATTCATGATGAAAATAACATTAAAAACAGATGTGTTAACGAATAACAACAAAGCAGCAGAATTTAACCGCAATCTTTTCGAAAGTACAAATACCCTTGTAATAAACATCATGAGCTCCCCCGGTGCTGGAAAGACAACATTGCTAGAAGAAACAGTTCGGGCTTTATCCGGAAAATACAAGATTGGGGTAATAGAAGGAGATTTAGCGACGGAGAAAGATGCCAACCGGATACGGGCAATGGGTGCCAGAGCAACCCAAATTAACACGTATGGCGGCTGCCACCTTGACGCAAGAATGGTAGCTGCAAGTCTAGCAGAATTTGATCTGGAAGAAATTGATTTGCTGTTCATTGAGAACGTTGGAAATCTTGTCTGTCCATCAGGCTATGATTTGGGAGAGCATCATAAAGTGGCAGTCTTAAGTATTCCAGAAGGAAATGATAAAATTTCAAAATACCCACAAATGTTTATGCGAACCGAATTAGTCCTGCTCAATAAAATTGATTTGCTGCCGTACTTAGATTTTAATGTGGCGGAGGCTCGAAAGGATCTCTCTGAAATTAACCCGGAATCCGAACTCATTCCTCTCTCGGCAAGAACAAAAGAGGGGCTCCATGAGTGGTTTTCCTGGATTGAGGGAGCATATGCCAAATGCATATAGCAGTGAAAATAGCCGTAAGCGGCCGGGTTCAAGGGGTTGGCTTCAGGCCATTTATCTTCCAGCTGGCGAAAGAATTGCATCTAAATGGGACAGTGCAAAACAATATGGACGGCGTGAAAATTTACTTGGAGGGTGAGTCAGAAAAACTCCAGCAGTTTCAGGCCTTATTAGCCAACAGGGCACCAAGACTTTCAAAAATTGATTCAATTGCTGTTGAAGAAACCGAGTCCCGAAATATACAGGATTTTAAAATTATCGAAAGCGAGCGCAGGGGAACATCAACGCTAGTGATTCCAACTGATTCCGCCGTTTGCGATGATTGTTTAAAAGAAATGCATGATCCAACAAATTTTCGCTACCGTTACCCGTTCATTAATTGCACACAATGTGGGCCGCGCTATACGATTATCGAAGAATTGCCATATGACCGGCCATTTACAACAATGAAAAATTTTCCAATGTGCCCGGATTGTAAAAAGGAATATGAGAATCCGGAAAACCGCCGCCATCATGCACAACCGATCGCCTGTCCAACATGTGGGCCAAAAGTTCAACTGTTGAACGATGAAGGAACCATTATTGATCCAGATCAACCGATCAAAAGGGCTATAAAGCTATTAAATCAAGGGAAAATTATTGCCATTAAAGGAATTGGCGGCTACCATCTGAGCTGCGATGCAAGGAATGAACAGGCTGTGCAATTACTGCGAGAACGGAAAAAACGGCCGCAGCGGCCGCTTGCAGTCATGGCCTCGTCAATTGAGGCGGTTCGCCAGTTTGCAGACTTTGGTGATGAAGAGGAAACATGTTTGAGCAGTCCTGAAGCGCCAATCGTGATTTTAGCAAAAAACAAAAATAATTGTTTAGCAGCCAGTGTTGCACCCGGCATGTCTACGGTTGGAACGATGCTGCCATATACTCCTTTGCATCATTTGTTGTTTGAGGATCCGGGTTTGTCCTGCCTTGTGATGACGAGTGCCAATCCTTCGGGGATGCCTATTTTATATCAGGATGACAAAGCAGAAGCTTATCTAAAAGGAATTGCCGATTATATACTCGTTCACAACCGGGAAATTATGCATCCGGTGGATGACTCGGTTGTTCAATTGACAGATGGGGGAATTGACTTTCTTCGCAGATCACGGGGGTATGTGCCAGATCCATTGGTAACGAAACTGGATGTTTCGGGAATTGTTGCTTTTGGCGGCCAGCAAAAATCGACATTTACGATTGGCAGGAACCATCAGATTTTTGTCGGCCCCCATATTGGTGATTTGGAAAATGTTGAAACAATCCAACATTACCACCAAGAATTTGAGCATCTCATTAAATGGATCGATACACCAAAAAAACTGGCCGTAGTGGATGCCCATCCTGGCTACACTGTACATACGCTCGCAGAAGAGTATGGTTTTGCCGAAGTAGTCGAGGTACAGCATCATCACGCCCATATGGCTGCGTGCATGGAGGAACATCAAATACTCGGCAAGGCATATGGCATTATTTTGGATGGAACTGGCTATGGACTTGACGGAAAGATATGGGGATTTGAACTCTTTTATGGTGATGCAGTTCAGTTTGAACGTATCGGCCATTTACACTATACTCCTCTTCCCGGGGGTGAAAAGTGTATTCTTGAACCGTGGCGTAATGCAGCCGCTATGCTGATATCATTTCATGGGGAAGAGGGGAATGTTTTAGCTAAAACAATTTTTTCGGATAAGACATATGAGATTGATATTTTACGAAATATGATTAACAAAAAGATCAATAGTATTGAAGCGGGCACTTGCGGCAGGCTGTTTGATGCGGTTAGTGCGCTCTGCGGCATAACGAAACTAGCAAGCTATGATGGTGAAGCGGCTATCCGTCTGGCAGAACTGGCTGATATGGATCAACAGAGGCCTCCATATCCGTTCGAGTTCGAAAATTTAGATGAAGGGTTGACGATCACCTTTTCTGCAATGTTGAAAGAAATCGCCACTGATGTGTTAGCAGGGGTAGATGTTCGGATCATTAGCAACAGATTCCATGAAACAGTCGTTCAGGCGATAGTAAGTGCAATGGAATTTTTGCATGACAAACGGCCGAAATCAACCAAAAGCATTGTTTTATCGGGGGGCAGCATGCATAATCGCTATTTGCGAAGGAGATTGACGGAAGAATTAAGTAAAAGATCATTTAACGTATTTTTCCCTAAAAAAGTACCGTGCAATGATGGCGGGTTATCTTATGGGCAGCTGGTGGTTGCCGCAGCAAGGAGGAGGGCCAATCAATGTGTGTTGGTGTACCAGGAAAAGTAGTTGACATTTTCGAGTATTCTGCGGTTGTTGATGTAATGGGATCGCAAACAACTGTTGGCATCATTTTTGTACCTGAAGTTCAACTTGGCGATTATGTTGTCGTTCATGCGGGTCAGGCAATGAGTATTGTGGACGAAGAATATGCGAGGATAAGTGTGGAAGAATGGAGGAAGCTGATTGATGCTCGAAATTCTGAAACAGTCGAATAATCCTGAACTATGCCTGCCGCTTGTCGATGCTGTCATTGCAAAAGCGAAAGAATTTTATTTCAAATTTGGCCGCAAACCGGCTTTTATGGAAGTGTGCGGATCCCATACAATGGCGCTTGCAAGAACAGGAGTGAAACAAAAGTTAAAAGAACATGTGAATTTGATTTCAGGACCAGGCTGCCCTGTCTGTGTAACCGATCAAAGATCGATTGATGCCATGATTGCTCTATCTGAAGGAGCGAACCGGATTATTTGCACATTTGGTGATATGATGAGAGTACCAGGCTCGAATCGGACACTTTTGGATGAAAAAATAGCCGGGAAGGATATTCGTGTCGTCTATTCACCAACAGATACAATTCAGATTGCAGAAGCCAACCCGGATAAGGAAGTCATATTTTTAGGGATTGGTTTTGAAACAACCATACCAATTTTTACCTTAATGGCAGGTGAAGCCATCCAACGGGGTATTAGCAATTTTTCCATATGGATGGCCACGAAGCTTGTTGAACCGATTCTCAGATATTTACTGGAGACAGGAGAAGTAAACCTTGATGGTTTTATGCTGCCAGGTCATGTATCGATTGTATTAGGTGAAGATTCCTATCATTATTTGGTGGATGAATACCGTATTTCCGGGGTCATTACCGGTTTTGAATCGGCCGAGCTGCTCTCCGGAATTTATAAACTGATCGATCTTGCCATAAAAGAAAAACCGGCTATCTTGAATAATTACCGCTCCATTGTAACAAAATCAGGAAATCTGGTTATCCGCCAGTGGATGGATCAATATTTAACAGAAAGCGATGAAGCATGGAGAGGGATTGGCACGATTTCGAAAAGCGGCTTGGATTTAAAGCCAGAATACGATCAATTCAACGCGAAAAAACGCTTTGCTGTCACAATTGGGGAACCAAAGAAAACAAAATGCCGCTGTGGTGAAGTCATCAGGGGGTTGATTTCACCTGAAGAGTGCCCGTTGTTTGCAAAAGCATGCAGTCCAATGAAGCCGGTCGGCCCATGCATGGTTTCGACAGAAGGTTCATGTGCCGCACACTATCAATATATGAGGGAGAGTTTTTAATGGAGAAGTTTATCAGCCTGGCACATGGGGATGGCGGGGAATTAAGCCATCGTCTCATCCGCGACCTATTCATTGACGCTTTCGGTGAAAAGGACAGAGCAATGCTTGATGCGGCAATACTCGATATTGCCGGCGGAAAAATGGCTGTCACAACTGACTCCTTTGTGATTAAGCCTATTTTTTTTCCAGGGGGGTCAATTGGAAAACTAGCGGTCGCCGGTACGGTGAACGATTTGGCCGTAAGCGGTGCAACACCCGCCTATTTAACCTGCGGCTTTGTAATCGAGGAAGGCTTCCCTGTTGCCGATTTAAAGCAAGTTGTAACCGATATGGCCAAAGAAGCTAGAAAAACCGGGGTTTCAATTGTTGCGGGAGACACAAAGGTAGTTGAAAGAGGTAGTGCAGACGGTCTATACATTAATACAACAGGTATTGGCGTGTTCGAACCGAACAAAGGCTGCAGCTTCGAATGTTCTGAGGGAGATGCAATCATTGTTTCGGGCACAATTGGCGATCATGGTATCGCTGTTTTGGCAGCACGGGGAGAATTGGGAATAGCTGCCCCAATTAATAGTGACTGTGCTTCGTTAAACGGTATGGTTAGCGAAGTTTTATCGCAAACGAGTGGGGTAAGAATGATGCGAGATCCAACTAGGGGCGGTCTTGCAACAACACTCGTGGAGATTGCTGAAGATTTCCAGTTAACATTGCAACTAAAAGAACTTGCGATACCGATTCGAAGCGAGGTTCAAGGGGCATGCGATCTTCTAGGCTTTGATCCTCTTTATCTGGCAAATGAAGGAAAGGTCATTTTGATTGTTGCAGATTCGGAAAAGGAAAAAATCTTGGAAATCTTAAGGAAATTTCCGGAAGGGCGCGATGCAGCTGTTATTGGCTCTGTTATCGATAAACAAAAAGGCCGTCTTTTGCTGGAGACACCACTTGGATCGAGAAGAATGCTGACAAGATTAACAGGACCAATGTTACCGAGAATTTGCTAAAAAGGGAAAGTTTATAAATTAGAGGGGCGAGTGTAGAGAGCACGAGAGTAGGGAGAAAATTTCTGAAATTTTTTTACGATCTCCGCATAATTAGACACATTTCGTCGTAAAACTCATGTATAATAAGATCAAACGGGTATAAAAGAGGATTGATATTTTGTTGTTTAAAAGCCTGGAGTTCAAAAATGCTGTTGGACAGAAGGTTAAAGTTGTGGAAATTCCTGTATTGGGGGAAGATAACCCTTATAAATTTATGATCCATGTCCGTTTACAGACGTTTATCACGTCCATTTATGGAGAAATGCAGGCAAAGAAAGTGTATTCTTTTAAAGAGTATTTAAAAAGAGTTTTAAAGTGGCGCGATTACCAAGAAATTTATAAAGCCGATCAGTTAAAAAATAATGCATAAGGTAATAGAGCTTCGATATTCGAAGCTCTTTTTTTGGTGTTGCAAACTGTTTTGAATCAATTTCCTCGTGTTATAATAACATTAGTATAGAGAGCAGGTGATAAGATGAAAAAGACATTCACCCTTCTAATTGCTCTGACGTTCCTTTTAAGTTCATGCAGTCAAGCAGGGCCCTTCCAGCTGCATGCAGAAAAGAAGGCTGCCGCCAAAGAGTACCGGCCGATCCCAGCTGACTTTTTTCCAAGAAAGTTAACGGTTGTATCTGCTGGAGACTCCCTGACTGAAGGAGTTGGCGATAGCACAAATCAAGGCGGATATTTACCCTACTTAAAAAAGATGCTTGAAAAAGATAAATGGGTTAAGGAAGCTCATTTTTACAATTATGGTGTAAAAGGTAATCAGACAACAGACCTATTAAAACGGCTCCAGTCCCCCACCTTGAGCGGGGCAATTAAAAAGGCTGATATGGTAATCCTGACTATCGGTGGAAATGATATCATGCAAGTCGTGAGGGATAATATCTCCAATCTGCAAATTTCCGCGTTTACGAAGGAAAAAGAAGTTTACATCAGTCATTTAACCAGGATATTCGATATCATTTTAGCAGAAAATCCTCATGCATCTATTGTTTTGGTTGGCCTTTACAATCCGTTTGAAAAATGGTTTTCAAATGTGGAAGAGATGAATCAAATTGTCGACGATTGGAATAAAGCGGGCCAAACGGTTGTGGCAAATTATTCAAATGCATACTTTGTTTCCATTGAAGATTTATTTATAAAAACAAACGAAAATCTGTTATATACTGATAATTTTCATCCAAATGATAAAGGGTATAAGCTGATTGCACAACGGCTGCATGAGTCGCTTGAGGAACGTGCAATACCGGATCTTGAAAAGAGATCGTATATGGTAATCAAAGAGGGGAATTTCTAGTCATGAAAAATAAATGGAAGAAGGGATTTTTTCTTATACTGGGAATTGACCTTCTGATTGTACTCATTCTTTTATTTTTGGTAATTGCGCCAGGAACCAATAACCGTGAAAACCAACTGTCGAAAAAACCTAATGGTGAAAATGTATCTTTTTACATTCAGTCCAATAAAGAGGATCTAAATAAACTAATCAATTATTATTTAAAAAAACAAGCAGCTAATACCCCGATTGATTATCAAATCAAGTTGGCGGATGAGGTGGAACTATACGGGACTCTTCCGTTTTTTAGTGAGCAATTAAACATGAAATTAACCTTTGAGCCCGAAGCGCTGAAAAATGGCGACTTGATTTTAAAGCAAAAGTCAATTTCAATTGGAAACCTCCAATTACCGGCTGCTTACGTTTTGCAATTTATCAGTGAAAACTACAAGCTTCCACAAGGTGTTGAGATCAGGCCGAACGATAAATTAATTTATATGAATATGGATCAGTTCAAGCTAAAAAGCAATGCGAAAGTGAAAGTCAATAAATTTGATTTAAAAAAGAACGATATAGCGTTTACCCTGCTCGTTCCAGTTAAATAAAACTCGCCAGCCGGCGAGTTTTTATTCATGCTCCCCGAATTCGCAATCCTTTCGGGTAAAAATTTTTAATGACTCCTTTAACCTCCTTCCCCCAGCCGAGGGGGTAGCCGTCAATCGTGACCAAAATCCACCCGCGGTCTTCACCGGAGGAAATCGTTTCCCCTTTCAAATACGGAACCCATTCCAATTCAGAAGAGGGCAAAGAATAAAAATGATAGACATCTTGATTCTTCAAAGACATCGCAAGGGCATGATTGGGTTCAAAGCGATTCTTTTTGAATTCGCCTAGATGAAGCCCTGCACGCAACACTTTTAGACCTTGAAAGGAAGGGAAGTTTTCAGTAAGGGCAAAGAGTTGCTGGTGAAAAAGAAAAAGGTTAGCAAAATGGTTCTTTTGGATTGTTGTTTCAACAAAAAGTTGAAAATCTTTCATTTGCGATTTGGCAACCGTTGAAACAGCATTTTTTATGTTGGCTGTCTCGCTGGCAGCATTTTTTTTAAATTTAGCGACAAAATGCCCCTCACCTCGCAGGTGATGTGGCCAAAGTCGAGCTGTTTTAAGAAGTTCCGGATTATGCTCATACCCCCATTCAGGCTTGCCATTCTGAACCCCATCCGGCTTTTGGATAGGAAGCAATTGTAAATCTGGGTATTTTTTCAAAAATGCTTCAACTGTCTGCTCGTTCTCTTCAGGTGAAAATGTACAGGTGGAATAGACAAGAATTCCCCCTTCATTCAGCATTTGATAGGCTGAGTCTAAAATGTTTTTTTGCTGTGATGCACATGCAGCCACATGTTCATCACTCCAATAGTGAACGGCGTCGGGGTCTTTCCGGAACATGCCTTCCCCCGAACATGGGGCGTCTACCAGAATTTTATCAAAATAGCCTGGAAAATGAGAAGCAAGCCTTTCAGGTGTCTCATTAGTGACAAGGCTGCCTTCAATGCCAAGTCTTTCAATATTTTCCGATAATGCTTTGGCACGCTTTGGATGAATTTCATTTGCTAGCAGAAAACCTTCCTGATTCATCATACCAGCAAGCTGGGTTGTCTTCCCGCCGGGTGCTGCGCATAAATCAAGAACTTTTTCGCCCGGTTTAGGTGCCAGCTGTTCCGCCACAAACATCGCACTTGGCTCTTGAATATAATACAAGCCCGCAGCATGATAGGGGTGTTTTCCCGGCTGATCTTTTACAGAATCATAATAAAATCCGTTTGGCACAAACGGAATTTTTTCAAGGGAAAACGGTGAAATATCAAGCCAGTTTTGTTCGGTTATTTTTAAAGGATTGATGCGTAACCCGCTTTTCTTTTCATCGTCATATGTACGAAAAAACGACTCTGCTTCTTGCTGGAGCAATTGCTGAAATTTTACTATAAAATTTTTTGGCAAATCCACGTTGCTATACACCTCTTCGGACAATATACTATCATGATTATTGTCGTTTCCCTGTATCAAGTCAAGGATAAAAAGGAATGTGGCTGCCAAGAAATAATGAATAAATTGCTGTCTATTATGATATATAGGAAAAAAAGGAGGGAATCATATGGATGGAATTGTCCGATTCGGGTCAAAGGCTGAAGAATATGGTACAGTTATCCGTTTTGTGCATGCAGCTTACAAAGTGGGCAATATCGATATTTATTTCAATGGTCAATTAATCTTTCACGATGTCTCTTATAAATCAGTTGGCGGGTATTTCCCGCTTCCTCCCGGTTGTTGTCAGATTACCGTCTATCCGTCGGGGGAAAAGAAGAATTCCCTTGTGAACAAGTTGTTATCGACCGAACATCCGTCTTATACGCTGGCGGTAGTTGGAAAAGCGAAGACCGTTCAAATCCTTCCATATGTAAACTGTCCTGAGGTGCCGGCTGGCGAGGCAAAAATCCGTTTCTTGCATTTGTCATCCGATTCACCGGCAGTCGATATTGCGGTCAAAGGAAGAGATGTTGTTTTTCCAAGGCTTTGTTATCAGGCGGCCACCGATTATCTCGGTTTAACGCCGATGACGGTTGACCTTGAAGCACGTGTTTCAGGAGGAAAGGAAGTTGTTCTGCCGCTTCCGAAAATGAAATTTCTGGCTGATTGCACATACAGTATTGCATTGATCGGCAGCGCCAGCCATACGCCGAACCTTGAAGCGATTTGCCTACACGATTAAAGGGTTTCGGCTGCACCGCCGCAATGTTTTTTCCAAATTATTCTGTTATAATAGGCTCGAAGAATAAGAGGGAGAGATGGTTTGCATGCTGCCGAAACGATTAGCACCAGGGGATGAGATAAGGGTCATTGCCCCATCAACAAGCATGGCTGTTGTAAAAGGAAAACAAATTGAAATTGCCAAAGAACGTTTAAATCAGTTAGGATTTGAGGTAACATATGGAAGGAACACTTCTGAGCATGACGAATTTTTCTCCACGTCAATTGAAAACCGGCTTGAGGATCTCCATGCCGCATTTGCTGATCCGAATGTGAAAGGCATTTTAACAGTACTCGGTGGTTATCATGCCAATCAGCTGCTAAAATACATCGATTATGAACTGATAGCCGCTAACCCAAAAATATTTTGCGGCTATAGCGATATAACGGTGCTACAGGCAGCTATGTATAAAAAAACCGGGTTAATTTCTTACTACGGTCCACACTTCTCCAGCTTTGGAATGAAACATGGATTTGATTATTCATTGCAATCATTTATTGAGGCGGTAACAAATGATGCTCCGTACGAACTAATGCCTTCAACGGAATGGAGCGATGATCCATGGTACTTGGAACAGGATACCCGGACATTTATGAAAAACGATGGACCGATTGTTATTCAGGAAGGAAAAGCTGAGGGGCGTTTAATCGGCGGGAATCTGTGTACCCTCAATTTGCTGCAGGGAACTGAATTTATGCCCTCGCTAAAAGAATCGATATTGTTTATTGAAGACGATGAAGAATCACATATCCACATATTTGACCGAGATCTTCAGTCATTATTGCATTTACCGGATGCGTCGGGTATTCAAGCCGTATTGATCGGACGTTTTCAAAAAGCTTCAAATGTAACCGAAGCGGCAATTCGAAAAATGATCTTGGATAAACGTGAATTGGCTGGAATCCCGGTGATTGCCAATGTGAATTTTGGACACATTCAACCAATTGCCACCATCCCGTTTGGCGCAAGGGCATTCATTTCAGCAGAAGGGACAAAAACAAAAATCAATATCGAGCAAAACTGAGTTAAAGACACGCATGTGTCTCTTTTTTTATTCTGGCAAAAATGAAAGGTACAATCTTTTGCCACATACACTTTACTGTATGAATCATATCTTTTGACAAGGCGGGGTATGGGGATGAGCCGATCTTTTTTAATAAAACCGATGCTTGATGAAGTCTACCCAGTGATTGATTATGGTAAAGGCGTTTATTTGTATGACAAGGCAGGAAATAAATATTTAGATGCCGCATCAGGAGCCGTAACAGCCAATATCGGTCACGGCGTTGCGGAAATTCTTGATGCAATGCAGGAACAAGCCAGAAAAGTCTCTTTTGTTTACCGTTCGCAATTTACAAGTGAACCCGCTGAAAAACTTGCTGAAAAGATCGCACAATGGACGCCAGGAGATTTGAATTGGTGTTTTTTTGTCAATAGCGGTTCTGAAGCAACTGAGACTGCCATGAAGATGGCAATTCAATATTGGCAGGAAAAAGGGATTACGACAAAGACGAAAGTGATTTCCCGCTGGGTCAGCTATCACGGCATCACAATGGGTGCACTGGCTATGTCAGGACATCCGGCAAGAAGAGCAAGGTTTGTACCACTTTTGGAAGACTTTCCGGCTGTTCATCCACCCTACTGCTTCCGCTGTCCTTATCACCAAACGGCTCCTGGCTGCGGTTATCTTTGTGCTTACGAACTCGAAACGGCCATTAAGCGGATCGGCGCCGAACAAATTGCCGCTTTTATTGCTGAACCAGTGATTGGTGCAGCCGGCGGTGCGATTACCCCTCCCAAAGATTATTACAAAATCATTCATTCCATTTGCAAAGAAAACAATATTTTGTTTATCGCCGATGAAGTCATGACAGGGTTTGGCCGAACCGGAACGATGTTTGCCGTCGAACAGTGGGGCATTGTACCAGATCTGCTGGCTTTAGGAAAAGGTATGGGTGCCGGTTATGCGCCAATTGCAGCCGCTGTTGCAAGTGACAAAGTGATCGAGCCGATTCTTGCAGGTTCAAAATCAGTCATGAGCGGGCACACTCTTAGTGCCAATCCGCAGGCTTGTGCTGTTTCCCTTGCTGTTCTCAATTACCTAGAAAAGCATGAGCTTGTCGACAAAGTGGAATCAAAAAGTTTATTTTTACAGGAACAGCTGGCAGCGTTAAAAACTCACTTTCCTTTTATTGGGGACATCCGCGGAAAAGGTCTTTTGTTAGGCATCGAATTTGTCAAAGATCCGGTCAGTAAAGAACCGTTTTCAAGAAAGGAACTGGTGACACAAAAAATCGTTCAAATAGCGAAAGACCGTGGCCTTCTTGTTTATCCGGCCAGTGCCGGTATTGATGGAATAAATGGCGATTCGATCATCCTTTCCCCGCCGCTTACGATTCGCCAGGAGGAAATGGAAAAACTAATTTCTTTATTGACGGAAGTTTTCCAAGATTTTTCCATTCAACTTCAAAACGGGGGCGTGTAAATGGAAAATCCTTATGGAAAAATCGTACAGCTTGAAACCGTAATGCCCTTCTTCCATGATGGAATGACGCTGATGTTTGGAGGGTTTGGCGGTATCGGTTCCCCGCCAACCATCATTCAAGCCATTAGTGAAAAAGGTGTTAAACAATTGACATTAATCGGAAATGATACTGGATTTCCGGATATTGGGATTGGAAAGCTGATCTGCCTTGAAAGAGTAAAGAAGGTGATTGTTTCACATATTGGATCAAACCCATTCGCAGGAGAGCAGATGAGTGCCGGAAAATTAGAGGTAGAATTTTCGCCTCAAGGGACGCTTGCAGAAAGAATCCGAGCGGGCGGGGTTGGGTTACCGGCAATTGTGACAGACGTTGGGATCGAGAATGAAATGGTTAACAACAACAAACCCTTGCTTCAACTTAATGGGAAAAAATACCTGGTTGAAACCGCCTTAACTGCTGAGGTTGCAATAGTTTACGCGAAAAAAGCGGATGTATACGGTAATCTTGTTTACGACAAGAGTGCACGAAATACCAATCCGCTTGTGGCAATGGCAGGGGGGATTACGATTGCTGAGGTGGAGGAAATCGTACCTGCTGGCGAACTTGATCCGGAAGAAGTTGTAACCCCAGGAATCTTTGTCGATTATCTGATTTTGTCCAAAGGGGTGAACTGGAAATGGGCATGGGAGTAGATGCACGAAACCGTATGGCAAAAAGGGCGGCAGAAGAGATTCAAGATGGGATGGTTGTTAACCTTGGCATTGGCATTCCTTCACTTGTTCCAAACTTTTTGCCAAAGGAGCGAAATGTCGTGTTCCATGCGGAAAATGGCATTCTTGGCATGGGTCCGAGCCCTGTTCGTGGGATGGAAGATGCGAATTTATGCAATGCCGGGGGGTTTCCAGTCACGCTGAATAAAGGCGGTTCCTACTGTGACAGCGCCATTTCGTTTGCGATGATTCGAAGAGGGAAAATTGATTTAACGATTCTCGGTTCCCTGCAGGTCAGTCAGAACGGCGATTTAGCCAATTGGATTGTTCCGGGTCGCAAAATACCGGGAATGGGAGGAGCGATTGATTTAGGCCAAAAAGCGAAAAGAGTAGCTGTGGTAATGAGACAATGCGATAGGCAAGGAAGACCGAAGATCGTTGAAAGCTGCACGCTGCCTTTAACCGCAAAAGGCTGTGTAAACCGAATCATTACCGAGATGGCCGTATTTGAGGTGACAGCGAAGGGGTTATGGCTTATCGAGCTGTTTGAACCATACGGGGTCAAGGATGTGGTCGAACAAACGGATTGCAAAGTGCATGTAAGCGGTAGCTTGCGAAGAATTTATTGATCTAAGGGGGAGCGGCAATGGGATCAGATCAAAAAATGCGGATAAAAGAATGGCTGAAGGAAAACAGGGCAAGAGGAACAAGGCTTTTGCAAATCCTTGTTCAAGAAGGCAGTACCCGCGGCAATGAGAGCGGAGCACAGGCAATTGTGATCGAAAAATGCCGGCAACTCGGAATGAACTTGGATATTTGGGAACTCGATGGGGATGAATTATCAAAACATCCCGCCTTTTTTTGCGACCGCAAAGATTTCACGGGAAATCCGAATGTTGTGGGCGTTTTAAAAGGAACAGGCGGCGGAAAGTCGATTGTCTTAAACGGTCATATCGATGTTGTCCCGGTTGGGGATGAGAAATACTGGGGAGATGATCCATTCAGCGGGCGCATTCAATCCGGGAGGCTCTATGGAAGAGGTTCAACGGATATGAAGGGCGGTACAGTTGCGATGTTAATGGCGATTGAAGCAGTGAATGCCTTAGGGTTCCGCTTAAAAGGCGATATTATTTTTCAAAGTGTAATTGAAGAGGAAAGCGGCGGAGCGGGAACACTGGCTGCAATTCTTCGCGGGTATCGTGCGGATGGTGCCTTGATTCCCGAGCCGACGAACATGAAAATTTTCCCAAAACAACAAGGATCAATGTGGTTTCGAATCCTTGTCAGCGGAAAGGCAGCACATGGGGGAACGAGATATGAGGGTGTAAGTGCGATTGAGAAAGCCGCGTTGGTTGTCGAAAAAATTCAAGAGCTTGAAAAACTGCGTAATCAAAAGATTTCTGATCCCCTATATAAAACGATTCCAATTCCAATTCCAATCAATATTGGAAAAATGGTCAGCGGTCAGTGGCCCTCATCTGTTCCTGACCAAGCTGTAATTGAAGGCAGAATGGGGGTTAGTCCCGAAGAAACGATGGAACAAGCACAAAAGGAAATGGAAGCCTGTATCGAAAATCTTAATCAATTAGATGAATGGTTCAGCTTACATCCGTTAAAAATTGAATGGTTTGGTGCAAGGTGGATTCCCGGTCGTATAGATGAAGAACATCCTCTTGTTAAAGTACTGAAAGAAAGTTTCCAAGCAGTAAAAAACACAGCTCCAGTGGTGGAAGCAAGTCCTTGGGGAACAGACGGGGGCCTTCTCTCGACGATTGCCAATGTTCCCGTTGTTGTATTTGGACCGGGAATTACAGTAACAGCACATGATGCCAATGAGCATATTGAGCTTGAAGAAGTGTTTGCTGCCAGTGAAATCATTGCCCTCACACTAATGGAATGGTGTGGAGCGGCCGATTAGGAGGCTGATATCAAACGAAAAGGTGGTGAAAAAGTGGCCGAAATTGCAAAAACTGTAACGATTCACGGGGACCATTATTACCTTGAAGCATACATGGATCCATTTAATAAAAGAATGAGGATTGATGATTATCGCGGCAATCTCACCGATTTAATAAAAGCAGCGGATAACTTGGCGGAACGAATGGCTGCAGAGAAGATTATCTTAAAAGGGAGATCGGAACATCTAGTTGATTTTATTGAAAAAGGCTTCCAACTGGAAGCAATTGTTGATCACTATTTTTTAGGATCCAACGCCTATTTTTTAACAAACTACCGGTCGGCTGAGCGCAGGAAAAGTGAGAATTGGATAGCCGAAGATGCAATTATTCGCGGAATTTATGAACGAAAAGAGACGGATAAAGCCTCCTTCCCGCCGAAAGAATATGAATTAAAAAAGGCGGGTGAAGACGTTGCAGATGAGTTGGCGAACCTTTATCGCCACGTTTTTCCAATTTATCCGACACCGCTGCATGACCCGGAATATGTGCGAAAAACGATGAAGGAGGGAACAATTTATTACGCCTATTTTTATAATGGGAAAATTGTCAGTGCGGCATCGGCGGAAGTGCATTCTTTTTATAAAAATGCTGAGTTGACCGATTGTGCAACATTGCAAGCTCATCGAAAGCACGGACTGATGAAGTGGATTTTGAAGGAACTTGAGAAAGAATTGAGAAAACAGAATATTTATTGTGCCTATTCATTGGCAAGGGCGTTGTCGTTTGGGATGAACGCTGCACTTTTTCAGCTAGGGTATAACTATCGTGGCCGGTTGATCAATAATTGTTATATTTATGATAAACTCGAAAACATGAATGCATGGGTAAAGAATCTTGCGGACTGCTAAATTCCCGGCAGACTGTGACGATTTTTCGGCACCTTCTCAACATGGAAAGCGGGAGGCTGAAAAATGAGCCAATCAACGGAGCTGACGAGCGAAGTCCTTTCAGCCATTTTAAAGAGCATTGATGAGGGAATCCATGTTGTTGATACAGATGGGATAACGATTTTTTATAATGAAGTCGCCGGTCGCCATGACGGAATGGCGGTAAAGGAAGTGCTGGGGAAACCATTGCTGAAGGCTTTTCCTTCCCTTACAGGCGAAACGAGTACATTGCTGAAAGTAATTAAAACTGGGAAGCCAATCTACAATCAAACGCAAGTGTATGTGAATGCACATGGAAGAAGAATTGATACGATCAACACAACCTTGCCGCTTCTTTTAGAGAAAAGGGTGATCGGGGCGGTAGAAATTGCAAAAGATTATTCGCGCATAAAACTGTTGGCAAATCGGCTGCTGGAGCTGCAAAAAGGGTTGAACGACGGAAGAGGCAAGCAGGGGGGGAGCTACACCAAGTATACGCTTAGCGATTTAAAGACAGTGAATCCGAAATTTGCAAAAATGAAAGCGGAAGCAAAGAAACTCGCAAAATCTGTTTCTCCCATTCTCGTTTATGGTGAAAGCGGGACAGGGAAGGAATTGTTCGTCCAAGGTATTCATCAGGAATCAATGCGGGCGAATGGCCCGTTTATCGCTCAAAACTGTGCAGCCATCCCGGAAAGCTTGTTGGAGAGTATCTTGTTTGGAACGGCAAAGGGAAGCTATACAGGGGCAGTGGAACGGAAAGGACTGTTTGAACTTGCTAATGGCGGAACACTTTTTCTGGATGAGCTGAATTCCATGCCAATTGAGCTGCAGGCTAAATTACTGCGCGTTTTAGAAGAAGGGATGGTTCGCCGAGTAGGCGGTGGAGAAAGTATTTTTGTCGATGTTCGGGTGATTGCCGCGATGAACGAACACCCAGAAAAAGTTCTGCAATATGGCAAACTACGGCATGATTTGTATTATCGGCTGAATGTATTTATGTTTGCACTCATGCCGTTAAGGGAACGGAAGGAAGATATAATGTTGTTGACCGAATACTTTCGGCAAAGTTTTAACGAGATGTTAAACAAAAACATTCAAGGGTTCGATGAGAAATTGAAACAATTTTTTCTTTCGTACGCCTGGCCGGGAAATGTTCGCGAACTTAAACACGCAATGGAATACATGATGCATCTTGGCGAACATGCCCATTTAACGATTACAGATTTACCGCCGATGCTAAAACAAAAGGCTGTTCATACCCCTACATTGATGGAAAAATCCTGTTCCCTGAAAGCAAATTTAGCTGCAGTGGAAAAAGATTTAATTGAAAAAGCTATAGCACAATCAAACGGAAATATAAACCAAGCCGCGAAATTGCTTGAAGTACCGAGGCAAACATTGCAATATAAGCTAAAAAAATACCAATAAAAGCGCTGAAAATTCGGCGCTTTTTTACGTTATTTGCTTCGATCTTCAATCCTTCTCCTTCTTGCACGTTGGCACAAAACTTGCAGGAATTAAAAGCAGTACTTCGTGAAGGAGAAGATGAGAAGTGAAACAAACTTTATATAAACCAAAAAGGCATTGGAAAGAGATTGAACTGTGGAAAAAGGTGACAGATGAGCAGTGGAATAACTGGCTCTGGCAATTAACCAATACGATTCGAACAGTGGAAGACTTAAAAAAGGTGATTCATTTAACGCCAGAAGAGGAGGAAGGGGTGAGAAATTCGACAAAAACCATTCCGCTTAATATCACTCCTTACTATGCTTCATTAATGAATCCGGACGACCCGCGCTGCCCGATTCGTATGCAATCAGTTCCTATTTCAAAAGAGCTAACCAAAACGAAATATGATCTTGAAGACCCGCTTCATGAAGATGAAGATTCACCAGTACCTGGCTTAACACACCGTTACCCGGACCGCGTACTTTTTCTTGTAACCAATCAATGCTCGATGTATTGCCGCTATTGTACAAGAAGGCGCTTTTCGGGGCAGATTGGCATGGGCGTGCCAAAGAAGCAGCTCGATGATGCAATCGCCTATATTCGGGAAACCACGCAAGTAAGGGATGTGTTGATCTCAGGCGGCGATGGCCTGTTGATCAATGATCAAATTTTGGAATATATTTTAAAAAATTTACGGGATATTGATCATGTGGAAATCATTCGCATTGGCACAAGAGCGCCGGTTGTTTTTCCGCAGCGAATTACCGAAAACCTCTGCAACATTTTAAAAAAGTATCATCCGATTTGGCTGAACACGCATTTTAATACTTCCATTGAAATAACAGAAGAATCGAAACGAGCTTGCGAAATGCTGGCAAATGCCGGTGTGCCGGTTGGAAATCAGTCCGTCATCTTGTCAGGGATCAATGACAGTGTGCCAATCATGAAAAAATTAATGCACGATCTTGTCAAAATCCGCGTTCGTCCCTACTACATTTATCAGTGCGATTTATCAGAAGGGATTGGACATTTCCGGGCCCCCGTTTCCAAAGGATTGGAAATCATCGAAGGCTTGCGCGGACATACTTCGGGATATGCCGTTCCTACCTTCGTCGTTGACGCACCGGGCGGCGGCGGAAAAATCGCCTTGCAGCCGAATTATTTGCTTTCTCAAAGCCCCGAAAAAGTAGTTCTGCGCAATTTTGAAGGCGTGATTACTTCTTATCCGGAACCACAGGATTATGTTCCGGGCAGGGCGGAAGAATATTTTAAAGAAATTTTTGCTGACTTGGAGGAGAAACAATCGCAAACAGGAATTGCAGGGGTAATGAATGATCAGCACTTCAATCTTGTGCCAGAAGGGCTTGCAAGGCTAAATCGGCGAAAATCATATGCAGAGGATCCAACCCACCAATCATTAAAAGAAAAGCGAGACAAACGCGATGAATTAAAAGAAAAAAAGTTTAAAGCGCTAGTTGAAAAGGAAAATAATAATGGCATTAAGCGTCCTGCCGGTAATTCAGCTGAAAAGGATACACAAGAAAATGGATAAGTGTGTATGGTGCGATTGTACAAACATTTCAACGAATCCGGAAAGTGTTTTTTGGGAATTGCCAGATGGAACAAGAGCGCTTGAAATCAAAGAGGCCCCCGTTATTTCTTGTGCGAATTGTGCAATGAACTTTTTAGATGAACAAATCATAAAAGAAATTGAAGATCAATTGCTGTTAATTGACACAAAGCAGCTTGGAAAAACCATCACCTATCAGGATTTAATGAAACTTCCAAGAAGATTGAAAAAAAATTACTTTGATTTTTACACGTAAGAACAGGTATAGTAGCTGTAAGATAGAACAAGAAAAGAAAGGCGTTTGAATGATGAGCAAATCTTTTTATCATTTTTTAATGAAATACCGGCATCCAGCACCAAAAGATGCGATTAGCCGGTTTGCCAATCAGGCATATGAAGATCACAGTTTTCCGAAAACATCAGAAGATTATCATGAAATCAGCTCGTATCTGGAATTAAATGGCCTTTATTTGGAAAGTATGACTGTTTTTGATGATGCTTGGCAGCTCTATCAATTATCCGAAATGAAGCTCTAATGAATTTTTCTTAATCGCCCGTTTATCCCGGCGATTTTTCTTTTTTCAAAACTCGTGCGCTTCTCCTTAATCGGTGCATATAATATGGTAATTAACTTTCACGACGCATCATTGAGGGGATGGAGGAATATGGAAAAAAGGAAAAAGCCGAAATATAAAATCGGTGATACAGTCGTGATAACGATGTATGGGACGGTTGGAAAAGTAACAGATGTCAAATGGCTTGATGAAAAATATGTATACGAAGTGAATAAAAGTGAAGGACTTTATGTAGAAGCAGCACTGCAACTTCTCTCTGAATATGAGGGAAATGTTATGGAACAGGAACAAATCGATATTGAATATAAATATTTTTTCGGAGACTTAGTACAAGTCAGCGGGTATGGGTCGGATTTATTTAAAGTAGTTGGTTTTCGTACGGAAATATGGCGCTATAAAGAAGATGCCTGGGAAGACGTCATTTATGAGTTATCAAGAGTCAGTGATGGAGAATGGCTGGAAGCGGGAGAAGAAGAGCTTACCCTTGTTGCCGACGCGGAAAGTGCAGAAACATTTATTCAAAAATTAGGCCTGCTCTACTTAATTAATAAGCAGCAAAAGGCACTCCAACTGCCGAAACTGCAGAATATGCTGCGCAAAGCGGAAGCTGAAGAAATTGCCCGTAAAATGGAGAAAAAACAACTGATTGATCATTTGCTCGACATGTATAACGATTACCGGATTCTCTATGAACTGTTCCATGATCAGGAATATTATCATGTAATGAAAGTCATTTTACGAAAGTTGGAAACAATGGTAAACAATGACGGAAAAAGCCATGTATAATTTACAGTTTTAAAAACGCGATCAATACAATGATGAAGAAAGGAATTCCAACCCATTTTACCAGAAAAAAGAGAAATTGGGTTGTGCCCTCTGAGAATTGTTGAAATACGCCGTTTTCATCATTTACATCCGTGATAAAAGCTTTGAACATTGCTTGGATTTGTGCCATCTGAAATTACCTCCTGAAATCATTTGCTATCAAATCCTATGCTTGTCCGAGCTGTTCTAGACATTTTTTTAGTAAACATTTTTTTGTAAAAAACGTTTAGCATGAAAAAGCCATACACAACATACATTCTGTAAAAAGGGGGCGACGCGAATGAGAGAAATCGAAGTATTTATTGATACGGAGGAAATCGCAGAATTTTTCTTTCATGAGCTTGTGAAAAGGGGATACGTTCCTTCGGAAGAGGAATTAGAGGAACTCGCTGATATTACCTTTGAATATTTAGTTGAAAAAAGCATTATCGATGAAGAAATAGAGGAAGAGTAGCATTTACGTTTTTTTTATTTTATGAGCAAACAAGCCCTGCCGGAAAAGACTAGGCAGGGCTGTTTTCATGTTTCTAATGGTTATTTTTTCGCCCACCGGTAGCTGTCACATCTTTTGCGTGAGCTTCATGTTCTGCGACGATCTGTTCGGCAGGGATATGATTGTTTTTCTTTGGAGAATTAATTCGGTTTCGATGCTTTTTACCCATCGATTACTTCCTCCTTTTCGGAAAGATTGAACAAATCCTTACCTACTACCTAGCTTCCCTAAAACACGGAAAGGATATGCGGCCATTAGAAGGTTTTTTCTTGGCAATCATTATGATATAGTGGAGGGGCAAAACCAATTTTTCTTTCAATCGAAATAGGAGGAATTCATGAGTATACATATTGCAGCAAAAGAAAATGAAATTGCCGAAATTGTATTATTGCCAGGTGATCCACTTCGTGCAAAATATATTGCCGAAACATTTTTGGACAATGCCACATGTTACAACGAAGTTCGGAATATGTTCGGCTACACGGGAACCTATAAAGGGAAAAAAGTATCCGTGCAGGGAACGGGGATGGGTGTTCCGTCTATTTCCATTTACGTGAATGAACTGATCCAAAGTTATAATGTCCAAACGCTTATCCGCGTAGGTACTTGCGGTGCCATCCAGAAAGATGTAAAGGTACGTGACGTCATCCTCGCGATGTCAGCATCGACGGACTCTCAAATGAATCGTTTGACATTCAATGGAATTGATTATGCCCCGACAGCTGATTTCGAGTTATTAAAGAAGGCATATGACGCAGGTACTGAAAAAGGCTTGCACGTAAAGGTAGGCAATGTCTTTACGGCAGATATGTTTTACAATGACAATGCCCAATTGGAAAAATGGGCTCAGTATCAAATCCTTGCATTGGAAATGGAAACGGCTGCCCTGTACACATTAGCGGCTAAATTTGGCCGCAAAGCGCTTTCAGTTCTAACAGTTAGTGATCATGTTTTAACAGGGGAAGAAACAACTGCAGAAGAAAGACAGTTAACGTTTAATGAGATGATCGATGTCGCGCTCGAAAGTATCGTGAAATAAGTATTTCAAAATGACTCTTCCTAAAAAGGAAGGGTTTTCTATTTGTCAGCAAAAAATTCACCACGAAGCTAAATCCATAATTTTTCTCGCTAGCTTTCCTATCGTTTGATGGTAAAATAGGAGAGTGCGTAAAGAAATGAAATTAGGTGAAAGAAATGAAATTAAAAAATCTATTGATTGTGATCGGAAGTATTGTTTTCGCTGCAGGCTGCAGCAATCTTGAAGCAAGTGTTTTTAAACCAAATCAAGCAAAGCAGCAAGCGGAAACTGCCGAAAAAACAACTCAAAATGATCCTGGGAAGACGAAGAATCCGGGGGGGGAAATTCCTCAAAAAGCCAATACAAATGCATCGCAAGACGAACTGGCTCTTCCAGCCATGTATTTTAATTCAATCAAGCAAGTAGATGGTAAAAACCAAATTCAAAACCCGACAAATCCATTGGTTTTAGTAAACAAAGATTACGCTTTACCAGATCAATATGTTCCCGGTGATCTTGTTCGACCCAATGTGGCTTTCTCGTTCGGCGATCAAAAATTGGAACAAAGTTTAATGAGAAAAGATGCGGCCCAAGCACTTGAAAACATGTTTGCTGAAGCAAAAAAAGCAGGGGTTGAGCTTTTTGCAGTGTCAGGTTACCGCTCATTTAACCGCCAAAAAACCCTCTTCGATGCAGAAGTCAAAAAGGTTGGACAGCAAAAAGCGGAACAGGCGGTCGCAGTTCCCGGTACAAGTGAACACCAATCCGGTCTGGCAATGGATATTGCCGGCAGATCCACCAATTTTTATTTAACGGAAGATTTTACAAACACAGTGGAAGGCAAATGGCTTGCGGAAAATGCTTATCGATTTGGCTTTATCCTGCGTTACCCAAAAGGAAAAGAAGCGATCACCCATTATGAATTTGAACCATGGCACTTCCGTTATGTCGGTGTAAAAGCCGCAACGATAATCGATAAGCATCAATGGACATTAGAGGAGTATTTTCAAGAGGTAAAAAAAATCTAATCGCTATCGTTTTAGCTTTTTTTGTTCATTCATTGAAAAAGATGGTATTCTAATCAATAAGGATTTTTATTCTTGAGTCATGGCTAATGAAAGTGGTGAAAGTGTTGGACGAACATAAGCTTGAAAAAAATCAGCAAGGCACTGAACAAGAGGAGCAGGCTCCCGCAGGCAAATCGGGGTTCATTCGCATGAAGAAATTTCACTTTATCATGCTGCTCTTTCTAGCTGTTTTCTTATCTGCCGGTATTACCACCTTTGCTCTTGCTTTTGGAAAAGATAAGGTCGTAACAGTCGGCAAAGATCGGACAGAATTTGAAAAGTTCTATACCGCGTTTGATACATTAAAAAACGGCTATTACCAGAAGGTAGACGATAAAAAATTAATTAATGGCGCCATTAATGGAATGGTCGATTCTCTCGGGGATCCTTACTCGGATTATATGAGCAACGATCAGGCGAAAAATTTTAAAAACATGATTTCTTCCTCTTTTGAAGGAATTGGCGCCGAAATTCAAGAGAAAGATGGCCATATTGTCATTGTATCGCCAATAAAAGGGTCTCCTGCAGAAAAAGCGGGTCTAAAACCCAATGACATTATCGTAGCCGTTAACGGAAAAAGTTTGCAAGGAATGAATTCAAGTCAGGCCGTTACATTGATTCGCGGGAAAAAGGGGACGAAAGTGGAACTGACGATCCAGCGACCAGGAACAGAAGCACCGGTAAAAGTCCCAATCGTGCGCGATGAAATTCCGATTCAAACCGTTTATGGCGATATGGTAGGAGACGGTATTGCAAAAGTTCAAATCACAAGTTTTTCAAGCAATACATCAAAAGAGCTTGTAAAAACATTGAATGATCTTCAGAAAAAAGGGATGAAGGGTCTTGTGCTGGATCTCCGGCAAAACCCGGGGGGACTTCTTGATCAAGCAATCGATATTTCCAGCCTGTTTGTCCCAAAAGGGAAAGTGCTATTAAAAGTAGAGGATCGCAATGGAAAAATAAAAGAGTATACGTCACAAAATGATGGAACGCCTACGATGCCATTAGTCGTTTTAATCGATAAAGGCAGCGCCAGTGCCTCCGAAATTTTATCAGCGGCTGTAAAAGAATCCGCCGGTGTTCCGCTTGTGGGCGAAAAATCGTTTGGCAAAGGAACAGTACAGACAGCACAAGATTTTTCGGATGGTTCCAATCTGAAGTTTACAATGGCAAAATGGCTAACGCCAAATGGCAATTGGATTCACAAAAAAGGAATTATGCCTGATTTTCCAGTGGCACTTCCGGACTATGCATCCTTGCCGATTATGAATCCGGACAAAGAGCAAAAATTGTCGGATTCATCAGCAGATGTAAAAACAGCCCAAAAGATGCTAAAGGCTTTAGGATATGACCCAGGCCGGGATGATGGCTTTTTTGACGCAAAAACGCAAACCGCATTGATCGCCTTCCAAAAAGCGCAAAATTTACCTGCAGATGGCGTATTAAAAGGCGAGACAACCCTAAAGCTTATGGAGATGCTTCGAGACAAAATTCAAAAAAATGACACCCAGCTTCAAAAAGCAATTGAAGTTTTAAAAACAAGAATGAAATAGGTGAAAGGGCCTGAAGTTTCCAGATCGTATGGAAATTACAGGCCTTTTTGTCTCGTTTAAAAGCCGATGGTTTGAATAGGCAATGGAAATCCTATAAAATGGACAGACAGATTGAATTGATTTTATGGGGTGATAGGTTGAAACAAATCATTCAATTCGATAATCCATTGCGGGATAAAATTCACTTTTTTGAAATAAAACTTGAAAAAATTTGCGCTGACCTAAGACAAGCATATCAGGCAAAATTTGAGAAATCCGGGAAGCGTCTCGTTATTGAATTAATCCGCAACCAAAATAGGAAAAACGCTCACCAAATAGATGTTTTTGCAGACAAATACGAGTCATTTATTGAAATTGGGATCGAAATCGGAACGGAATACTACCCAAACGGATATATCCCTATTTGGAAGGTAAAAACTGAATGGTTTCAAAAAATAGGATATTTATCAAACCACAGTGAAGTGGAAATCCAACACATGATCCATTCGATGGTTGTGGAAATGCTCGAGGATCAAATTTAACAAAGTGAACAGCAATTCGCTTCACCCATTTCGGGATCCATTTCAGTGAATGATTATGTGTAATTCAGGTAACGCTTTAAATAGCTCATGTCCTGAAATGGGGGATTCCAATGAGAAAAGCAGCATTTTTTCTATTGCTCATTCTTTTATTTCTCAAAAGCAGCAATGCTGCCAGTGCGGAAACCGTTCAATTGAAAATTGAAATGCTTCCGTGGACAGAAGTGAATCACCTGCTGCCGAAATATTCTAAATTTGATGTTCTTGATGTTGAATCCGGGAAAAGGTTTCACGTTCAACGCAGGGCAGGAAGCAATCATGCTGATGTGCAGCCGCTTACTGCAAAAGACACCAGGATCATGAAGCAAATCTATAACGGAAAATGGAGCTGGAAACGGCGGGCTATTTATGTCATTTACCATGATCAATGGATTGCCGCTTCCATGCACGGAATGCTGCATGGTGCAGGTGCACTGAAAAATAATTTTCCCGGTCATTTTTGCATCCATTTTTATGGAAGCAAAACCCATCGAACCAAATCGATGGATTTAGCGCATATGTTGATGATTTTTAAAGCTGCCGGGGTGCTCGATGGATATTTAAACAAGGCAGATCCGTATGAGGCAGTACGGGCCTATATAGCCGGTATTAAGCAGCAAGATAAGCGAATTGTATCCGGTCTGTCATTGCAAACTTTTGCTTGGGATAAAATTCTTTCGCAGATTGATACGATAAAAATAGCGAGATTGCCTTTATTGCCGCCAGAAGATTTAACGGAAGAAATCAATCTAGAGATCCCGATTGAGCTTGATTTAGTGCAACAAAAAAAGGGGCGGCAGCAATTTAAGGGAACGCTCCGTTTGTTGAGATTCTCACCCATTGAGCGTTGGAAAATAGACTCCTCGGATTTTTTCCGGCAACTTGATGTGCAGCTCTGATTTCATTGAGGAAAATTAAACTCAATGAAGATGGAAACACCTCTTACTAAAGTAAAACGACACGGTAAGAGGTGTTTTTTTGAAGATTAAATTGTTTTTTCTCCGAATTTAATGAAAGTTCGTTCATCTTCGATTAGGCCACAGGCGGCGCATTGCACTTTCAGTTCAGGTCCGTTATAAGAAAGGTGAAATGGCGCAAGCTCTCCTTCCGTATATTCATTAACTACCATTCCCGTGTGCGGATCCAGTTTCACAGCCTTCGGGACTTGATGTATAATGTTAAAACGGCTGCGGTTCGTTTTGCAGTTAGGGCATCGATAAGGTGAATTTGACAATGCGTTCCAACTCCTTTAGGTCTATATTTACTTTTATTTTTTGCATAAGCTCTGCAAATATGTAACAATGCAAATGAGAATGAAAACGGAGTGAAGAATGTTGAATAAAGGGATCTCGGATTATGATTTTTTAGTGCAGGAATATCAAAAATTGTGGAAAAATCGCAGCCTCATCGGGGTGGAAAAGAATAGTGAATCGATTTTAAAACAATCGATTACAAAAGAGCTTCTTGACGAGTATTCCCATCCAAGAGTAAGAAAAAACAAGTATGAAAAATTTTATTTGTCGATAAAGAAAATTTTGGCCGCTCCAATTATACCAGAAGCGAAGCTGGAGCTGATCCGGTTATATGATGAACAAATGGAGAGACTAAGTAAGGAAGAATAGGTTTGTAGAACAAAATTGCTCGGGAATCGCCAGTCAAAACAAAACGAACACTTCATTTTGAATAAATGGTATGAACGAAAACCACTAAAAGAGGCAGCCGATTTAAGACTGTCTCTTTCATCACGTCTCTTCTTTTTTCGCGCGAATTTGCACTTTTGCTTTCTGGTTGATTTTTTCTTCCGCGGCTTTGGCGATGTCACCTTCAAAGCTTGTGCCAATATTTAATTTTCCAGATAGATCTTTTATGCCAAGCTGTCCAAAATTATTGGCATAATCGAGCTTTTCAATTACCACTTTGTCAATCTGTATGTTTTCAATATGAATTGTTGGCGGTTCTTCCTTCTTTTCAGGTGTTGTTTGTTTTTTCGGAGTGCTCTCTGTTTGTTTTTCTTTTAAAAAGGTTTCCATCTTGGATACTTTTTTCTCTAGATCCATTAGTCTCCTGACAACCCTATCGTCTTTTTTAAAAAAGCGATTGAAGAATCGCATAGCACGCCACGCCTCTAATCGGATGAGGATTCAAATGAAATTGGAATAGCTTCCATATCTTCGGCTTTAACCGGCATGGAAATCACTAAAACGCCATCGGCCACTTCATTTGTGCACTGGTCGGGAAGAATTGGAAAGGGGAGCGTTAGCTCTTTTTTAAACTTACGGTTTACTCTTTCTTTTAAATAGTATTTGCCGTTAGCTTGCAGTGCCTTTAGCTCCCCGGTAATAACTACCGTCTGCTCGTTAACGGCAACTTGGATATCATGCCTTTTTAACCCGGGTATTTCAATTTCAGCAATCAAAAAACCATCTGTCTCAAACAAATCGCATTTGGGCGCATATTCTTGCGGAAGGGAAAACGGATTTACCATCTGACCCATTTCATTTTTTTCTGCTGTTTTATCAGTAAAAATCTGATTCCAAAAACCTTGAGCCTGGTATTGCTGGGCGAGATCAAGCCACTGTTTTAATTTATCAATTTCCATAAAATCACCCCATAAGATGATGGCTACTTCCATCATATTTTTGAGTTAGAAAAAAATGCAAAAAAAATCGACGCTGGTTAAATTTCAGTCACGTCTATTTGGGAAAATTGCATATCGATGTTTTTCGGTATACGTACTTCAAGAATTCCATCCCGATAATTAGCTGCCGCCCCTTTTTTCCTAACGATTGCCGGCAGGGTGATTGAATGTTTATCCTCATAATTAGGAATGTGTTCGACAAGCAGTTTATTGGATGTATGGTAAATGGCCATTTGCTTTAACCATTCTTCATTTTTAATTGGAATCCGCACAAAAACAAAATCATGGGTTTCAAATGTGGTCGATTGAAGCGCATCCTGGCTTTGCTGGGATCCAATTGGTGATTGAAATTGATTGAGCATGTCTTGAGGATTCATCATTCCTCTCATCGTTCCTGGGATCATTTTTTCCATAATATCTTGAACGTACTTGTCGATTTCCTCCGGTTTCATTTGTTGGAGCATATTTTTGGAGTCTTTATTAAATGGGAATATATTCCATGGAAACATGTTGATTCATCCTTTCAGCCAAGTTAAAATTGGTTTGAAATAGGTGCAGAAGGGTTCGCAATTTGGTCCTGGTCACTGACGTCAAAATCGCCTACTCCATTTGCTGAGAAGGAGCCGTTTGGAGACAGATCGCCAAAGGCCATATTGGTGCCAACCCATTTGGAGTTTGCGGTATGGCTGTTATGGACGGCTGGGCCAAAGGCCATATTGGCATTGTTGTTGAGTGCGTTCGTTTTTATATTAAAAATATTGATTTGAAAAGGCATTTCATTTCAGTCCTTTTACATTTGATTTGAAAGGACGTTTGCCGGATTTGCGATGTCGCCCATATCGTTTACGTCCGGATCAATAAAAACATTTTCCATTGCTGCTGTTGGTGGAGCAAAATCACCGTAGGATGCATTGTGACCCTGGGACTTAGAATTGGCGGTAGGGGCGTTATGAAGGGCTTCACCAATATTTATAGACCCGTTATTCGAAACACTGTTGACTTTTAAACTGAAGATATTGATTACAGTCTGCATCCTGTCACTTCCTTTTGTCGGTCTTATCCCATATTATGCAGATAAACGCCCATTCGTTATTAAAACTTATCGGCAACCTTTTGAATTGGCAAATAAATATTTGCAAATCTTGAAAATTCTTTTTACCATAGAAGAGAATGATCGAACAAAATTGGGTATTGCGAGGTTATCGTTTGTGAAGGAAAAAATTGCACTGATTACCGGCGGATCGGCCGGGATTGGGAAACGAACAGCTTACTATTTAGCCAAACAAGGATACCAGCTAGCAATCAACTACAGGCAAAGTGAATCAGAAGCTTCTTCCTTGGCAAAGCATTTGACAGATACATACGGAACGAAAAATGACTGTTTTCAAGCGGACATTGCGAATGAAAAAGAGTGCATCCGAATGGTTGAACAGGTACTTTCTGTTTTTTCCTCCATTGATATCTTGATACATAACGCAGGTCCATATATTCATCAGCCGAAAAAAATGACTGAATACACTTTTGAAGAATGGAATTACTTAATGAACGGAAATCTGGCATCCGCTTTTTTCTTAGCAAAACTGATTATTCCTCATATGCGGGAAAAAAAGTGGGGTAGGGTTATAACGTTCGGTTTTGACCGGGTTGAGACGGCTCCAGGCTGGATTTATCGTTCTGCTTTTGCAGCTGCAAAAACAGGTTTAGCCTCGCTGACAAGAACGATCGCCCTTGAAGAAGCTGAAAATGGAATCACGGCCAATATGGTTTGCCCTGGTGATATTACAAAAGAATGGAAGGAAAAGAACATAGCTGATGCAGTCATTTTTGATCAGCAAACGCCTGTTGGCAGACCTGGAACAGGAGAAGATGTTGCGCGCGTGATTGCTTTTCTTGCTGATGAGCAATCCAGCTTTATAACAGGAAGCATCATTCCAGTTACAGGTGGGGTTGATGTTCTCAGCAAGCGAATGAAAATCTGATCATTGCCCAATAGATGGACATGTTCACTAAAAAGTCAAAAATTGCAATGAAACAGTTCGAATTACCTGAATAAAAAACTTCTTTTCGTTGATAATAGGAGGTAATCATCAACGAAAAGGGGTAATGAGATGAATTTTAAATTAAATCGAATTAATCCAAATCAAACACAAGTTTTTTTCGATGATGGAAGGTTTGAAACATTGACAGACGAAGAACTTGATGAACTTATGCTTTATATGGGATTGAGTGAAGCCAATGAGGGGATCAATATGAATCTCATTGAATAAAATCAGTAAAAAAAGACTAAATCGGCTGATTTAGTCTTTTTGCGTATTCTTTATGCTTCTAACCGATCGCTTTCGATTGGGCTATTGGCAGCTGTTCGCATGATGTGGAGTGTGTACTGGTCTTTGGAAATTTCGTACAAATCGTATACATCTCCTTTTGCATTAAGCTGTTCATAAATGGACTTTCTTGTCTCATTGGCTTTGACGACAAAAGGAAGTTTTTCAGCAGCTTTAATCGAGCGTATATTTTCTTTTTTGATTCGCATAAAGATGGTTTCAATGCCTAATTCAAAAAACAGTTCATTGAAAAACACTTCTTTTGCCGGGCTGTTATATCCTTTGCCATGGTAGGGCTTGCCGAGCCATGTTCCTAAAAAGCCAGCATGATTTTCAATATCGTATAAATTGATTGTTCCGATCGGCGATCCCCATTCATCTAAAATTGTTCGTGAAATTAACTCGCCGCGCTCTTCTGCTTCCATTGTTTGCTTTGTCATAAACAAAAATTCTTCATACGATGCTGCCTTTTGGCGCACAAAAGGGAAGACATCCGGATGCGTGATGAGTTCATATAAAATGTGACAATCTTGCAAATCACGTTTTTTCAGCACGATAATCCCTCCGATAAAGGGCATTCTGCTCCATACTAAAGAAGCAGCCCACCCTCGAAATTTTTTGTAAAGTATCCTAAAAAATTTCGGGGTGGGAATCGAACCCACTAGAACCAGTTCCCTGGTGGCGCACCATTTGCCTTCCCTATATGATTTTTGTCGGTAGTATAGAAACAGTAAACCTCCTAAGGCTAACTAAAAGAATCATACAAGAAAAACAATGAAAAAGATAGAGATTTTCGTTTAATTTTTTGTAAATATTATTGTAAATTTTTATCAAAATTATGTTTGTGAAAAAACAATTTCACCGCCAATCATTGTCCAAATCGGCTTGGCTAAATAATGAAACGGATGGTGACTCCATAACACCAAATCGGCATCTTTTCCAACTTCAATGCTGCCGAGTTTTTGGTCAATTTTTAAGTTTCTTGCCGGAAGAATGGTAATTCCCTCTAATGCTTTTTGTTCGGACAGACCTTCACGTACAGCAATCCCCGCACAAATGTTCAAATATTGAATCGGTGTATACGGGTGGTCTGTTGTAATTGACACTTCCACACCCCTGCTTGATAACTCATGATACGTTTTCCAAGTTTTATTTTTTAATTCAACTTTTGACCGGCGCGTGAACGTTGGTCCCACAGAAACTTTTAATCCACGTCCAGAAAGTTCATCAGCGATTAGATGACCTTCTGTGCAATGTTCAATCCGCAAATCGAGATTAAACTCATCAGCAAATCTTGTTGCCGTGATAATATCATCTGCACGATGTGCGTGAATACGAACGGGAATTTCCCTCTTTAATGCCATTAATATAGGTGCCATTCGCAAATCCTCCGGCTTATCGGTATGCATCGCATCATAAAAGGCTTCACGCAGCATCCCCATAATCCCCATCCGCGTGATTGAATCATTTTTGCCATTGCTGTGGATCCGCTTTGGGTTTTCCCCTAAAGCGATTTTCAGACCGGCAATCTCACGCACAATCATTTTTTTAATATTTTTTCCGGCAGTTTTAATTACCGACGTTGTTCCGCCGATGACATTGGCGCTTCCAGGCATAATGTGCACCGTCGTAATACCGCTTTTGATAGCATCTGAAAATGCTGTATCAAATGGATACACTCCATCGATCGCCCGGATATGCGGGGTCAGCGCTTCTGCTGTTTCATTTGCATCATTGCCCGCCCATCCTGTTCCTTCATCGTAAAGTCCAAGGTGGGTATGCACATCAATAAACCCGGGAAGGAGAAAATATTCGCCGCAATCAATCATTTTCACATTCGTACCCGTTGCAATTTTCTCACCAATTTTAATGATTTTTCCATTTTCAATTAAAACATCTGCGCGCCGCACCGGTTCAGATGTAATCGGATAAATGGTTGCATTTTTTAATAATGTCTTTGTCATAGTCAGCCTTTCCTTACGTTTAATGGTTGCAATATCCTTATTTTACAAAAAAAGCTTCTTTAAGGAAAATAACAAAATTGAAATGAACGAATCAATGAAACTTTTCGAGGCGGCAGCGTAACATTATAGTAGATGAATCAAGAAAGTGGGGGAAGGAACATGCCGAACAATGAAGAAAGGTTGCTGGCAGCAGCAATGTATGCAATCAGTTTTTTTGCACCGATCCTGGGACCGCTTGTCATTTGGCTATTGAAACGAGAGGAGTCTTCATTCATTGATTATCATGGAAGAGAGTATTTTAACTTTATGATTTCTTACTTTATTTATACGCTGATCAGCGGATTTTTGACCATTATCCTAATTGGATTTATCGGCTTGTGGCTTCTTGGTATTCTTGCCGCAGTTTTTACAATTATTGCTGCTATTAAAGCATATGAAGGATACATGTACCAAATTCCGTGGATTATTCGATTTTTTTAACCCATAAAATGAGTAAATGAAATAGAACCGAAGGATTAACCATCGATCGAAATAAAAAGAGGCCAAGCATTCCGCCTCTTTTTTCTATTCTTTTCGAATTTTAGATTCATTTTTCGGTAGGGATTTTAATAAATTGTATAGAAGAATAAAATGAGGAGTTTTCAATATGAACATCGACCGTTATTATCGGAATGCAGCAAAGATTAATTTAAACGGGAGTCTCGCTGCTTTAATTCCCGCATTGGCAATTGTTATTGGTAACATCCTTATTTTTAAACAGAATGAACTTATGCTTCTTGCCATACCATTTGTCATCTACAGCATTCTACTATTTCAATTGTATTTAAGGTGGTATAAGCAATCGATCGCTGTTCATCGAGAACTGTTAAAGACCAAAAAAAGAGATTGCTCATTTGACGAGACCGACCATTTTCTGATCTTCTTTCAAAATACCCAACGGCCGCGTCTGTTTCTTTTTTTTCCTAATGGAAGCCTGGCAGGAACCATTCAGGCAGAAAGAGGCAGAAAATACGGATTATTCGGTTCGGAACAACTGTATACAATACTGGACGCAAAAAATGAAAAGCTTGGATTTTATCAAATCAGCAAAAATCATCTTGTTATTCATGTTTATGACGAAGAGGAAAAATACATTGGCAGCTTCGAAAAAAAAGTTGAAAGAAATCAGCTAAAAAAAGAAGTCGTCGACTCGACCGGCAGAGTAGTGGGTACAGTGGAAGGCTCTCAAATTTTTATGGACGAGCATTTATTGAATATGCGAAATGATTCGATTGGGCGGCTTCGTCGCGGCTGGATGCCGCTGGAATGGGCTGATCTGTTCCCGGATCCAAATACCCCTGTTTTTACGCTGTCAAACCGCATGTCAATGAATGAAAAGCTACTGCAGTTTACCATTCTAGTAAACGAATATTTTATCCAAAGACACTAGAAAATCGAATCTTAAATAAATTCTGTTAATTGTAAAAAAACAGGTTGAAAACGATTTACAATTTTTAAACATTTTTGCATAATTAGAGGAGAGATTATTTTAGGTATGGGATAGATTGGGTGATGTGGATGGAGGTCTTCGTAGCGAAGCAACCGATTTTTACGTTAAATGAAAGGGTTTACGCATATGAAATACTATATCGAAATAATGGGGAAAACCACTTTCCAGACATAGACGGGGATGATGCCACAGCTGATGTCATCATTAATAGTTTTTTAAATATTGGTATTGACGAGCTGTCGAATGGAAAGCCATGCTTTATTAATTTTACCGAAAAATTATTAAAACGGAAGCTGCCGACAATGTTCAAACCCAAGGAAATTGTTGTTGAAATTTTGGAAAATGTGGAGCCTAGTCTTGAACTTTTGGAAGTTTGCCAGGAATTAAAAGCAATGGGATATACGATTGCATTAGATGATTTTGTGATGAACGAAAAAAATCCATTTTTTTATGCACTGATCCGATATGTGGATATAATCAAAGTCGATTTTAGACAGTCGTCCAGTTTGGAAAGAAGAAACATTGAAAAATTAGCAAAAAGCGCTGGCATTCAGCTGCTAGCCGAAAAAATTGAAACAAGAGAAGAATATAAACAGGCTTGTCTGGCCGGATATCACTATTTTCAAGGGTATTTTTTCGCTGAGCCTGTACTTGTTTCTTCAAAGGTTGTGCCAACGTATTTTTATACATATTATGAAATAATGCGGCATTTATCAGGAAGTGAGCCAAATCCAAAAATCATCAGTAAGTTGATTGAGCAGGATTTATCTTTGTCCTATAAATTGCTGAAATTAATCAATTCGCCTGGATTAAGACCAAAGCAGAAAATCAAGTCAATTCACCAGGCTGTTATTTTGCTTGGCTTTACTGAGATGAAGAAATGGATCTCTATTTTATCGGTACGGGAGACAATTGAAAAAAGAAATGATGCTGTTAAGGAGATGATTGCACTAGCGCTTGTCAGAGCCAAGTGCTGTGAGCTTCTATCGCCATTTCATAAAAAGGATGTTCCAGCTGCTTCGTATTTTATTACCGGTTTGTACTCTTTAATGGACGCACTTTTAAAGCTGCCGATGGAAAAAATCGTAAGCGAGCTGCCTCTTGATGATCGTATTTGTGACGCATTAACTGGAAAGCAAAATGAACTGAAGGATATTTTGGACATAGCGATAGTAGTGGAAAAAGGGGACTGGCAAAAGCTCTCTGCTGCTTGTCTGCATTTTGAAATAAAGGAAACCGATGTACTGGCTTCCTATCAAAAAGCGTTAAATTGGTCGAATCAGATTCTGCGTGTTGAGACAGACCCGGTTGAATTGTAACTACCACATTGGTTGTTCAAGCAACAACTATTTGATAAAATTAGGATCATGTTTTTTTTGGAGGTTTTTTTCGTGCAAATTGACGTTTTAAAATGTCACGGGTCAGGCAATGACTTTTTGTTAATTGATGAATTAACGAACCGTTATTCATTTACAGAACAGGAGAGAGCCGGGCTTGCCCGGCTGCTCTGCAATCGGGAATCGGATCTTGGCGCAGATGGAATTTTGTATATCATGGACAGCAGTCATGCCGATGGCAGAATGAGAATTTTTAATGCGGATGGTTCCGAAGCGTCGATGTGCGGGAATGGGCTTCGCCTTGTTGCCAGATATATATGTGAAATGAAACAGAAAAAAGAAGCAATCATCGAAACAATGAAAGCTGATTTAAAGGTCAGCAAACAGGAAGAAATTTTTCCCGATGTTGCAACATACCAGGTGGAAATTTCTCCGGTTTCGTTTAAGCTGTCCGATTTACCGCTGCAGCTTCCGCAGGAATCTTTGCGCAATGAAACAATTCCAGAACTGACAGAAGAAGTTGCTTTTACGGCACTAGCTGTTCCAAATCCGCATATTGTTGCCATAGTAGAGAAAGCGCAGCTTGATTCCAATCTGCAAAAAGATTTAAGCCAAATCGTAAATGGGCCGAACAAATGGTTTCCTGACGGTGTGAATGTCAGCTTTGTGAATTGGCTCAAGCCGGGACATATTTATGTCCGTACATTCGAGCGCGGTGTTGGGTTTACGAATGCATGCGGCACTGCAATGTCCGCTTCATCACTTGTCACCTGTTTAAATGATTTAAATGATTTTGAAAAGCCCATAAATGTATACAACAATGGCGGAAAAGTGCAATGTGTTGTTCATCAAAATGACAACAAATACTGGATTGACTTGATTGGCAATGCAACATATGTTTATCAGGCTGTGGTTGAAGTTGATCTTGCAAAGCAATCTTTCGTTGTCTCCAGTCAAACGAAATTTACGGAACAAAAAGCGTATGAAAAGTTACAAGCGGAAGTGCAAACATTTTTAAATACGGAAATGAAAGGATAAGGGCGGCCTTATCCTTTTGTTTTTAAAAACTCAAGGACGGGGTCAAATGGCTGGGTTGCTTTTACGGCAAAATAGTCTTGGAAAGGGTTTAATTTCTTTTGTATCCGTTCTAAAATCGCTCTCATTGTAAACATTTCCGGCTTTAGGCGTTGGCTGATTTCATCCCAAAACAATGGTGTTGCTGCCCCGGCAAACTCGTTGCCTCGTAACGAATAAGGTGCCACAATCGTTTTTCCTGCCCCATGTTGAACATAGTCGACATACAGCCGTTTGCCCCTGTTTTTCTTTAGCCGTTCGATTGTAAACGATTCAGGATCGCGGGAAACGAGATAGTCAGCGATAAAGCTGGTGAACTTTCGTGTGTCCTCATATGAATAAGTGTTATCCGGCAGTGGAAGATAAATTTGCAATCCTTTGTTTCCCGAAGTCTTCACAAATGCCTTAATGTTCAATTGCTCTAGGACGGTATTGATTTCCAATGCCGCTTTAACTGCAAGGTGAAAATGGTCTTTTGTGGGTGGATCCAAATCAAAGACGATTTCGCTTGGCCCTGAATTTTTGATTGTCTGAAAGGGTATATGGAATTCGATCGCCAATTGATTGCCAAGCCATGCAAGTGTCTCGATATTATTGCACAAAATGTAATTGATGTTTTCATGAGTCTGAGTTTGAATATAATCAGGTGCATAATCCGGGCAATTTTTCTGATAAAATGGTTCTCCGTCCATTCCGTGAGGATACCGAATAACAGTCAACAACCGGTCTTTTAAAAAGGGAAGCATATACGACGAGACGACTTGCAGATAATCAAGGTAGTCCCGTTTGTAAATCCCGAGACTGCGCCAAAGAGGTTTTTCAGGGTGAGTGAATTCAAGTGAAATCGTTGGACTACGCTGCTGTGCTTGAAATCGCTCAAATGTACAATCCTCCGGTTTAACATCGAAGCGAAAACGGTGGAAATGCGGTTCACGCAATTCTTTTTCATAAACCTCTAAATATTTTATCTCTAGGCAAATGGCAGGATGAACAAAAATAACGTGCTGATCCTCCTTCTGTTTGTTTTCGAGAATGATTTGCTTTAATGCTTGTTTTTCTTCCGGTTTAAATCCAAACAATACTTGGCCGATGCGAAAAATATCTTGATGGTGATACACAGATACTTCAAAATAGTCGTTTTTCTTATCATAAGCTGTTACAAAGCATGTGACATACTTCCAATTTTTGTATTTAAGCCATTGATTCGATCGTTTTCCTTCCTCCCAAATGCTTTCTTTTTGTTTGCAAACGATGCCTTCACCGTCATGGGAAACAACTTTTCTCCATACTGTTTGAAAATCAGATGAAGCCTCGACAAGCTGAAGCAGCTGGTTGTTATCCAAGCTGACAGCGGTTTGCAGCCCGGCTTCATTGAACAAGTCGTTCAGCCGCTCTTTTCGCTTGATGTATGGGATTTTTTTAAAAGAAGTTCCGTTTATTTTCAAAAGGTCAAAAACGAGAAATCGGCATGGCTTGCTGCTTGCGAGCGAGCGGATTTTTTGCTCTGATTTCATTCTTCCGCGCATTTGGATTGCTGCAAAATTGGCTTTGTATTCATTTTCCAGCAAGACAAGTTCTCCATCCAACTCAAGTGGGAAAAAGGGGCGGAACCTTGATTCATTTGAGCGAAAATAGTCATTAAGCTCCGGAAAAAGCCCGAGCAATGATTTTTCATTTCTGCTATTGAAATCGAGGTGGTCTTCATCCCATGTTAAAATGGCGCGAAAACCATCGTATTTTACTTCATAAAACCAATTGGGTCTTTCCGGCACAGTAAAACTCAGAGTAGGGAGCATTGGCTTCATCCGACTTGTATCCTTTCCTTTCCTTTTCATTTCATTTAGTTTTCGTAACGAATGTTCAATTCATTCGGTTTTCCAAATCTTTCAATGGCATGCCATTGGGATGAAGGCAAATACTAAAAGAAAAAAGGATGGATAAAAGAATGCATACAATGTGGAAAGGCAGCATCAGCTTTGGACTTGTCAATATTCCAATCAAACTCCATGCAGCAACAGAAGATAAAGATATAAAATTGCGCAACTTGCACAATAAATGTCATACCCCAATTAAATATGAAAAAATTTGCCCTGTTTGTGAACAAGAAGTCGCCAATGAAGACATTGTCAAAGCCTATGAATACACAAAAGGGAAATTTGTTGTCCTGGACGAAGAAGATTTGGAAAAACTGCGGAAAGAAAAGGAAGAAAAAGCAGTAGAGATCATTGATTTTGTAAGAATGGAACAAATCGATCCGATTTATTATGATAGAAGTTACTATATGTCGCCAAGTGAGGGTGGAAACAAAGCATACTCACTGCTTCGCAAAGCCTTGGAAGAATCGCAAAAAGTTGGAATTGCCAAAATAGTGATTCGTTCCAAAGAACAACTTGCCATTATCCGTGTTTTTGAAAATACCCTTGTAATGGAAACCATTCATTACCCGGATGAAGTGAGGAAAGCAGCAGACGTTCCGAGTATACCGGCAGGGGAGAATGTGACGAAAAAAGAGCTGGATACAGCCATCTTACTTATCGACCAATTAACGACAGATTTTCAACCGGATAAATATCAAGATGATTACCGAACAGCATTGTTGGAATTGATTGAGGCAAAGCGATCGGGAAAAGAAACCGTTGTACCAACAGTCAAAGAAACGGCTTCAAATGTTACCGATTTAATGGCTGCCCTTCAGGCATCAATCGACCGGACAAAACCAAAAAAACAAGCTGCACCGAAAAGGAAAACAGCAAGCCGTGTAAAAAAGCAAGCGTAGTCAAATATAGCAGCGGATATCATAAAAAGGAAACGATTTTGGTTCAAAAAAGAAAAGAACTGATTTGTGATCAAATCATTCTTTTCTTTTTTTGCCTTAAATGCAATACTATTGAATTGGAGGTGTTTGCATGGAAAAAAATGCAGCGAAACAAAATCTGCTTTTTCTTTTATATGTTTTTTTAATTTTTTGCTTTTTCATTATATCTTTTATCCTGATAGCGAATGAGATGAGTAGGAATAAACTTGCAGCCTTTGATAACCAAGTTATCGGAGCAGTCCAGTCCCAAATTTCGCCTGTGCTGACAGATGTCATGTTGACATTTACGTTTTTGGGATCGGTAAAATGGTTAACTTTTGCCGTACTCGCAGGGACACTTTTTCTTTTTATTAAGAGGAAGTGGTCTCTTGGAATCTTTTTTGTTCTATCAAGTGGTGTCGGTTCATTATTCAATGTGCTATTAAAAAATATTTTTAAACGTCAGCGCCCGGACCTTCACCGGCTTATTACCGAAACTAGTTATAGCTTTCCAAGCGGACATTCAATGGGATCCTTTATTTTTTATGGGGCGATCGCCTATATCATACTCCATTATGCCCGCAAAAAGAGTGCGAAAACATTTGGGATTGTTTTAATGGCGCTCTTTATTCTGTTTATCGGCATTAGCAGGATTTATTTAGGGGTTCACTATCCCAGTGATGTTGTTGGCGGCTATACCGCTGGTGGAGCCTGGCTGTCAATCTGCATCATAGGTTTTCGCTATTATGAACATCGTAGAAAATTGTAGAAAAAATTGCTTGAGAAAACTATCGCTTTTTGGTAAGATATATTTTTGATTTTTAATCAGAAATACGCTATAATAAAAGAGCAAGAGATGTTCGTCTATATTTAGGATGTAGTCGTATCTGCACGAATTTGTGGGCGATATTGATTCCACAACACAAGTGCGGGTGCGATTTTTTCTTTGGGAATGTCAGTTAAAACATGTGGAGGTGGCCAATTTGGCATTTGGCAGAAGAAATGAAGAGGAAATCAAGTTGGAGGAAACAAAAATTTGGAAATGCAATTCTGATCAATGCAAGTGCTGGGTTCGCGATAATTTTAAAAGCAGCGAAGTGCCCCTCTGTCCAATCTGCAAAAGCGAAATGACTTTAACTACAAGAGAGCTACCGGTTATTGCAAACTATAGTAAAAATTTCATGTGATCAATAAAACAAAAGACAGGGATTCCCTGTCTTTTGTTTGCTAATCAGAATTTATAATCCATAAATTCTGATTAGCACGAAGGGCAACTATGCCTCATGAACCGCCAAGGCTCGTCAATCGGCTAGTTTTCTTTCAATTCTGCTTCATCTTTATGTTGCAAGCAGTAATCCCGTACGTACTGTTCTTCCTCGTCTTCAAGAGCAAAATCAAGGACTTTTTCGGTTTCTTTTTCGTAGAAATGGTAATGGGAAAGCTTAGTCTCATTTTGATCGATTACAAAAATAACTTTTAAGCCAATGCCGTCTGCTGAATAAAGTTCATCATCCTCATCCACTTCAATGTCAAGAAAATACTCAAACCGCTCACCCGCTAACAGTCCAAACGGATCTTCTAATTTCTCGACTGTATGTCCTGTAATATTCATCCAATCATCCTTTTTGTATAGTTTTCCTTTTCTTATTATACTCATTTAGGTAATGATTCACTGCTATTTGATGAGAAACAATCTGAACGAGTAAAGGTTACAGAATAAAATAAAAATCCGCTTTTTTAAGCGGATAAATAAACGTTTTATGTATGGCGGAGAAGGTGAGATTCGAACTCACGCGACGGTTGCCCGCCCTAACGCATTTCGAGTGCGCCCCCTTATAACCACTTGGGTACTTCTCCAACATGGAGCGGGTGAGGGGAATCGAACCCCCGCCGTCAGCTTGGGAAGCTGAAATTCTACCATTAAACCACACCCGCGTATATGTAATTGAAACGAGATCGGGAAGACAGGATTTGAACCTGCGACCCCCACGTCCCGAACGTGGTGCTCTACCAAGCTGAGCTACTTCCCGTAGGACAAAGTGCGGATGAGAGGACTTGAACCTCCACGGGGTTGCCCCCACTAGAACCTGAATCTAGCGCGTCTGCCATTCCGCCACACCCGCATATATAATATCGAACGACCTTTTCTAATATAACATATTTTAAATCATTTTTCACTATAAAAATAAAATTTTTTTGATTAATTTTTCTGGAAGGATTATTATCAAGCGGGATACGATCTCTAATGGGTTGAAAGAGTAAATAAAGAGTTCTACTCATACATTGCTTTTCTTTTTTATAGAACGATGGAGGACATCTTAAAAAAGTAAATTTCCAGAAAAGTAGATAAAGTTCCAAAAACGTTCAAAATTAATCATAATTTAATAGAAAATGAAAGAAAATGATTGATTTTTGCAATCGGTTTCAGTAAGATGGATTCAGAAACAAAAATTAAAGGTAGTGGTAAATTGTTAACGCCAGAGCGTCATCAATTAATTTTACAGCTTTTAAAAGAAAGAAATATTATCAAGATTCAGGATTTGGTAGAACTGACAAATGCTTCCGAATCAACAATTCGAAGAGATCTTTCCCAATTGGAAGAGGGGAAATACTTAAAGCGGATTCATGGAGGTGCATCCAGACTACAGGGAAAGCTCGATGAACCGAGCATGGTAGTGAAAGCTTCCAAAAACCTTCAGGAAAAAAGACTAATCGCTCAATATGCTGCAAGTTTAGTGGAAGAAGGCGACAGCATTTATCTTGATGCAGGGTCAACAATTAAAGAAATGATCAATTTTCTAACTGTAAAAGATATCGTTGTCGTTACAAACGGATTAACACATGTAACACCATTGATTAATAAAGGCATCCCTACGTATCTGATTGGCGGATTTGCAAAACATATTACAAAAGCACTCATCGGACGAGGTGCATTGGCCAGCCTTGACCAATATCGTTTTGATAAATGCTTTATGGGTGTGAATGGTATTCACCCTGAATTTGGTTTTACCACACCTGACCAAGAAGAGGCATATGTGAAACAAAAAGCAATGCAGCTTTCGCGTGAAGTATTTGTATTAGCGGATGAATCAAAATTCAATGAAATTGCTTTTGCAAAAATCGCCGATATAAAAGAAGCAGTAATCATAACGAATCAACTAGCAGATGAAATTCGGCATCAGTATGAAACAAGAACGACAGTAAAGGTAGTGACAACATGATCTATACTTTGACTTTAAATCCTTCTGTAGATTATATCGTGAAACTTGATGTGTTTCAGCTTGGAAGTTTAAACCGCACCATTGATGAGGAAAAATTTCCGGGGGGAAAAGGAATCAATGTTTCAAGAGTTTTGCAGCAATTGGGGGTGGCAAGCAAAGCGCTTGGATTTAATGGCGGATTTACCGGAAGTTATATAGATGAATATTTGCGAAGTGAAACGATTGAGACCGACTTTATTAAGGTTTCCGGCGACTCACGGATTAATATTAAATTAAAAACAGGTGAGGAAACAGAAATAAATGCAAATGGCCCGAAGATCACTGAAGCAGATTTTGAACTGTTAAAAGAAAAAATTCACCAATTAACAGTTGACGATCTATTGGTTTTAGCTGGAAGCATCCCTTCAAGCCTTCCGTCAAATACCTATGAAAAACTTGTAAAAATCTGCAATCAACAAAATGCAAGATTTGTGGCGGATGCTGAAGGAGAGCTGTTAAAAAAAGTTTTGCCATTCCGGCCATTTCTTGTTAAACCTAATCACCATGAACTAGGTGAGTTGTTTGATGCCGTTATTACCAGTCCTGAAGAGGTGATTCCTTACGCAATCCAGCTAATTGAAATGGGGGCAGAAAATGTCATTGTTTCACTAGCGGGAGAAGGAGCCGTATTTGTTAATCACAATTTCGCTTACATTGCTTCTGTACCAAAAGGAGAAGTGAAGAATTCAGTTGGGGCAGGAGATTCGATGGTCGCAGGTTTTTTGGCAGAGTATCAAAATGACGAAAATTACAAACAAGCTTTCCGGTATAGTGTCGCTGCGGGAAGCGCGACCGCATTTTCATTGGGACTTTGTACCCGTAAGAAAGTTGAGGAGCTATTGCCTCAAGTGAATATTAAAGAAATAAATCTGGGGGGGAATTGATATGAAAATTACAGAATTATTAACAAAAGATACGATTTTGCTGGATTTAAAAGGGAATCAAAAGCCCGAAGCGATTGATCAATTAGTCAATACCTTGTATCAAGCTGGAAAGATTACGAATCAAGCTGATTTTAAGGCGGCAATTGTAAAACGCGAGGAGCAAAGCACGACAGGAATTGGCGACGGGATCGCGATTCCTCACGCTAAAGTGAAAGCGGTTAAAAAAGCAGCAATTGCCTTTGGTAAATCTGAAGGCGGGGTCGATTATCAGTCATTGGATGGCCAGCCTGCCCATTTGTTCTTTATGATCGCCGCACCGGAAGGAGCTAATAATACCCATTTGGAAGCCCTTGCAAGGCTATCCGGATTGCTGATTAACAAGGAAGTACGCGAACAATTAATGGCTGCAAGATCAGCCGATGATGTCATAACGGTGTTTGACAAGTATGACCATGAAGAGGTTGAACAGCAGGATGTTTCTGCAAAACAAAATTTGATTGTTGCGGTAACAGGCTGCCCTACAGGGATTGCCCATACGTATATGGCCGCGGATTCCTTAAAGGCGAAGGCAGCGGAGATGGGCATACCGATTAAGGTGGAAACAAATGGTTCCGGTGGGGCAAAGAATGTGCTCACAACTGAAGAGATTGAAAATGCTGTAGCAGTTATCATTGCTGCCGATATCAATGTCCAAATGGATCGCTTTAAAGGAAAGCACGTGATTCAGGCGGCAGTTGCTGACGGGATTCGCAAACCGGAACAGTTAATCCATCGCGCAGTAAAACAGGATGCACCAATATATCAAGGAAGCAGTGAACAGGGAGAGTCAGGGAAAGAAAAAGAAACACGAACTGGTTTCTATAAACATTTGATGAATGGTGTTTCCAACATGCTGCCATTTGTCGTTGGCGGTGGTATCCTTATTGCGATCTCCTTTATGTTTGGCTATAATTCAGCAAAGCCTGGAGATCCTTCCTATAATCCGATTGCTGCTGCCCTCATGACCATCGGCGGCGGTAATGCGTTTGCGTTGATTGTCCCTGTGTTAGCAGGATTCATTGCGATGAGTATTGCAGACCGCCCTGGTTTTGCACCCGGTATGGTTGGCGGGATGTTGGCAGCAAGCGGCGGCGCCGGTTTCCTTGGCGGATTGATTGCCGGATTTCTTGCTGGTTACATTGTAAATCTTTTGAAAAGGACTTTTGCAAATCTGCCTCGGTCATTGGAAGGAATAAAGGCCGTTCTATTGTTTCCGTTACTCGGTATTGCGCTTACCGGATTTATTATGCACTTTGTTGTCAACCAGCCGGTTGCACTGTTAAACAAAGCAATCGCCAGTTGGCTAACCGGGCTTGGTACAGGAAATGCGATCCTTTTAGGAATTATTTTAGGCTTAATGATGGCTTTTGATATGGGTGGTCCAGTAAATAAAGCGGCATATGTTTTTGGAACAGGTTTGCTTGCTAGCGGAGTTTATCAGCCGATGGCTGCAATTATGGCTGCTGGAATGGTTCCGCCACTTGGCATTGCAATTGCAACAACTTTGTTTAAAAATAAATTCTCGAAAGAAGATCGTGATGCAGGCAAAGCATGCTATGTAATGGGGCTTTCTTTTATAACAGAAGGTGCAATTCCGTTTGCTGCAGCTGATCCGCTTCGCGTAATCCCTTCGATCATGATAGGTTCAGCCGTTTCAGGTGCTTTATCCATGGCATTCGGAATTGGACTCCGGGCACCACACGGTGGAATTTTCGTTGTACCGCTTGTTCAGGGCGGCGTCCTGCAATATGCGCTAGCCATTTTAATCGGATCCATTGTAACAGCGTTACTATTGGGATTCTTAAAAAAACCTGTTAAGTAAAAAAGTAAGAGCCGGAAAACGTCTTTAGTTTTCCGGCTTTTGCTTTTGCTGCTGCATACCGGGGTGAACGGCCAGAAGGGTAACGATGCCGGCCACAACAGAGACACTGCTGAGAATCACAAAGATCCAATGAAAAGGATAGTTCATTAACAAGGCAATAACGGGAGGTCCGGCAGCGACACCAATAAATCGCATCGAACTATAAATAGACGTAACAGTTCCCCGTTCTTCTTTTTCAATGCCTTCCGTAATTAATGAATCAAGGCAGGGCAGGCCGATTCCGATTCCGACCGCGGCAATTAAAAACATGGAAATAATAAACCAAAGTTTGATCGAGAAATACAGGCTTGCAATTGCTGAAGCAGTCAAAACAATTCCAGCCAATACTAGCCATTTCATTAAAATTTTGTTTTTCTTGATCATTTTCCCTGTTATATAGGAGGCAAGACAAAGTGCCCCTAAAGGCAAGGCTAAAAAAAAGCCTTTTTTCAGATCTTTAATTCCGTATTCTGTTTCAAAAATCTCCGATAAGTAGAAAAGAACACCAAAAAGGACAAACATAAGGATTCCGCCAATAAAAAAGATGGCGTATAGCCAATGTCCTTTTTGCTTAAAAATCGTTTTTAAATTTGCGAGAAATTGTTTAAATGGCAATGGTTTTTCAGCAGTTTTCGGACATTTGACAAGAAAGATTACCAATAGAGTCGAAATCGCACAGAAAATAGGAATCGAAAAAAACGGCAAAAACCAACTATAACCGGCCAAAAATGCTCCTAATACGGGACTTAGCACTTTGCCAAATGTATTGGACGTTTCGATCAATCCAAGTGTGCTGCTGACATCATCTTCGTTTTGAAACAGATCACCAACAAGTGGAAGAACAATCGGAAAAGCTCCCGAAGCCCCGACACCTTGCAAAGCTCTCCCAATTAAAATCACCACGTATGCGTCATTCATTTTCCAAGCTGCAAGACCGGAGATAAGCCCCCCGATCCCCGAAATGATTAGACTTGGGATAATAACTTTTTTTCTACCCAAATGGTCTGAGAGATAGCCGGCCAATGGAATAAGCAGGATGGCGACAATGGAATAGACCGTAATGATCATGCTTGTTTGAAACGATGAAATCGATAGCTTTCTTTCCATTGATGGCAATACGGGAATTAACATGGAATTCCCCAATGTCATGACAAGCGGAATCGAAGACAAGGATAGGATCGCCCATTTTTGCTTTGCGATTTCTCCAGACTTATTTTTCCCTTTTGTTCCCTGCTTTTTTGCAGTCACTGAACTCGAACATAATTGTTCAATATTTTCCATCGGAAAAATTTCACCGCTTTCTTTCGTTTTGCTAATGTTAATATTGGCTGTTTTATTTTAAAATAACAAAAGAGAACGAATCCTTTTAATGGAAGCAGGGGAGATTAAATGACAACACCGGAAATAGTTAATTTGGCAGTTGGAAAACCTCGCGAATTTGTATGGGGAAAAAACATTGAACGCTCTGGAATCGGAAAACAAACTGTTTTTTCAGCGGAATTGAAAAAAGACGGATTTATTGGTGATGGTGTAGAAAATGTGGAATTTCATGGCGGTGTCGACCGTGCCGTTTGCTTCTATCCGTTTGAACACTATTCCTTTTGGAATAAACAGTTCGGCAAGCTTTTAACACCTCCCGCACTTGGGGAAAATATTACGGCATCCGGGTTGATGGAAAAGGATGTATGCATCGGCGATATTTTTCAGATCGGTACTGCAGTTATCCAAGTAACACAAGGGAGAATCCCGTGCTTGACCATTTCAAAATTCAACTTCGAGGAGAACTTTTTAAATCGGCTAGTTGAAACAGGTTACACGGGTTATTTCTTACGGGTTCTGGAAGAAGGGAGAATAAACGCTGATTCGAAAATTGAATGGCTTGAAAAAGAGCCGAACCGGGTTTCTGTCCTATTTGCAAACCACATTCTCTTTCATGATCAAAAAAATACCGCAGGTGTGGAAAAAATCTTATCGGTTGAGGCACTTGCCGATGTATGGAGGCAAAAACTATTGAAACTACTATGATTGTTTCGAAAATTTGAAAATTAGTCTTGACAGATATCAGAATGTATTTTAAGATAAACTCATTCAGGAAGTGAATAAAAGCGTTGATGAAGAGTAGTAGCTTTCGCGAATACGAAAAGAGAGCTGATGGTTGGTGTGAATCAGTGTAGACGTGATGGTGAATGGACTTCGGAGCTCCAAACCGAACCCCCGTTTAGGCAAGTAGGCTTTGGCGAAAATCTCATCGTTACATGAGACAGGTATTCAAGCAAACAGCTTTGATACTGGTAGAGTGAGCCGTATTACGGCTAATGAAGGTGGCACCACGGGTCTTCCGTCCTTTTTGGATGGAGGGCTCTTTCTGTTTTATACGGGAAATATAAACAGTGTCCTCAGGAAACAGAGACAAAAAATGGATAACAATAAAACGTTGCGCAAGAAGAGTACACTTATTCAATCATTACAGAGAGCCGGTGATGGTGGAAATCCGGTATGAAAGAATTTGAGGAATGGGCTTGCAAGTGGCAGTTTGAACTTTTAGTAGGACTGCACGGGTCTCCGCCGTTAAAAGGATAGGACATCGGACGAAAAGCTCCCGTGTCCGAAAAAGGAAACAGGAATTCCTGCTTCGAAAAGAGGTGGCACCGCGATCAAGAATCGCCCTCTATATGCATAATTGCACTATGCATATAGAGGGCGATTTTTCTTTTATCCCAAGTAACAATCAGTGGAAAATGGAAGTAAATCCACACTGATTGAAGTTTTACTTTATAAGGAGAGCTAAGAGATGAAAACAAAAACCGATTACCTGATCAGAGAATTAAAAGGGGATACGTTGACACCCATTGCCATATTGCAAAAAATTTCCGGTGAAAAGAAATTCCTGCTGGAAAGCTCGCATAAATACAGCGAGTCCGGCCGCTTTTCCTTTATTGGCTCTAATCCGGCAAAGGAATTCTTTTCAAATGGCGATAGCTGTGAAATCGTAACTCGCTCAGGGGAACGAACAAAAGTAAAGGGAAATCCGCTAGAAATCCTTCAAAGCCTCTTGTCTTTCCGAAATTTGGATGAACTTCCAATTCCATTTCTGAGCGGTGCAGTTGGCTATATCGGATATGATGTGATTCGCCAGTTTGAACAAATTGGTGAACTTCTCCCAGATGAATTAAACATGCCGGATACCCACTTAATGATCTATGAAGAAGTAATTGTATTTGATCACCTAGAGGAAAAAGTTTTTATTGTTGCTGCTAGTGAAAACGATGAAAGTGAATCCCGGCTGGAGGCAAAGGTTCAAAAAAGGCTTGATGAATTAAAACAGCCGCTTCAACACTGTGAGCTGGAGGACGTTTCTTTTGCCGAATTTGAACCGGAAACAACCAAGGAAGAATTTATGAACGATGTTGTAAAAGCGAAGGAACATATCGTTGCCGGAGACATCTTTCAAGTTGTCTTGTCGCAGCGGATGAAATCAGCTTTTTCCGGATCGCCATTGTCTTTATACCGTAAGCATCGTGCCAATAACCCAACGCCATATATGTTTTACATTGATTTTAAAGAGTATACCGTTATTGGTTCCTCACCGGAGAGCCTTGTAAAGACTAGAGGGAAAACCGTGATCGCCAACCCCATTGCCGGAACAAGAAGACGGGGGAAGACTTGCGAAGAAGATGGCTTTTTGGAAAATGAACTGCAGAATGATGAAAAAGAATTGGCTGAACATAAAATGCTTGTTGATTTGGGACGAAATGATCTTGGTCGTGTCTGCCAATTCGGCACGGTTGCGGTTGAAAAATACAAAACAATTGAAAAGTTTCGCCATGTCATGCATCTTGTATCAGAAATCAGCGGAACGCTTTCCGATGGCAAAACGGCATTGGACGCACTAGCTGCCTGCATTCCAGCTGGAACAGTTTCCGGAGCGCCAAAGATTCGTGCAATGGAAATTATTAATCATTTAGAAAAGAAAAAACGCGGGTTGTATTCAGGCGCTATCGGCTATCTTTCTTCCAATGGGAATATGGATTTTGCACTCGCGATCCGGACGATGATTTTAAAACAAGGCACTGCTTATATTCAGGCCGGCGCCGGAATCGTTTATGACTCAAACCCGGAAATGGAATATGAAGAAACAATAAATAAAATGCGATCCTTTTTGGAGGGTGGAAAATGATTTTACTAATTGATAATTTTGATTCCTTTACCTTCAACCTTTATCAATATTTAGGAGAATTAGGCGAAGAAGTGAAGGTGTTTCGCAACAATCAAGTAACAATTGAGCAGATTAAAGAGCTAAAACCAGCAGCAATTATTCTCTCCCCGGGTCCCGGAAGACCGGAAGATGCCGGAATTTGTGTAGAAGTGATTCGAACTTTTTACAAAGAAATTCCCATACTGGGTATTTGCCTCGGACACCAGGCCATTGCATACGCGTTTGGAGCAAAAATTAAGCAAGCTTCCACAATAAAACACGGAAAAACATCTTTCATTACCCACTCTGGTCGTATGTTTGATTATTTAACAAGCCCTTTAGAAGTGATGCGCTATCATTCGCTGTCAGTCGAAAAGAGCAGTCTGCCGGAACAGTTGCAATGTACGGCGCTTTCAATGGACGACCGTGAAGTGATGGCGATTGAGCACTTGACTTACCCTGTATATGGTCTTCAGTTTCACCCGGAATCGATTGGAACTCCAACAGGAAAGCAAATGTTAAAAAACTTTATTCAATTAGCAGAAAGGATGAAGAACAATGAAGGAATATCTACTTCGATTAGCTGATCAACAATCGCTTACCGAAAACGAAATGAAAGAGGCAGTTAAAGTCATTTTGCAAGAGGATGTTTCAGAAAGTGAAATTGCCGCTTTTTTAATGGGATTGAAGGCAAAAGGGGAAACAGTCGAAGAAATTGCCGGAATTGTCCGTGCACTGAAAGAAAATACATTAAAATTTAAGAATAAGTTTCCGAATGTTCTGGATAATTGCGGAACAGGAGGGGATGGCTCCTCGAGTTTTAATATTAGCACGACATCCGCTTTTGTCATCGCGGGGGCAGGCATTCCGATAGCAAAGCATGGAAATCGAAGCATTTCAAGTAAAACGGGGAGCGCGGATGTCCTTGAATTCCTTGGCGTAAACCTAAGCTTGCCAGCAGAGGAAACAGAGGAAATTTTACAGGACATCGGAGTTGCGTTTTTATATGCCCCTCATGTTCATCCGAAATTGAAAAAAGTAATGACAGTTCGAAAACAATTAAAAATTCCAACAATCTTTAATTTTATCGGTCCACTGACAAATCCGATTGACCTTGACTATCAATTGCTTGGTGTTTACCGCCGTGATTTGCTTGAACCATTTGCTGAAGTCCTGCGAACTCTAGGACGAAAGCGGGCAACGGTGATCAACGGCGCCGGCTATATGGATGAAGCATCCCTGCAAGGTGAAAACCATCTTGCGATTTTAGACAATCAGACAATTCAATTGCGCTCTTTTTATCCTGAGGAAGTTGGTCTTTCCCGGTATAACAACGAAGCCATTAAAGGCGGGAATGCCGAAGATAATGCCAAAATTTTATTATCAGTTTTAAAAGGAGAAAAGGGTGCATATCTTGATACGGTTTTGTTAAATGCTGGAATTGGTATTTTTACAGCAATGAAGGCAGAAACGATTCAGGAGGGAATAAAAATCGCAAACGAAAGCATTGAGTCCGGTGCTGCCTATGAAAAACTCCAGCGATTGATTGAAAAATCCCAAGGACACAAAAAGGAGGCAATGTAAGTGGAGACAATCCTTGAAAAAATACTGAATGAAAAAAGAAAAGAAGTGCAGCTTTTGAAGAAAAAGAATGGATCAACTCCGCAAGCGAAAGCCGAAAAAAGATCGCTTATTAAAAAGCTGGAGGAGCCGGAAGCGTTCGGGATCATTGCGGAATTCAAGCGCGCTTCCCCTTCCAAGGGAGTCATCAACAACGAAGCGAATCCGGTTGAACAGGCGCGAAAATACGAAGAAAATGGGGCGGCAGCGATTTCCGTATTAACAGACGCCACCTTTTTCAAAGGCTCGTTTGCGGATTTAAAAGCGGTTAAAACCGCTGTTTCCCTTCCCGTATTATGCAAGGATTTTATTATTGATCCGGTGCAAATCGATGCTGCGTCTGCAAATGGAGCCGATTTGATTTTATTGATTGTTGCGGCGCTCGATGACAATCTGCTTAAAGAACTTTACAATTATGCAAAAAAGCTTGGACTTGAAGTTTTAGTTGAAGTCCATAATGAGGCAGAAGCGAAACGGGCGATCCAAACAGGTGCAAAACTAATCGGCGTTAACAATCGTGATTTGAAGACGTTTCATGTATCGCTTGAAACGGTTGAAAACGTTGCTCCTATTATTAAAGAAAGCGGCTCAATACTTATTAGCGAAAGTGGAATTCATCATCGAGAAGACGTATTTCGAGTCAAAAAAGCAGGGGCCAATGGCATTGTAGTCGGAGAAGCATTGATGAAAAGCGCAAAACTTGGCGAGCTCCTTGGCTCCTTTCGCAACTTGAACGTAAAGGAGCAGGTGAAATGAAGGTGAAAATTTGCGGAATCACAGACAGGGAAACAGCACTTGCTGCAGTCGAACAGGGTGCAGATGCTCTTGGCTTTGTGTTTGCTGACAGCAAGCGAAAAGTGGACCGCGATACAGCAAAGTCAATCATCGACCAGCTGCCGGCAAAGATTATGAAGGTTGGCGTCTTTGTAAATGAAATGAAAGAACAAATTGAGAGCACTGCAGCATCTGTTGGTTTGACCCATATTCAGCTGCACGGGGAAGAGTCGCCGGCATTTTGCAACTCCCTTTCCTTTCCGGTAATCAAAGCTTTAAGTATTGAAAAAATGGAAGACTTCAAACAGGTGAACCGATTTGATTGTTCCTTTATATTGCTGGATGGGCCAAAGGGAAAATATCGCGGTGGAAACGGCACAGCTTTCGATTGGATGATGGCCGGCCAGGCAGAACTTTCATCCAAAAAAATAATCCTTGCAGGTGGCCTGGATGAAACCAATGTCGTTTCGGCAATCGAACAGGTCCATCCGTACATGGTTGATGTCAGCAGCGGGGTAGAAACAAACGGAAAAAAAGACTTAGCTAAAATCAAACAGTTTATCGAAGCTGTTAAGGCAGTAAAATAGGAGGAAATTGAAATGAGTGCATATACATTACCGGATTCAAAAGGCCACTTTGGCATCTTTGGCGGCAGGTACGTTCCGGAAACATTAATGCGGGCAGTAACAGAACTTGAAGAAGCTTACAAAAGCGCCCGAAAGGATCCAGCCTTCCAAGCCGAGTTTGAGCGATTACTAAAAGAGTATGTTGGCCGGGAAACACCGCTTTACTTTGCTGAAAATCTGACAAAATTCGCAAACGGTGCAAAAATTTATTTAAAAAGAGAGGATTTAAACCATACAGGCGCCCACAAAATTAACAATGCGATTGGGCAGGCACTGCTTGCCGTCCGGATGGGTAAACGAAAAATTGTGGCGGAAACCGGTGCTGGCCAACACGGTGTTGCAACTGCCACTGTGTGCGCCCTGCTAAATCTTGAATGTATTATTTTTATGGGCGAGGAAGACATTAAACGGCAGGCATTGAATGTCTTTCGGATGGAACTCCTTGGAGCAAAAGTTGTAGGAGTAACAACAGGAAGCGCAACCTTAAAAGATGCAGTAAATGAGGCACTTCGCTACTGGGTTGCAAATGTGGATGATACCCACTATTTATTGGGATCGGTAATGGGTCCCCATCCGTTTCCTATGATCGTTCGCGATTTTCAAAGTGTGATCGGTAACGAAACGAAAGAGCAGTTTTATGAAAGAGAAGGCAGGCTTCCGGATGCTCTTGTTGCTTGTATTGGCGGCGGCAGCAACTCGATGGGAATGTTTTACCCATTTGTCGATGACAACGACGTGAAACTGTACGGCGTGGAGGCTGCCGGCCAAGGGATCGAAACAAATTTCCATGCAGCGTCTTTGACAAAAGGGAGTCCGGGTGTACTGCACGGCGCATTGATGTATCTTTTGCAGAATGAAGACGGGCAAGTGATGGAAGCCCACTCGATTTCCGCCGGGCTTGACTATCCGGGAGTTGGGCCAGAGCATAGCTATTTTAAAGAAATTGGCCGTGCTATTTATACCTCGGTTACTGATCAGGAGGCGCTCGAAGCATTTCAGCTTTTAACAAAACTTGAAGGTATTATCCCTGCACTTGAAAGTGCACACGCCATAGCCTATGCTACTAAGCTTGCAGCGCAAATGAAAGAATCAGAGAGCATTGTTGTCTGCCTTTCCGGAAGAGGAGATAAGGACGTCGATACCGTCAGAGCAGTGCTGGAAGGAGAGAAAACAAATGGTCAATAAACTAACGGAAACATTCGCTCAATTGAAACGAAACCAGCAAAAGGCTTTTGTTCCTTATATCATGGCCGGAGATGGGGGTCTTGACTGTCTAATTGACCGATTGGTTCTGCTGCAAAAAATGGGAGCAACGGCAATTGAAGTGGGGATTCCTTTCTCAGATCCGGTGGCAGATGGGCCGACCATTCAGAGCGCGGGCATTCGTGCACTAAAAGCAGGAACAAGCTTAAGGAACACTTTAAACGAATTGGAGAAAGGAAAAGATTTAGTAACGGTTCCAATTATTGTCATGACCTATATGAATCCGGTTTATCGTTATGGTGCAAGTTCCTTCGTTCAGGATTTGCAGAAGGCCGGAGTTGCAGCATGTATTATTCCGGATCTGCCAATTGAGGAAGAGGATTTGATCGTTTCGGAACTAACAGAAGCAAATATTGAATTGATCCGCCTCGTCACAATGACAACACCTAAAGAAAGGATCGCACAAATTGCAAACAGGGGAAACGGATTTTTGTATACCGTAACGGTAAAGGGAATTACAGGTGTACGAAATTCGTATGATGAAGAATTGATTCAATTTTTAAAAATGGTAAAGGAAGTTAGCCCGCTGCCTGTTCTTGCCGGGTTTGGGATTTCAAGTGAAAATCAAATTATTGAACTAACAAACTATTGTGACGGCGTAATTGTCGGAAGCAAAATTGTTGAGCTGTTTGCGAAAAATGATTTTGAAACAATGGAAAAACTGCTGTCCGTGTTGCAATCTGTGCCTAGATAAAAAGATTTTCAGCCACTTTCGTTTTTTCGACGAAAAGTGGTTTTTTTATGGAATAACGTGCGAATTGTTACAGCGGAATAGATGTTGGTTTTGTATAATTTGGTTATTGGCATGATCGTGCTTCCTAAATCGGTATCAAAATAAGGGTGATGAATTATGAAAGATTTTGAAACAATTATTTCAATTCTAGAAGACAATGGATCGATGACGATTTCATCAATTTGTGCTGAAGTGAATCGCAGACTTTCATCCGATCTTGAAAACCTTTTATTACCCGTACATATTCAATCAATTATCAATCGAAAAAAGGATTTATTTCAGATTCAAGAGGGAGAGATTTCAATTGCTCCTGACAAAAAGCCCTTTTTTTTAGTGGCTACTCTTGAAGTGGAGCAGGGTATCTGTTACCAAGTCAATGTCAACTTTACGAAAAAAAGATTTACCTACTTTGAATGGAGAAACCTTCCGAGGCAAGAAGGAAAAAATTCATTTTTACCAAAAAATCCAGGGGATTTTAATGAATTCAAAAGTGAAATTTTCAATATGAAAATTTGGGAATGGCAGCCATTGTATGCCACATCAGAAGGAATTCATCTTGGGGATACGAACTGGACGGTGAAATTAGTAACAAGCGAGAAAATTTATTACAGTGAGGGAACGGATTGCTATCCAGCAGAGTGGAGACGATTTTGCCGGGCGATCGAAAAATTAACCGGAGCCAATTTTGCAGCAAAAACAAAAAAAGATTAAATCTAAAGCTTAAAAAGAAAAAAATGGGAAATTCTTAATTGTAGACAGATATAAAGAAAAAGGTCTTGAAGTACAAAAATACGTTTCATTATATTATAATAAGAATTATCGATAAACAACTTCCAACAATGGAAGTTTTCTTTGTTTTAAAATAAGTAATCAAAAATGAGGAGCGTTATTTAAATTGAAAGATATAACGATTGAAGAACTTTACCAATTAGATCAGCCCGTCATTATCGATGTACGCTCTCCAATTGAATTTAAAGATGGGTCGATTCCCGGTGCGATGAATATACCATTATTTACGGATGAAGAAAGGCAAGAAATCGGTACAATCTATAAACAAGTCGGTCAAGAGGCAGCCAAATGGAGAGCGATGGAGTTTGTTTCGCCAAAAATCCCCAACATGCTGCAAACGATTAAAGACACAGGATCCAATTCTGGTGATCAGCCGATTATCCACTGCTGGCGAGGAGGAATGCGAAGCAAAGCAGTCGTCACATTTCTCGAATTTGCCGGTATTCGTGCAAAGCGCTTAGCTGGGGGATACAAAGCCTATCGCCAATACATTCTTCAAGAAATCCCGCGCATGCTGCCTGAGCGTGCGATTGTTCTTCACGGGCTTACCGGTGTGGGGAAAACGGAAATTTTAAAATTGCTGAATACGATGGGCTATCCTGTCTTAGACTTGGAAGAAATGGCAGCACACCGTGGCTCGATCTTCGGAACGGTGGGGCTTGGAGAAGGCCACAATCAAAAAACATTTGATTCGCTCTTATTTAAACGGCTGAAAGAAATCGAGGGGGCTCCATATTTTCTAATGGAAGCAGAAAGCAAGAGAATTGGTAAGGCAACACAGCCGGAAGAGCTAATGACGAAAAAATTTCACGGCATCCATATTTATTTGCAAACTTCCATGGAGGCAAGAGTACAGCATATCGCAAACGAATATATTTATCCATACGAACAGGCTCCATGGTATTATAATGAAATGAAACAAAACTTGGACCGAATCTTCCCAAGAATGAAAGATCGTGAATTGGTTCAAAAACTTCTAACCTATCTTGAAAATCGGGAATACACGAACATGATAAAAATTCTGTTGGAAGATTATTATGATCCAAAATATGATCATAAGCGTCAGGAATATGTTGGAGACTTTATCCACATATATGCTGATACGCATGAAGAGGCTGCTAAAAAGGTTGCAGAACAATTGGAGATCTTATCGATCCGTCCACAATTCGTTTGAAGACCATTTCTAATCAAATTTTAATCTGGTTCTCATTGTTCTCTTTGTAAAGGTTGCTAACATGAAGACATAGTTAAGAAGGCTTGATCATCGAGGACGGACGGCCCAATCGATTTCATTATTGCTCAGATGCCGGATTTTGTTGCTGCTATAAATCCATCTGACCAATAATGAACAGCTTTCTTTTTGAAACACATGCACTCCCTGCATGTGTTTTTCTTATTTACTATATTTGAGCTTTTATTAAATTCTCACTTGCTTTTCATTCAAACTTAATCATTTCATCTTACAATAATAGGTAAGACCAATAATGTCCGATGCAGTATTGACAGATCATTCATCCCATGATTTTACCGATGCTGGCAAAAAATCTAAAGGAGGAATGGAAAATGTTATGGGGACGATTACTAATGGTAGGCTTTTTTTCGGTAACAGCAATATCTTTGCTTTCGTTTCAATCGATTGAGATTGTTCATGCATTGTTGTCTTTGATTCAAGATAGACATCAGTTAAAATAAAGATAGTAAATTTGAGGATGAGAGTGAGCCTTATGCCGAAAGTTTTGATTATAGAGGATGAAAAAAATTTAGCAAGATTTATTGAATTGGAACTGAAGTATGAAGGGTACGATGCAAGTGTTTTTGGTGATGGCAGAAATGGTCTTAATGCAGCCTTATCAGAAAACTGGGATGCTATTCTGCTTGATCTGATGCTGCCGGAATTAAATGGTTTGGAAGTATGTCGAAGGATACGCCAAGTAAATAAAATGGTGCCGATTATCATGATTACCGCTCGGGATACTGTGCTAGACAGAGTATCCGGGCTGGATAGCGGTGCAGATGATTATATTATCAAACCGTTTGCGATTGAAGAGCTGCTCGCAAGATTAAGGTCGCTCCTCAGAAGGGTTGATGCACTGACTGGAAACCACCTTACTGTCTTGACATTTAAAGATCTATCCGTTGAGTTGGAATCGTGCATCGTTACAAAGGGAGAAAAGCAGATCGCACTAACAAAGCGGGAATATGATTTGCTTGTCGTCTTTATGAGCAATATTAATATTGTGCTATCTCGTGAAGTCCTGCTCAACAAGGTATGGGGCTATCAGACCGGTGTCGAAACAAACGTTGTCGATGTATATGTGCGCTATTTGCGTAATAAAATTGATGAACAGAACGAAGGAAGTTATATTCAAACTGTTCGCGGCACTGGATATGTGATGAGATGAAAAACCATTTATCCAACCGGTCACAAGCGATGCGTTGGCAGACAAAACTCATTTTAAGCAGCTCAACTGCCATCTTTTTAACGTTTTTTTTATTTAGTTTTCTAGAATACAATTCAGTATCGAAACTGATGATGAAACGGGAAGAACAAGTTGTTAACCGGACAATGACGGATATTGCGACATATTATAAGGATCGCGAAGACAAGCTGACTGCAACAGAGATAGTCAAAAGTGAAGATTTTTTAAGAAAAATGAATGATAAAGATCAGCTGATCCGCATTTATGACCAAAAAGGCACCGTCATTGTTTCGGACAAAAATGGTCATTTTTCTGTTCTTGAACCGGAACCTGTTACCAAAAGCAGTCTCGAGAAAATATCAACAGGGGAATATGAAGCGATTGTTGAAAAAAAACCGCTAAAGACGGTTCATTTCCAAGGTACAATTGAAATCGTCAGGGAATTGAATTCGTATCAGAAAATGATGGATCATCTTTTCTGGATTATGAGCATTTTTGGATTAGCAGCAATTCTCTTAAGTGCGATCAGTGGCTTTTTCTTGGCAAAACAACTGTTAAAGCCAGTACGCGAGTTAGCGAAAGCAATGAAAAAAATTAAAGAAAATGGGTTTCAGGAAAGAATGGTTGTTTACAAACAGAAGGATGAATTGACAGATCTTTCAAACCTCTTTAATGAAATGATGGATGAACTTGAAGCTGCGTTTACCCAGCAAAAGCAGTTCATTGAAGATGCTTCCCATGAGCTGAGAACACCTGTTTCTATTTTGGAAGGACACCTGTCGCTATTAAACCGATGGGGAAAAAAGGATCCGGCAATTCTTGATGAATCGCTTGAAGCTTCGCTGCAAGAGGTGGCAAGATTAAAGAAATTGGTTGTCGATTTACTGGATTTAACACGAGCGGAGAATGCCCGAAGTTCTCTATCCCAAGAAATGGTTGATGTCAAATCGATCCTTGAGCAGTTAGTGAAAAATCTTGATATTCTCCATCCCGATTTTCAATTTGTACTTCAGTTTTCTGATCAACTGAAACCGATTTGGATGTCGGAACAGTATTTTCAGCAAATTTTAATCATTTTGCTCGATAATGCAATTAACTATTCCGAAGATAAAAAGAAAATCGTGATCCAGGCGAACCAAACAGAAAAAGGAACTGTGATTTCCGTACAAGATCAAGGTATTGGTATTCCGTCTGAACATCTTTCCAATGTTTTTAATCGTTTTTACCGGATTGATAAAGCCAGAAGCAGGGGAAAAGGGGGAACCGGGCTTGGCCTCGCGATTGCCAAGCAGCTTATCGATAAAGCAAATGGGTCAATCAAGATTGAAAGTGAAGAAGGACGCGGAACAAAAGTAACCCTCTTTTTTCCCTATATTGGTTAAATAAAAACCAACAACGAATTCGTTGTTGGTTTTTATTTATAAATTTATTGCCTCTTTTTAAAAGGCGTTAATCCTCTTCGTTGAATTTCATCCTTTAATAGCTTAATCCATTCTTTTTCATTTCCAGACTTCAATGCATCGCGATACGTGACCACCAATTGCTCGTTTGACATAATTTTCACTTCTTGCATGCCTCCCCGGAAAATGGATTAAATATTCAGTTTTTAATATTATAATGTTTTTTGGTGTACTTGAAAAGGGAAACCACTAAATTTTTTTCTAAAAATTTATTTCGAGGTTTGAAACAACTCTGCATGGTGGTAAAGAAAAACTGCCATCATAACAGAAAGAAGGGTTTACAATGGAAATATTGATGGAAGAAGGATGTTTTGAACTTTTTTATGACAATCATTTTTACGATAATCTTGAATTCATGCGGATGGATGCAATTTGTGGCAGCACGTATATAACCATGAAGAACATTCTTACTGGAGAGTTCCTGACATTTGAACAAAACAAAATTACCTCTGTAAGAAAAAAAGCGAAGCTTACCATTGTTCCTCGGCACCCGCTGAATATGGTTGATGAAACCCAAGTTTCTTTATTATAATAAAAATGAACATGTGCTGAAAGGATGAAAAGAATGATCCATTTATCGTGGCAGGAGCGGAAAACAGCAAAAGTAGTGACCTGCGTCCATACGAATGCCAAAAAATATATCGTCGATCGCGCCTTGACTGTAGGGAAAAACTATGAAGTTAAAAATGAAACAGATGAATTTTATTTCATCATTGATAACACCGGAAAAGTGGGCGGATACTACAAGGAGTATTTTCAAGAAGCCCAAAACTAAGGAATGCCTGGCTTTTGCCAGGCATTCCTTCTATTTAGCTAATCAGAATTTATATCCATAAATTCTGAACGCACGACGGGTCCTTAGAGACTCGCCAGTCGGTTTTGTTTTCATTTATTTTACATCTGGGAAAACACGTTGAATGGTTCGGGTGAATTCATTGAAAAATCCTGAAACAGGCTTTCCTGCACGAATATCGTTACCATATGCGGTCATCCGCTTATAAAAGTCAGGATTTGCCGAAATATATACCCGATCTATATCGCGGTCAACCGATTTAACGCGGTTGGACATTGTTTTTTCCAAGCGATTGGATAATTTCTCTCCGGATGCAAGCTTCACAGCAACAAATGCATTGTTATCGGTAACAATGACATTGGCCGTATCAACTTCAGGAAGGTCGGCTAATTTCTTTGCTGCAATGTCCGCAACTTTAACACGGGGTGTGCGTGTTCCGGTATTGTTTATATTCCGGGTGTCATAGCGGACATCGGTAACATTCGGATTCGACATGTTTGGACTATACCGCCCGTCATAGCTGTCAGTCGGCGGATTATAATTAACCCTTGCAGGCTCGTTCACATTCCGGTTACGATATGCCGTATTGTCATTTACATTATTTCTTGCGCAGCCTGTTAAATAAAGGCTTACCCCAAGTGAAGCAACAAGAAGTACTTTCAAATTCATTGATGTCCATCTCCTTTTTCATAGTTGTTCACTCCTATCATTCCATATGCCGAAAAAAATATTCAAATGTAAATAGGTGTCTGTAGTCAGCTTGGTGTCTTAGGGGTTAATGCTTGAAGAGGGATAAAAAGAAGCATCCGACTAAGGATGCTTCTTGATCAGCTTATTGGTATTTTTTACTTTTGCTGCACTTTTACTTCCTCATTTTTTTGATACATTCTTCTGCTGAGCATTTGCTGAAAGATCAGAAAGGTTCCGCCGACAGCCCAATAAACCGGCAGGGCTGCTGGAGCACTTAATGAAAAGATAACAATCATGATGGGTGAAAGAAGTCCCATATATTTCATTTGTTCTTGCTGTTGGGTTGGCATTGTTGATTGTGATACTTTAAATTGTAAGTAATAAACAATTCCGGCAATCAGCGTAATCGCGATATCCGGGTGTCCCAAATTGAACCATAAAAACTTATGGGTTGCAATTTCTTTTGAGCCGCGGATCGCATAATAGAACCCGGTTAAAATAGGCATTTGGATCAAAATCGGCAGACAGCCCATGTTTAATGGATTCACACCGTGTTTTTGATAGAGGGCCATCATTTCCTGCTGGAGCTCTTGTTTCTTCTTTGCGTCTTTTTCCGTTTTTATTTTCTTTTGGATGGCATCCATTTCGGGTTTAAGAGCATCCATTTTTTCTTTCATTGCCATTTGATTTTTATATTGTTTCAACATTAAAGGCATTAAGGCAAGCCGAATGATGAGTGTAATGAGGATAATGGAAAGCCCGTAGCTGCCATTGAAAACTTTCGCAAGTGCCTGAATCGAGATCGCAAACGGATTTACAAAGTATTGGTAAAAAAATCCGCTGTTGCTCCCATTTTGCGCAGAACAAGCTGATAAAAATAAAGTACTAACAATTAATAACAATACGAGTAGAACTGAAGAACGTTTGATTTTCATATTTCCTCCTAAAAAAATAAAATAATCATGTCTAAATGAATAAGAAGGAAATAGGTTCTTCCGCATCATCCTGGGTGCACTTTTTTCTTCTAATATACATAACAATTCGAATGAGGATTACATTTGCGTTTAAGCGGCTTTTCTTTTTGTATAAAAAGTGGGGTTGAATCACATTTGCATTTGCCGGATTGGATATCGACCCGATAAAGGTGTCCTCAACGCTCCATGCCCATATATATTTGAGAGAGATCCCGATTGAGATACTTATATATAAAGCATTCAAGGCATTAATATCAGAAAAGTCAATAATCATTTGAAACAAACGAACCACCTCTCATTTATACCACTGTTAAGTATAAATGAGTTAACAGGGAGAATCAATTTATTCATTGAAAAATAGCCGTAATTTTTAGGATTCTTACAATGAAGACCGCTCCACTATTTGAAAAAGTACTGGGAGGTGCATTGCTACCAATAGGTGATTGTGTCAAGAACACCCACTAAAAGGAGCAGCACCCCTGCCGTTTTTTGGACGATTGCTCCCATTTTCTTGCTCTTTTTTACTAACGCTCCGTCGATCCCAAGATACCAAATGATGAACAGAAACAATAAAAGCGGAAACGATGTACCAATAGCGAAGATCGTAGGCAAAATGGCTCCATACGAAGAACTTAGCACAATCGGCATAAGCGTAAGGAAAAACAGTACAAACATTGTAGGGCAAAAAGCGATGGAAAAGCTGACCCCCATCAAAAAGGAGCCCCAGCGTCCTCCTTTCGTAAACAAAGGAATCCGGGAAAATAACCGGTTCACCCAATTCATTTTAAATATTCCGAGCAAAAAAAGGCCTAGAAAGATAATGAAAGGGCCGATCAATTGGCGAGAGGCGGCGAAAAAGCTTGTCATGACGGTTTGAAATTCTCTGCCGATAAGCCATACTGCAAGTCCAAGGCTGGAAAATACGAAAATTTTCCCAAGAATAAATAGCAGAGCTTCTACCCATTGCTCTCTCGATTGAAGGGTTTTATTCCCATAAAACGTAATTGCGCTTAAATTGCCTGTTAGCTGGCAAGGGGCAAGGGCTCCAACCAGTCCGAGCAAAAATGCGGCAAGCAGGGGAATTTGTCTGGAGTCATTTAAGATTGCCAAAAAAGGTGCACTTAAAAAATTGCTGATCGAACTTAAAATCGCATACACTATACTGCCCCCTTCCGTTCCATTTTTAAAAGAAAAGACATAAACATTTGCTTCAATTTATCAAAAAAATGTGCAGAAATGATGAAAAAAGAAAAAACACTGTGAATTCATCAGTGTTTTTAAGGGAAAACGATTATACTTTTCAGGTTTTGAATGGATGCAAATGAGATGAAAGCAGCGCGTAGGCTTCTGTTACTTGTTTTTCTGTAGGCGGTTCAGTATCCTTGAGCGGGTATTCATACCCAAGGTTTTCCCATTTATAGACACCCAGTTTATGATACGGCAGGATTTCGATTTTTTGAATATTCGTTAGTGTTCCGATAAATTCACCGAGTTTTTGTAAGTCCTCACCGTCGTCTGTCGTATTTGGAACAAGTACATGGCGGATCCAGACTGGTACCCTCCGGTCGGATAAAAACTTGGCAAATTCTAAAATATGCTCGTTGGTCATACCGGTCAGTTTGATATGCTTTTTACTATCGATATGTTTTAGGTCAAGTAAAATTAAATCCGTATACATTAATACTTCCTCAAGCATGTCTTGAAAATGCTTTGCTTTTGAAAAACATCCTCCAGAAGAGTCAATGGTTGTGTGGATGCCCCTTTTCTTACATTCTTTAAACAGTTCAAGCAGGAAGGGGAGCTGGAGAAGCGGTTCACCACCACTTACTGTTATACCCCCGCCCGAAGCCTGAATGAAAGGGAGATAGTCCATTAAATCGTTAATGATTTCGTGAACGGTCATTTCTTGCCCGCTGCCAATCTCCCACGTATCGGCATTATGGCAGAACTGACAGCGCAGCAGACAGCCCTGGGTAAAAATAACATACCGAATTCCCGGCCCATCGACTGTTCCGAACGTTTCGATCGAGTGAATTTTTCCGAACATTTTGGTGTTCCCCTTTCATTTACAGGCAAGGTTCCCAACTAAACGGGAGCCCGGATCTGCCGTTTTTCTTTTTATAGTGATTCGTGGAAGGTACGGTTAATTACGTCCAACTGCTGTTCTTTTGTTAATTTAATAAAGTTTACTGCATAGCCGGAAACCCGGATTGTTAATTGTGGATAAAGTTCTGGATGTTCCATTGCATCAAGCAATGTTTCTTTATTAAAGACGTTTACGTTTAAATGATGGCCGGATTTTACGGCATAGCCGTCCAGGATGGAAACAAGGTTTTGGACTCTCGTTTCTTCTTCTCTCCCCAATGCTTTCGGTACAATCGAGAACGTGTTGGAAATTCCATCCATTGCGTAGCTGTATGGCAGTTTGGCGACGGATGAAAGGGAAGCAAGCGTTCCTTTTGTATCACGGCCATGCATCGGATTTGCACCAGGGGCGAACGGTTCTCCCGCGCGGCGTCCGTCTGGCGTATTACCGGTTTTTTTGCCATAGACGACATTGGAAGTAATCGTTAAGATCGACATCGTGTGCAATGAATCGCGATACGTTTGATGTTTGCGCAGTTTTTTCATAAAGCGCTCAACGATGTCAATAGCAATGCTGTCCACACGGTCATCGTTGTTTCCGTATTTAGGGAAGTCTCCAATTGTTTCAAAATCAATCGCTATTCCGTTTTCATCACGTATTGCTTTAACGGTTGCATATTTAATTGCGCTTAATGAATCGGCTGCAACACTTAAACCGGCAATTCCAGTTGCCATCGTCCGCAGTATGGTTGTGTCGTGAAGTGCCATCTCTAATCGCTCGTAGCTGTATTTGTCATGCATATAATGGATGATGTTGAGTGTGTTAATATAAAGTCCGGCAAGCCAATCCATCATTTGGTCAAATTTTGCCATAACCTCTTCATAATCCAATTTTTCAGATGTTACCGGCTGATACTGCGGACCAACCTGGATTTTTAATCTTTCATCCACACCGCCATTAATCGCATATAGAAGTGTTTTCGCCAAATTTGCCCGGGCACCGAAAAATTGCATTTGCTTGCCGATTTCCATCGCCGAAACACAGCAGGCAATCCCGTAATCATCACCATACTCAGGACGCATAATTTCATCGTTCTCATATTGAATTGCACTGGATTTAATCGACATTTTCGCCGCATATTTCTTAAAGTTCTCAGGAAGTTGTTTAGACCATAAAATCGTTAAATTTGGTTCAGGCGCAGGTCCTAAATTGTCTAATGTATGCAAGAAGCGAAAAGAGTTTTTCGTGACAAGTGAACGTCCGTCCATTGCCATTCCGCCGATTGATTCCGTTACCCATGTTGGATCTCCGCTGAAAAGTTCATTGTAATCCGGGGTGCGTGCAAATTTTACTAAGCGAAGCTTCATAACGAAATGATCAACAAGCTCTTGGGCTTCTTGCTCCGTTAAAAATCCTTGTTTTAAATCGCGTTCAATGTAAATGTCAAGGAAAGTAGAAACGCGGCCAAGGCTCATTGCAGCGCCATTTTGTTCTTTAATCGCTGCCAAATAACCAAAGTAGAGCCATTGGAACGCTTCAGCTGCATTGCTTGCCGGCTTGGAAATGTCATACCCGTAACCCTCTGCCAGTTCTTTTAATTCTTTTAAAGCGCGGATTTGTTCAGAAATTTCTTCCCTGAGACGCATATTTGCTTCCGTCATAATCGCACTTGTATTTTGCAGATCTTTTTTTCTTTCATTAATTAGGAAATCGACACCGTATAATGCTACTCTGCGGTAGTCCCCAATGATCCGGCCGCGACCATATGCGTCAGGAAGGCCGGTAATGATTGCAGCTTTTCTCGCCAGTTTCATTTCATCCGTATAGGCATCGAATACTCCTTGGTTATGTGTTTTTCTGTAGTCGGTAAAAATTCTTTCAATCTCTGAATTTAAAGTATAGCCATATGCTTCGCATGATTGTTTTGCCATCCGGATACCGCCGAAAGGCTGGAGCGACCGCTTAAATGGTTGATCTGTTTGAAAGCCGACCACTTTTTCAAGCTGTTTGTTCAGATATCCAGGTCCATGGGATGTAATCGTTGAGACGGTTTCAGTATCCATATCCAACACGCCGCCATTTTCCCGTTCCTGTTTTGCCAACTCCATTACTTGCTCCCAAAGGCTGTTTGTTGCATCAGTTGCTGGAGTTAAAAAGGATTCATCACCGACATATTCCGAGTAATTTTTCAAAATAAAATCCCGTACATTTACTTCTCTCGTCCAAGCACCTTTCTCAAAACCAAACCATTGTTCCATCCTTTTTCACCTCGAATAATCATTGAACTTATATAACAGATTTTTGTTTATTGCATAATTAAAGTATAACAGGAAATGTAACGTGGAAAGATTGCATTTGTTAACATATTGTGAATTGTTGAGCATAATGGGTTTTTTGTGGAATCTTTATGAACAAATATTTTGATCAAAAGATCTGTACTATAAAAAATAAATAAAATAGGATTGCTGTTATATAAGAAAAACATTTTCAATAAACTGAATGATTGTAATGCGATTGTGCAACACTGCTCGTTAGCAGATTTTGTTTGCTCTTTTAGCGGAGTCACACGGAATCCGGGGTTCTATGGTTGAATTGGTTGAATTCTGTCAACACTAGTAAAGTTTTTAACAAGGATTCGAAAAATTATTTTCTTTGTTTTTCCTGAGGAAAAGGCTATATTTAAAACAGTAAAGAAAATTTAGGTGGTTATATTGTTGGGGATAAAAAAAGAAAGAATTTTTACGATAGTAAAGTTTGTTTTCCCACTTTTTTTATTAATACTTGCCATTTTCGAAATGAGGAAATTTGCCCGCGGTTTAAATGTCAATTTACTCAATCAGGAGCTAAACAACTTACAGCCGGGAACACTTGTGATTATTTTATTGATTACGCTTGTCGCCGTGTTTCCAATGTTTTTCTATGACATTATTTTAGTTCAAATTTTAGGTTTTCGCGTTCCAAAAAAAGAACTATTGGAGTATTCTTTTATCGCAAATTCATTTTCCAATCTTATTGGCTTTGGCGGCTTAATCGGGGCAATGCTTCGTACGTACTTTTATCATACATATGATCCGGATAAAAAGAGACTAGTTGGTGGGATTGCTTCTGTATCATTGTTCTATTTAACCGGAATCTCGCTTTTTTCATGGATTGTTGTTCTTTTCTACCGTCGTTTTCCACTGTTTATTGAGGAAAAGTGGCTATATTTTGCTGTTATTGGGATCAGTCTTTATTTGCCTGTTTTTATTTTGGTTCATTGGATAAAAAGCAAAAAAGAAGAACAAAATTTGATTACGTTTTCTGTCGGCAAAAAGCTTGTTCTTGTTTCACTGATGGAATGGTCGGCAATTTTTGCTGTTATTTTGCTTTTAAGCAAACTGCTAGGTATTTCAATTCAAGTGCAATCGCTTTTTCCTGTTTTTATTATTGCTTCGTGTGCCGGGATTATTAGTATGATCCCGGGAGGACTAGGTTCATTTGATTTGATTTTTATATGGGGGATGCAAGGACTGCATGCCCCTGCTGAAAAAATCCTTGTGCTGCTATTGTTTTATCGGATTGGCTATTATGTGCTTCCGTTCTTAATTAGTCTTGTTCTTTTTGTCCTTTCATTCTGGCAGAAATGGAACAAATCATGGAACAATTTGCCGAAAGCAATTTTGCAAGGATTCAGTCATATTTTGTTGACAGCCCTTGTTTTTATAGCCGGTCTGATTTTGCTCCTTTCTGCGAGTGTTCCAGGTATTTTATCAAGACTCAAAATTGCTCAGGAGTTTTTGTCGTTGCCAATCATGAATTTATCTCATCAGCTTTCCGTTGCTGCCGGCTTTCTGCTCTTAGGCTTGTCACGGGGGATCGAATACAGCGTAAAAAGGACATATGCCTTAACAATGGGTGCCCTTGTTTTAGCAGCGCTATTTTCGATTTTTAAAGGCATTGATTATGAAGAAGCAGCATTTCTTATTACAGTTGCGATTATTTTACGGCTGTCAAAAGGGCAATTTTATCGGGAGAGTTATGTAATGACATGGGGAAAGACTGTCTTTGATGTTTTGCTTGTGGTGATCATTACCTCCATGTACCTTTTGATTGGATATTCGAATTTGCCTTCTGCACGGTTTAATATGCCCCGTACTATACAGCCATATATCATTTTGGATTATCGCGATTTGTTTAACAGCGCAATCATTGGTCTGGCGATTGCATTCATTATTATGCTGTTTGGCTATTTGATCAGTCGTCCGAGGAAATGGACAATGATTCATTCCCATGGCCATGAAGTGGAAATATTGAAACATTTTAGTCATTATAAGACAGGGCAGTTGGCACATTTAGTCTTTTTACATGATAAATATATTTATTGGAACCGGAAAAAAAACGTCATTTTCATGTACAAACCATATGCAGACAAGCTTGTCGTGCTTGGTGATCCAATAGGGGAAAAAGCAGAAATCGCCAGTGCCATCCAGGAATTTCATGAGGTTGCGGATATTCACGGGTATACACCTGTTTTCTACCAAGTATCGGATGAGATGTTTGCCTATTTGCACGGCAATGGTTATGCATTTTTTAAATTGGGTGAGGAAGCTTCTGTTGACCTTGAGAAATTTCATTTATCAATAGAAAAAAAGAGGGATTCAAATCCAGTGGGCTTGAATTTTTCTTCACAAGGGTATGAGTTTGAAGTGATCAAACCGCCGTATACGAAACAACTGATAGCGGAACTGGAGGAAATTTCTGCTTCATGGCTTGAAGGAAGAATGGAAAAAGGATTCTCTGTCGGCTTTTTCGATGAATCCTATATGAACCGCGGGAATTTGGCAATTGTGAAAAATAGTGACAATAAATTGATTGCTTTTGCCGCCATTTTGCCGAATCAAGATCTACAGCGTACAGTTTCTGCAGAATTATTGCGTTTTCTCCCGTCTGTTTCCAGTGAAGCTGTCGAATGGCTATTTTTGTCTCTTTGTGCATGGGCACGAAAGCATGGATATCGCCGCTTTAATTTGGGAATGATTCCCCTTGAAAATGTTGGTTTGTCGCGCTTTTCATTTTTAAGCGAACGAATTGCAGCGCAAATTTTTTTGCATGGACATTTTATTGACCAGTCACGAAAGCTTACTGAAAAGTTTGCAGATAGATGGGAACCCAAATACTTGGCATATCGCAGAAAATCGTCATTGCCCTTAACGATGCTGCAAATTACATTATTGATTTCAAAGAAAAGGACGTAAAAACCGGTCAGCAGTAAGGATGGCCGGTTTTTAGCTAATTTATAGGTTGATTCTTTTTTGTGAAAGTGCCCCCTTTATCGTTAAGAGTATTTCTATTAACGGATTCTAAGGTTTTTCAGCGCAAAACGGTCGTTAGTGGCTATCCTAATGCCCAATCCTCCTATTTTTCAGCGCAAAACACTAGGAGCTTCCCGAATATCCGATTCTCCTATTTTTTATTGCTAATAAAATCCTTTTTCTTTACGTTTTGGTAACAGTGATGGACGGCGGCTTTAAATCTGCTAAAATCAGAGTGGGTGAAGTGAAAATTTCAATCAATGGGGATTTTGACTTCCCATAATGAGAGATAAAAGTATAGAGTAAGGTGTTGAAATGTGTTGAAATCTTTCTTTTCATTGCTGCTTATGATTCTTGTTTTTTCTTACCAGTCAACAAGTTTTGCCGCTTCAGCCACCTCGAAGATCGATGTGAAAAGTGAGGCTGCCGTACTGCTGGATTCGGATACAGGCGCGGTTCTTTTTGCAAAAAACCCAGATGAAAAAATGTACCCGGCCAGTTTAACAAAGATCGCTACAGCTATTTATGCAATCGAAAAAGGGAATTTAAATGATATCGTAACCGTCAGTGCAAATGCTGTTCGACAAGAGGGGACGAAAGTCTACTTAAATAAAGGAGAACAAGTCCCATTGAAGAAACTGCTCCAAGGGATGATCATCAATTCCGGCAATGATGCAGCAGTTGCCGTTGCGGAGCATCTTGATGGGAATGTGGATCAATTCGCCAAAAATTTAAATGCCTTTTTGAAGACGAAAATTGGAGTGAAAAACACCCATTTTACAAATCCCAATGGATTATTTAACCCAGACCATTACACAACAGCTATGGACTTAGCTTTAATAACAAATTATGCAATGAAAAATCCTGTTTTTGCAGAAATTTTTGGTACAAAAGAATTAAAGTGGAATGGGCAATCATGGAATACGACTTTAATCACCCATCATCGAATGCTTAAAGGCGAAATTCCATACCCGGGAATAACCGGCGGAAAAACAGGTTATGTGGATGAGTCGAAACAAACACTTGCAACGACAGCAAACAATGGAAAAATAAAATTAACAGCCATTGAATTAAAAGGAAAAAATAAAAAAGAAATTTATAATGATACGATCCATTTGCTTGACTATGGGTTTTCCCAGTTTCAGCACGAAACATTAACCAAAGATGATGTCTTTCAATCTGGAAAACAAACGTTTCTTCCTTCGAGTGATCTTATCATTACTGAACCGAGTCAAGGAGCAAAAAAAGTTATCAACAAAAATGGCCTGCTTTCCATTAATAATAAGGATGGACAAACGATCCAAACCATCCAGCTCTCAAAAAAGCCGGAAAAGCCAACAATGAATAGCAAATCAAATCCGACTAAAGGACCTGAGTATCATTTAAGCGCCTTTTATGGAATTGCCATTTTTGCGCTGGCGGGAATTGTCATTAGCCTTCGAAGAAAATGGAGCAGCGATCTAAATGAAAACTCGCCGACTGGCAAGTCCTTTGGACGAAGACAGAGGCGTGGTTGAATTTACCACGATCGTATACCTCCACATCCTGTGGCACTCGCCTGACTAGGACGTGTCCATCGTCCGTTCAGAATTTATATGTTGATCCTTTTTTACGATTTATGGGAAATTATGACATATAGTCTATTCGAAGGAATTTATGCCATAAGTAGGGTGTTTCCTGGCTGACTGTTTGATTTCCACTTCAGGCGGCTTCGCTTTCCGCGGGCGTGCCGGGGAGCCTCCTCAGCGCTTTTGGCGCCTGCGGGGTCTCCCCTGCCCCGTACTCCCGCAGGACATTGAACAAGCTTCTTGAATCATCACCGCACGAAGGAAATGCGATAGCATTTTCGAGGAGTCTTCGCCGCCTTCCGCTCCAATCCAAAAAGTGAGCGGAATCTACCATAAGTAAAATATAGCGATTCATTGTCAATTTTCTACGATAATAAACTTTTTGGATTGCCAAATAGGCATGTATCAGGTCTTTTCAGGCTATTCACATGCACGGTTTAGGTTAAAAATATGAGATATGCTTGCGTAAATGTCTTAAACGAAGGTCTACGTTTTCCAAACTTCAACGATTTCAATCTTGCGTGCTTCACCATTTTGTATAACGGTCTTTCTCCTTCTGCGAATTTTTTTCAACAGAGATTCCTCAGCCTTTAGCGTTTCATGACCAGCATAAGATATACAAAAGTGGTGGCATATCCGTCGTCACCATTGTAAGTACGGCTGACGATTCCTTCTTGGTATTAGAGTTATCAAATAACGAGTTTCAAAAGAGAGTTTGGAGTTAAGGAATAAAGGACCAAACTGGTAAAGACCCGATGGCCTGATCAAAGTGTTTATGTTTGTAAGAGTACAAGGGATAATGCGTATTTCGTCATTTCCAAATAAATGGAAATAAGGAAAGAAATATTTTGCAAAGGAGTACATGGCGTAGTGTACAAACTATCCGATGTCCTCTAGCAAAAGATAGCTTCGAATCCTAGGGTTCATTCGTTTAGGGCACTCTGTTGATTGGAGCGGAAGGCGCCGACTCCTGGGGGATTAGCGTTACAGGCGAGACCCCGCAGGAGCGTTAGCGACGAGGAGGCTTGGCGAACGCCCCCCGGAAAGCGAGTGCCTGGAGCGGAAATCAACAGACTCCGTTTATCAGCCAAACTAAAAAGGACCGGGCGGTTCTTGCCCGGTTTTTTTTGCTTATTTTTGTAGCAAAGTGAAGTCGGCAGAATCATAGAATGAAAATAAGGTGCCATATTTGGGCAAATGCCTGGAGTTTTTAGGAAGATAAAAAGCGGGGTGATTGTTTGGATCATGATCAATTTAAACAATGGCTTGAAATTGCTCAAAATATGAATGGCAATGATTTTTGGCACAATATATTTGACAAGGAATTTGCCCAGCAATTTATAAATGAGAAGCCTTTGCAAGAGAATCAGCAACAAGCGAGCCCACAGCATGAAAAAGCGGGAACGTTTCCGTTAATCGATATAATCGAAGGTAAGCAGAAAGTGATTATTTTAGTTGAATTGCCAGGGGTTAAAAGGGAAAATGTGGAGCTTGGATTAAAAGAGAATGTCTTGGTAGTCAAAGGGAAAGTCGAATCTTTGCATCCCAATCTTACATTAATCCACTCTGAGAGATTTCACGGTGAGTTTCAAAGAGAGATCCCATTGCCGGATAAACTCCATTCCCGTGATTTACATGCCCAATTCTGGAAAGGAATACTATTTGTCAGTTACAAACGCCAACTTGAAAAAAAGTCTGACATTCCAATTGAATAGCTTACGAAAAGAGAATGAATATAAAAAAGACTAAAGTGAAGCATCCTTTAGTCTTTGTTTCATCCATAAGTGAACCTGCCTTGCAGCAGGTTGGTCAAGGGTTACGATCCTAGTCTGTTTTCGAGTTCGTTTACCACCTGGTCAGCAGTCATCCCATCAGCATCAATGACAGAGCCGTTCGTTATTTTATCCTGCATCCCCATCACATTTGAATCCAGTCCTGTTACGACACAGCAATCACAGCCCCGGGCATCTGACTCTTGCTTTAATTCAACAACCTCATATCCTTTTTCGCGCAAAGCTTGCTGAACATTCGTAAGAGATTCTTCAACTCCAATTTTAGCCATATAAAACACCTCCTCCTAATCACTAGCATGCCAATATCGTTTTGAATTATACGGAGGCAACAGTTGAATAGGAAAGACGGGAAATTCAAAAACTAAAATTGGAGGTGGGAAAATGGGCAAACGAAAAAAGATCCATCGACAATTGGGTTAAATTCTGCGCAAGTAGAAGGACAAGGGACAACGACAACAGAAACGGGCAGTCAGATGAAATCATCTACCCGCAAAAAACAAAAACAAATTTAAGGGAAGAAACAGGGGCACATTAGCTGTGCCCCTAAAATCATTTTAGTTGGTTTATCTGTACATTTCAGCGACTTGTTTTTGCAGCTCAGCATCCTCAAGATATTCATCGTAAGTCATTTGTTTATCAACCAGACCGGCAGGTGTTAGCTCAAAAATTCGATTTGCAATTGTTTGGATGAATTGATGATCATGTGATGCAAAAATCATGGATCCTTTAAAATTCACTAAGCCATTGTTTAAGGCCGTAATTGACTCCAAGTCAAGATGATTGGTGGGTTCGTCCAACAATAACACATTTGCACCGCTTAACATCATTTTCGAAAGCATGCAGCGAACCTTTTCACCTCCGGACAGAACACTCGCTTTTTTCATTACTTCTTCTCCTGAGAAAAGCATCCGTCCCAAGAAACCTCGCAGGAAACTTTCACTTTGGTCGTTCGGGGAAAACTGCCGGAGCCAGTCAACAAGATTGAGATCGCAGTTTTCAAAATACTCTGCGTTGTCTTTAGGAAAATAGGCTTGGGAAGTAGTAATTCCCCATTTAAATATCCCGCTGTCCGCTTCCAGTTCACCTGTTAAAATTTTAAATAAGGTTGTCTTCGCTAATTCATTTGAACCAACAAGAGCAATTTTATCGTCCTTATTCATTGTAAAGCTAATATTGTCGAGAACTTTTTCACCATCAATCGTTTTTGTTAATCCTTCAACACGAAGTAAATCATTGCCAATTTCCCGCTCTGGGGTAAATCCGACATATGGATAACGGCGGGAAGATGGTTTAATATCCTCAAGGGTAATTTTTTCAAGCAATTTTTTTCGCGATGTCGCTTGTTTTGATTTCGAAGCATTGGCGCTGAAGCGGGCAATAAAGTTTTGAAGTTCCTTTATTTTTTCTTCCTTCTTTTTATTAGCATCTTGTGCCATTTTAAGCGCCAATTGGCTTGATTCATACCAGAAATCGTAGTTGCCTACATAAAGCTGAATTTTTCCAAAGTCTAAATCCGCAATATGGGTGCAGACTTTGTTAAGAAAGTGACGGTCGTGGGAAACAACAATCACCGTATTTTCAAAATTGATCAGGAATTCCTCAAGCCACTGAATCGCCTTAATATCCAGATGGTTTGTAGGCTCATCGAGCAAAAGAACATCAGGTCTACCAAACAATGCTTGAGCAAGTAGAACTTTCACTTTATCCGATCCGGATAATTCTGCCATTTTCTTATCATGCAATTCTTCCCCGATCCCTAGTCCTTTCAGAAGAATTGCAGCCTCTGACTCTGCTTCCCATCCATTTAACTCGGCAAATTCCCCTTCTAGCTCTGCTGCTTTCATTCCATCTTCATCGGTGAAATTTTCCTTCATATATATAGCATCTTTTTCTTGCATAACTTGATAAAGTCTTGCGTGCCCCATAATGACCGTTTTCAAGACTTCAACTTCTTCGTATTCAAAATGGTTTTGTTTTAAAACGGCAAGCCGTTCGTTTGGCCCTAATTGGACACTGCCAGTTTGCGGTTCAATTTCTCCTGATAAAATTTTTAAAAAAGTCGATTTCCCTGCTCCATTGGCACCAATTAAACCGTAGCAATTACCAGGTGTGAATTTGATATTGACATCTTCAAAAAGCTTTCGTTCCCCATATCGTAAACCTACATTGCTAACCGTGATCATTTATTATCCTCCATAAACAAAATATGTACAAAATTATATCATTTGCAATGGAAAAGGGCGAATGATTTCTTCAAATTCCGTTGATTCCCATTCGGTTTTTTACAATGGGGACAAAAAAGATCGAGCTGTTTGTGTTTATTTGTCAAAACAACGGGTATTGATCTATATGTTCCACATCCCCTCTATAGGCTTTTGTTCCTAATTAGGGATGTTCATAAAAATATTTTTTGGAATTAACAATTTATTCATAAATTTAATGTAAAATGGGTTTAGTCAAGCAAATAAAGAAGGTGAAATGAATGGCTAAAAAACAAATTGCCGAACTCGTAAGCAAGTTGAAAAAAGCCGGAATTAAAGCGAGTTTAACAAAACCAAAGTCAAATTACCTTTTATCTTTGCAACAAATCAAAAAATGCCCGCCAACCGTGAATTAAACCCAAAACAAAAAGCGATGATCCAAATGGATGAACCGCTTTTTTTATTTCCTATGCATCGATAAAAAGGCTTTTTTCTTCTTCCTCATTGTGAAGGAGGAAGAGAACGAGAAGGGCATCGAAACCTCGTATTGCGTTTTCCGTGACTCCTTCACTGGCAATCGATTGTTTGATTTGTTCAATGATCATTTTCATCAACTGATGATCTCTTTTTAATTTAATGATCATTTCCTCAAGCTCCGGCTCTGCCGCTAATTTTTCCACGAAAAAACCTTCTTCTTCTGCCACTGCATGGGCAAGGGTTCTCGTTTCCCAATGTTCAATTAGCGCCTCTGTTAGCTCATTGAGATGTTCAAATTGATTCTCGCTGATGACTTTTTTCAATAGGTTGGTTAAATCTCTTGCCTCTGTATAAATTCCATCATGTATGGAATGGTGTGCTTTCTTTTTTCGTAAAGATGGTCCGCTCATTCGGACTTCCTCCTTAACCATTTACTCTCTCAAGTCATTTCCATTATTAAGCCATTTTAACCAACCGTTGTATTTAGCATGATCTTTTTGTATAGATTACTAAATTATGGAGAGATTACTAATTAGCAAAAAATACAAGGCTGGTGAGGAAATGAATCGGAAGAAAACACCGTTAATGAAAAAAATAAACTTTTTTGGAAAATCCAAAGGTTTGGCTGACCATGCCGAATTGTCGCCAATGGACCGTGATACGGAAAAAATTTATCGCAGAAAGTGGCAGCACGATAAAACGGTCCGTACCACTCATGGAGTAAATTGCACGGGTTCGTGCAGCTGGAAAGTCCATGTGAAAGATGGAATTATTGCATGGGAAACACAGCAGACTGATTATCCCTCAACAGGGCCGAATATGCCTGAATACGAACCGAGAGGCTGTCCGCGCGGTGCCAGTTTTTCTTGGTACACCTACAGCCCGCTTAGGGTACGCTATCCGTATATTCGCAGTGCCCTGCTAAAACTATGGCGGAAAGAGATGGAGGAAACAAAGGATCCAGTTAAAACATGGCAGGAAATTGTCTCCAATCCGGAAAAAGTTAAACAATACAAGCAAGCGAGAGGAAAGGGAGGGATGGTTCGGGCAAACTGGGATGAGTTGAACACGATCATCTCTGCAGCACTAATTTACTCCATCAAGGAATTTGGGCCTGATCGTATTTTTGGTTTTTCGCCGATTCCGGCAATGTCGATGGTCAGCTATGCGAGCGGGGGCAGATTTTTGTCGCTGATTGGAGGATCACTTTTAAGCTTTTATGATTGGTATGCAGACTTGCCGCCAGCATCACCGCAAGTTTGGGGCGAACAGACCGATGTTCCGGAAAGTTCGGACTGGTTTAATTCATCTTATTTACTGATTTGGGGTTCCAATTTGCCGCAAACGAGGACGCCTGATGCTCATTTTATGGTCGAAGCCAGGTACCGGGGGACAAAAGTTGTTGCAGTAAGCCCCGATTATGCGGAATTTGTAAAATTTGCTGACAACTGGCTTCCGGTTCAAGCCGGGATGGACGGCGCGCTTGCAATGGCGATGACTCATGTTATTTTGAAAGAGTTTTATGTTGACAACGAAACAGAGTATTTTACCGATTATGCGAAGAAATTTACCGATCTTCCGTTTCTTGTAAAATTAAAGCCTCATGGCAAGAGTTTCCTATCCAGCACATTTTTACGGGCAAGTGAACTAAATCCATCCATTTCAAATGGTGAGTGGAAGACCGTGCTCTGGGATCAAAAAACAAACAAACCGGCAGTTCCGAACGGGTCGATTGGCCATCGTTGGGAAAATGATGGCAACTGGAATCTTCATTTAGTCGATTCGGCACAAAATTTCGAGGAAATCGAGCCGCTGCTGACTTTTTTGGGAAGTGAAGATCGTAAAGTGATGGTTGAATTCTCCCATTTCGAGGTTGAGAAGCGGGAAATTCTTAAAAGGGAAGTGCCTGTAAAGGAGATTCAGTTAGGAGAAGAAACAGTTTACGTAACGACTGTTTTTGATTTAATGCTTTCAAAATATGGAGTTTCCCGCGGTCTTACGGGAGATTTTCCTCAAGATTATAATGATCTAAAGCCATATACCCCTGCATGGCAGGAGGGGCTTACAGGGGTAGACCGAAATCTTTGCGCACAAATTGCCCGCGAGTTCGCGCAAAACGCGATCGACTCAAAAGGGCGCTCAATGATTGTAATGGGTTCCGGAATAAACCAATGGTACCATGCCGATACAACCTATCGCACTGTCTTAAACCTGATTTTGTTAACCGGGTCACAAGGAGTAAACGGCGGGGGCTGGGCTCATTATGTCGGCCAAGAAAAGGTACGTCCGCTTGAAGGTTTCCAAACGCTAGCGATGGCAAGAGACTGGGGAGGACCGCCTAGATTGCATGCGGCAACGCCGTTCTTTTATTTCACAACAGGGCAGTGGAAATACGATGACCAATCGGTTGAAGATCAAATCTCACCGCTTGTAGAAAAAGCACACTATAAACATGCAGGAGATTATTATTACTTAGCTGCCCGGCTAGGCTGGACACCGGCATACCCGCAATTTAACAAAAATCCGATCAAGTTGCTTGAGAATGCAGGGACAAGCGATAAAGACAAAGCCATTCAATCGCTTGTTGACGACATCAAACAAGGGAAAACAAAGTTTGCGATTGAAAACCCGGATGACTCAAGTTCCTTTCCAAAGGTCATGTTTGTATGGAGAGGGAATTTAATTGGCAGTTCATCGAAAGGGCATGAATATTTTCTCAAGCATTTACTTGGAACTCACCATGGAAATTTAAGCGAACCAACCGAGACGTTTCAAACAGAAGAAGTTGATTGGGGCGGAAAGGAAGCAGAAGGCAAACTTGATTTATTAGTTGGAATTGATTTTCGAATGGTGAGCACGGGACTCTATTCGGACATTTTATTGCCTGCCGCAACTTGGTATGAAAAATATGATATTTCAAGCACGGATATGCATCCATTCATCCATCCGTTTAATCCTGCGATTGCACCGCCATGGGAATCAAGATCTGATTGGGATACGTTCAGAAGCTTGGCAAAGACTTTTTCAAAAATGGCCGAGCAATATTTTAGCGGTCCTGTTCAAGATGTTGTTGCAAGCCCTCTTTTGCATGACTCAAGGGATGAGATTTCTGAAGCATGTGCCTTCGGAAAAATCCCGGATTGGTTAGACGGAAAACAGGATCCTGTACCAGGTCAAAACTTCCCGCGTCTTCATATCGTTGAGCGTGATTATACAAAAGTATACGATAAATATATTTCATTAGGTCCGTCTGTGAAAAAGCAAATCGGCGCCAAAGGGATTGGATGGGATGCAAAAGAGGAATATGAAAAACTGAAAAAGATTCTTGGACCGGCGACATTGACAAAGGAGTATAAAGATTTTCCTAGCATTTATACCGATCGAGATGCAGCCGAAGCGATTTTATCATTGTCAAGTTCGACAAATGGCTCCCTTGCAATGAAAGGCTGGGAGGCACTTGAGCGCCGAACCGGACAAAAGCTGAAAGACCTCGCGGAAGAACGGGCTGAAGAGCATTTCTCTTTTAACGAAATAACCGCCCAGCCCCGACAGGTCATTTCGACTCCTGTTTTTAGCGGAACCGAAACAGGAAACCGCCGCTATTCACCGTTTACAACGAATGTTGAACGGCTTATTCCATGGCGAACATTAACCGGACGGCAGCACTTTTATCTCGATCATGAAATCATGATGGAGTTTGGCGAGGAATTTCCAGTGTTCAAAGCACCGCTCCGCAAAGTGTCTTTTCAATCCCACGACCGCAGGCCTGAAGGATTAGGAAAAGAGATTGACCTGCGCTATTTAACGCCGCATTTCAAGTGGTCCTACCATAGTACGTATTTTGACAATTTGCTGATGCTGACCTTGTTCCGCGGGGGACCCACTGTCTGGATGAATCTGGAGGATGCTAAAGAAGTTGGGATTGAAGATAATGATTGGCTGCAATTGTATAACCGCAACGGTGCAGTGGTAGCAAGAGCAGTCGTCACGCACCGGCTGCCAAGAGGGGTTGCCTATATGTATCATGTTCAAGAGCGTCACATAAACGTCCCTGGTTCCACGATCACGAAAGAAAGGGGCGGGACGTTTAACAGCCCGACGCGGATTCAAATGAAGCCAACCCACATGATCGGGGGCTATGCGCAATTAAGTTTCGGCTTTAATTACTACGGTCCATGCGGAAGTCAGAGGGACGAAAGGGTTGTGATTAGCAAATTGGATCGAAACGAGGTGGACTGGCTTGAGGATTAAAGCACAATTTGGTATGGTGATGAATCTGGATAAATGCATTGGCTGCCACACATGCAGTGTTACCTGCAATAATACATGGACGAACCGTCCCGGAGCGGAGTACATGTGGTGGAATAATGTTGAAACGAAACCAGGGGTCGGATATCCAATTGAATGGGAAAACCAAGAAAAACAGCGGGGCGGATGGCAGCTTCGCAATGGAAAATTGGAATTAAAAGCCGGTGGACGCGTTTCGAAGTTGCTCAATATTTTTTACAATCCTGATTTAGTAAAAATTGACGATTATTATGAACCATGGACATATGATTATGAAAACTTGATCAACAGTCCGGAAAGAAATCACCAGCCAGTTGCCCGGCCAAAGTCTCAGCTAACAGGAGATTATATGGAGATTAAATGGGGGCCGAACTGGGAGGACGACCTTGCAGGGGTCTATAAGACAGGGAAAAACGATCCGAACTTAAAGGGTATCGAGGAAAAAGTAAAATTTGATTTTGAACAGACGTTTATGATGTACTTACCGCGAATTTGTGAACATTGTCTGAACCCTACCTGTGTGTCTTCTTGTCCATCCGGTGCGATTTATAAGCGGGAAGAGGACGGGATTGTCTTAGTTGACCAGGATGCTTGCCGCAGCTGGCGATTTTGTGTAACAGGCTGTCCATACAAAAAAGTGTACTTTAATTGGAAAACGCATAAGGCAGAAAAGTGCACGTTCTGTTTCCCGAGGATAGAGGCCGGGATGCCAACGGTTTGTTCGGAAACGTGTGTCGGCAGACTGAGATACATCGGTGTAGTGTTTTATGATTTGGATAAAGTTGAAGCTGCTGCTGCAATGACAGATGAAAAAGATCTCTATGAGGCACAGCTAGGGATTTTCTTAAACCCGCATGATCCCGAGGTAATAAAAGAGGCACGCAAAGCCGGGTACCGTGAGGATTGGATTGAAGCAGCGCAAAGATCACCGATTTATAAATTGGCTGTTGAACAGCGAATTGCCTTGCCCCTTCATCCAGAATTCCGGACATTGCCAATGGTATGGTATATTCCGCCACTCAGTCCGATTATGAGTGCATTTAATGGCGGTTTGGACGGCATTAACCCACATGTGATTTTCCCGGCGATTGATGAGCTCCGAATTCCAATCGAATATTTAGCCAATTTACTTAGTGCTGGTGATTCGGGAGTGATTCGCAAAGTGTTAAAGAAAATGGTCGCCATGCGTAGTTACATGCGCTCAATTAATCTTGGAAATCAGCCGGACACAACCATTTTGACTGCTGTTGGAATGACGGAAGAAACAATGCATGAAATGTATGAATTAGCGGCGATTGCTAAATATGATGACCGTTATGTAATCCCATCCTCTCACAGGGAAGATGCAGCCAATATGTACCTCGCCCAAGGTACTGCTGGATTTGATTTTATGGAAGCGTGTTCAGGTTGTTCGGTTAATCCGCATATTCCAGAGGATTATAAATTTGGTGATGATTACTGGGGTGAAATCAATGGATGAGCATCAAAGAATTTTTAAACTTGCATCGATCCTGCTGCAGCATCCCGATGAAGAATGGTTTGAATCTGGTGAACTAACCGAAGAAATTGCGAAAGTGAACGATAAGCTTACGAGTCTGTTGTTTAAACAATTTCTTCAAGAAGTAAAAGCAATAACGTTTATAGAACTCTGTGAAAAGTATGTTCGCACATTTGATTTCAATGAAAAAACAACTCTTTATTTGACGTATCCTCTTTTCGCAGAAACTCCGGACAGGGGAAAAGGGCTTGTAAAGTTAAAGGAAGAATATTTAAAAGCCGGCTTTCCGTTAGAAAGTGATGAGCTTCCTGACTATTTGCCATTGCTTTTAGAGTTTTGTTCCTTTGCCCCATTAAATGCAGTCAAAAAAATGATTCTAATTCACCGAAAATCAATGGATCTTTTAGTAAAAGAACTTGCTCTTGTTAATAGTCCGTACCAGTTAATTGTTCAAGCGTGCATTCAAACAGCGGAAAATCTTTTAAGCAAACAGAAAGCTTCATAGGGGGAATTCGATGACGTTTTTAGAAATCTTTTTATGGGTCGTTTTTCCATATATAATGCTGACAATGTTTATTGTTGGGCATATTTATCGATACAATGTTGATCAATTCGGCTGGTCCGCAAAATCAAGTGAGATTCTTGAAAAAAAGCAATTGAAATGGGGAAGCATATTGTTTCACTATGGGATCATTTTTGTTTTTTTCGGACATGTTGCAGGCATTTTAATTCCGAAAGCTTTTTATGATACTGTCGGAATTACGACCGAAATGTACCATTTTGGAGCTGTCTGGATTGGGGGGATAGCCGGGCTGGCTACCATTATCGGTATCCTGCTGCTAATGGTTCGCCGATTTACTGTGAAGCGCATCTTTATTCACAGCACCTATCGCGACATTCTCGTTCTGATACTGCTCACTCTCACAACTGTTACGGGTTTTGTCAATACGGTTTGGTATACGGGGCGCGGTGTTGCCTTTGAATACCGTGAAACGATTAGTCCGTGGTTTCGGGGTATTCTTGGCTTTCGCCCAATGCCCGAATTAATGGACGGTGCGCCGTTAGGATTTCAGATTCATATTGTGTCTGCCTTTTTGCTGTTCGGAATTTGGCCTTTTACAAGGCTTGTTCACGTGTGGAGTTTGCCGTTGGAGTATTTGAACCGCCGCTTTGTTGTCTACCGGGCAGTTTTAGCAAGAAAATCATTACATTTTTCTTCTAATCGTCTGAAAAAATAATTGGCTAAACATTCGCTTGAATGGTAAGGTTAATCCATTTTCGCTAAAAAAAGAAAGGTGGAGATCCCTATTTTTTATGGTAAAAGAGCAAATGATGACAAAATTGAAACCATTATGATGGATACGGAAGTATATTCTTGCAGTTCTGACAATTGCAATGGATGGATGCGCAAAGATTTTGCCACTGCCGACTTGCATTGCCCAATTTGCGGTCATGAAACCGTAAAAGAAATCCGCGCCCTGCCGAAAATATAAAAAGAATCAAACCCAGCTAAACTGAAACGGAATAGGAACAAAAAGACTGCGAAATTTGCAGTCTTTTTGTTTAAAGGTTTTTGTTTTGCTGGCGTATTTCATCTCCGGCAATAAGAGCATTTGCTTCTTCCAAATATTTATGTTCTTCAACTGAATCACCAGGCAGATGCTTTTGATTGGGATACGCTCCGCCAGTTTGAATGGTGATTTCTGTTTGCTTTGGAGCATTTGTCAGATAATTGTCTTTTTTGCCCATTGGCACACCTCCCGTTTTTATCGTTTGTTACAAGTTGAAACTTTATCCCTGCTTAACACAAAAGCCCCTTCCGTTGCCGGGAGGGGCTTTTCAGGGCTGACCAAGGTGCTTCCGCTTTTTGTTCTTCTATTCTTCTTTTTTTGCTAGACAGCGGTCGCATTCCATCATATAAGACTCAGCCTGTTCCTGCATTTGTTCGCCACATTCTGGACATACTTTCTTTGGCATATTACGGAAAAATTCAACTGGACTCATTAACATTTAAAACGCCTCCTTATTTAATACAGTTTATTTTAATTGGTTCTGTTATAATACAGTATAATCGAAGAAAGTAAATTTGTATAGACTTTTTTGAAAAATAAAGTGAAATTTCAATCAGTGGGGTCTTACTGCCCGTTAATGCGGGATAAATTTTTTATTTTTAGACATTGGTGAGGGAGTTAAAATCAACAGGACTAAATTCATTGATCGAAACTTAAATCATGATTGCCAACAATTAATGCTTTTCAATAAGAAGACTTTCCATTACAATCATAGTAGAAATATATAGAAATACTGGGAGGGACGTTCTAATGAGTGAACTGGTCAGCTCCTTTCAGCCTATTTTCATTTTGATTGCTATAGGATTAACCATTATGGCTTCCTATACAGCATTGGACATGTTTATCCTGGTAAAAACCGCAGAGCGCCGCAAACAACTTTTGTTTATTGGCGGAAGCTTTTCAATGGGAATTGGCATGTGGGTCATGAATTTTATAGGGCTGATCTCTGTTGACATAAGCCGGTTTGCCCAATACCAAATACCAATGACAATCCTTTCAATCGTAATTGGGGTTGTTTTTTCGGCCATGGCATTTTTAGGTATGATCGGTAAATCAGTTCGTTTGTATCAAATGCTTCTCGGCAGTTTGATCCTTACGATTGCAGTCATTTCAATAAATATCGTAAGTATCAATGCAATGAATTTGACTGTTCATTTACACTATGGCCTGCTTGCATTCTCAGGATTGCTTATGACGGCATCTTTCTTCTTTTCCTTGTGGCTGCTCTTTTACTCGAAAAACTTCACATACAGCCAGCATATTTGGCTCAAACCGCTAAGTGCATTGATCATTACAGGCGCAATTGTTGAGGGTCATTTTTTGTTAAAAAGGGCCGCAATCCTATCAACTGCAAGTGATAGCATCAGTGCTTCCGATTCAATGGATATTTTTGTGATTTATCTTGTTTTGTTTGTCTCTGTTGTGATTTCAGCAGGGCTGATTGGCTCAAGTGCGTTGATCAGCAAAAAACTAGCCATATCTGACACGAATTTAAAAGATATTAAGTCGGCATTGGACGAATCAGCGATTGTTGCGATCACTGACCCAAAAGGTAACATCGTTTATGTAAATGACAAATTTGAGAAAATTTCCAAATACAAACGGGAAGAAATCATTGGAGAAAATCATCGAATATTAAATTCAGGCTATCATCCGCCGGAGTTTTTTCAAAATATGTGGAAAACCATCTATTCCGGACAAGTTTGGACAGGCGAAATTCGAAACAAAGCAAAGGATGGCAGCTTTTATTGGGTAGACACAACGATTGTTCCGTTTCTAAATAAAGCAGGAAAACCGACGCAATTTATTGCGATTCGATCGGATATTTCGAAACGAAAAAAAGCGGAACAGGATCTTCTTGCCTCAATCAAGGAAAATCAGGATATTAAGTTTGCACTCGATCAATCATCGATCGTTGCCATTACTGATCAAAGAGGGATCATCACGAGTGTGAACGAAAAGTTTTGCGAAATCTCAAAGTACAGCCGCGAAGAATTACTAGGTAGGGATCACCGAATCGTAAACTCGGGCGTCCATTCGAAGGAGTTCTTCAAGGATTTGTGGAGAACGATTGGGGAAGGGAAGGTTTGGAAGGGAGAAATTTGCAATCGGACAAAAGATGATGCGCACTATTGGGTTCACACAACGATTGTTCCGTTTCTAAACGCGAAAGGAAAACCTTACCAATATGTTGCCATCCGTACAGATATTACCCAGCGGAAACGTGCCGAAGAAGAATTGAAACAAACATTGAAAGAAAATGCAGATATACGGTTTGCCCTTGACCAGTCAACGATTGTTGCTTTTACAGATGCAAAAGGCATTATTACGGGTGTAAATGAAAAATTCTGTGAGATTTCTAAATACAGCCGCGAGGAAATTATCGGAAAAACGCATCGAGTATTGAATTCCGGCCATCATTCCAAGGAATTTTTCCGCCAGCTTTGGAAAACGATTGAGGAAGGAAAAGTATGGAAAGGGGAAATTCAAAACAAAGCCAAGGATGGCACCCTTTATTGGGTAGATACCACGATTGTTCCTTTCCTGGATGAACATGGGGTTCCGTATCAATATTTGGCGATTCGAAACGATATTACGGAGCGCAAAAAAACAGAGGAAATCTTGCATCGTCAAGATAAACTAGCGGCAGTTGGCCAATTGGCAGCAGGCGTTGCCCATGAAATTCGCAATCCGCTTACCTCAATGAAAGGATATACCGAGTTCCTGCAATTGGACGAAAAAGACCCGGAAAGACAAGAGTTTTTAAACATCATTTTAGATGAAATTGAACGAGTAAATGGAATCGTTGAAGACTTTATGGTGCTTGCGAAGCCAAAAGCGGTCGAGCTAGAAGAGAAGAATGTCGTTCCGGTAATGATGAATGTTCTTTCCTTGCTGGAATTTGAAGCAAGGAAAAAAAATGTTCACCTGCATTTTGACTGTGAGCAAGAAATTATTCAAATTGAGTGCGATGAGAATCGCTTAAAGCAAGTGTTTCTTAATTTTATTAAAAATGGTATTGAAGCCATGCCAAATGGCGGCGACCTTACTGTGTCAATTGAAATTCGGGAGAACAATGTGCATATTTCCATTCAAGACACAGGAGTCGGGATTCCCGCTGAAAAACTGGAAAAACTGGGTGAACCTTTTTTTACTACAAAGAAAAATGGCAACGGCCTCGGATTGATGGTCAGCTTTAAGATCATTGAGAGCCATAATGGCAAAGTATATGTTGAAAGTGAGCCGAATAAGGGAACCACGTTTAATATTCTCTTACCAGCCAAAACGGCTTAAAGCAAAACCTGAATTTTACACAGTGTAAAATTCAGGTTTTTATTTTTCAAAAAATAGACACACTTTTTTGTAAATAGTCGTCAATCATTTATGTCGGATCGTTTAATATATTTATATAGGCAATATGTTTTTAAAGGGAGGGGAAAAAATGGCTGAGACAAGTTATGTAAAGACAGTCTGCGGTTATTGCGGAACGGGCTGCGGACTGATTTTGGAAGTAAAAGACAATCGTATTGTCAAAATTCGCGGGGATAAAGAAGCTCCAGTCAACAAAGGCCAGACATGTGTGAAGGGGGCGTTTGCCTATGAATATGTCCATGCCGAAAAAAGGTTAACAACACCAATGATCCGCAAAGCAGGAAAATTGGTTGAATCAACATGGGATGAGGCTTATACGTTTATGGCAGAAAAATTGGCTGCAATCAGGAATACCTTTGGTCCAAACGCGATTTCCATGTTTGCCTGTGCCCGGACGACAAATGAATCAAACTATATCACCCAGAAATTTATGCGTACAGCAATTGGCAGCAACAATATTGACGGCTGCAACCGAACGTGACACGCTCCAAGTGTTGCCGGTCTGGCAACTGTTTTTGGAAGCGGTTTCCCAACGAATACGCTTGATGATTTTGACAAAGCAGAAGTATTGCTGCTAATGGGCTCTAATACATCAGAAGCCCATCCAATTATCGCCAACAGAATTAAGAAAGCAGCTAAGTCGGGTTTGAAAGTAATTGTGATTGATCCGAGAAAAATTGAGATGGCAAAAATTGCTCACCGTCATTTGCAAATTAATATAGGAACAGATATTGCTCTGATCAATGCAATGATTCGCGTCATTTTAAAAGAAGGCTTGTACAGACATGAGTTTATCAGTCAGTTTACGCATGATTTTGACGCACTTGAAAAGCAAGTCGATCCATTTACGCCGGAAGTTGCTGCCGGAATTACTGGGATAGCAGCTGAGGATATTATTGAAACAGCCCGTGAGTATGCAAATGCAAGTGCTGCAATGATTGCCTATACCCTTGGTATCACGGAACACCATTGCGGTGTTAACAATGTTTTTGATATAGCAAACTTGGCTTTATTAACAGGAAATATCGGTAAAGAAGGTTCAGGAATCATGCCTTTGCGCGGTCAAAACAATGTGCAAGGTGCAGGGGATATGGGCTGTCTGCCGAATCAGCTGCCAGGAGCAATGAGCCTAGTAAAGGCTGAATACCGCAGCCGTTTTGAAAAGGCATGGAATGTTAGCCTAAACCCGGAAAGTGGAGACACTCAGACGCGAACTTTCGACCGTATTGAGGAAGAAAAAGTAAAAGCACTTTATGTCATTGGCGAAAACCCCCTGCTTGCGGATGTTCACATGAATCATACAAGAAAACTGCTAGAAAAGCTTGATCTATTGATTGTTCAGGATATTTTTCTGACGGAAATGGCTGAAATGGCTGACGTCGTACTCCCCGCAAGATCATGGGGTGAAGTAGACGGCACGTATACGAACACAGACAGAAGAATTCAGCGCGTCCGTACGGCAGTAAAGGCTCACCCGAATACGAAAGAAGATTGGGAGATTCTGTGTGAACTGTCGACAAAGATGGGGTATAAAATGAGCTATCAAAGCAGTGAGGAAATTTGGGATGAAGTCCGAACCATCGCCTGGGAGATGTATGGCGGGATGTCATATCAGCGACTTGAGAAAGAGTATAGCTTGCACTACCCTTGTCCTAATGAAAGCCATCAAGGTACTTTTATCTTGCATGACCGTTTTCATCAGCCTGCCGAAAAGAAGGGAATGTCCAAGTCTCCGTTCATTCCTGTTGATTATACGCCTCCGCTGGAACGGCCAGATGCCGAGTACCCGTTTATGTTAACGACAGGAAGGCGATATGAATCCTATAATACTCATACTCAAACAAGATACTATGCGCCTGGCGTAAAAATTAAACAAACGGAAGAAACGATCGATCTTCATCCGGAGGATGCCCTAATGCTCGGCATAGCTGACGGCGAACGGGTGCAGGTTCGTTCACGGAGAGGTGAATTGACAGTAAAAGCAAAAATTACGGAACAGGTTGTGCCAGGACTAGTTTTTATGAGCTTTCATTGGAGTGAGGTTCCAACGAATGTTTTGACATTAAATGAATTTGATCCTATTTCGGGAACAGCCGAATTCAAAGCGTGCGCCGTCGCCATTTCGAAACTGAACTAGTGTGAAAAGAGCCGCCAAATCACCAAGATGATTTGGCGGCTCGCTTTATTTTTACCCGATACATCGTGTTCATTTAGGTCGAAAGCGAGTATATAATAGTCAAATACTTCTGTCTATTAGTCATCTTCTCGTAATATGAATGCATTATCTGTAAAGGATTATTAATCTCCCTGTTCTTTCGATTGAGAGAATTCATGTTATGATTGTTTCTGTTAGCTGCTAAGAGAACATGGGAGGTAGAACAATGATCAAAACGATTAAAACTTTGCTTGCAGTTGCTGCACTCTCAGGAACTGTAGGTGCTAATGTACAGGCGGCAGAAATTACAGTACAAAAAGGTGATACGCTCTGGAATCTATCACAAGTACATAATACGTCTGTAGAAAACTTAAAAAATTGGAATAAACTTACAACCGATGTCATTCACCCTGGGGATGTGTTAACGGTCCAAGAAGAATCCCATTATACAGTAAAACAGGGTGACACTTTATGGGCGATAGCGGAAAACTATAACGTAACTGTTGCTCAATTAAAAGAGTGGAATCGACTTCATTCAGACTTAATTCGTCCAGGTTTAAATCTTGTCATTCTTGATCATAAAGTTGCAAACAATTTAACAAGCCAATCCGAACGTAAAACGGAATCCGCAATCAGTACAAGTGCCAACACTCAAAGCCGAGCGGAGGTTCAAACTGTCCCAGCTGTGGCACCTAGCCAGTCAGAGGTGAAAGCACAAAGCAAGACTGTACAACCAATTCCAGTAAACAATCAAATCAGCTCAAAAGAAATGACGGTAAAAGCTACAGCTTACACAGCTTCATGTGCCGGATGCTCGGGCGTAACAGCAACCGGCGTCAACCTGAAAGCAAACCCCGATGCAAAAGTTATATCGGTTGATCCATCGGTCATTCCACTTGGATCGAAAGTATATGTGGAAGGATATGGTGTTGCCACAGCAGCTGACACTGGCGGCAGCATTAAGGGAAATCGAATCGATGTCTTTATTTCCTCAAAACAGGATGCTATTAACTGGGGAACAAAAGAAGTTAAAGTAAAAATATTAAACTAAAAAACAAGCTGGATATTATCCAGCTTGTTTTATGTTTTCAGGTATTACCGTTGTTTTCCGTTGATAATAAAACCAATTTAGTAGGATAGAAACAAAATAAAACGCAATAAAGAAATAAAAAGCGGTAACGGGTGTTCCAGTAGCTTTTACAGACCAGCCGAAAAGCTTAGGAATAAAAAAAGAACCGTAGGCTGCAAATGCGGCGGAAAAACCGATTACAGGTGCAGCTTCTTTTGGAATAAAGATGGTTGGAATCATTTGGAACGTTGATCCGGAACCAACACCTGAAGCTAAAAATAGGACAAGGAATGCTGCTAAGAAACCAGCAAACTGTTTGCTGCTTAGAAAGAAGATGACTCCGCCGGCACCGATTCCCATAATGACCAGGACATAGGCCGTAATTTTTGCCCCACCAATTTTATCGGAAAGCCAGCCGCCGACAGGACGGGCAGCAGCGGCAACAAGCGCACCTAAAAAGGCCAATGAAATATGTTCCGGAAATTGCGATTTTAGTAAAAGCGGGAAGGCTGCCGAATAGCCAATAAATGAACCGAACGTTGCAACATACAGTACGGTCATGATCCACGTATGTTTTCTTTTGACGATTACAAATTGATCAGCAACAGATTGTTTTGCATTTGGAACATTGTCCATCCCAAATAAGGCAAGAATCGTCAGAATAGCAATTGGAATAACCCATATGAACGCAGCATTTTGCAGCCAGATTTTTTGGCCGTTCGCTATAACTTGATTTCCGCCAATGAATGCAAAAGTTCCAGAAGTAATAATTAACGGTGTAACAAATTGAACAACAGACACGCCCATATTTCCTAAACCGCCATTAATCCCAAGCGCTGTTCCTTTTTCTTTTTTTGGAAAAAAGAAACTGATATTTGCAGATGAAGAGGAGAAGTTGCCTCCGCCTAATCCGCAAAGGGCTGCAAGCAAAAGCATTACCGAAAAAGGCGTTTCAGGATTTTGAACAGCAAAGCCTATTCCGATCGCCGGAATCGCCAAAATGGCAGTTGAAATCACTGTCCAGTTTTTTCCCCCGATTGTTCCAACTGCAAAAGTATAGACAAAACGCAAGGTTGCGCCAACGAGACCGGGAATTGCTGCTAGGGTAAATAATTGCTCTTCGGAAAAATGGAAGCCGATATCATTCAACCGAACTGCGACAACTGACCAGATTTGCCAAACGACAAAAGCCAACATCAGGCTTGGAACAGAAATCCATAGATTCCGATTGGCATGTTTTTTCCCTTCTTTATTCCAGAACTTTTCATCCTCTGGATTCCAATAACTTAGTCTTGCCATATTGTTTCCTCCAAATTTTTAAAGTATCAAATGATTCGCGATTTACATTGTTAATCTTAAAAGAGAGAAACACTGAAAGATTGTGAGGTACGTCACATTTTAAGTGAACGAACTGTGAACGGAGAGAAATGGACATAAAGTTGTAAAAATATCTTCTCAGAGGGATGGATCAATTAAAAAAAGGTCCTCAAGAAGAAGACCTTTTTGCAGATGGTTTTAAATCCTTTACTACGTCTTGTTTTAACTCATTAAACATACCCACAAAATTTTTAGTTTCGCCTGCATCATTTTTAATAGCGGAAATGGTTAACCATTCTAAATAAACGTCTTGATTTTTTCGCTTATTCCAAATTGGTCCTTGCCATGAGCCATTGCTTCGTAAATTTTCCCACATTTTGTGATAAAACTCATTAGTATGCTCACCTGACTGAAGAACGCTTGGCGTTTTTCCTACAACCTCATCCTGCGAGTAGCCGGTAATTTTAGAAAATGCAGGATTGACCATTTGAATGACACCGTTAGCATCTGTGACGATAATTCCTTCTGTGGTTGATTTAATAATTTTTGCTGAGATTTCAAGCTTTTCCTGATAAAACAGCCATACAACCAAAATTAAACTTGCGAGGGAAAACTCTGACAATGACATAAACCCTATCGCATAATGACCAGTTAAATTAAATAGGATGGTCAGAATCAATGGCGGGAAGAATCCGCCCAACCCTCCCATTGCAGCAACGATTCCGTTAACAATTCCTGCTTGTTTCGTAAAATAAAAAGGTACCAATTTAAAAATCGCCCCATTGCCGATTCCTGCACAAAAAGAAACGAGCAGGCTGCCGAACGAATAAATGGGCAGGGAAGGTGTAAAGGATAACAAAAATCCTGCAAAAGTCAGCCCAAAAAAGACGCCTATTAATATAAGAAAAGGGTTAATTTTGTCCCCAAGCCAGCCCCCGACTGGACGGAATAGTGTCGCGACAACGATAAATCCCGCAGTCCGCAGCCCGGCATCGACTTTTGACAATTCAAAATGATTCACCAAGAAAGACGGCAGATAAATCGTGAATGCAACAAATGCTCCAAAAGTAATGAAGTAAAACAAGCTTAAAAACCACAGTTTTGGATTTTTGTATACCTCTTTTATTTGCTCTGTTAATGGATTATTGACTTTTTTCTCATGCCGGTCTCCGAAAAGAAAATTTATAAGAGCAAAAACAAGAACAAGAACAAGAAAAATTTTAATCGTTGATCTCCATCCGAAAGCATTTGCGATAACAGGTGCGGCAAACGAGGTTACAGCTGTACCGATATTTCCGGCACCGTAAATGCCATTAATGAAACCATGCCTTTCTTTCGGGTAGTATTTAGGCAAGGAAGTTACCCCGACCGAAAAGATTGCACCGCCGACACCCAGAAGAAATCCCCCTAGCAATAGCAAAAGTAAAGTGTTGGCGAAGCTAATGATAAAAATGGGGGCAAGCATAACTAAAAAGCTGATTGTAAATAATGTACGCGCCCCAAAGCGGTTAGTCCAGTACCCGATTGGCACTCGAAGAATGGAACCGAGAATGACTGGAACTGCTGTCACCCAAGCTTGCTGGGGAGATGTTAACTGGATATCCGATTTTATAAAAGGCATTAATGAAGACAGAAGCACCCAAACCATAAATCCTGCAATTAGACTCGATGTTTGAATGACTAATTGTTTTGTTCCTTGATTCATGAAAATCCTCCTTTTAACCCGATTAATCGTAGATTGCCCAATCAAAAAGGGATCATCCAATGCTTGAAGGTGATTTTATTATAAAGAGAAAACCAAATGGAAAGATGTGAAGTATGATACAAATTTGTACACATTGCCGCTATTTACATTCGGCGCTATTAAAATTTTGGTCAACACAGTCTTTGTATAAATCATATAGGTAGAGCGGAAAAAATTTTTTCAATAAATAAGGCTTTAATGTGTGAAGGGATTGTTTACATTCGTTCATTGGAGTAGTATATTTTTCCTTGTACATATGAAATGATCGCTGAATCAAATTTGAGCGGGGGAACCACATTGGCTAATTTTTAGCCGGTTTGGGGCGAATCCTTTTTAAGGTAGGGTTTGTTGAGAATCCGAGTCCGTCAGCTAACCTCGTAAGCGCAGGGAAATGGTTTTCTTAGTTTTAGACACTAAGGGGTTCCCTAGTGTTTTTTTGCTTTATGGATGGAAAGAATACAACTTCCTAGAACAGCAAGATTTAGAAACAGGAGTGAAATGAATGGGAACACAGGAACTAATTGCTTTAGTCATTTTTCTATTTACTTATGCCATGATCATTTCAGAACAAATTCATCGAACGACGATTGCGATGCTCGGTGGCTTGCTAATGGTTGCACTAGGAATTCTTGATCAAAAAGCAGCCATTCACTATATTGATTTCAATACAATTGGCTTGCTTGTCGGAATGATGGTGATCGTTGGAATAACCGCTCAAACTGGCGTTTTTGAGTATATCGCCATCTGGTCAGCACAAAAAGTGAAGGGGGATCCAATTAAAATTTTAGTGGCATTAAGTGTTTTTACAGCTATTGCTTCCGCCTTTTTAGACAATGTAACAACGGTTTTACTTGTTGTCCCGGTGACATTAAGCATTACAAACCAACTGAAAGTAGGTCCGATTCCGTATTTGTTATCGGAAGTATTTGCGTCAAATATTGGTGGAACGGCGACTATGATTGGCGATCCGCCTAATATTATGATCGGCAGTGCGGTAAAGGGACTAACATTTAATGCGTTTATCAAGAATTTAACGCTCATTAATCTATTGATCTTGATTGTCACGATCGCTCTTTTAGTTGTTTTTTATCGCAAACAGCTGCGTACAACAATGAAGTACAAAGAAGAGCTACTAAAAAAAGATGCCCACAAAGAATTAAAGGATCCGGTTTTGCTGAAAAAAAGTTTGCTCATTATTTTTCTAACGTTGGTCGGATTTTTTAGCCACCAGTTTACCCATCTGGAAACGGCGACCATTGCGTTAATTGGCGCATTTTTATTACTCCTTGTCACCGGTGACAAATATTTGGCAGTTGCCTTGGAAAAAATAGAATGGACGACCCTTTTCTTTTTTATTGGATTGTTTGTGATTGTAGGGGGACTCGTCGAAACCGGTTTAATTGGGGCGCTGGCGAAAAAAGCGATGTCCTTAACAGGTGGAGAATTAAAATCGACCACTTTTCTTGTACTGTGGATGAGCGCGCTCATTTCTGCTTTTGTCGACAATATTCCATTTGTCGCTACAATGATACCGCTCATAAAAGAAATGGGGACTCTAGGAATTACGAATTTGGATCCGCTTTGGTGGAGTTTGTCCCTTGGTGCGTGCTTGGGCGGGAATGGCACATTAATCGGCGCCAGCGCCAATCTAGTTGTTGCTGGGATTGCTTCAAAGAATGGCCATCATATTTCATTTATGCGATTTTTGGTGATCGGTTTTCCAATCATGATTGTTTCCATTTTAATTTCAACGGTTTATGTTTATTTTCGTTATTTGATGTAAATGTATAGGGTAAATGAAAATTGCTGGGAGGAAAAATAGTGAGGAAAAAATTTTATTTTGACCCTCCTAAAATACTCGTTTTGGGATTTGGTGCGATTATTCTTATAGGTGCAACCTTGTTAACTTTGCCGATATCGACAGTAGATGGCAAAGGCTTATCATTTTTAAATGCGCTTTTTACAGCAACCTCTGCCACTTGTGTTACAGGGCTCGTTGTTGTCGATACTGGATCAACGTTTACCATCTTCGGCCAAGTGGTTATTTTATCGATGATTCAAATAGGCGGACTTGGATTTATGACATTTGCCACTTTGTTTGCTTTCCTTTTGGGAAAAAGAATTTCCTTAAAAGAAAGAATCCTGCTGCAAGAGTCATTGAATAATTTGTCCATGGAAGGCGTGGTTCGATTAGCAAGACGGATTCTAATTTTTACTGCGGTTATTGAACTTACTGGAGCCATGTTGCTTTCTATTCGTTTTTCTTTTGATATGCCCATTGGAAAAGCAATCTATTTTGGCATTTTCCACTCAATCTCACTTTTTAACAATGCCGGTTTTGATATTATGGGTGACTTTCGCAGTTTAACAGGTTATGTTCAAGACCCGGTCGTTAACTTAACAGTTGATGCATTGATTGTTCTTGGCGGAATTGGGTTTATTGTTTTGAACGAATTATTTGAGTACAGGCAAGTGCGGAAATTATCGCTGCATACGAAAGTAGTACTGCTGACGACAGCTGTGTTAATCATTGCAGGAACAATTGGCATTTTTGCACTGGAATACATGAATCCCAAAACATTAAAGCCATTGTCCTTTTTAGGAAAAATTCTTGCATCCTCTTTTCAAGCTATCACACCGAGAACTGCGGGTGCCAATACACTGAATATTGGAGACATGACGCAATCATCACTCTTTTTAATCATTTTTTTAATGTTTGTCGGTGCATCACCTGGTTCGACAGGCGGCGGTATCAAAACAACGACTTTTATTACGTTAATTGGTGCAGTATGGTCGCAAATTCGAGGAAAAGAAGATGTCATTTTCTACCGCCAGCGAATTGTCTATGAGACCATTTACAAAGCGTTAACTGTTACGATCAGCGGATTATTTATTGTCATGCTGGTAACGATGTTATTGACAATTACCGAACATGGGAAAGATTTTTTAATGATCTTATTTGAAGCGACATCTGCTTTTGGAACAGTGGGGCTATCGATGGGATTGACACCAGATCTATCGCCGATTGGCAGGCTACTCATTATCTTTGCAATGTTTGCTGGACGAGTAGGTCCTTTAACCATCGCGTTTGCGGTAACCATTCGCCGAAATCCAGATGCATTCCGCTATCCTAAAGGCAAAATCATGATTGGTTAATGAAACGGAAAGAAAGGTGAAAATATAGTGGTAACAACTTATGCAATAATTGGCCTTGGCCGCTTTGGATTAAGCTTGGCCTCAAAGTTATTTGAAGCAGGACAGGAAGTTTTGGGTGTCGATATGAATGAAGAAAGGGTGGAGGACGCCCATCCATATGTCACCCATGCCTTAATTGCGGATTCAACGGATGCCGAAGCGTTAAAATCGATTGCGATTCGGAATATCGATACAGTCATTGTGGCAATTGGAAACGACATTCAAGCAAGTATTTTAACGGTACTATTATTAAAAGAACTCGGCGTTCGTAAGGTAATTGCGAAAGCTGTCAACAAGCTTCACGGACAAGTTTTATATAAAGTTGGGGCTGATTGGGTCATCCACCCTGAGAGGGATATGGGAATCCGTGTAGCCCATCAGCTTCTATCTCCCAATGTGCTTAATTTTATTGAGTTATCGAAAGATTATAGTGTTGAAGAAATAAAAATTCCTGATAATATGACCAAGAAATCATTAAGGGAAATTGATCTTCGAGCCCGATTTAATTTAAGTGTCATTGCCATTCGACGTAATCATGATATTAATATATCGCCTTCGCCAGACGAAACAATGGATAAAGGGGATGTATTGGTTGTAATTGGTAAAAATAAAGATTTAGAGCGTTTCGCAAATGTAGATAGTCTCATGAAATGAGTGTAATTCCAACCAGCTGTTGTTCAATCAGCTGGTTGGTTGATTTTTTGGGTCTAATGAACTAATTTTTAATTTTAATGATTTTCGAAAAAAGATTATTTTTTTCTATGCTACAATATATCCAATGCACTCTCACATAATGAGTCGTTGTTATCGCACCATGAAAGCATGAAAGAGGGTAATTGGATGGGAGACGGTTATGTAAATGTGATGGAGGAAATTGTCTCAACGATTGTGACTGTATGGCTAAATAGTCCTGATTACCAGACCTTTTGCCAATGTAAGAAATGCAGGAACGATATTATCGCATTAAGTCTAAATCACCTGCCGTGTCATTATGTAACAACGGAAGAGGGGAGAAAGCGTGTTTTTGAGCATCTAAATACGAGTGAAAATCGCAAATGGATCAATAAGCGAATTATCACTGCTATTCATACAGTAGGCAAATATCCAAAACATTAATACGAAGGAACCCCAATGGGTTTCTTTTTTTATAACTTTAGGAATAGCGGGTATCGGATGGCAAAAAAGGCTTGAAATTTTTTAAAAAATTGTTATTCTATATTTAGATAATTAACTAAATAATAAAGAAGGGAAGAATATGAACGAAGTTTTTAAAGCACTTGCAGATCCAACAAGACGGAAGATCCTTGATCTTTTAAAGGATCAGGATTTAACTGCCGGAGAAATCGCCAGCAATTTTGATATGAGCAAACCGTCCATCAGCAATCACTTGAAAATTTTAAAATCTGCAGATCTGGTACTTGATGAAAAAAAAGGCCAATATATTTACTATTCGCTCAATTCAACTATTTTTCAGGATGTTATCAAATGGCTGCTAGACAAAAAAAAATAGGGGGAAATTTTTTATGAAAAAAAAGCTTTTTTATGTTTCGCTGAGTATTGCTATTCTTGTAATGCTGATTAATTTGATTGCCTTTCCATATTTGCCAAACAAAATTCCTGTGCATTGGGGATTAAATGGTGAAGTGGATCGCTACGGATCGAAGCTTGAACAACTGTTGATGAGTGCGCTTCCGATTGTCTTATTATTTGTATTTTACTATGTTCCGTCCATTGATCCAAAAAAAGAATCTTTTCGCAAGCATTCGAAAGCATACTCAACGATAAATCTGATGATTATTGTATTTTTATCGGGCATTAACCTCATTGCACTAATCAATGCACTTGGGGTACCTATCCAATTTTCAATTGTGTTGCCTGTTCTTCTTGGAATTTTGTTCATCGGCATTGGCAACTATACGTCACAAATCCGGCCGAATTATTTTGTTGGATTTCGGACACCATGGGCGCTTGCTTCAGAACATGTTTGGCGGAAAACACACCGTTTTGGTGGATATGTGTTTATTATCTCAGGCCTCGTTCCTTTCTTATCGATTATCATCGGAGGCAAGGCAATGATCTTGTTTTTGGTGGTATTGTTTATCGGAATTGCCAGTATTTATCTGTACTCCTACTGGGTATTCAAAACGAATAAATAGAAAAAACCGGGTGAATTTGCCCGGTTTTTTAGCGGAGAAAGGGGTAATCGATGGTATTTCCATTGATGGTTCCGGCTGCTGTTTCGTCTTGGAGCGCTTGCAAATATTGCTCCAATTCTGTCTGCATTTCCTTTGGTGCGCCCTCCTTTAAATGCCAATTACCAGGTTCATCAACAAAATATGGACTACTCATAAAATTTGGCCGAATACGCGGCATATCAACCATTCCTTTCTAACAATTTATGATCGATTTTTTTTAAAAAAAGATCTTGCGATCGGAAAATTTCCGGTTTAATATAGCAAAAGAAAGGGTAGTAACTGCATTAGTCACTGCTAATTACCTTCTGAAAGAAGATGAGCGAGTGCTGGTTGATCAACAAACAAACCAACTAAATGAAAAATACAGTATTAAAAATGGAATTGCAGCCACGATGGTTTTAAACATGAGCACAAATTACTTTCCTTTGTTTGCGATCGGTGTTTTAAGTGCATCCAATTATCAAGTTAGCTTGATTAGTTCGCTTCCGCAATTTGTCGGGATGTTTGCAGTCATTCTCGGCTCTATTTTTTTAAATCAACAAAACAACAAAAAGAAATTCACTGCCTATTCTATTTTTTATACAAGGCTTTTTTTGGTTTTTATGCTTTTTTCTCTATTCGTGCCAAAAGACTACCGAAGCTGGGTTTTTGTTATTCTCGTTGGACTCATGAATTTTCCTGGTTCTTTTGCAAACCTGAGCTGGCAGGCATTTATCGGCGACCTGATACCCGAACAGAGAAGAAGTCTTTTTTTTAGCGAACGCAATAAAGTCCTAACGATTGTTGGTGTGGTGACGACGTTTTTAATAGGTCTTATCTTACAGCAATTTCATAAGGATAACCCGCTTCCATATGAATTTTTGTTTGCTTTTTCATTTGCTGCAGGAATAATGGAAGTCTTTTATTTAATGAAGCATGTTGAGCCAGAGAAAAAGAAGGAACTCAAACAAAAGAAGCTATTTTCACGTGCGAATTGGCAAATCTTTCGTGATAAGCCATTTCGTTACTTTCTTTTTTGCGGCTTGTTTTTTAATTTTGCCTGGCAAATGTCATGGCCTTTATTCAGTATCTACCAAATTCGCGATGCACATGCAAATGGATTGTGGATTAGTTTATTTTCAGTTGCGAATCAGATTGCCCAAATTATTAGTTTTAAATGGTGGGGGAAAATGGCTGATAAACATGGAAATGCAAAAATGATGATTTTAGTGTCTATCGGTATGGCCACAACACCGGTTTTAACGGTGCTATCCAGCAATCTGATTTATTTAACAATTGTCAACGCCTCATCTGGTTTATTTGTTTCTGGAACCGTGCTTTTACTATTTAATCAGCTGCTTGAGGTAACAAATGAAAAAACCCGCAGCACGTATATTTCCAGTTATAATATCTTTTTGGCGATTGTTGGCTTTGTTTCACCCCAGTTCGGAGTGTATTTGCTTGATCAAACAAACATGAATCTATCCATGTCCATTTCAACCTTGTTGCGCTTCGTCAGCGGATTGATGTTCTTCTTTTTATATCGCTATTTGAAAAGGAGCAAGATTGAACAGCCGGCTGCTTTGAAAAAAGACATTAAAAACAGTTTGATGCAGTTGTAAAAATTTTCTTATATCTTGTGGGAAACAGCGGTTTTTTATTTTCATAAAAAATTTGAAACTTTTTCTGTATATGCTCGTCTAGTACAGAGTAAGTTTTGATATATTCAAAAACTTTTTTCATACTGATCAGGAAAATGGCAGGATCGAGTGAAGGAAATTAAAGGAAAACTGTCAGGTTCACCATGAATTGGAACGATTTTTGTTTTAACTTTTTAAAAAAATATGGTATAGTAAATGATGTTCGTTTACCGCAGTTTTTTGGTAAGTGAGAGGAGAATTAAAAGATGGAGAAACTTAGACTGTCACAGAGATTGAGCAACAATTACCTTGCATTTTTTGCGATTGCAATTGTTCTATTTTGGATCAAAACGTATGTAACGTACCAAACCGTATTTAAGCTGGGAATTGATAATAGCATGCAGAAATTTTTGCTTGCCATCAATCCAGTCAGCTCTGCCTTATTCTTTTTTGGTTTTGCATTGCTTTTTAAAAAACGGACAAAACTTGCCTTAATTCTGATCAACTTCGTTTTATCATTCTTGCTTTATGCAAACGTCGTTTATTACCGGTTCTTTAATGATTTTATTACGGTTCCTGTTCTGATGCAGGCCAAAATGAATACAGGGCAGTTAGGTGACAGCGTCATTTCGTTAATGTCGCCGACAGATATTTTCTTTTTTACCGATACCATTATTCTCATTATTCTTGCTTTAAAAGTTTTTAATAAGGTAACGGAAACAAACCGGAAATCGTTCAAAATAGTCCTGCTGTTTGCAATCACAACCTTCCTATTTAATCTTGGCTTGGCAGAGAAGGATCGTCCGCAGCTGTTGTCCCGGACGTTTGACCGAAATTACCTTGTTAAATATCTTGGAGCATATAACTTCACGATATATGATATCATTCAAAATATTAAATCTTCGAGTCAGCGGGCTCTTGCTGATAGCAGTGATGTTACCGATGTAGAAAACTACCGGAAAGCAAACTACGCTAGTCCGAATCCTGAATATTTTGGTAAAGCAAGAGGTATGAACGTTATTTATGTATCACTGGAATCTTTCCAAAATTTCATGATTGGCTACAAGTTGAACGGCCAGGAAGTAACACCGTTTTTAAATTCGTTAACCCGAGACCCGAATACATTCTATTTTGATAACTTTTATCACCAAACAGGACAGGGGAAAACATCGGATGCTGAATTCCTAATGGAAAATTCACTATATCCATTGTCACAAGGCGCTGTTTTTGTGAACAAAGCACAGAATACGTATCAAGCAGCACCGGCAATTTTAAAGGGATATGGATATACTTCTGCAGTTTTCCATGGAAACTACAAAACATTCTGGAATCGAAATGTCATGTACAAAGCTCTTGGCTATGATCAATTTTTTGATGCAGAGTATTATGACATGTCTTCGGCAAATACGAAAAACTATGGTATGAAAGATAAGCCGTTCTGGGAAGAATCAATGCCGCTTCTAAAAAGCTTGAAGCAGCCGTTCTATACGAAGTTTATTACATTATCGAACCATTTCCCATTTGAAATGGATCCGGGAGATACCCCTTTTCCTGCAGGAGATTTTGGAGACACCGTTGTCAATCAGTATTTCCAATCAGCCAATTATATGGATCAGGCATTGGAGCAGTTCTTTAATTACTTGAAGGAATCTGGATTGTATGATAACACTGTAATTGTATTGTATGGTGACCATTACGGAATTTCAGAAAACCATAATGAAGCAATGAAAAAGGTATTGGGTGTGCCGGAAATTACACCAACGATTAACGCTGAACTACAAGAAGTGCCACTGTTCATTCGTGTTCCGGGCGTTAAAGGCGGCGTTCAGCATCAATACGGTGGTGAAGTAGATGTTCGTCCAACTCTGCTCCATTTGCTCGGAATTGATACGAAGGATTATATCGAATTTGGTTCAGATTTGCTTTCAAAAGATCATCGTAATTGGGTCGCGTTTAGAAATGGAGATTTCGTGTCACCAACCGTTACGTCTGTAAATGGTAAATACTACACAACCGGAACAAACAACCTTGTAACAGATCCGAGTGTTGGCAAAGAAATCGAGAACAAAGTGAAAACCGAATTAACGATGTCCGACGAAGTCGTGACCAAAGATCTGCTGCGATTCTATAAGCCTGCTGGTTACAAGCCAATCAATCCGGATGATTACGAATACCTTGGTCCAAAAGCTTCTAAATCAAAAGCAGCGAAAACAACGAATACAAACCAATGAAGCAGAAAAAGAGTGAAGTTTATCTTCACTCTTTTTTGTGTCATTAAATCTGGTGTTCATCAATAGAAACCAATGTAAGCAGATCCAACAATGATCAATAAGATGAACAGAACGACGATTAATGCGAAGCCATTATTTCCTCCTTGACCCATGGAAAACACCTCCTTTGCAATCCTACATTACTATATGAATACATCTGTCTATCAGTATGGACGAATTCCCAAAGCCCTTTTTTCCAAAGGAAAAAAGGGCATCGCCCTAAAGAAAATGTTCTTTTGACTTCTTTTATAAACAGATAGTAAATTCCCCTAATCAGGGATACGGTATAAATGATTAAAAAAACTGGTAAATCGTATACTACCCCCATAAGAAAACCAACATTGCCGAACGGTTATAGTAAGATGAGCCAACCATCAATTCATAGGGAGGTTGAACAGGATGACAATTGATATCGATCGGCTGCTTGAAGCAACTATTGAACTGAAAATAGAACAAATTGATTTTCCTTTGAAAAAAATCGAAATTGACACATTTCTTGAAAATACTCGCGAGATACCAAAAATAAGAAATTAAAACATCCTGTAAAAAATGAACAGGATGTTTTTTTATTCTGCATTATTATTTTTCTAAAATAGTATTGACTTTTTAAGTATAAAAATACTAATATAATTTTCAAATATATAAAATTTTTTGACTCCTTTTTCTCTTTAAAGCAGATTAGTGGTAAAATGGTCTTAGCGACTAAACCAAATTGAAAAGGAAGAAAGGAATCGAGTATTTACTTTATTTTAGGGGGATTTTGGTCTATGAAGAAACTTGCGAAAATGGGATCAATTTTGCTCGCCGGAGCGATTTTACTTGCGGGATGTGCAAGCAAAGACACTTCGGGAAGTGGGCAGAAAGCAGGAGAGAAAAAAGAGTTTAAAATCGGAATTACTCAGTTTGCTGTTCATCCATCGTTAGATGCGGCTACAAAAGGGTTTAAACAGGCACTAAAAGATAAAGGCATCATTGCTAAATACGATGAGCAAAACGCACAGGCAGATATGAATAATACACAAACGATTGCGAAAAATTTTGTTGGCAATAAGGTAGATCTTATTTTTGCAAATGCTACGCCAAGCGCTGTTGCCGCATTAAATGCAACAAAAGAAATTCCGATTGTTTTCACTTCAGTGACCGATCCAGTTGGCGCCGGTCTTGTGAAATCGTTTGACAAACCTGGAAAAAATATAACAGGTACAACAGATAACCATCCAGATGCTACAGGAAAAACGATTGGCTTTATAACCGATGAGGTAAAGGCGAAAAAGATTGGGGTAATCTACAATTCCGGTGAGCAAAATTCAGTCGTACAGGTAAAACAAGTTAAGTCATTGGTGGAGAAAAAGAATGCTCAACTTGTTGAAGTTTCCGTTTCCACATCTGCAGAAGTGAAGCAGGCAGCCGAGTCGCTTGTCGGGCGGGTCGATGCGATTTACATTCCAACAGACAACACGGTCGTTTCGGCTCTTGAATCGGTTATTTCGGTCGCCAATAGCAAAAAGATACCTCTTTTTGTTGGGGAACTGGATTCAATGAAAAAAGGCGCTGTTGCCGCAAGCGGTTTTAACTACTATGATATTGGCTATCAATCCGGTGTTATGGCGGCAGATATTTTAACAGGCAAGAAGAAACCATCGGAAATTCCGGTTGAGTTGCCAAAAACCTTAAAGCTTGTGATCAATAAAAAAGCTGCCGAGGCTCAAGGACTTAAGGTAAATCCAGATTGGGAAAAGCTCGGAGAATTTTATAATGGAAAATAAGTTGAACTAAAAGGAACGGAGGGAGGGAATCACGATATTCCTTCTTCCCAGCTCTTTATCTTTGGTAAAATTGATTTTAGAAAGGATGAAGGTATTGTTTACCTCGATATTTGGATCATTTGAATCGGGGATTATTTATGCGATCATGGCACTGGGTGTTTACTTGTCCTTTCGCATTTTGGATTTTCCCGACCTAACGGTTGATGGCAGTTTTGTAACAGGTGCAGCGATATCTGCAACAATCATTGCGGGCGGTGGCAATCCAATTGTTGCAACAATGGCTGCGCTGATTGCCGGCTTTATTGCAGGTGGGTTAACAGGAATCATTCATACAGCGGGCAAAATTAATAACTTGCTGTCGGGAATTTTAATGATGATTACGCTTTACTCGATCAATCTTCGTATAATGGGAAAATCAAATATACCGCTATTAAATACCGATACAATTTTTACAAAAATTTCACAAATATCACAGCAAAGCGGAATTGATTCGTTTCTCAATTCGCTTTTGGATGCAATTGGTTTAACCGATAGCCATCCGGATACATGGGGAATCCTCCTGTTTATGATTGCTGTTACCTTTGTGTTCAAGCTGTTGACAGATTGGTTTTTGAAAACGGAAATTGGTTTAGCTTTAAGAGCAACTGGCGACAATCAGCGAATGATTCGCAGTTTATCAGCCAATACGAATCTTCTCATTGTTCTTGGTCTTGGTCTTTCAAACGCATTGGTTGCTTTTGCCGGCGCTTTGATTGCCCAACAAGGGGGTTTTGCAGATGTGGGCATGGGGATAGGAATGATCATTATTGGTCTCGCATCCGTTATTATTGGTGAGGCAATCTTCGGTACAAAAACAATTGCGCGAACAACTCTCGCTGTCATCGGCGGATCCATTATTTATCGGCTTGTTGTCACGCTTGCATTACGAGTAGAATTTTTGGAACCCGGCGATATGAAACTAATAACGGCTGTTATCGTCATTCTTGCACTCACTATGCCGAAAATATGGAACAGCTCGCGTGAAAAAAAGGTAAAGGCACGCAAAAAGGCAGAAAGAAAGCAAAACATTTTATTATCGGCACAACGAAAGGGTGAAAGCCATGCTGCAATTAAATCAGATTCATAAAGTGTTTAATGAAGGAACGCCGGATGAAAAAACGGCAATCGATCATGTGCAATTAACCCTTAAGCCGGGCGATTTTGTTACGGTAATTGGCAGTAATGGAGCCGGAAAATCCACATTAATGAATATTATATCCGGTGTCCTTTTACCTGATGATGGTGAAATTTATTTGGATGGCAAAAATGTGACTCAGCTTCCCGAGTTTAAACGCTCGAGGATGATCGGCCGCGTCTTCCAAGATCCTATGGCTGGAACTGCTCCCTCCATGACGATTGAAGAGAATTTAGCAATGGCCTATTCCCGCAATCAAGTGAGAGGTCTCGGTAGAGGGGTAACAAAAAAGCGGCGCGAATATTTTCGTGAGGTGCTTGAATCATTGCACCTTGGTTTAGAGGATCGTCTAAGTGCAAAGGTGGGTCTTTTATCCGGCGGAGAGCGTCAGGCTCTTTCGTTGCTGATGGCGACCTTCACAGAACCGTCCATCCTGCTTTTGGATGAACATACAGCGGCGCTTGATCCTGCAAGAGCAGAGCTGATTACGGAATTGACGAAAAATATTGTTGCAAACTTTCAGTTGACGACCTTAATGGTTACGCACAATATGCAACAGGCGATCGATTTAGGCAACCGATTAATTATGATGGATAAAGGCCAAATTATTCTGGAAGTGGATGAGACTGAGAAGAAAAAACTGACGATTGAAAGCTTGCTTTCAGAGTTTCAGAGAATTCGCGGCACCCAAATGGCCAGTGATCGAGCTCTTTTATCCTAATCGTTTTATAGATCATTTCGAACGGAGATGGTCTTTTTCTATTTTAAAAAAAATCATATAGTGAAGGTGATATGGGTATGGTAAACCGAGGTTTAACCAGTTTGCTAGGGGTCAACTATCCGGTTATTCAGGCGCCGATGGCTGGGGGACCGACAACCACTGAGTTGGTTGCAGCCGTTTCCAACGCTGGCGGTTTAGGAATGATTGGAGCGGGATATTTGAAACCCGATCAAATTCGGGAACAAATTCGCGAAATCAAACAGTTAACTGGCCAGCCATTTGGCGTCAATTTGTTTGTTCCCACTCCGTACAAGAATGATGAGACCGTTTTAGAAAAGGCAAGGCATTGGTTGGAGCCGTTTAAAGAACTGTTAAAAGTACAAGTAGATGATTTGCAAATTCCAAATTATCAGCATGATTTGGCGATTTTTGCCCAGCAGATTGAGGTAATAATGGAAGAGAGAATCTCAGTCTGTTCATTTACCTTTGGGATCCCTTCGGCAAACATCCTTTCTTCACTGAAACAAAACTCCATTTTTACCATTGGTACGGCAACGACAGTCACAGAAGCAACCCTTATTGAAGCGGCCGGTTTTGATGCAGTTGTTCTTCAAGGAAGTGAAGCAGGGGGACATCGCGGCACTTTTCTTAAAGGGGAATCGGAAAGTTTGATTGGACTGATGTCTTTGATTCCTCAGGCAGCAGATCAAATCCACATCCCAATTATTGCAGCTGGGGGGATCATGGATGGAAGGGGATTGATTGCAGCACAGTCACTTGGAGCACAAGCAGTTCAAATGGGGACAGCTTTTCTTGTTTGTGAGGAAAGCGGTGCGAGCCAGGAATATAAATTGGCTATTTTGGAAGCTGGAGATGATCAAACGGAACTAACAAAAGCTTTTTCCGGTAAACTGGCGCGGGGAATCCGCAATAAATTGATCACCGGAATGAAAGCGGTTGAATATCAGCTTCCGCCGTATCCCGTTCAAAATGAATTGACAAAAGGAATTCGAAAAGAAGCAGCCCGTCAAAAGAATCGCGAATATATGTCACTTTGGTCTGGCCAAAGCCCAAGATTGTCTAACCATCAATCCGTTCAAGAACTGATGGTTAAAATAATCCGCGAAGCAGCACAAACAAAAGCTCTGCTCTTCAAACAGCAATGATAACTTTCGTAAGTTTAAAAAAATATTTAGTTGGATTGAACTTTTTTCTCTTTTCTCAGTCTTTTCTATTAGATTCACTAATTCGGCAACGTTGTAGTGTTTCGAAAAGAAATTGGATGAAAAGGGTGTTCATATGTTTTTTCAATGGGATTTTAAAATGTTTCAATTGATTAACCATCTTGCGATTTCAGATGCTGTTCTAAATCCGGTAATGAAGTTTTTGTCCGAAGATGGGGCATATCTTTTTTACCTTGCTGTCATTGTTTACTGGTTCATTCGGACGAAATCCAACCGCAGAATGGTTGTTGAGAGTTTAGCCGCGGCCAGCGTCGCTCTAGGGATCAATGCGATCGTCGGGTTGGTGCTTTATCGCAATCGTCCATTTGTGGATCATCACGTTATCCAATTAATACAGCATGCTGCAAATGCTTCGTTTCCAAGCGACCATGCGACAGGCGCGTTTGTCATTGCCACCTCGATTTGGATTTGGCGAAAACGTGATGGCTGGTTTTGGCTTTTGTTAGCAGCAGCGATATCACTGTCACGTGTTTGGACTGGTGTTCATTATCCTTCAGATGTCATTGCAGGTTTGATAATTGGAATTTCCATTGCCTTTTTGGTTCACGCCGTTTTAACGCGCTGGAAGCTTGCGGATCAAATTGTTAATTCGTTGGTTGGATTCTATGAAAAAATCGAGAGTAAAGTGTGGAGAAGAAACAGCGCCTCCCGCTTTTAAAGAATAATGAATAAATGGATAAAAAAATACGCCGCGGATCCTCGGGGTCCGCTCGACTATTTTTTCTTTTATGGATTATGAACCTAAACGAAAAATCGCCCGAACTGTAGGGCGATTTTTTTGTGAAAAAATCCCCTTGGATAAGGATTGCCCAAGGGGATTGATTTAATAAGATAGTACAGCCTCATTTTTCATGTAGGTAGATTCTACATTTAAGATAAATTGCAAGATATCTTCTGCTGCATGTGCATTGATAAATTTGCGCTGGCTATTTATAATATGGTTTAACTTTTCACTGTTGTTTTCCAGTAAACCATTGATGGTTTTTACAATATCCTCTGGATGCTTGCAAACGACACCCAGATTGTACTTTTCAGCAAATGCGGGGTTGCTTTCTTCTTGACCCGGCAATGCACCTGTAATGATAATTGGCAGGTTGGCAGCAACGGCTTCAAACATGACATTGGGACTTCCTCTTGTAAAGGCGATATCGGACGCAAGCATAAGATCTTGAATGTCTTTTGTAAAACCATAAATTTCAACTTTATCACCATATTTATCTTGAAGGGATTTTTCTAGTGCTGCTTTTAGTTTGGCATTTCTGCCTGCAACAATTTTGATTCTGCATTCAAAATGTTCAAGCAGATTCTCGGCAATTTCTTTCATGTTTCCGACTCCTTCACCGCCGCTCATGATCAGACATTTTAAAGGAGCATCCTCGGGATAGTGGAAAGCCTCTTTTTTATTTTGCGGTTTACGGTAGAAACGCGAGCGGACAGGAAAGCCCAGCACTTTGATTTTTTCACTTGGGATTCCATATTGCAAACACTTTTCTCTCGCTTCCATGGTCGGACTTATAATATAATCAGCCCTGTGGTCTACCCAAAGAGGATAAATATTAACAATATCCGCAATTAAAATGACAAAAGAAATATTTAGTCCGTGTTTTTCTAAAATATTTAGAACAGGACCGTTAAAATTTGGATGAACGGATAAAATTAAATCAGGTTTAAATTCATCAACAAGTTTTAAAAAATTTTTTTTAATCAAAATTTCAATCATATCATTTACAATTGATGGTTTAACAGCAGATAAATTCCAGATCACTTTCCATAAATTTTCTGCTTTACGAGTGATTGGACCGTAGGACTTTCCGATATTCAGAAGGACTTGTCCTCCTAGTGAAAAGCCATCCACTACATGGATATTTACATCGTGTTTCGTGCCAATCTTTTCGTATATTGCTTCTGTTATACTTTTATGACCATGACCAGTATTATCAGAAGAAATAACAAGTATATTTTTACTCATCCTACAATTACCAAGCCTTTCTTGAGTACGTATTGTATAATTATATCAAAATAAATGCATTTTGAAGATAGATTCACCAATTATTATAAAATTTTAATGTTACTTTAAAACATTTTTCATAAATGGATGAAGACATGTTCAAAATCACCGTAAAGGAGCTATAGATTTTTTGAAAACAATTAACTGGAGAGTCATTTATACAATTTTTGTTTTTACCGCCCTAGCGGCATTTGACAATATTATTATTGGCCTGTTTCCGCCACTTTTTCAATCCATTTCGAAAGATATCCATACGAGTATTGCAAAAATGGGTGTTGTCTCGGCCTTGAATATTTTGGCAACAGCCATATCGTCAATTTATTGGGGGTACCTTTCTGGAAAATATAAGCGGAAAATCCTCATTATCATTGGTACATTGATATGGGTATTATCCGTATTTTTAACATCCATTAGTGCAAATTATGTACAGCTCATCGTATTTCAAATCTTAACAGGAATTGGTCTTGGCTGCATTGCATCGATCGGTTTTAGTGTCTTGACAGATTCTATTCCCTATCGCCTCCGCGGTATGATTTTAAGCTTATGGGGGATGACCCAGGGTCTCGGCGGAATCATTGGATCTTTAATGGCTTCATTAATTGCCACGGCAACTGATTGGAGAAGACCGTTTGAAATCGTCGGGTTTATCGGCTTTTTCCTCATTATTCTCTATCTTTTTGTAAAAGAACCAAATCGGGGGGAAGCTGATCCCGAGCTAAAGAATCTGATGCAAAAAGGCCAGTCATATAACTATATTATCGAACCAAGGCAAATAGTTGCAATTATTTTAAAAAGAAGTAATTTATATTTATTTCTACAGGCTTTTTTTATGAATATTGCCACAGGAAGTTTAATTTGGCTGCCAACGCTTTACATATTTAAAATCGAAGAGCAAGGGTATGATATCAAAACAGCGATCGTGGCTTCGGGTTATCTTTATGCTATTTTCCAGCTTGGCGGTATTACTTCGATGTACTTTGGGCATCTTGGCGATCGGCTGCAAAGCAAAACATACAGAGGCAGAGCGTATTTAACCGCACTTTTTGTGTTTTTAACGTTGCCATTTTATATTTTCATGTTTGTTATCCCAATGACAAACTTGTCATTGCCAGCAGGAAATCATGCTTTGGGCATACTTATTGCCTTATTGAAACAAGTTCTGTTAAATCCTTGGGTCACCTTATTGTTTGTCCTATCGTTTTTGGCGTCTGCTGCCCAATCTGCCAACACGCCAAACTGGCTTGCACTGATTACCGACGTCAATCTGCCTGAACATCGCGGAACAGCCTTTAGTGTAGCTAATCTTTCAAATAGCCTTGGCAGAACTATTGGCAATGTCGGGGTCGGGATTTTGCTTGGAATTGTCTCAAGCTATGCGAAAGAGCCAAATTCTTATATTATTACGCTATCGTTGCTGCAATTATTCTTGATTCCATCGGCATGGTGTTATATCAAAATGGCAAAAAGCAATGTGACAGATATCCGAAAGGTAAAAGCAACCCTTAAACGTAGAGCAAGGGGAGAACGCGTCAAAAGTTAAATTCTTTCCATAAGCGGAATAGCATACAGCTTTCCGTTTGTTTTTTTTTTGAGCAATTTTCAATCATTCTTTATTTTAAAAAAATATATAATTAGTATATACTAAACATGTGGAATATTTCGAAAAAAACGTATATTCTTCATACATCCAGTAAGGGGGAAATTTGGTGAAACTTCTACAATTTTTTAAAGACGGTGAAATTCGACTAGGATTGAAAACGGATTCAGGGATTTTGGATGTAAAGGAAGCTGCCTCAAAGCTAGAGGAATCGATACCAGTAGAGCTTCAAGCTCTCATACATAGCGGTGAAGGTCTAGATGGCTTATCACGGCTCCTTAAACAAGCAGTTGAACAAGAAGAAAAACAATTATTTATAGCAGAAGAAGAACTCAAGTATGCACCTGCTATTACAAATCCTGAAAAAATTCTGTGCATTGGTTTAAATTACATTGACCATGCCAAAGAAACAAATATGGATATCCCAACTTCACCAATTTTATTTAGTAAATTTAACAATGCACTTGCTGCTCATAATGAGACAGTGGAAATTCCCCAAGGAACGGAACGAATGGATTATGAGGCGGAATTGGTTATTGTAATCGGAAAAACAGCGAAGAACGTTACAGAAGAGGAAGCATTGTCCTATGTTTTTGGCTACACGGTTGGGAACGATATTTCTGCCCGCGACTTGCAATTGAAAACCCATCAATGGTTGTTGGGAAAAACACCAGATGGGTTTGCACCGATTGGACCATATATTGTAACAGCAGATGAAATTCCTAATCCCAATGAACTGAAAGTGGAGTGCCGCATCAATGGGAAAATTCGCCAAAATGGAAATACAAATAATATGATTTTTACTTGTGCTTCACTCATTCATTACATTTCAACCTATATGACATTAAAGCCGGGAGATATTATTTTTACAGGTACTCCAGCCGGCGTAATTCTAGGCTACCCAAAAGAGAAGCAGGTTTGGCTAAAATCTGGAGATGAAATGGTCATTTCAATTGAATCGATTGGTGAATTGAGGAATGTATTAAAGTAAGAAAAATTGAGAAGTTTTCCTGATGAAAGCAAAAGCAGACCCTTGTCCGAAATAAAGGTCTGCTTTCTTTATATAGAATAAATTTAGGAAATTAAGATAAAAACTCTGCCGGGTTTAAACCAAGTTCGCGGCAAATGTCCGTGACCATTTGTTTTTCGCTCGGATCAAAATGGCCATCCGCATAACCGATTGCAATGCAATAGCGGGCAATAAGCCTAGAAATTTCAGGTTTTGTTCTTATTTTCCCTAAGGCTCTGAATGCTTCAGCACGTCCCATTGCATGGTCATACTCCATCTTGGAAATAAATTGATTAAACTTCTGGATTACCTTTTGTGAATCAAATACGCGCAACTCTTCGCTTTGATTAACGAATTCGAGCATTTTTTCGCGTTCTGAAGGGTCTAGCTGGCCATCTGCCATGGACACCAATGCACAGCCTGCCACGACTGCTTCTAGCACGTCTTGACTTTTATAGCGCTGAAATAGTTCTTGTGCTCGTCTCTTTTGGTTATGAGCCCATTCAACATAATCCGTTTGTGAAGGCGACCAAGAGTTCCCACAGCTATTACAGGTGAATTTCAATTGATTTTTTCCAATAAACCCGCCAAGTAACCCAACCGGGCCTAGAATTAACCCCCCAATAGCGGCTTTTCCTAAACCAAAGCCCTTTTGACCTGTCCGTACATTGCTTGAATGGCAGCGGGGACAAACGATGTTCTCGCCCCCGTATGTAGGATGTGAATGTGAGGCAGATGGCGATGGCTGCACTGGATAGCCATACGATGGCTGTTGGTTTGACTGCAGATTGTACTGATGTTGATTTTGATTGAATCCATTTGGCTGATGTTGATTCTCATTTCGACTTAATTGATATTGTGGAAATCCAGGTGGTATTGTTGTTCCGCTTGCCGGTGGGTCATCAACTGTGACACCAAAATTTTGGCATAAAGCGGCCAAGCCTCCTTGAAAGCCGCTTGCAATCGCATTGAATTTCCATTCTCCATTGTGACGGTAAAGCTCAGCTGCCACAATCGCAGTCTCAATGGTGAAATCTCTGCCAAGATTGAACAGAATCAGCTCTTCATTCGTTTGTTCATTAAAGATCCGGACATGAGAATCTGCAATTTGTCCAAAATTTTGCCCCTTCAAATGAGCATCGTGAATCGTAATCGTGAACGCAATCCGGTGAATAGGTTGCGGAACTTTAGTTAAATCAATCTTGATTTGTTCATCATCTTGATTGCCTGAACCTACCCGCGAATCACCGCTATAGAGGACTGAACCATTTCCACCTGTTGGATTGTTATAAAAAACAAAATCCAAATCATTTTGAACCTTGCCTGTTTCATTTAATAAAAAAGCCGATGCATCTAAATCAAAATTCGAACTGAGGCCGCCTCCGTTCCAGCCTAATCCGACAACTACATTTTTCAAGCCGGGATACGATTTTGTTAAATCTACTTTTTGCCCTTTGCTAAGTGTTACACCCACAAGCTTCCCTCCCATTAATCGTACAGAATCTTTCCATTTCATTGCTCCAATAATCAATACGGAAAAAATGGTGAAAAAGTTTCAACTGAAAAACGATATTATGGGAATATAGAGAGGAAAAGTATGTATGCACGCAGTAAAAAGCATGCATACATGCTCGTTTTATAGATGGAAGAACTGCTCGATCCGATTTTTCTGAAGAAGTTGTCCAATATAGAATGATCCAAACACACCGTAAACTGCACTTACTTCATCAAATCTTGTCTCATAGATTAATTTTTTGAATTGCAGGGCATCATCCGAAAATAAGGAAACACCCCACTCATAGTCATCGAAACCGACAGAGCCAGTTATAATTCGTTTTATTTTATCTGAATACGGACGACCTGTTTCAATATGTTCAAACATCAATCTTTTTCGATCCCTTATTGGTAACATAAACCAATTCGCTTGCTCCCCACGCAGTTTACTCATTGGATAAAAACAAATATATTCCGTTTTTGGAATCGTAGGAAACAGCTTGGACCGCAAAACCGGGTCTTCATATGGGTTCTCTGGCATATCAGAAAAACTGCTTTTTTCGATTACTGCTAAGTAAGAATAAGCGGGAAGAGTGTAATCAGCCAGCAGTGTTTTTGAAAACGCCGTTTCTGCTTCATGTATTTCCTTTATCGTCGGCCTTAAAATCATAAACAGAAAGTCGGCTTTTTGACCAACAACCGTATAAACACAATGACTTCCTTGACCGTTCGTTTCTGTCAATTCCCATTTATTTAATAATGTTTTCCATTCGTTGAGCGCTTTGGAACGTTCTTGCTCCGAAGCATTTCTCCACTTTTGCCAATCCATACGGCGAAAATCGTGCAGGCTGTACCAGCCTTCAATTGTTTGCATTGCCTGGTTCATCTTTATACCTCCAAACGAATCTTTTCAATTATAATGATAATTATTTTCATTTAAAAAGTAGTGACCGTCATCACATTTCTATGTATAGCAAATCTGCCTATCAGTAAAAATAAATTGTATACTCAGGGGGGAATATGCTAAAATTTACTCGTGAAAAGCTTATTGGAATACTGTGAAAAGGCGGTTTATTGAATGAAAATCTATCATTCCATTCTTGACTTAATTGGTAATACACCAATTGTAAAATTAAATAAAATTCCTGATCCAAACGGGGCAGAAGTATTTATCAAATTGGAATCGTTTAATCCTGGAGGAAGTGTAAAGGATCGGGCAGCCATGAACATGATTCAAACGGCAGAGGAGCAGGGGATGATTAATCCGGCTGACAGCACGATTATCGAGCCGACATCTGGCAATACCGGAATCGGTTTAGCAATGGTTTGTGCGGCAAAAGGATACCGATGCATCATCACGATGCCTGATAATGCAACGGAAGAGCGGGTGAAAATTTTAAAAGCGTACGGCGCCGAAGTTCACTTGACGCCAGCGAAATACCGCATGCAAGGGGCGATTGACGAGGCCAATAAATTAGCGGAAAAGATAGCGAATAGCTTTATTCCAATGCAATTCGTCAATAAAGCAAATGCAGATGCCCACCGGAAGACGACTGCAGTTGAAATTTTAGAATCATTTGATGGCAAGTTGGACGCATTTGTTTTGACGGCCGGAACTGGCGGGACAATTACCGGCACAGGAGAAGAATTGAAAAAGCAGATCCCTAATTTGAAAATATATGTTGTTGAGCCTTATGGATCTCCGGTTATATCTGGCGGAAAACCAGGACCTCATAAAATTCCCGGAACAGGACCAGGATTTGTTCCCGAATTGCTCAATCGGGAAATCTACGATGAAATTTTGTTGATTAAGGACGAAGACGCACAGGAAATGGCTCGTCTGTTAGCAAGAAAAGAAGGAATTTTCGTTGGTGCTTCGGCCGCTGCATCGGCTCATTTTGCTGTTGAGATCGCGAAAAAGCTTCCGGCTGGAGCCAGAGTGCTTTGCATGGCACCGGATACTGGAGAGCGCTATTTATCTTCCGACTTATTTGCCAACTAACCCATTTAAAAGACATTAAGAACCTCTTAATGTCTTTTTTTTGCACATTTTTTCTTCCCATTGCATAATTGGCGTTTTTACTTTCAATTTTTCATGTTTATGAATTCGTTCACAAAGTTGACAAATGTATGCAAAAATTTTTCTTTTTTATTCGACAATAAAGAGGAAAGTCATCATGTTTTTTATTCCAATATAATTTTTAAACCTAAAAATGAAGAAGAAAATGTCGATAAACGTGTGAAATCGTCGGATTTTTTTGATTTTTAATAAATCTCTCATTTGATAAAATGAAAAACATAGTTGCTGGAAAACAACATGAAAGGAGTTTAAAAGATGCCGAACCAACTAGACACAAAAACTGCGGAAGATAGTTGCCCGATTCATGAAAAAGATGAGTTAGAGTTTGAAGAGTTATATTACAAACTCTGGGAAGATGATCGTTTATAAAAAATTACAATAAATTTTAATAAAATAGGAGGAAACAATGATCAAAAAACAATGTATTGCCATGCTCCTAGCAGGAGGAAGAGGTACTCGTTTAAAAGAACTAACACAACATATAGCAAAACCAGCAGTTCCGTTTGGTGGAAAATATCGAATTATTGATTTTACCTTAAGCAATTGCAGTAATTCAGGCATCGACACAGTCGGTGTTTTGACCCAATATCAGCCGCATACCCTTCAAAACTATATTAGCGACGGTAAACATTGGGATTTAGACCGAAAAAATGGCGGCATCACCTTTCTTCCTCCATATGAGTCGGAGCAGGGTGAAAGATGGTATGAAGGCACAGCCCATGCTGTTTATCAAAACCTTCAATATATTGAAAATTATAATCCCGAATATGTTCTGATCATCTCTGGTGATCATATCTATAAAATGGATTATAGTAAAATGTTGGATCAGCATAAACAAACAAAAGCTGATGCTACTATTTCGGTTATCAATGTTCCTTGGAGCGAAGCAAGCAGATTTGGAATCATGAATATTGATGACGATTCAAAGAGAATAACTGATTTTGATGAAAAGCCAAAACAGCCAAAATCCAATCTTGCATCAATGGGAATCTACATTTTTAATTGGAAACTGTTAAAAAAATACCTTGAAAAAGAAGAACAGAATCCGTTCTCATCAAAAGATTTTGGCAAAGATATCATTCCTTCTATGCTTCAGGATCATTGCAAAATGTTTGCCTATCAATTTAAAGGATATTGGAAAGATGTTGGTACCATTCAAAGCCTTTGGGAAGCAAATATGGACTTGCTTTCCGCTGATACGAATCCAATCTTGCAAAATGAGGATTGGGCGGTCTATACGAATGAATCGGCACAGCCTCCTTTGTATTTAGATGGAAATGCTACATTAAAGCGATCATTGGTTTGTGAAGGGTGCAAAGTGTATGGAAAAGTTGAAAACTCTGTTCTTTTTTACGGTGTAACCATAGGAAAAGGTACGGTAATTAAGGATTCTGTTATTATGCCGAATACAAAAATTGGTGAAAATGTGGTTGTGAACCGAGCCGTTATCGGAAGCGGCACATTCATTGAATCAGGAGCTCAAGTTGGTGATGCCAATCCGTTCAGCGAAATCACCTTAATCGGAAATAGCGAAACAATCAAAAACGAAAGACAGGAAAAGTTAAAAGAAAGAGTGGTTTAAGGATAACATTTTAAAATGGAAGAAACCCAACTTTCAATCATGATTTCGAATGGTATGGACTATTTTTGATAGTCTTGATTATAAAATCCAGATGCTGTTTTAAGAAGCATCTGGATTTTTTTGCTCATCAGAATCAAAATGTGCATTTTTTATGAAGTTTATCAGTAGATTGATGTGGAAAGAATAAAGCGTATGCCACTATACAAAGGTGAAAGTACACAGATAGAAGGGAGATTACAGGTTTGAACCAACATTCAGGGCATGAGATGCATGGAGAAAAGCACGTAACTTTGCAGGATTCGACAACAATGGTTGAGTGGAAAGTAAACCCGGAGCGTCCCATGGCAGAAAGGCAATCGATCATTCGAATGAAAGTAACGGATGCAGTAGGTAATGCGATTGCTTCCTTTGCAACAGTGCATGAAAAACAAATGCATCTTTTAGCGATCAGCCGCGATTTATCCATTTTTCAACATTTGCACCCTATATATCAAGGTGAGGGGATTTTCACGGTGACAGCTACTTTTCCAAAAGGTGGTGAGTATCGTTTATTTGCTGATTTCACACCAGGGGGAGGGACTCAGCAGCTAGCTACTTTCGAATTATATGTGGAGGGAAAAGGTACGGAGGAAATTGTCCATCCCGATAAAAAACTCGTAAAAACAGTTGATGATCTTAATTTTTCCCTTGAAATTCCAAAATTGCAATTAAAAGAACATATACCGATGATCTTTTCGGTAAAAGATCAAGCTGGAAATCCGATTCATACGTTGGAGCCTTACTTGGGATCTGTCGGTCATGTGGTGATTGTAAGTCAGGATTTAACCCAATTTCTCCATGCCCATCCAGTCGATGAGTCGGTTACTGGTCCGTCAGTTGAGTATATGACAAGCTTTCCAGCCGCAGGCGTATATAAAATTTGGGGACAATTTAAAAAGAATGGGCAAGTCTATACCGTTCCTTTTACGATTCTCGTACCGGACAATGTAGAAGGTTAATGCCATGATGAAACTAGGTAAAGGGGATTTAACCGATTCCCCAACACGATGGAACCGCCTAAAACTGATTGCGTTCTTGGCGATTCCAGCAGTCATTGAAAATTTTTTTCAAACGATTCTCGGTTTTGTTGATACGTTTTTCGTTTCAAAAATCGGTTTGGCTGAAGTGTCTGCTGTAGGAGTAACCAATGCACTGCTCGCCATTTATTTTGCATTGTTTATGGCGATCGGGGTTGCTGCCAATGTTCGAATTGCGAATTTTCTCGGAGCCAATTTACCAGAAAAAGCGCGCCATATTTCGCAACAGGCCATTATCCTCGCTGTACTTTTTGGACTCTTTACAGGGGTTGTCACATTGTTTTTTGCCGAGCCACTTTTGAAGTTAATGGGAATCAAAGACAATGTTCTTAGGGCTGGAGCACTTTATTTCCGCATTGTCGGAATCCCATCCATCTTTATGTCGCTAATGTTTGTCCTTAGTGCGATCCTGCGGGGTGCAGGTGATACGAAATCTCCAATGAAAGTTAGCATCGGCATTAATATTATCCATGCGTTTTTAGACTATCTTCTTATTTTTGGCTTTTTCTTTATTCCAAAGCTTGGAATTGTCGGGGCTGCACTGGCGACGGTAATTGCAAGACTTCTTGGCAGCATGGCACTGTTTTATTATCTTAAGCGTTCAACGTCCCTTGCTTTTAGAAGGGACTACTGGAAGCCTGATAAAGGCCATTTGCTTGAACTTTCAACACTTGGAGCACCTGCAGCTGGAGAACGTCTTGTAATGAGGGCAGGGCAAATTGTTTACTTTGGCTTTATAGTAGCGCTTGGAACTAAGGCATTTGCTGCACATCAAATCGCAGGTAATATTGAAGTATTTTCCTTTATGATCGGTTATGGTTTCGCTACAGCTGCTACGATTCTCGTTGGTCAAAAAATTGGTGCAGGAAAATTAAACGAAGCGAAAGAATATGCAAAACTTGCTACTTATTTATCCTTTGCCGCCATGAGTATATTAGGTGCAATGCTCTTTTTCTTTGGAAACTGGGCAGGAAGTTTTTTTACAAATGATCAACAGGTGATTGGCAATATTGGAACAGCTTTAAAAATTTCGGGTGTTTTTCAGCCATTTTTGGCTGTGCTCCTCGTTTTAACTGGAGCCTACCAGGGAGCCAACAATACAAAGTTTCCTATGTATCTTACCGGAGTTGGAATGTGGGCGATTCGAACAGTGCTTGTATACTTATTAGGGATACGGTTCGGTTGGGGTTTAGCTGGTGTATGGCTTGCAATTGGAATTGATATTGCTGTTCGCGCTGTCGTTCTTGTTGTTCAGTTTCAAAGAGGAAAATGGATGGCCCTCGATAAAGCGCCAGAAGCGGAAAGTAAGTGTCATCCGCAATCTTCAAAAGAAAATCGCTCAGCATGTGTAAATAATTATTAGTCAGCTACCTTTTTTATAATGAAGAGCAGCAGATCACTGCTCTTCATTCATTTATATCAGTAAACTTATTTTTGGCTGGAGGGGTGCTGCATTTCAACAGTGGTTTTACTTTTACTATCTGGCATAAACGGTTTATTGCTTGTTTGCGCTCCATATAAAAGATAGAAAGCAACCAATAAAAGGGTAAAAATCGGTTTTAAGAACCATTTTTTCGAGCGGATTGTTGAATCATTATCAGGTATATGCGGAACAATCAGGTACAGAAGCAAACTGCTGACAGTCAATGTTAAAAATATGTTTACCATTGTTTCGGCTTGTGCGGCAGTGATCATTGCGCCAAGCATGGCCCCCATCATTGCGCCCATTATTCCTGCCATAAAACCTTCTAACCATCCCATGATCCCAAAACCAATAGCACTGACAATTCCGCCAGTCATTCCAATGACGACCGAGATCAATGTTGATTGAAATAAATTACCACTGAAAGCTGCCCCAAATAAAATGCCAATCGTTAAGCCGATATTTGTACCTAAACTCATTGGGATCATCATACTATAGGAATGTTTAAGCTTTTTCCTCATTTTAAAAGAAAGGAACGCGGAAGCAATTAAAACGAAAGAAATCGTTAGGAACACAAAAGTTTGAAATGAAGCCAAATGATCCACCACCTCCTGATAGCTAAATCATATGATGGCACCAACCCGGACATGCATAGAAAATTTACCAGCCTATTCATAAAAGAATGGATTGGATTTTACATTTAGATTAAAATCGCTTAAGCAAAAATAAAAAAATCCTAAATATAAATTTAGGATTTATTACCTGCTTTGAAAGCAAATGATACTTTGGGCTCCCACAAGCAAGGACAAAATGGAAACATGCAATAGGACAGCACCAAGACTTAGCTGAGTATAGATTAACAGGCCTCCGCTTAATGCTTGAAGGAGAATGAAGAAAATATTAATTTGGCTAATTCGATAAATATCAGGTCTGGATGTACGCGTTTTTTTTGCCAGTCGATTGATCGCAATGAACAGAATGACTAAACCAAGGGCAAATAACCGATGGGTAACATCAACCCAGAACGCATTTCCCACCTCTGCCAGACTTTCTGTTGGGATCGGGAAGCCCCGAAAGGCTCCTCCGGCACCTGTTTTGGCTACATAGCCTCCAAAATAGATAGCCGCGTATAGAAATACAAAAACAAACCAAGAAAAAAGGGTGAAAGAAGAGGGCAATTTTTCTAAACTTTGAATTTTTCTTTCCTCTACGTAAATGACATATGCAATATTAACCAATGCCGCAAACGAAATAAGCGCAATACCCAAATGGGCTGCCAAAAGCATTGGAGAGAGCGGCATCAATACGGTTAATGCACCCAATGTTGATTCGCCGAGTATTCCCACAATCGCAAATAGCACAAGCCATTTAATTTTTTTCGTTTTATAACGGAACCAGGCAATTGCCGAAACGACAAATAGCAAAATACTTGCAAGTCCAACAAAAATACGATGAGTATACTCGATAACGGAATGATAATCAGAAAAATCTGGGAGGAAGCTTCCATTACATAAAGGATAACCACGTCCGCACCCTAGAGCAGAATTAGTCAACGTATCAATAAAACCGATAATATTTACCAAAAAGATTGTCGCAGCCCCAGCAACAGCGAGCCAAAAATAACGCATTCCCATGCCTCCTATAAGATGCCAGCAACCATAGCCGAAAACATCCCAAGAATATAAAATAAAGAACAAACAAATGTTCGTTTTGCCCAAATGAATTGATCATCTGATTCTTTCCACATTTTCCATGTGCAATAGAGTAGCGCACTATTAAAAAGAACAGCAAAAGTCAAATAAATATAATTAAAATGTCCGCTTACAAACAGGGTAACAGAACAGGCGAAAAGCAGCAACATATAAAGTAAGCTCTGGAATTTAGTTGACCTTGCACCTTTTACAACTGGCATCATTGGAATGCCTGCTTTTGTGTATTCATCGTTTTTGTACAAAGCAAGAGCCCAAGAATGCGGGGGAGTCCATAAAAAAACGACCATGAACATCAACAGTGCGGTTACATTTAAACTACCAGTGACCGATGCCCACCCGATTAAAATCGGAAATGCTCCAGCTCCGCCTCCAATGACAATGTTTAACGGTGTTCGGCGTTTTAACCACATCGTGTAGGCAACCGCATAATATAAATAGCCTGCTGCATTTAAAAAAGCAGTAAGAGGGTTTACGAAAGCGAAGGCAATGACGATCGACAAGATCCCCAGGATGATACCAAACCGTAAAACAGACTGAGGTTCGATCATTCCTGTTGGAATGGGGCGTTTGGCTGTCCGTTCCATAATTCTATCAATATCGCGATCATACCACATATTGATAGCGGCCGATCCGCCTGCGGACAAAGAAGCACTTAAAAGCATGAAAAACATTGTAGAAATGGTAGGAATCCCTTTTTCCGCAACAATTGCAGCACAAAGAGAGGTGAACACAAGCATCACCAATATCTTTGGCTTTGTGACTTCAATATATGCGGAAACGAGTTGAGTTAATTGTTGTAACTGAGAGGGAGACTCCTGGCGAACTTCATTTAAAACTGACACAGAACTCAAACTCCTTTTTTGCAAATCGAAATTTGCATAAATTCAGTCATGCCACTAACACTTTACTTGCAAACTTATCAACTGGCATTTTTTTCATAACTTCAGCGCCCAGCGAGTAGGGAACTTCGCTGGGCGCCAAGGATCTCGAAACTTTATTGTACTTGCGAATTGAATGTCATAATCCAAATAGATCCAATGATAATCGTTAAAGCAAAGACAAGTCCTAAAACTAGCGCCATTGCATTGTATCTTGGACCTTCCCCGTCACGAATATGCATGAAGAAGAAGAGCTGAATCACAAATTGCAGCGCAGCAGCAATTAAGATGCTGGCAACAAGTGCAGTTTTTGAGAGTAAATGCTCTAAAACCAGTACGAGCGGAATAATGGTTAAAACAATCGAAAGGATGAAGCCAATCAAGTATGCTTTTATCGAACCATGTTGTTCATGCATTTACATCACCCCCATTAAATAAACGATCGTGAAGATGAAAATCCATACGGCGTCCAGAAAGTGCCAATACAGGCTGATGATTGAAACTTTTCTTTTCGTAACAGCCGTGATGCCTCTTTTAGAAAGTTGAACAATCAATCCGATCATCCACAGGATACCAAATGAAACGTGAAGGCCGTGCGTACCAACAAGAGAAAAGAAAGAGGTTAGAAACGCACTTTTCGTAATCGTAGCTCCATCAGCAGCCATCCGTGTGAATTCGCTAATCTCAAGGCCGACAAACACTGCACCAAGAGCAGCGGTAACTACCAGCCAAGAAATAAGCCCTTTTTTATCATTTTTATGCATCGAAAGAACAGCCAACCCGCTTGTAAACGAGCTAATCAAAAGAATGAACGTTTCAATAACGAAAGTAGGGATTTCGAACTCTTTTGCAGTAAATCCGCCGTTTGTATGGGTGCGTAAAACTGAATAGGCAGCAAACAATGTCGCAAACAATAAAACGTCGGTAACAAGGAAGATCCAAAATCCTAATATTTTTAATCCTTCCTGATCAACGTGACCATGATCATGACCATGGTCAGAAACATGAGCAGAAGCGCTTTGTTGCATGTTTTATACCCCCCTTAAGCATTCTTTCCAACAGAAATATATCGTCCAAGTGCTTTTTCCGTACCGATCACTTCATCAACTGGAATGTAATAGTCAGTATCGTATTGGAAGGAACGAACGAACAGCGTAACCGCTACCCCGATTAAACCTGCAATTCCCATCCAAATCCATTCAAACGTAAAGCCAAAGCCGGCGATAAACCAAAATACGGACATGATGAACGGAACGCCGGTGTTTTTCGGCATATGAATTGCCTCATACTTCACTGGTTCTTGTTTAAATGTTCCAGCTTTAACTTCTTCTTTATGATACCACCAAGCATCGCGTCCTTTTACATTCGGTAAAATCGCGAAGTTATAGACAGGCGGCGGGGAAGGAATTGACCACTCTAATGTACGGCCATCCCAAGCATCACCAGTCGTATCGCGCTCACCATATTTAATGCTGTAAAGAATTTGCCATACCTGGAATATAAATCCAATTCCCATTAAGAAGGCACCGATCGTTGAGATCAAGTTGAGCGGAGCCCAGCCCATATCCCAACCCATCGTTTGGTTATAAGTGTAAATTCTTCTCGTCATTCCCATAAAACCAAGGGCATATTGTGGCATGAATGTTACATAGAAACCAATTTGCCATAACCAGAATGCCCATTTGCCAAGGCGGTCATTTAATTTAAATCCAAACAGTTTTGGCCACCAGTAGTACAGACCAGCAAGATATCCGAATACAACACCGCCGATTAATACTTGGTGGAAGTGGGCGATTAAGAAATAGCTATTATGGTACTGATAGTCTGCAGGAGCAGCAGCAAGCATTACCCCAGTAGCACCACCGACCAGGAATGTTGGGATAAACGCGTTAAACCAAAGCAATGGCTGTGTTACGCGAATGCGTCCGCGGAACATCGTAAACAGCCAGTTAAACACTTTAACACCAGTTGGAATCGCAATAATCATTGTTGCAATCGCAAAGACAATGTTTACATCTGCACCAGCACCCATTGTAAAGAAGTGGTGTGCCCATGTGAAGTAGGAAACAACACTGATGGCAATCATCGAGAAAACCATTGAACTATAACCGAAAATACGTTTTCTTGAGAAGGTAGCAACAATCTCAGAAAAGACGCCAAATGCAGGCAAGACAACGATATAAACTTCCGGGTGACCCCACATCCAGATCAAGTTGATCCACATCATTGGGTTACCGCCGGCATCCATTGTAAAGAAATGGCCGCCAAGTAAACGGTCGATTGTTAACATTGCCAAAGATACCGTTAGGATTGGGAATACACCTAAAATAGCGATAGACGATGACAATACAGACCATGTAAACAATGGCATATCGCGTAAACGCATTGATGGCGTGCGCATTTTCAGAATGGTTACAACAAAGTTGATACCTGTTGCCAAACTACCGATACCGGAGATCTGAATGCCCCAGATCCAAAAGTTCTGGCCTGGACCAGGACTAAATTGATTTTCCGATAAAGGCGGATAGGAAAGCCAACCTGCGCTTGCTGAGCCGCCGATAACAAACGAAATGTTAAACAACATTGCCCCGATAAAGAACAGCCAGAAACTAACAGCGTTCAAAAATGGATAGGCAACATCTCTTGCTCCAATTTGCAATGGAACGACCATATTAAATAAAGCAAACATAAATGGCATAGCCATAAATAGGATCATAATGGTTCCATGCGTTGTAAAAATTTCATTATAGTGCTGTGATGCCAGAAATTTGTTATCCGGCATTGCTAATTGAAGACGCATTAAGACTGCGTCCACACCACCGCGGAAAAGCATCAATAAAGACGCAATCAAATACATGATTCCGATTTTTTTATGGTCAACAGTTGTAATCCATTCACGCCATAGCCAGCCCCATTTTTTAAAATAGGTGAGATAAAAGATGATCGCAACGCTGACCAATACAATGGAAACATCTGCACCATAAATCATCGGATCGCCTGTCACGAAAAAACCAGATGTATTCATCGAAAAAATTTCCTCCCAATTTTTGGCTTATCAGAATTTATACCGATAAATTCTGAATGCATCATTTCAACTACGCCCCAGGAACCTTCCAAAGGATTCACCAGTAGGCGAGTTCTCATTTCATTTACTTCTGTTACTTCTTAGTATCCATACTTGTCATGGCATTATTATCGCCCATGTTGTTCATGTGTTGGTAATATTCGCCGCCATTTTTGTTTACAATATCTTGGAACAGCCCCTTCGGATAAGAAGAAAAGCTAAGTTCTTTTTCTAGGCTTGGCGCTGAGAGTTTTTTATACCCATCTTTTGTTAAAACAGGGGAGCTTTTCTTAACATCTGCAGCCCATTTGTCAAAATCAGCCTGGCTTACAGACTTCACTCTGAATTGCATATGAGCAAACCCTTTTCCAGTAAAGTTCGCCCCTGATCCGAAGTATTCACCTGTTTTATCAGCTTGCAGCCATAATCCGAGCGACATACCTGGCATTGTGTATTCTTGGCCACCGAGCTGCGGAACCCAGAATGAATTGATATTCGAATCCGATGTCAAAATAAATTGTACAGGTACACCTGCAGGAATTTCAGCATAGTTGACCGTTGCAATGTTTTTTTCTGGATACGTAAACATCCATTTCCAGTTCATTGAAGTTACTTGAACAACCATTGGCTTTACATCTTTAACTGGTGGTTTTGTTAAATTCAAAGTTGTTTGTGCAGTAAAATATCCAAGAATTGCAATGATTACTACAGGAATACCCCACCAAATAATTTCCAGCACCTTGCTATCTGCCCATTCAGGCTGATAAGGAGCTTTATTGCCTGGTTTATCGCGATAACGAACAAGAATATAAACAAATATCGCGATAACCGGGAGGATGACAATTGCCGTTAAAATAACCGAAATAATAATTAGACGCAGCTCTTCTTGAGCAACAGGACCTTGCGGGTTTAGTACAAGGTAGTTGTTTTTTTCACAACCAGCCAGCAATACCATGCCCAATAAAGCTAAATAAGAAAGTTTAGCAGACCGGATCCATTTTCTCAATGTAAGTTCCCCTTTCAGTTTATTAGATTTCACTATAGAAACTATGATGATAGTAGAAAAGCTATATAAATATACCAAAAAAAACGGAAAATGAGAATAGGTTTCAGGGCAAATTCACAAATCGTCACAAAAAGTTCGATTTTAATAAAATATTTGCAGTTTGTGGGTGATTTTGGTAATCGGTTTTTCTTTTCTAAAAATTTAAATGACGAAATAGTTAAATGCAACAAACCCATAATCTTTTTAATATGTAAAACTCTTTATTCTCATTTTTGCCAAAAAAACAAATTGTTAAACAAAAACAAAAAAATGACCACATAGAAAGTGGTCATTTTTTCATTGAGTTGTAGTCCCAATATCGTAAAGTATCTGTTTTTGATGTGGGGACGCTTTTGGTTACATTTCCATTAGAATCCTTATATACTTCATATTCACGGTATGTTTCAACAATGTAGCCATTCTCTTTTGTTCGCTTTTCTAATTTTTCAACTGTGTCGGGTTGTTTTGTTGAAGGAATTTGATCATTTGGTGTGGGAACAGCTGTAACCGGTTCGCTCGCTGAATAAGTAAAATCTCGATTTAAAAACGAATAGGGAGAGTCCAGATATGCCATGAAACCCAATGTCAACACAAGAAAGAAAACGGCAGAAACTTTCGTTTTCATTTGATCGGCTCCTTTAAAAAAGAAATCTCTGGATACATTGTATGCATGTCCGAAAAGGATATGCCAGCAGTGATGAAGTGAAACTGCAAAGTACTCATGCGAATAAAAGCGTAGGCACAGAAAAAGACAGACATATTTAAATGCCTGTCTTGTTTAAAAGAGTTAAACGGTTTGCTTTGACCATTCTTCAACGTTCCAAATTTTTGTTACCCAATCTTCGTAAAAATCCGGTTCATGGGAAACGAGGACAATTGTGCCTTTATAGGCCTTTAAGGCTCGTTTTAGCTCTTCTTTGGCCACAACATCAAGATGGTTGGTCGGCTCATCGAAAACAAGCCAGTTACTTTCGTTCATTAACAATTTACATAGTCGAACCTTTGCCTGTTCACCGCCGCTAAGCTGGTTCAGTGGCCGGGAAATATGTTCATTTTTCAAGCCGCAGCGCGCTAATGTTGCCCGTACTTGATGCTGATCCAAATGGGGGAATTCCGCCCAAACGTCATCAATAGGCGTAATACCTTGCGCTTTTACTTCCTGTTCAAAATAGGCAGGGTAGAGAAAATCACCGTGTTCAATTGAGCCAGACAGCGGCTTGATTTTCCCCAACATCGTTTTAAGCAATGTTGATTTTCCGACCCCGTTGCAGCCGATAATGGCGACCTTTTCACCGCGTTCAATCGTCCTATTCATCTTGGGGAGAAGCGGGTGTGTGTAGCCGATTTCCAATTCTTGCGCTTCAAAGACATACCGGCTGCTTGAGCGCGATTCTTTAAATTCAAAGGTTGGCTTTAGTGCCGTCTCTGGCCGGTCAATCCGTTCCATTCGGTCGAGTTGTTTTTGCCGGCTTTTGGCTCGCCCGGTTGTCGAGTACCGCGCTTTATTTTTTGCGATGAATTCTTCCTGTTTTTTGATAAATTCCTGTTGCTTCTCATACGCATTGATATGCTGATTCTTATTAATCTCTGCAAGTTCAAGGAATTTTTCATAGCTGGCGGTATATCGGGTCAGCTTGGAGAATTCTAAGTGAAAAATCACATTTGATACAGAATTCATAAATTCGGTATCGTGCGAAATTAAGATAAAGGCATACGGATATTCTTTCAGATAAGATGTAAGCCAGCGAATATGTTCCACGTCCAAGTAGTTTGTCGGCTCATCTAAGAGCAGAACCTTTGGCTGCTCTAGAAGCAGCTTGGCAAGCAGGACTTTTGTACGCTGTCCGCCGCTAAGGGCACTGACATCCCGATCCAAGCCGATTACGTCAAGACCTAAACCTCTGGCGGCATCTTCAACCTTGATATCGAGAGAATAAAACCCTCCAGCATCCAGGACATCTTGAATTTCTCCCATTTTTTCAAGCAATTCTTCAAGCTCTTCAGGAGTGGCATCTGCCATTTTCTCAGTAATTTCATTTAATTCTTTTTCTTTTTCAAAAAGGGAAAGAAATGCACTGCGCAGTACGTCGCGAATCGACTTCCCTGTAGTTAAAACAGTATGTTGATCCAAATAGCCGTACTGAATGCTAGGTGTCCATTCAACCCGTCCATGGTCGTGGATTAGCTGCCCGGTAATAATATTCATTAAAGTGGATTTTCCAACGCCGTTCGCTCCGACAAGACCAACGTGATCTTCTGCCAACAGACGGAAGGAGACATCCTTAAATAAAGTTCGATCACCAAACGTATGACTTAAATTTTCAACAGAAAGTAAGCTCATTTTTTTCTGAATCCTCGCTTTGTTCTAGTTTAAACTCGTCTCTCCATCATACTAAATTTTGACCGGTTCGGCTAGAGATAAAGAAACCCAGGCTTGACACTTGAGCAACAGCATGAAGGCAGCATACTTTCGGACAAATTCTCATATAATGAAGCGAATTGGGGGGGGAAGCATGGTCAATAAATATATAATCCGCTTTTTTAATGTAGATGAACAACCGATTACGCTGCCTGTGAAAGCTGAAAGCGCGGAAATTGTTTCAGATAAAATAATCGCTCTATACAAACAACGCTGGCTGTCATTTCCGGTTACCGATAAGTATACCCGCACGTTTGGTTCCGAACGAATGACTGTGAATTTGGAAAAAGTAAAATATTTTAAAGTTGAAAAACCAACGAAAGTGATGTTGGAGACGTACAGCGAAAATGATTTTATTTTATTTGAATAGAAGCTGGAATTGAGCTGCAATCGAAATCCGTACCAGTCCTAAACAAGAAAAAACTCGCTTTCGGCGAATTTTTTCTTAAATATGAACACGGGTTTCGGGAACCATTTTTTCGCCCATCAGGGATTCAATTTCAGTTGCATGCAGGGGTTTGCTGTAAAGATAGCCTTGGCCGATATTGCATTTCTTTTCTTGTAAAAATCGCTCTTGGTGCTTATCTTCAATTCCTTCAGCAACAATTTGCAGCTCAAGGTTTTGCCCCATATCAATAATACTTGTAATCAGCGACTTTGATGCTGAATTTGTATAAATGCCATCAACAAATGATTTATCGATTTTTAGCTGATCAATCGGCAACCGGTGCAAATAACTCAACGAAGAGAAGCCTGTACCGAAATCGTCGATCGAAACTTTAATGCCCATCTGTTTTAATTGACGAATGATATCCATCACTTCATTCGTATTTTGCATAACATTTTCAGTGATTTCAAGTACTAAATAGCGGGGGTCCATTCCGGTTTCTCTAAGAACTTCTTGTACGGTTTCCAAAAAAGACGTATCTTGAAATTGAACAGGTGAAACATTGACCCCAATTTGAACAGGAGGAAAACCAGAAGCTTGCCATGCTTGATTTTGCCTGCAGGCTTCTTCCATCACCCATTTTCCTAATGGGATAATTAAACCTGTTTCTTCTGCCAATGGTATGAAATGGATTGGTGAAATGATTCCGCGATCAGGATGTTCCCAGCGGATTAATGCCTCCAATCCTTCAATCGCACCAGATGAAAGATCGATTTGCGGCTGATAGTGCAAAATAAACGATTTTTCTCTGATTGCTTCACGCAACTGTTCCTCAAGCAGAACCTTCTCAGCAAGTTCAATGCTGAATCTTGTGTTGTAAAAACAGAAGCCGCCTTTGCCATTTTTCTTTACATCATACATAGCAAGATCTGCGTATTGAACTAGCTTTTCACCATTGGATCCATTATTCGGAAACAAACTAATTCCAATGCTGACAGAAGTATGGCTAATAAAACCATCAATCTGAATGGGCTCCGCAAAAGCTGCATTGATATGCTTCGCTAACTGTGTTACTTCGACCACATCTTTATAATCTTCAAGCAAAACAATAAATTCATCACCGCCAAAGCGAAAAAGCCGGCCATTTGCTGTAAGAATGCTGTTCATCTTTTCAACTGCTTTTTGAATATATAGATCTCCAAAGCTGTGACCTTTAGCATCGTTAATTTGCTTAAAACCATCAAGATCAACAAAAAGGACAGCCAGGTTTTGCTTTTTCCGTTTAAAAGAATCAAGCTCGCGGGCAAAATAATTTTTTAGGGAAGCGCGATTGGGTATACCAGTTAATGAATCAAAAAATGCTAAATAGTTTAGCTGGTTCTCTGCTTTTCTGGCACGGTAAAACAAAAAACTGACAAAAATGGCGATAACAATGGAGGCAAGAACGGCAATGAAGATAACCGTTTTTGCAATGGCCAGCGATTTCGCTCGTGCATTGCTTTCATCCCTGGAAATATTCAACAATGTATTTTGAAGTTGGCTATTTAAAATTCTTAACTGATCCATTTGTTTTTTGCCATTATTAATATTTGTTTCTGCTTCTGCCGTTTTTCCTTGCTGAACGAGTTGAATTTCCGTTTGAAAGAAATTGTCAATCTTTTTCATCTGCGGGTGGAATAATTTTTCGATATTTGTGTCCACGGTCGAATATTTTTTTTCGTACTGATCCAATTTCTCCATGTCCCTTGAAATGGCTTTTCTTGCATTGTAATAAGGAGCGAGATGTTTTGCTTCGCTCGTTAAGACATAACCTCGGACACTGGTTTCCTCATTTAAAACATTTGTCCATAAATCGTCAACTGTTTGGATCAATGGAAGGGTTTCGTTCAAGATTTTTTTGCTGGAGTTCTCTTCTTTTAAAATAAGAAAATAGCTGGAAAAAATTATATACAAGAGAAGGACAAAAACCACAATCAGGTTCACGTAAATAATCCTCTTTTTATCCATTGACTGCACCTACTTTTAACTATTGTAGCTTAATAATAGCGTACATTTTTCCTTTCACAACTAATTTGCTTTTTTGGAGCAAAAAAAGGACAGCAGGTGGCAGATTTCCATTGTTGAAAGATGATTTTTAATTTCGAAGGGGGATGGATTAGGATGTTTTTTTCGAAACATGCGAGGTGAATAAACGAAACGGCATGTGTTTGTAAAAAAAGCCAAATGAAAGGGGGGAGTCCCCATTCACATGGCTTTTGACATTTTAGAATCCTTTAAGGTTTGGAGTTTTTGCGACTGGTTTACCGGCTTTAAAATATTGAAAACAATGTTTAGGAAAACCGCTGTTAAACTTCCGGCAACAATACCATTGTTTGTTAAAATTTTAACGGCATCTGGCATTTGAGAGAATAAATTTGGTACAGCTGTTACGCCAAGCCCCATGCCTATCGAACATGCGATAATTAATAAGTTTTCCTGGGAAGCCATTTCAACATGGCTGAGCATTTTTATTCCATAGGCAATGACCATGCCAAACATCGCTACCATTGCACCACCTAGAACAGAAGCAGGGATGACTGTTGTCAGGGCGCCAATCTTTGGAACAAAACCAAGGAAAATTAAGATTCCGCCCATTGTATAAATGACATTTTTCCCTTTTACGCCGGAAAGCTGTACAAGTCCGACATTTTGGGAATAGGTCGTGTAAGGGAAAGAATTGAAAATGGATCCAAGAATAATGGCAAGCCCTTCTGCGCGATAGCCTTTCGCCAAATCCGATTCTGTCAGTTTGCGGCCGGTTATATCGCTAAGTGCAAAGTATACGCCTGTTGATTCTACTAAACTAACGATTGCGACAAGCGTCATAATTAAAATGGGTGTGAGCTCAAACGATGGAGTACCAAAATAAAACGGTTTAATCATATGAAACCACGAAGCGTCGGCAACAGCAGAAAAATTCACTTTTCCCATCAGATAGCCGGCAATCGTCCCGGCAGCTAAGCCCAGCAAAATCGAAATCGAGCGGATGAACCCATTAAAAAATCGGTATAGAAAAATAATAAACAGCAGAGTGCCAAAAGCAAGCGCAATATTGGAAGCGGAGCCGAAATCAGGACTTCCCTGGCCGCCGGCAATATTGTTCATCGCAACTGGAATAAGGGTAATGCCGATAATGGTAACGACAGAACCAGTTACAACGGGTGGAAAAAATTTAATCAATTTACCAAAATATTTAGCGATTAGGATAACAATGACACCGGAAGCTAAAAGAGAACCATAGATGGCTGAAATACCATATTGGCCTCCAATTGCGATTATGGGTCCTACGGCAGTGAATGTACAACCTAGTACGATTGGCAAACCGACACCAAAAAAGCGATTTTGCCAAACTTGCAAAATCGTTGCAAGCCCGGACATCATAATATCAATCGAAACAAGGTAGGTTAATTGTTCGCCTGAAAATTTAAGTGCTCCACCTACAATAAGCGGGACAATGACGGCGCCGGCATACATAGCCAACACATGTTGTATCCCTAAGGAAGCGACCTTAAAAGGGTTTTGTTTCATTTTACAGATTCCTCCAATTTTTATATTCAGAATGTATCTCCCTATTTAAAGACTGCCTTGCCATCCGCAAGTGATGCAATTTGAGCAAGTGATTCTACGCGGTAATTTTCCTTTCGCAAAATCTCTGCACCGCCTTGAAAAGACTTTTCAATAACAATACCAATTCCCGCGACATTTGCCTTTGCTTCCGTAACGATTTTTGCTAAAGCGAGTGCAGCTTGGCCATTGGCTAAGAAGTCATCGATAATTAAAACAGTGTCATTTTCGGAAATGTATTTTTTGGCAATAGAAATCTCATTGGATTCTTGCTTTGTAAAGGAATAAACCTTTGCAGTTAAAAGGTGATCAACAAGTGTCAAAGATTTCTGTTTCCGGGCAAAAATTACGGGTACATTTAAATGAAGTCCAGCCATGACTGCTGGTGCAATTCCGGAAGATTCAATCGTAACAATTTTGCTTATCGAATCATTTGCAAACCGTCTGGCGAATTCAATGCCAATCTCATTCATGAGTTGGGGGTCAATTTGGTGGTTTAAAAAGGAATCGACTTTTAATATTGCTTCAGATAAAACTTTTCCATCCTTTTTAATTCTTTCTTCCAATAATTTCATTCGGGATCCTCCTTAAAAATAAAAACCCAAAGGCCATTGTTCACATGAAATGAGTGAGGCAAAGGCCTTTGGGTTTTGCAACCGAAAGGAATCGAAAACCAACAGAAAAAATCCTGTTGTTTTCTAATTTACCCACCCATAGTCGAATTGTTTACGGCAATCCGGTAGAAACTTGCAGGCCTTATTCCTGCGATTATATGAGCGATAGCTTATGAATTTAGTATCATTATAGCAATTTTTTTAGATAAATCAATTGTTTTTTACAAATTAACGAATAATTATAATGAAAATAATTAGAATTGTTCGTATTTCATGGAGTCAACCAAGAGTTACCCTATGTTGAATAATATACTAAGATCAAGTAAGATAATTATGAATGACTATTCAGAAAATTATTATTTTTAAAACTGGAGGGTTAGCATGAACAGGAAAATCCCAACAAGCTGGTGGGAGCAGCTACGGCTCCCGGTCATTTCTGCTCCAATGTTTTTAGTTTCGGGCCCTGATTTGGTGAAAAATTGTTGTTTGAATGGCATTATTGGCTCTTTTCCGGCTCCAAATGCAAGGCCAATTGAAGTGTTGGATCAGTGGATGGGGCAATTAAATGCTGAATTAAATGCGGCAAGATCAACTAACCCTGAGCGAAAAATTGCACCATGGGCGATGAATATGGTTGTCCATCGTTCGTATAGCCGCTTGCAGGAAGAGCTTGCATTGATTGAAAAACATCAGCCGCAATTGGTTATTACATCGTTAGGAAGTCCAAGGGCTGTTGTTGAAATCGTCCATCGATATGGCGGACTTGTTTTCTCGGATGTGAGCGATCTTACGTTTGCGAAAAAAGCTGCTGAGACAGGTGTTGACGGACTGATTCTCGTTGCCAGCGGCGCTGGTGGTCATGCCGGCCAAATTAATGGATTTGCGTTCGTGGACATGGTGAGAGATTTTTGGGATGGCGTACTTGTTCTCGCTGGGTCGATTTCAACGGGGAAAAGCATTTTGGCCGCTCAAGCTGCTGGTGCGGATCTTGCTTATATGGGTACCCGCTTTATTGTCGCGAAAGAAAGCATGGCAAAAGATGAGTATCGGCAAATGTTGGTTGATGCCACACAGGAAGATATTCTTTTAACGGACGCTTTTTCAGGTGTAAAAGCCAATATGCTGATTCCAAGCATCAAAAAAGCTGGCTTGGATCCGGAAAAGTTAGTAAAAAAAGAAAAAGTTGATTTTGACCACATGCAAAAAGGAGAGAATGCAAGGGCATGGCGTGATATTTGGTCAGCAGGACATGGAGTGGGGGCTATCCATGAAATTCATTCCGTTTCTGAGATTGTCAGTCAATTGGAATTAGAATATCGCGAGGCGCTTCGGAAGATTAATCAGAACGCCGAGAAATTAACAGCGATAAAGCTGAAAGAATTGTAAGCGATTTAAAAAAGAACCATCACCATGACCGGATGGTTCTTTTTTGCTAAAAAGCTTATGGCTTTATGGGAAATAAACTTAAAATTTGGTCAACAGAAAGAAAATAAAGAATATGATAAAGATGAACTACAATGGAGGTGGCTCGGGTGGCGGTCGTTAAAGCAAGACAATCGGATGTAAATTTATTGGCAAGATTACTGCGGGCAGAAGCGGAAGGCGAAGGAACACTTGGAATGTTGTTAGTTGGGAATGTGGGCATCAATCGGATCCGGGCTAACTGTTCCGATTTTAAAGGCCTTCGTACAATCCCGCAAATGATCTTCCAGCCGCACGCATTTGAAGCGGTTACAAAAGGCTATTTTTATCAGAGAGCAAGAGAAAAGGAGAAGCGCTTAGCGCGAAAGTCAATCAATGGTGAACGCTATTGGCCAGCCAAATACAGCTTATGGTATTTCAGGCCGCCAGGCAATTGTCCGTCTACATGGTATAACCAGCCGCTGGTTGCACGCTATAAGCTGCATTGTTTTTATGAACCAACAGCCGAAACATGCGATAATGTTTACAACACTTTTTAGCAGTTTTTTAGAACCGTCAATCAAAACGGTTCTATTTTTTTGCCTTTTACCGGAATGATTCGGTAGATTATAATAGATACAAAGGGTAAAAAGGGTGATGACTGTGACTTTAGTTTATTTTTCAGGACTTGAGCTTGCACTTCTTCTGTTGACAACTTTGACGGGAGTACTAGTATCAGTTGCTTTTACCATTCCACTTGCAGTTGGATTTCTTCCCGGTTTTAAAGCAAAACATGAATCGCAATACCACTCATGTTTTGCTCTTAATCTGTTTCAAACTTTTGCTTGTAGTGCGATAAAGCTAGCACTGGGAAGATAAAGCGGTAACTGTGGTAGTGAATATAAAACCCGCCCGCCATTGCTTGGCCTTCCGGATATTCAGTTGTCCAGTCGTTTTTTTGCAGGTTTTTTAACAAATAGCTAATTCCCCCCTTGATTACAGGTGTCGGATATTCTGACGCAGCGATTAGGGCATCAAGAGCCCATGCCGTTTGAGTCAAAGTACTTTCTTGAAGTGCTGTGTACTTCCTTTGCTGATCGCTAAGGCACGATTCGCCCCAGCCCCCATCTGAATTTTGAATGGAACGGATCCACTTTACCGCTTTTTGAATGGAAGAATGGCTTGCCGGGATGCCTGATGCCCGCAAGCCGGTGATAGCGGCCCAGGTTCCGTAAAGGTAGCAAATCCCCCATCTGCCATACCAGGATCCATTTTCTTCCTGATGGTCGATCAGCCAGCGATTGCTATCTTGAATGAGTGGATGAGTTCTTTGAAGAGTTGTATAACGACCGAAAAACTCAAGGGTTCTTCCCGTTAAATCTGCACTTGAAGGATCATTGAACAAAAATTCTCCTTTTTCAATCGGCAGTAGTGAAAACCATTTATGATCGGTATTTTTTTCAAAACTAGGCCAGCCGCCATCATTGTTCTGCATTGTAACAAGCCATTTTAGCCCTCTGTTCCACGCCTCTTGGCTTTTATTTCGGGTGGGTACATCTTGCGCAAGAGCCCGTAATGAAGCGGTTGTGTCATCAATATCTGGGTTGATCGTATTGACATTGGAAAACCCCCACCCCCCAGGTTGACCGGCAGGATTGTGAATCACCCAATCGCCAAACTTATCATGCTGATGATCCAGCAGATAGTGATTGGCTCGCTGAATCATGTGGTCTTTTGGAGACAGACCTGCCTCCTGTAAAGAAAAGCTGATTAACGATGTATTCCAAACACTTGCCGTTGTGTACTGAATATGGGGCAGCCCGCCAATGTCCGTTCTCATTGCTTTCAATCCATTCACAGCATTTATGATAATTGCATCATCTTTTCGATAACCCAGCGCCAATAAAGCGTAGATCATTAAAAATGTCGAACTGAAATAGCTGTATAGGGTACCATCGGGTTCGATATGATCAAGCATGTATTTTTTTGCTCTTTCCATTGCCAAATCGTGAAGCTGCCCAGGCAGGCCAATTAATTGATTGACTCCTGCTTTTATTGAAGAAAAAACGGATTCAAGATCGGGATCTCTTGCCCAGTTAGCCACTCTCTGTTGTTGCAAAAATAAATCCGATAAATTTGGCCTATTTTTACCCGTTAAAGTGAATTTTTTATCCGCTGCAATGAGGATAGGCGCAAGATTGGCCCTTCCGAATACCGAAAATTCATAAAAATTGATCGGGAATGAGAGGGGGAGAAGTACGATTTCGACCGGTATTGGGAAGTATGTCGGCCAATGATATTGTCCAGTCAAAGCAAGCATGATCTTTGTAAACATGTTTGCTCCTTCAATTCCCCCTTTCGTTAAAATAAATTTCCTAGCCAGTTGTAGGCGTTGATCTTCTTTTGGGAAATAGCCTGAATATAGAAGACTGTAATACGCTTCAATCGTTGCACTTAAGTTTCCTGAAGGTTCATCATAGAACAATTTCCATGACCCATTTTTTTCTTGTTTGTTGATAACTCTCCGCGCAAGATCTTTGATTAATTGTTCATCATCGAACTGCAAACTCCGTAATAAAATGATCATATACGCATCCGTTGCGAGTCCTGTTTCAAAAGGGTAGTTCCATGAACCATCACGGGATTGATCTTTCCGAAGCACCTCAACAATCCAATTGATTCCTTCCCTGATGTTTTTCATTCCTACTGCTCATCCTCTCTGATCATGATCCTTTACCCATTCATATTCCCGACAGGCTTGGACGAATTCATTAGTGCAGGGGGTGAAGGCGATTTTTTTCCGAAATCGAGCAAGAAACCCAATTGATATCATTAAAAATGAATTGAAAAAAAGAGAAAAATCGGGAAAAAAAGTCCCGTTGACAAGGGAAGAGGCGAGACTGCTTCAAGAGGTGCGCAAAAAAACGGCAGAACGAAACAAAAACAATGTAGCGAGGACACAAGCCTATTTCGATTTTTACCAGCAGCATCCCGAGGTTCACTGGGCGTTTCTCGGCCATATGGTGTCTCGAAATGGCGGGTGGAATATGACAGATTTAAAAGGCGAACTGTTGATGCATCTACTGACAAAGCAAGAAAAAGAATCGTTCTTTTTATTTCTGGAACGCGGGAATTGGCTAATTTTTCAAGATGCCTATCCGCAATTTTTGCTTTACGAGGAGAGTAAAAAAAGAAATGAGCCTTTCTTTTACTTATGCCCCTATTTAAATATTTCTCTTTTTATGGAGGTGATCTGGCAGTATTTTTGGAAAAAACAAGACTTTGCTATTTTGACGATTGCATTAATTATTAACGAACAAAACTATTTGGAAAAGCGGGTAGTCCAAAACACCGGATTTCAAAAAGCTGTGTTAAATACGCCCGAATTTAAGCTCCAGGAGTTTTTTTCATTTAACCAAATTCTTTTTCCTTACCACAAAAATGATCAAGTCATGCTAATCGGGCAAACATTAAAGCAGTTCGGCTCATTAACCGAACGGATTCAATTAGGAAAAAGGTTGTATGCATTATTGTTTCAAGATCAGGAACGTTTACGATGTGTCGAAAATTGGGCGGCTCGGAATCCTCACACAGGTTCAAGGAAAGATTATTGGCCGGAAATTTTCCATCCGATTCGGGAGGGATTGCCAGGAAAATATCAGCTCCATTTAAAGGGCTGCAAGCTTCGTCCCGGGGCAAGCCGGATTTATAGTCCCTATCTTGAAAATGCGTGGAAAAACGTTGAACATCTCGAAGTGGAACAAGGTGATTGGTATGAAAATGGGCTGGTTGCCGATATGCTTGATCCATATCATGAAAAAGTAAATGGAGAGATTGAAAGTGAGTATTGTAAAACCCTCGAAAGGCTTGAACTCGCAGCACTCGCCAAAAAAGCAATGTCACTTATTGATTAAAAAAATGCTTCCAGCGCTGTTGTTTTCAGTTCTGTTTGGAACATATCTTGACCTATTAATGTCTGGAAAGCACCTGTACGTTTTCCTAAATCGGCCATTTCCAGACATCTTCTCAATCAATATTTTCTACCTATTGATTATACTTCCGGTAGTTACAGCGATTTTTTTGTCGTTTATGGAAAGATGGAACCGACTAGCTGTCTTGCTAATTGCCGGTTGGATCATGCAATTTATGGAACAATTCGCCGAGTTGCTGGGACTTTTTCGCCATTCAGAATCATGGATCCATGCGAATACGTTTGTCGGATCTTTGTTTTTTTTAACTGCCGTCTATGCATTTCACCGCTGGATTAACGCATGATAGGAATCGCAGCACTTTTCATATCATGATAAAAAATGGTATGATATAGACTGTTGATTTGACAGAAAAGGAGATGTTGCAAAATGGCGAAAAAAGGATACATACTAATGGAAAATGGAGACAAAATTGAGTTTGATTTATTTCCCAACGAAGCACCGGGAACGGTTGCCAATTTTGAAAAATTAGCCAATGAAGGCTTTTACAATGGGGTTATTTTTCACCGCGTGATTCCTGGATTTGTCAGCCAGGGTGGAGATCCAACCGGCACTGGAATGGGCGGACCGGGCTACACGATCAAATGCGAAACTGAAGGAAATCCGCACAAACATCAGCCTGGGGCAATCTCAATGGCACATGCTGGAAAAGATACAGGCGGGAGCCAGTTCTTTATTGTTCATGAGTCCCAGCCGCATCTGGATGGAGTCCACACTGTCTTCGCTCAAGTAACTTCCGGACTTGAAGCCGTAAAGGCAATGAAAAACGGCGACACAATGAAAGAAGTAAAAGTGTTTGATGCTGAATAACTGCAATCGGAGGGCCGTTTTTAGGAGGCTCTCTTTTTTGGTTCAGTCAATCGATCTCAGCAAACTTCAGGCAGTGCCTAGCATCAAGGAGAATAGACAATGAAATTTGTATCTTGGAATGTGAATGGATTACGGGCATGTGTGAAAAAAGGTTTTTTGGAGTATTTTCACAATCTCAATGCAGATATTTTTTGTATACAAGAGACAAAACTGCAAGAAGGTCAAATCGACCTTCATTTGGAGGGTTACCACCAATTTTGGAACTATGCCGAAAAGAAAGGTTATTCGGGAACAGCGATATTTTCAAAAGTAAAGCCAATTTCGGTATCTTATGGTTTTGAAGCGGATGTTTCGGAGCCGGAAGGAAGAATTATAACTTTAGAGTTTGAAAGTTTTTATGTAGTGAATGTTTACACACCAAATTCGCAGCGGGATTTAGCCAGGCTGGCCTACCGCCTTCTTTGGGAAGATCAAATACGAGCATATTTAGTGGAATTGGATAGAGTAAAACCAGTTGTATTTTGCGGCGATCTTAATGTCGCCCACAAGGAAATCGATTTGAAAAACCCAAAATCGAATTTGGGTAATTCCGGCTTTACACCAGAAGAACGCGGGAAAATAAATGAACTGCTGGAATCCGGATTTATTGACAGTTTTCGCTATTTTTATCCGGAAAAGGAAGGAGCCTATAGCTGGTGGTCCTACATGAACAAAGTTCGCGAGCGGAATATTGGCTGGCGGATTGATTATTTTCTTGTCTCTGCAAAACTGAAAGAGAAGCTGTTGGATGCCCAAATCCATTCAGAGATTTTGGGCAGCGATCATTGCCCAGTATATCTGGAAATCGGTTTTTAAAGAAAAACTCTTTGCAAAATAGCAAAGAGTTTTTGTTTTGACCTACAATTCATTTAATGCTGTTCCCATTATGTCGTACTCTGTTTCCGCCTTTTGCTCGTCCCATTTTTCATTGCGAATGAGGTTTGATTCAGTGGTAAGCACCTCTTGCTCCGTTTCACCGCTTTCTTTTCGATTTACCATACGAAAACCTCCTCGTCCATTTTTTATTTTACTTTTTCCTATTTTTCATTTTCTAAACCTTTTCTGTGGGCAGTTTGTAAAAAACGGTTAAAAAAAGCGAAATTTCCGTTGACGTGATATTTGTCACAGGCTTAAAATAGGAAAGTAACATTTTACGTTAACGTTAATTTATGAAGAGAGGAACAATTGTATGTATCAGAAAATTTTAGTGGCCATCGATGGATCTGAACATTCAAAACGAGCTTTAAAACAAGCTGTACAGCTCACAAAAAATTTGCAAACGACGAGTGCACTTACCATTTTTCATGTTAACCAGAATGTCCCCGTCGTTGACCCAACGGTTTCGGAGGAAGTAAATATTGAGGAATTAATCAATGAAGAAGGTGGGAAAATCTTAAAGCTGGCTGAAGCCCTGTTAGCAGGCGCGGAAGTGAAATATACACCGAGAACTGTTTTCGGTGATCCGGCTGAAGAGATAACGAAAGCAGCAAAAGACTATGACCTCATTATTATGGGAAGCAGAGGGCTTAATGCAATTAGCGAAATCGTCCTGGGAAGCGTCAGCCACAAAGTGATTAAACACGCGACATGTCCGGTACTAATTGTGAAATAATAAAAGTTCATAGATTATGCAAGGGGGGCAGACAATGCATTTAGTGAAAATCGATGAAGTGGCAAAGCAAACGGGACTGACGAAAAGAACCATTCGCTATTATGAAGAAATCGGCATTCTACCTGAACCGCAGCGTACAGAAAGAGGAACAAGGCTTTATTCCGAAAAGGATATTGATTTATTAAAAAAAATTGTGAATGCCAAAGAAGTGCTGGGGTTTTCGCTCCAAGAACTGCAAAAATACATTGCAATTAGCGAAGTTCTTGAATCGAAAAAGGTAGTCTACCGCAGTGCCAATAATGAACAAGAACAGAAAGAGAAATTGGCCCAAATCATTAACGTAGTGAATGAACAACTAGGGCTAATCGAAGTCAAACTCGACAAAATTCAAAAGGTCAAACAAGAATTAGAAGAACTGCGAACAAGAGCAGCTAATAAGGTAAAACAACTGGAAGAATAAAAATTGAATAAATTAGAAGGCAGGGGTATTTTTAAAGATGGAATTACAAAAACAACAGGGGAGACAGCCAAAAGCGGTATGGGCTGTGGCATTTGCATGTGTGATTTCTTTTATGGGTCTGGGATTGGTCGATCCAATTCTGCCGGCGATAGCCGAAAACTTAAAGGCGACACCAAGCCAAGTGTCGTTACTGTTTACAAGCTATAATTTAATTACAGGGATCGCTATGTTGATCACCGGCTTTGTTTCCAGCCGTGTTGGTTCTAAATTGACGTTAATGATCGGCCTGATCTTTATTATTGTCTTTTCGGCATTAGGCGGTTTTTCAGATGGCATCTCTCAGCTAGTTGGATTTCGCGGCGGCTGGGGGCTTGGAAACGCTTTGTTTATTGCGACGGCACTCGCAGTTATTGTCGGGGTGTCAACAGGCGGTACGGCAAAAGCAATCATTTTATATGAAGCAGCCTTGGGGCTTGGAATTTCAGTTGGACCGCTGCTTGGCGGTGAACTCGGTTCAATTTCTTGGCGGGGACCGTTTTTAGGTGTTGCTGTTTTAATGGCAATAGCCTTTGTTGCAATCATGATTTTATTGCCAAACATTCCAAAACCCGCAAGGAAAAGCTCGATATTAGACCCGTTTCGTGCTTTAAAACACCGTGGATTATTAACACTTGGAATTACGGCATTTTTATATAATTTTGGCTTTTTTACGTTAATGGCTTATACGCCATTTGTCATGAAATTGGATGAACATGGATTAGGATACGTCTTTTTTGGCTGGGGAATGTTGTTGGCGATAACTTCGGTTTTTGTTGCTCCCGTGCTTGAAAAGAGGATCGGCACGTTAAAGTCTATGGTTATTGTTCTGCTTCTGTTTGCAGCTGACTTGCTTGTTATGGGAATTTGGACATCATCGCTTGTAACCGTTATTCTAGCAGTCATCATTGCAGGAGCCTTCTCGGGTACAAACAATACGTTAATCACAACGGCTGTTATGGAAGTATCCCCAGTAGAACGTTCGATTGCGTCGGCTTCCTATAGCTTTGTTCGTTTTATTGGCGGGGCGGCGGCACCTTTTTTGGCCGGAAAATTAGCTGAATGGTTTAACCCGCATGTACCATTTTATTTTGGTGCATTCGCGGTTGTACTAGGTGTCCTCGTCGCAGCAACCGGCAAAAATTACTTGAAAATCCCAAAAACAGCAGCGCACTAAGAAAAGGTGGTCTTATAAAGGCCGCCTTTTTTTAGCTGTATTTAATGAAGCACAATTAAAAATGATGATTATTTCTGCTTTTTCACTATAAAAGTGTTTCATTTTTTGATAAATGTAGTATACTAAATAAAAATAAGTATAACACATTTGACGATTAGCCAAGAAGGGAGTGAGAATGATTAAACTGACAAAGCGCCAGGAGGAAATTTTAAATATTGTTAAGACGAACGGTCCGATTACAGGAAAGCAAATTGCTGAACAGCTTTCCCTTACGAGAGCAGCACTGCGTTCCGACTTGGCGATTCTGACAATGGCAGGAAATTTAGATGCCAGACCGCGTGTAGGCTATTTTTTGAATGATGACCAAGTCCAACAGGAACGTGCAAAAAAATTGGTTCAACAAAAAGTTGCTGATTACAAAGCCCATCCAATTGTCATTCAAAAATCGGCATGCGTGTATGATGCAATTGTCCAGTTATTTTTGGAAGATGTCGGAACCCTTTATGCGGTTGATTCGAATGGATGCCTAGCTGGTGTGGTATCGAGAAAAGACTTGCTGCGAACGACGATTGGCAAGCGCAGCCTCTATGACTTGCCTGTAAGCGTTATTATGACAAGGATGCCGAATATTATCATGATCGAGCCGAATCAAACTTTATACGAAGCAGCGAAAATAATGATTGAGAACCATATTGATTCCCTGCCTGTTGTAAAGAAACTTGATGCAAAGACCCATACATACCTCGTTATCGGCCGGATTACAAAAACAACCATAACACGGGTGTATATTGAAATGTACAGTGAATCATAAGGGAGTGAAATTTTGAAGCCAAATGAAGTAGTATATGTTATCTCTGACTCTGTCGGGGAAACAGCTGAATTTGTTGTCAAAGCTGTAGCCACTCAATTTAATGGCGGCCATGTGGAAATTCGCCGCAGTTCCTATGTTGAAGAAATTGAAGATATCGAGGATGCTATTTTACTAGCTAAAAAGAATCAATCCATCATTGCCTACACACTTGTCATACCGTATTTAAAAGCGTATTTGGATGCGAGAGCATCAGAGGAAAACATTCCTGCTGTCGACTTACTCAACCCATTAATGGAAGCATTTATGAAAAAATTCAATTTGCAGCCAAACCAAAAGCCAGGATTAATGAGAAAGCTGGATGATGACTATTTTCGCAAGATTGAAGCGATTGAGTTTGCCGTTAAATATGATGACGGCCGCGATCCGCGTGGAATCTTGCGGGCAGATATTGTTTTGATTGGCGTCTCCCGTACTTCGAAAACACCATTATCGATGTATTTGGCGCACCATCGGTACAAAGTAGCCAATGTCCCACTTGTTCCAGAAGTTCCACCATCAGAAGAGTTGTTTACGATTCCAAGGAAAAAATGCTTCGGTCTGATTATCTCGCCAGAAAAATTGAATGAAATTAGAAAAGAGAGATTGCGCGCCCTTGGTTTGGCATCTGAGGCTAATTATGCAAGCTTTGAACGAATTCTCGAAGAATTGGATTATGCTGAAAAAATCATGAAGCGGGTCGGATGTCCGATCATCGATGTTTCCAATAAGGCAGTTGAAGAAACAGCTAGTTTTATTTTAGAGGTAGTAAAAAAAAGAGAGGGGATTTGAAAGATGCAAAAATATGTGTATTTATTTAATGAAGGCAACAGCGGAATGCGAGATGTTTTAGGCGGAAAAGGGGCGAATCTGGCGGAAATGACAAAAATCGGTCTGCCAGTTCCGTTCGGTTTTACCATTTCAACGCAAGCCTGCAATGCTTATTATCAGGCAGGAAAAAAGATACCAAGCGAAGTGGAAAAGCAAACTCTTGCATCATTAGCAAGGTTGGAGGAACGAATGGGCAAGAAACTTGGTGATCCGAAAGATCCCCTCCTCGTTTCGGTTCGCTCTGGCGCCGTTTTTTCTATGCCGGGTATGATGGATACGATTTTAAACCTTGGGATGAATGACGAAACGGTCGAAGCGGTTGCAACACTTACGAATAACCCGCGTTTTGCTTACGATTCTTATCGCCGTTTTATCCAAATGTTCAGCGATGTGGTTTTACAAGTTGATGTTTTCTATTTTGAACAATTTCTTGAAGAATTACGGGAAGAAAAAGGCTATGCAGCTGATCCAGAGCTGACTGCAGAAGATTGGCAGCAAGTCGTTGCAGCGTATAAAGAAATTGTTCGAAAACATACAAAAAAAGAATTTCCGCAAAACCCAAAGGATCAGCTTTTTTTGGCAATCAATGCCGTATTTGATTCTTGGAACAATCAGCGGGCGATTGTTTACCGCCGCTTAAACAAAATTCCTGATCATTTGGGCACTGCTGTTAATGTTCAAAGTATGGTTTTTGGCAATATGGGTAACGACTGTGGTACGGGAGTTGCTTTTACAAGAAATCCATCGACAGGGGAAGCAGTGCTTTACGGTGAGTACTTAGTGAATGCGCAAGGGGAAGATGTGGTCGCCGGAATCCGGACACCGCAGCCGATTGCTACCTTAGAAGATGAAATGCCAGAGGTGTACAGGCAATTTACCGAAACATGCCGTCAGTTGGAACAGCACTATAATGATATGCAGGACATTGAATTTACGGTCGAGCGAGGCAAGCTGTTTATTTTACAAACCCGCACAGGAAAACGAACTGCACAAGCTGCCATACAAATTGCCGTTGATATGGTGGAAGAAGGGATTATAGATAAGAAAACTGCATTGCTTCGCGTTGATCCTGATCAATTAAACCAACTGCTGCATCGCCGCATTGATGAAAAACATGAACGGGTGCTGTTAACAAAAGGGCTTCCGGCATCACCCGGTGCGGCAACAGGGCAGGTTGTGTTTGATGCAGATGAAGCAGAACAGTTAAGCAATAAAGGCAAGAAAGTCATCCTTGTGCGCCCGGAAACAACCCCGGATGATATTCACGGGATCGTCGCTGCCCAAGCGGTTGTAACGAGCCGTGGAGGAATGACAAGCCATGCGGCAGTCGTGGCAAGAGGAATGGGCAAAGCATGCATTTGCGGCTGCGAAGCGTTAAAGATAGATCTGCATGGTAAAAAGTTTAGTGTTGGCGATACGGTCATCCACTATGGGGATGTGCTGACAATTGATGGTTCAACAGGAGAAATCATGTCAGGAGAAATCCCAATGATTGAGCCTGAACTTTCGGATGAATTCCAGCTTCTCCTTGCCTGGGCAGATCAAGAACGGAAAATGGGGGTCCGAGCGAATGCCGATAATCCGGAGGATGCAAGGAAGGCGTTTGAGTTCGGTGCAGAGGGGGTTGGCCTCTGTCGGACGGAGCATATGTTTATGGATAGTAAACGAATTCCGATTGTACAAAAAATGATTTTAGCCGAAGATAGTGAAGAAAGGATGGCAGCCCTCGATCAACTCCTTCCAATGCAGCAAGGGGATTTTGAAGGAATTTTTGAAGCAATGAAGGGACACCCGGTTACGATTCGGTTGCTTGATCCGCCGCTTCATGAATTTTTACCGGATAAAGAAGAATTAATTATCGATGTGACTAGGCTGCAATTAACCGAACCGGATTCACCAGAATTACACAAGAAAGAACAGCTGTTGAGAAAAGTAAGGCAGTTGGATGAGTTTAATCCGATGCTTGGACATCGCGGTTGCCGTCTTGGTATGATTCACCCGGAAATATATGAAATGCAGGCAAAAGCCATTTTTTATGCTGCGGCAAAGATGGCGGAAAAAGGGATGAACGTAAATCCTGAGATTATGATTCCGCTTGTCGGCCATGTAAATGAATTAAAGAAAATGCGCCAATTGGTCACTGTTTGTGGCAAACGGGTACAAGATGAAACAGGAATCGAAATAAATTATACGATTGGTACAATGATTGAAGTTCCGAGGGCAGCATTAACAGCTGATCAAATTGCCGAAGAAGCGGATTTCTTTTCTTTTGGAACAAATGATTTAACACAAACAACCTTTGGCTATAGCCGTGATGATGCTGAAGGAAAGTTTTTGCAAGCGTATATTGAACAAAAGGTCTTGCAGGAAAACCCATTTGCCGTTCTTGACCAAGAAGGTGTAGGCAAGCTTGTGGAAACCGGTGTTCAGCTTGGCCGTAAAACAAACCCTCAATTAAAGGCAGGAATTTGTGGCGAGCATGGCGGTGAAAAAAACTCAATTGAATTTTGCTACAAAACGGGACTTGATTATGTCAGCTGTTCCCCATACAGGGTTCCACTCGCCCGTCTCGCTGCCGCGCAAGCAACAATCAAACAGAATAAAGCAGTGTATTCAACCTTCTAAAAAGGTAAAAAAGAGATTGTGCTTACAAGCACAGTCTCTTTTATTTTGGAATTTGCCGGCTTTTTTCAGCCATACTAATGAAGACTAAGGTACTAGGAGGTCTGAACTTGGGAGCAATTGAACGAAGCGGCTACAGGTTTATCCCTGAATATAGTGTGATTAGCCAAAACGGTGCTATTCACGTTTATAATAAGGAAAGATTTATTGAAGAAATTCCATTTTCATTTTCAGGAAAATTTCCAGAAACGGATCAAATTGAAGAATTAGTGAACAAGTATTGTCAAAACCATAATTTATAAACAGAACGCTTGTTCCTGCTGGATGTAAGTGATAAAATAAGGTAACAACCTGGTTTGAAAAATGGTGGTGTACATTTTGAGTAAATTGGCATCTGTTTATCCCCTTGCCATTGAACAGACAAAACGAAAAATTTTGGAAGACATTTATGCGTATTTAGAGTGTGCAGAAACACTGCCGCCTTTTGAGCAATATCTTGAAGACCGTAGCCTCTATATCGAGCAGTTATGGTTAAACGTATGGCTGAACAAAGTTACGAATGATGTCCCTCGAAGCGAGAAGAAGGACTTTTTAAAGAATCAGGGGTTAGAAATTGAGGGAATGGATCGAAAGCGAATCAATCGCTTGTTCCGCAATGAGATGCGCTCATATAGTCCGTTTGATGCAAGAACATGGCTATTAAAAAAATTTCAAGAAAAGCGGGAAGATTGGGAAAATCGCTATATAGAAGCACGTGAAAATTATAAAAAATGGCAGCTGGAAGAGAGAAAAAGAGAAGAACTATTGCTTTTTCAAGAAAAGATTGAACAAGCAGCGGAGTTTATGGTAGATGAAGAAAGTATGCTCCTCTACTTGCACGTCAGGGATTTTGCAGCAAAACAATTACAAACAGATTTCAATTCGAAGGTAAAATATCAGGATATTGATGATCTTTTGGCATTGGAAGAAAAACTGGAAGAGCAAGGACCGTTCCAGGTGGAAAATTATACTACTATGGATTCTTTTTTCGATGAAGTAACAGGTGGTATTCACCAAACAATTGATTGGGACAGAACCTTTTTTGAATATGAAACCTACTACGATCTTTATGTAGAACTCATTTTCAACTTCCTTAATGATTTTTTGCCAAAATTTGTTTTAGGAAAGCTTCCGCGGGAAATTTTTAACCAATTTGAAGATACGTTTTATGAAGAAATAACGGAGGATTTTGTCCGTGAAAGTATAACAGATCGAGTTTATAACCTTTCATTAGAAATACTCGAGGAAGTAAGGGCGGAATATGTATCTGATTTATTGGCGCTCGCAACCGTCCCATTTGATCCACGTCTGCATCAAGAAATTTTTGAAAAAAATGTAATAGAAAGAGAGAAAAAGAAAGCGGAAGAATTGGCGGAGCGTAAACGGCGTGAAGAGGCGGAAGCCCGGATGCTGGAAGATATCTTTGGTCAGGAGTACAATCCATCACTAAGGTTTCAGCATACACGCTATATGGTGCTACAAGAAGTCAAGACAGTTTTTTTGAAAAATTAAGGTGTATACAAGATTAAATTACTTAGATATTTCTATAATACAAGGGTCTTGATCTCCTCTTCCTGTATGGAAATTGAGGGGAATAGCGCCAATTAGATATTGTCCACAGGTGGAGGACATAGTATAAGCGAAGGCGTGGGAGAAATGGTTTCCTCCTACACCCAAGATCACCCCAAAGCGCTGAAATGTTGGTAAAATTTCATCCTCTTCATAAAAGATTGGTTCGTTAGAACGAATCTTTTATGAAGAGGGCAGCAAGCGAAGCGCGGTAGGATTTTTTAAGTTTAGATATAAATATAAGACAACTTTCTTGACGAACACCGCTACTGTTATTCACATGTGGATAACAGTACAACATCCCGGTTATACACAGCAGCTGGTGTATGGTTATCCAATGACTGGTGTGGTAAGTAGTGGTTGTGTAGATGGATATAGCGTTCCACACCTTGCCTCGTTTCTCGCGGGCTAGTATAGTCGTTGATATAAATCTCATTGTACTTCAGGCTACGCCAGAACCGTTCTATAACGATGTTGTCCTTTGCACGGCCTTTGCCATCCATGCTGATGCGGATTTCGTTCTCCTTTAGCAAATCTGTGTACTGTGGGCTGGTAAAGTGGCTCCCTTGATCACTGTTAATAATGGCGGGTTTGCGTTTGGCTAGCGCCCTTCTCATAGTCTCTAATACGAACCCGATTTCAAGGCTTTGATCCAATTGCCAATCCACAATGAAGCGAGAATACCAATCCATGATGGCGTAGAGGTACATCCAGCCTTGCTTCATCCGGATATACGTGATATCCACACTCCAAACCTGGTCGGGCTGAGTAATGTTTAGCCCTCGAAGTAGGTAGGGGTAGATCCGGTGCTGGAGATCCCGTTTGCTAAGGTTCGGACCGGGATAGATAGCCATAATACCCATCTCTCGCATGTACTTTCTTACTGTATTTTCGTGAATAAGATCCCCTTCTCGATTCATAATGGCAGCTATCTTTCGATAGCCCAGAAAAGAATGCTTTGTGTATAGCTCATCAATCCGGTGCTTGAGGCGAATTTCCTCCGGAGAGGGAGGGACCGGCTTATAGTAAAGACTGGTGCGGTTTAGATTAAGTAAATCCGCTTGTACGAGGATGGAGTGTTCGGAGCAATCCCATTCTATGAGATCAATACGCTCTTCACGAGTAAAGTTAGAGGCCAGATTTTTTTTTAAGCCACGACAATTGGGTGGTTAACTTACCAACCTCGGCGTAGAGTTCATTGATTTGTTGTTCATATTCTTTTTTCATTTTGGTGATACCTTTACGATCATCAACAAACAGCTGTGAGAGGTTTTGTACCACCTCGGATTTCCACCGGTTGAGGACATTGGTATGGATCCCATGCTCAGAAGCGAGCTGTGAAACTGACTTTTCTTCCTTTAGGATTTCCAGTACAATTTGCGCTTTTTCTTCTGGGTTAAACTTTCTTCGAGTGGTTGACATACAACTAAGAAACTCCTTTTTTATTGTCTAGTTTATATGTAGCATTATAGCTGGATACCCGTTCCTTTCTCAAATGTTATGTACATAGAGGCAAAAGACCGCAAAACGTTTGTCTACGCTGATAACATAACCGGGACACATAAATACCCTTTATCAGAATTTGAATATCTTTTGCCAAAGGATTTTTTCATTCGATGTCACCGTTCCTTTATTGTCAACGTCCACTTTATAAAAGAGATATTTCCGGATACTCACTCAACTTTTCTGTTGGAAATAAATAATGGAGCTCGAATCCCAGTTAGCCAATCCTATTCAGCTTATTTTAGAAAATTGCTCGGATTCTGAATTTTCCTGCTTTAAGGTTAAATTTCTCTGTTTTACCCGTTTTTTCTTTAATTTTATCCTTTTTTTTCTTCGATCTGCATGAAATCGTTTACAATGTCTGCAAAGGGGAAGAAAGAGGGATGAAAAGTGGAGAAACAATACAGTCGTATAAGGGATCGACGTCTTTATGACCGGATCGTATCTGCTGAAGAGGCAGCTTCCTGGATTCATGATGGGATGACACTGGGGTTGAGCGGATTTACACGCTCAGGTGATGCAAAAGCAGTTCCTTTTGCACTCGTAAAAAAAGCGGAGAAAGAACCGCTAAAAGTGAACATTTATACTGGAGCTTCGTTGGGATCCGACATTGACAAAATATTTGCTGAAGCTGGAATGATTAACAAACGCCTTCCATTTCAGGCAGATTCGACAATGCGGAAAAAAATCAATCAGGGAGAGCTGTATTTTACGGATCACCATTTATCCCAAACCGCTGAGTGGCTGCGTGCGGATGTATTGGAGCCTATTGACTTCGCAATATTGGAAGCGGTTTCGATTACGGAGGATGGCGTAGTAATACCGACAACCTCAGTTGGAAATTCCAGTGTGTTTGCAAAGCATGCAAAATCAGTTATTATCGAAATCAATATGGCACAATCGGAAATGCTAGAAGGGGTTCATGATATTTATGATCCGGGAAAACAGGGGGAACGCAAGCCGATCCCGTTACTGAAGCCAGAGGACAGAATTGGAACGATTGGGATCCCTGTTGATAGCGAGAAAATCAAAGGCATTGTATTTACAAACCAGCTCGACTCTCCGTCGACAATTGTCCCGCCTGATGAAGAAACGGTTACAATGGCCAGTCATTTGATTCATTTCTTGCGGAAAGAGATTGTTGCTGGCAGGCTGACGAATCGGCTGGCACCGCTGCAATCGGGGATTGGTTCGGTGGCAAATGCGGTTTTCCACGGACTGTTGGATTCGGAATTTGAAGAGTTGCAAGTGTATTCTGAAGTTCTTCAGGATGCAGTATTTGATCTTTTTGATGCAGGCAAAGTCAACTTTGCTTCTTGCTGCTCGATTACTTTGTCCGAGGAAAAAATGAAACAGGTTCTTGGTAACTTCGAAAAATACCGTGACCGGATTGTTCTTCGTCCTCAAGAAATTTCGAATCATCCAGAAATCATACGCCGCTTAGGGCTTATTTCAATTAATACTGCGTTGGAAGCGGATATTTACGGAAATGTGAATTCTACTCATGTGCTCGGAACGCAAATGATGAATGGGATTGGTGGATCAGGTGACTTTGCTCGAAATGCCCGTCTGGCAATTTTCGTGACCAAGTCAATAGCAAAAGGCGGTAAAATTTCTAGCATTGTACCATTTGTTTCCCATGTTGATCATACAGAACACGATGTCGATGTGCTTGTCACTGAACAAGGATACGCTGATTTGCGTGGCTTAGCTCCAAGAGAACGTGTTGAGTTGATCATTGAGAACTGCGCCCATCCACTGTACCGTTCACAATTAAGAGAATATTACTATGAAGCGCTTAACCGAGGTGGTCAAACCCCTCATATTTTGGAAAAAGCATTTTCATGGCATATCAACTATGCAAAAGAAGGAACAATGCTTCAGAAAGCGTTGCAGCCACATGAAAAGTAAAGATGTTTCATCCGACCTTGTCCATCTTGGGTAAGGTCTTATTCAATTAATCTAGAAAATATATGTAAATTCGAGTATGATAGTATTTGGGTCTCTATGGGATCCAATTTTGCTGTTATTTTGAGGAGTTTACGATGGTGCAGACATATACGCTACGTGAGAAGTTGAAGCAAATTATTATTTTATTAATCCCCATTTTAATAACACAGCTCGGGATGTTTTCGATGGTATTTTTTAATACGACGATGTCAGGTAGATACAGCTCTACAGATTTAGCAGGAGTTGCCATTGGCTCTTCGATTTGGAATCCTGTTTTTACCGGATTAAGCGGAATTTTGCTTGCTGTGTCCCCAATTGCTGCACAGCGTTTTGGTCAAAAACAGCACAAGGAAGTTTCTTCTGTCCTAGTACATGGAATTTACCTGGCGATCGCCATTTCCGCCATCGTTCTATTTGGCGGGTTTTTACTGTTAAATTCCATTTTTGCAACAATGAATTTAGCAGTGGGCGTTCAAACAGTCGCAAAAAACTATTTGCTTGGACTGGCTTTAGGGGTTCTTCCGCTTTTTATTTTTAATGCATTACGGTCATTCATTTATGCGTTAGGAAAAACCCGGATCGTTATGTTTATTTTATTGAGTTCACTGCCAATTGATTTATTTCTGAACTATGTATTGATTTTTGGCCACTGGGGTTTTCCTGAGCTTGGCGGGGCAGGTGCAGGCTATGCCACTTCATTCACCTATTGGGTCATTCTAATGATTACGATCATCATTGTAAAAACGAAAGAACCGTTTGCGGGTTATGTAAAATTCTTGTATTTTAAAAATTTTTCATTTGCAAAATGCATGGAAATTTTAAAAATTGGTGTACCGATGGGTTTATCGATTTTTTTTGAAACAAGCATCTTTGCGATTGTTACGATTCTCATCAGCCGGTATGATGTTACCACAATTGCAGCCTATCAATCCGCGTTAAACATTGTGTCTTTTCTTTATATGATCCCCTATAGCATTTCGCTTGCATTAACCGTTTTGGTTGGCTATGAGGTTGGTGCAAAGCGTTTTCGCGATGCTAGGGACTACAGCTGGCTTGGTTTGTTCCTTGCCGTAGTGATTGCCATCGTTACCGGTGTGTTTGTTGTTTTATTTCGCAATCAGGTCGCAGGTCTGTATTCGAACGAAGCAGCAGTCATTGCATTAACAGGTCAATTTCTTATTTACGCCTTATTTTTCCAAATTTCGGATGCTATTCAAGTAACCGCTCAAGCGGCATTGAGGGGCTACAAAGACGTTAATCTGGCATTTATCATGACATTAATTGCCTATTGGTTAATCTGTTTACCAGTTGGGTATCTGTTAGCCAACGTAGTGAATCTCGGTGCATCGGGGTATTGGATCGGCCTTACGATTGGCTTGCTGGCAGCCGGCATTGGGCTTTCCTCCCGGTTGATTTTTATCCAAAAGCGAAAATTCAGCCGGGAAACGACTTGATTTAAGATGGTGGCTAAAAAGCTTTTGGTTTTCAAAGCTTTTTAGCCTACTTTCCATACTCTTAAAACATATCCGCCGCATCCGCATTGATCAATAAATTTTGTTCGTATCGCTGAACCAAATTGGTAGTTTAATACATCTGTCAAATATTCGTCGGGATTGCCATATACAGCAGGGGTGACGAGGTTTACATAAAAACCGCCGGATGTCTCGGCTACAGCATTAAGTGCATCCTCTAGCACAAGCTCAATGTTTGTTTCATATTCGTCATGTTCAAGAGAAATTGACCAATTCTTTTTCATGTTTGTAATCACCTCTCTTTCATTGTAAGGGGAAAATCCTGTAAATGTTGTGAGTGCCATCACAGCAAATGGAAACTATTTTTTCGGAAGTTCTTGAATTAAAAAATCTTATATTAAAACGGTGCCCATCGTACGGGCACCGTTTTGTTTCTGTTGAATCGGCTTCACATATCCTATTATTTAGCCGAAGTGTTTGCCTGCGGTTCAATTAGCCTTCCATGATATGCGGCGTTGTATATTGCATATATATCCTCTTTGCCAAGCGGGAGCGGACTGCGGTTTAACAGCCGCTTTTGCTTCACTCCATCCTCAGTAAGCTTTGGTAGAGCAGCTTCGGGAATGCCAAATTCAGCTATCGTATTCGGAATGCCGACATCGCGAACCAATTGTTTCAATTCCTGCACACATTTTCTAGATGCTTCATCTTCCGATAAATTTGCAATGTCTCCGCCTAATGCAATGAAAATATCCACCATTCGCTTTTCGCAGCTTTCCCGAATATAACCCATTACATACGGCAGAAGCACAGCATTAGAGTCCCCATGGGCAAGATGGAACTGGCCGCCAAGTGGATAGGCGAGAGCATGGACACCGGCAACCCCGGCATTAAAGAAAGCTAAGCCCGCAATATAACTCCCATAGCTCATATCGATCCGCGCCTGCCGGCTGCTTCCGTCCAGTACTGCTGTTCGGATAGCACTGCTGATTAAACGAATCGCCTGCAGTGCAAGACCATCGGTTGCCGGATTCGCGTTTACAGAAACATAGGCTTCAATCGCATGAGTAAGCGCATCAACCCCAGTTGCAGCCGTTACTTTTGCTGGAAGGGATACTGTCAACTCTGCGTCAACAATTGCAGCATCTGCCAGCAAGTAATCATGCGTGACAACATCCTTTGTGCTTTCAAGCGATAGAACCGCAATATTGGTGACTTCCGAACCTGTCCCGGATGTAGTAGGGATTAAAATTTTCGGCAGGCCTTTTTTTGTAATTTGATTTGTCCCAGTTAAGTTCAAATAGCTAGCTACATTCCCTTCATGGCCTGCGAGAACAGCTGCCAACTTCGCTAGATCCAAAGCACTCCCGCCGCCGATACCAATCACCATGTCAAAATGACCTTCCCGTGTGAATTGCACGAGTTTTTCCCCTGTTTCAAGCGGCGGTTCCGGAACAATGTCCGCATAGATTGTCACAGAAATGCCTTTCTGTTCAAGTGGATCGATTACTCGGCTGACGATACCAAGTGAAACAAGGACCGGATCGGTGACAATGAGAATTTTACCGGGCTTGTATTTCATTGTTTCCGGAACTAAATGCTTTAGGGATCCCCAGCCAGTATAGCTTAATGGAGTGAAAATAAGCTTTGAAACAGTCAATTGGATTCCTCCTTTATTTAGATTGACGTTTTAATCGTCACAAATTTTAATTCGGTCATTTCTTCAACAGCATATTTGATGCCTTCACGACCGTAGCCGCTTTCCTTTACTCCTCCGTAAGGCATATGGTCCACTCTAAACGTTGGAATATCGTTAATAATGATTCCCCCAGACTCGATTTTTTTCGCTGCATATAAGGCTTTATTGATGTCTTCGGTAAAAATCCCAACGTTTAATCCATAGTTGGAGTCGTTGACCAGGCTAATTGCTTGATCGAGATTTTGATATGGAATCATCGTAACGACAGGGGCAAATACTTCTTGACAGCATACTTTCATGTTTTTTGACACATTGACTAGTGCAGTCGGTGCGAAGCTGGCACCGCTTCGTTTTCCTCCTGAAGCAATTTTTGCTCCTTCACCAACAGCTTCCGCCACCCATGATTCAATCCGTTCCGCTTCCTTGGCATGGATCATCGCACTGACCATCGTTTCTTCATCGAGTGGATCGCCTACTTTAACTTGACTGGTCAACTGGCTGAAGCGTTTGCTGAATTCTCCGTAAATTGATTCATGAATAAAAATCCGCTGCAGCGAGATACAGACTTGGCCTGCATAAGCGTACGCCCCCTCAACACAGCGGGCAAGAATCGGTTCCAAGTTTGCTGCAGGTTCAACAATTACCGCAGAGTTGGATCCAAGTTCAAGCGTTACTTTGCGCAAGCCGGCTTTTGCTTTGATCTCTTTTCCAACTTCCGGGCTACCAGTGAAGGTAACTTTTTTAATCAGCGGGTGGGTAGCAAGAATATCCCCTAATTCACTGCCGCTGCCTGTAACCACTTGAAGCGCACCGTCTGGAAGACCTGCTTGCTGGAAGATTTCTGCAATTTTTAAAGCGCTTAACGGTGTTTGGTTCGCTGGTTTTAGAACAACGGTATTGCCAACAGCGAAAGCAGGCCCCAATTTATGGGCGACTAAATTGAATGGAAAATTAAAAGGGGTAATCGCAGCCACAACGCCAAGCGGTTCGCGCCATGTCATTCCAAGCCGATTTTCGCCTCCGGGAGCAGCATCCATTGGAACGGTTTCACCGTAAATCCGCTTTGCTTCTTCGCCAGCAAATTGATAGGTGGCAACTGTTCGGTCTATTTCTGCGCGTGCTGCGCGAATCGGTTTACCAGCTTCAAGCGCAATGATTTTGGCCAGTTCTTCTTTGTTTTTTTTCACTAACTCCGCAACCCGGTACAAGATTTCCGCTCTTTTGTATGCTGGTATTTCCCGCAGTTCTTGAAAAGCCTGATGTGCAGATTGGATTGCTTCCTCTACATCATTGGCATCCGCTTTGCTAATTTCAGCAAGCTGTTCACCGCTATACGGTGCATACAAGGGATAGGTCCGTTCTTTTAACATCCATTTACCATTTAAAAATAATCCTTTTGTTTCCACAACTTCTCCTCCTTGTTCCGATTTGCGTTGGCAAATAAATTATTGTCACCATTTTAATTCGTGCTATTAAATCGATAATCCTTTATTTCCCCGAATATTCCTACACTAACCAAAATGCCAGAGAAAGAAGGAAATTTGCTTGAAAAGTGGAATACAAAAAGGAAGAGGGGAAGAAGGGATGATTATATGTTTGAGACGATCATTGTGCCGAGAGTATCGGAGACAGATGGTGCAGGCCATATCAATAACACCACGATACCTGTCTGGTTTGAGGCAGGAAGGGAAGAGATATTTAAATTATTTACCCCCGATTTATCGTTTCAAAATTGGCGGATGGTCATCATTCATTTTGATGTCGATTTCATTCAGCAGCTCTATTATGGGAAAAAAGTAACCGTAAAAACGTGGATTAAAGAAATCGGAAACACCAGCTTGAAGATCGATGAAGAAATTCACCAGGATGGCAAATGTTGTGCAAAAGGATCATCGATCTATGTCAATTTTAATTTCACAACGCAAAAGACAGAGAGAATACCCGAATTGATTCGAATGGAGCTGGTAAAGCATCTTTATCCAATGGATGACAAATACCAACCGGATCAAGAGCCTTTCGGAATGGCCTAACAAACTGTGAACTTTTGGAATAAGAAAGAAAACGGAACTGCCTGTTTTTCAGGCAGAACGGCTACCATTAATAGATATCCAATTTTCTTAGTTTATAAAACTTAATCAAGTTTTTAAGGGTTACTTTTACAATTGAATAAAGGGGAATGGCAATCAGGATGCCAATAAAGCCATATACGGATCCCGCAAATACTAGCAGAAAAATAACAGTCAAAGGATGCAGGTCAAGACGGCTTCCCATAACCTTCGGCGTAACGAGGTTCCCGTCAAGCTGCTGTGCCGCAAGGGCGGCAAGGATCACTTTCAATACCATAAAGGGGGACTGTAGCAGGGCCATTAGAACGGCAGGAACAATGCCAATAATGGGGCCGATAAACGGTACAACCATCATGACCATTGCTAAAAGCGCTAAAATAAGACTGTTGTTCAACCCGATAATCAGAAAACCAATGTAGAGAAAAATTCCGTCCGAAACTGCAATAAGAAGCTGGCCAACGATATAGGTAGATAATGTTTTATCAATGTCTAGTAAAATTCGGTTGCCTTCTTCTACGTGATTTTCGGGCAGATAGTTTAAAAGCTTGGGTCTTATTTTTTCATCGTCGCGCAACAAATAGAAGACGATGAACGGTACCACTGCTAAAATAGCTGCGATATTTGTAATGATGGAAAGAATATAGAGCAGATTTTTTTCAATGATATGATAAACGGATTGGGAATAATCATTGACCTTTTTTTCAATCACTTTGATTGAATCATTGCCAAATACTTGGCCGCTCATATCCTTTGACTGATCTGAAATTCTTTCCACTTTTTTAGGGAATTGTTCGGAAAGCTGTTGAATCTGGCTTGAAACAGTTGTGCTTGTAATTAGGAAAAAGAGATAACCGATTCCAATAAAAACAAGAAATGCAAGGAGGATGCCTGCTGTTTTGTTCATATATTTGCTAAAGAAGCGAACGAGCGGTCGCATTAGATAATAGAGCAAACCCGAGATGACCATTGAAAAAAAAACAGCGGTAATTATTTTTTGAAACGGCCAAAAAAAGTAGTCAATCTTTCCGGCTAGAAAAACAATTAACAAGATTAAAAGAATTCCGCTTGCATACATAAAAAATCGTTTATGAATCCACATAGATTACCCCCGAGGTTTTTATCTATTTCTTTAACTATCCTTTTTTGGATGGAAGTAAACTATGAACTCGTTGATTGGGATAGAAAAAAACCCTGACAATTGCCAAGGTTTTTTCTCCTATTCTGTTTAATAAGGAAAGCCGTATGGTCCATATGGTGTCATCGGCATGCAGCATGGGTCAAATACTGGCCCGCAGCAAGGATTGACCATAGGGGGGCAGCATGGGTTGACCATCGGCATTGGATAGCAGCATGGTTCATAGGTATATTGTGGATAAAAAGTTGGGCAAGTTGGTGCAGCTGGCATTACCATCTCTTGAACAGGCATCATGGGTGCAGTTGGCATAGGTTGTGCAGGCATCAAAGGCGCCGTCACAAACGGTTGAGTAGGTACTGCTGGTGCAGTTACATAGGGCTTTTTTTCCATTTTTATCGCTCCTCTTGAATTTGAATTCAAAAATAGTGTATGTATCAAATAATGGGAGGAATAGACATATACCCAGTTTAGGGAAAAAGTACAGGGCATATGCTTATTTCAATACAGTAATAATATTATGTAAACTTTGGAACGACTCTGGTTCCGGTTTCTATGGATATATATATTGGATTTTTTGCGAAAAAGAGTGAAATAGGCATGATCTGGACTTAAAAAAATATAGATAGTATATAGCTTGTCTTTTTGTCTCCCCCTAACGTATAGGAGGCCGGAGTCATGGATTTTGACCAACTTAAGAAATGGATGGAATTGGCCAAAAAACAGCAATCAGATGATTTTTGGAAGCTGTTTTCCGATTCGTCCTTGGTAAACGATTTTATAAATAGCGATATTCAGAACGGTAGTCCGCGTGAACCTAGCAATCAAGCGGTACATTCCAAAACGTTTCCCCCTGTTGATATTTATATGACCGAATTGGAAATTATCGTGTTAGCGGATTTGGCAGGTTTTAAAAAGCAAAACCTTAACGTATCTATATCCGGAACAAACCTTTTGCTAAAAGGTACCTTTCCGTCCCTTATTCCAGTCAAACCGATTCACCAGGAAAGACAAAGCGGAGATTTCGAACGTATTGTAGAATTGCCGGAACCCGCAAGTTCCTCCGACATTCGGGCAAAGTTTGAAAACGGCCTGTTAATGGTTTGGTATAAAAGAAAACGGGCGCCTGAAGAAACGGTAATTATTGAATAGAGATTTGTTTAATAAAACGGAAAAAAATGGTGATTTCTATGTCAGTAAAAGGATTTTTTAATAAAGGGGAAAGCGAAGAAAACGAAAAAAACCGACAAATAGAATTGGAAAAGCAAGTTCGACGGATCAATACCCTTGAAGTCCATTTAAATCGGCTATTGAAGCTAGAAGCGAAAATAGGACCGCTCCTTACCTTAAAAGAACAATTGGAAGCCGCCCAAAAAAAACACAGCTTCGTCACAAGTGATCCTCTGAGAAGGAATTCTCAGAAAGAATTCCTCGCCCAAAACAAGGAAATTGAAAAAATAAACCGAAGACTTGAGAACCTTGAACAAAAAGAACAACAAAACAATCACGCAGATTCATTCCCAACATTCCACCATTCAAATGAATCTGTGCGATCCCATTCCGATCAATTGCAGGAACTTCAATTAAAAATCAAGGGGCTTGAGACCAATTTGGCTTTAGTGAATCAAATACAAATTGATATTTTGACACAGCTGGACGTGTCCCGAAAACAATGGAGTGAGTTGGAAGAGTTTTTCAAAGAACCGAAAACCGAAGGGCAGCCAGTTGTTCAACCAAAAGAAATTTACATTGATAAATTCTTTTTGGATAAGTATGAGCAAAACAATAATATTGAACAAGTCGGGATCAAGGAGTTAAGCGGAGTGTTAAATATTGGGGCAACATACGGCACCATCCCGCTGCAAGGGGGGGCAGACACATCCTCTGAACAGGAAGAAGCCGATAATGGCGAAGCAAATTCTACAGTCGGAGAACCTCATTTTACTGCCACCGAAGGGATCTATTCAGACATTCCCATTGAAGACCCGGCAGAGTCAAATGAAGATTCTCCGGAAAGTTAGATCATTCATAATGGCACAGTTTCTATCATACACTTAATTAAGTTGTCAGATAGAAAGGGAAAGAATGATGAATTTTGCACATTCCAGAATTTCAATTGGTGGAATTGTTATTCAAAATGAAGATCACTTAAGTAAAGCGGCAATTGGAGCGAATATTTTAATCAAAAAAGCAGTCTCAGGAAAGAAAAATCAAGGAGTCGGCCAACAAAATGCTGATCAGACAACGGTTTTCGCACCTATTTCTGTAGTGATCGATGATGAAGAACTCGATTTCCCAAGTTTTAAAACGAACTGGTAACGTTGTTTAAACTCCATGCCAGAAGGAGGGAATCATTTGCCTGCACCAGCACCGTATATTCACATCAATATTGGCGTTATCAAAATTAATTCATTTGAAAATGCTTCAGCTGTTAACATTGGTCAAAATTTATTGGCTGAATGGCATAATTCGGATAAAAAAAATCAAGGGTATGGCCAGAATTTTGGCGATCAAAGTGAATTTATTGGCACCCGTAGCCTTGTAGATGACCGGGATCAAATTGATTCTGCTTCCAGTTTTGAAGCCGTTGGAAAGAACCGTAGTTAGGAGGACTGAATATGATTTTTGCACCAATGGTGGTGAATCTTCTTGGATTTAAAGTGAATACCCTTGACCATTCCTCAGTTGTCAGTTTTGGCCCCAATCAATTTATTGATCAATTTGTTTCGTACAAGAGAAACCAGGGAGTTGGAGAGCAGAACGGCGATTTATCTCCAACGTATTTGCCGTTAAACTTTATTTTTGATCCGGATGGCGTTGATAGCCCGACAGTAAAAAACAGTGTCATATAGAAAAACTGCAAGGAACGGAGTCCTTTTTTGCAAAGGACTTTTGTTGTTTTAATGAATGATGCGAAGGTATTAGAATAATTTTTCCATAGTTGAAAAAATAAGGTATCCTAGTAAAACAAGGAGAATTTAATATGGAAACCAATGAACCAATCGAACTTTCAGCGAAGGAAAAAAACAAAGTATATGACAAATTAACTTCAGTTGAAATGGGCAAACTTTGGGCAACATATATGGGAAATTCTATGTCAGTATGTGTCTTAAGCTATTATTTAAAGCATGTGGAGGACGAAGAAATAAATAATGTGCTGGAAACGGTGTTAAATTTAAGTACGGCGATTTTACAAGACATTACGAAGCTTTTTACCGAGGAAAATTTCCCGATACCGGTTGGTTTCAACGACAAAGACGTCAACCTGGGGGCCCCAAGGCTATTTGAAGATCAGTTTTATCTGCATTATTTACGATATGCCGGAAAAGCAGGCTTAAGTCTTTACTCAACCGCTGTTCCGTTAGTTGTGAGGAAAGATGTCCGAGACTTTTTTATCAAGACATTAGATTTAACAGTCAAGCTTTTGTCAAAAGTTAATGATATCCTTTTCGCAGAGGGTTTTCTTATGAAGCCGCCACCGATTCCAGTTCCGGAGAAAGTTGATTTTATTCAAAAGCAAACTTATCTAAACGGATTCTTTGGCAATGTCCGACCCTTACATGCATTGGAAATTACTGATTTGTATGACAATATTGATAACGATACGACAAGTAAAGCATTGCTTATTGGATTTAGTCAAACCGCTAATACGGAAAAAGTCCGAGAATTTATGCTCCGCGGCATAGAAATTGCAAAAAAGCATATTGAGGCTTGTTCACAGCATTTGCAAAAAGATCATTTACCGGCGCCTCCGCTATTGGATCATTTAGTCAGTACGTCAACTGCTGCCCCTTTTTCCGATAAATTAATGCTTTTTCATAAAATCGATATGTTTTCGATGAAAATTCGGACATATGCGAATGGTGCTTCCTTAAATGGAAGGCGGGATATCGGCGGGATGTATGCCCGGTTTTTAATGGATGTCGGTTTATTTGTTGAAGATGGAGCAAACATCATGATTGAACAAGGATGGATGGAACAGCCCCCAGGTGCTGTTGACCGCAATCAGCTGGCATCAAAATAATAAACGAAAGAAAGAGCCGCAAGCGGGCTCTTTTTTCTTTTCTTCTTACCATTTATGTTTTATTATGGAAGCAACATATGCTAATTATAAGGGGGAGAGAAAGTTTGGTTTCGATTTTGATTGCTGCATTGTTTGTCATCAGCATTTATTATCTTTTGCAATACCGACTGAATTTAAAGAAAGCAGTAGATTGTTCACAAAATGCCCTCTATCCAACAGAAAAAGACGAATTTGAAAGTATCCTCATTCCATCGGAATGGAAAGAAATGGAGATGCTTTCGAAAGATACAAAATCATATAAATTCGTCAATTGGGGTACAACGCTCACAATACTGTTGTTAATGGTTATGTTGTGGATCGTAGTTACAACGAACTGGCTTGATTCAACATTTTTAAGTTTTGCCTATTTGTTTTTTCTTCTCATCAGCGCAGTAAAACATCGGGGGAATTTATTTGTTTTACCGAAAGGATTGATTGTAAACGGAAGGTTCTATACTTCCGAAAAGATAAAAGGATATGAAGTTGAAAAAATTGTTCGCTGGCATGAGCTATACGGATTGGATACACGGTTGAATCATGCTTTTAAATTGACCATTCATTATCGAAATAAGCTGCGGCAGTCAAGCTTTGTTGTCGTTGAGGATTGCAATCATCTTAACAAAATAATAAATTTATTAAATAGAATTGGCATAAAGGAAATAAAAAATTTTGCAAGAGCTATAAAAGTTCCAACAGAAAAAATGAAATAGAAAAAACACACAGGAATCGAACGCGGTTCCTGCTTTTTCGTTTGCTTTTTAAAATGTTTTTGTGGGAATATAAAGAATAGATGCGAATACGCAAATCAAGGGGATGAATTTTTATGACAGAACACTATGAGAAAGCAACGTTTGCCGGCGGCTGTTTTTGGTGTATGGTTGAACCGTTCGACGAACAGCCGGGAATTGTTGAAGTGGAATCCGGCTATACTGGCGGACACAAAGAAAATCCAACCTATGAGGAAGTGTGTTCGGACACGACAGGACACTACGAAGCAGTCCAAATTACATTTGATCCAGCCGTTTTTCCTTATGAAAAGTTACTACAGCTGTATTGGCAGCAAATCGACCCGACAGACGAGGGTGGGCAATTTAACGATCGCGGTAGTTCTTATCGAACAGCGATTTTTTATCATAATGACCGACAAAAAGAGCTTGCCAGAGCTTCAAAGGCCGAGCTTGAGGCGAGCGGCCGTTTTCAAAAGCCGATTGTAACGAAAATTTTGCCTGCCGGGCCTTTTTACAAAGCGGAAGAAAAACACCAGCATTATTATAAAAAAAATTCGTTCCACTATCGGCTTTACAAAGAAGGATCAGGCCGGGCTCGTTTCATTCGTGAAAATTGGAAAAAGCGCAAGACGGATGAAGAACTGCGTAAAGTTTTGACCCCACTTCAATATGAAGTGACCCAAAATAATGCAACCGAACCACCGTTTCGTAATGAATATTGGAACAATGCCGAAGAGGGCATTTATGTTGACCTTATTTCTGGGGAGCCTTTGTTTAGCTCCAAAGATAAGTATGATGCTGGCTGTGGCTGGCCGAGCTTTACCAAACCGTTAAGGAGGCAGGAGCTGGAAGAGAAACTCGATACTTCTTACGGGATGCGCCGAATAGAGATCCGTGCCAAATCATCCGATTCCCATTTAGGTCATGTTTTTGACGACGGCCCAGGGCCGGATCACGCCCGCTATTGCATCAATTCCGCATCGCTTCGTTTTATTCCAAAAGAGAAACTCGAAGAAGAAGGATACGGGCAATTTCTTTCTCTTTTTGAATGACTTTCGTTTTGGAAAAATTGAATATACTCAAAAAAACCGGTTTATTCTACAAAAGAACCGGTTTTTTGTATAAAAGGTATAGTTTTTTTAAAGCGCATCAATATTTATACAACCGACTTTCTGACTAAGAAAAATCACGTAAATTGATTGAAAATTATTGAAATTAGTCAAAGGAGTGTGCTATTATTTGAGTGTAAACATTAAGAAACGATGTTTCATAATAAGAAACAATATTGAAGCGAATTGAAAAAGTGTTAGGAGGATGAGATGAATGTCGAACTATACGCAGGTTGGCAATTTACAGGTAGCAACTGAACTCTACGAATTTGTTAACAGAGAAGCACTGCCTGGCAGCGATGTGGATCAGCAGTCTTTTTGGTCAGGATTGGAAGCGCTTATAAACGATCTGGCTCCGAAAAATAAAGAATTGCTGGCTGTTCGTGATGAAATTCAAAAGAAACTAAACAATTGGCATCTTGAACATAAGGAATTTGATTTTGAACAATACAAATCTTTTTTGAAAGAGATTGGCTACCTTGAACCGGAAGTGGAGGATTTCAAGGTCACCACTTCAAATGTAGATGATGAAGTTGCCATTCAAGCGGGTCCGCAACTAGTCGTTCCGGTTAATAATGGACGGTATGCAATCAATGCCGCCAATGCGCGCTGGGGAAGTCTTTATGATGCATTATATGGTACAGATGCTATTAGCGAAGAGGACGGTGCGGAAAAGGGGAGAGCCTATAATCCGGTACGCGGCGAGAAAGTTATTTCTTTTGCAAAAGAATTCCTCGACCAAGCTGCGCCGCTTCTTGATGGTTCTCATAAAGATGCTGTTGGATACAAGGTTGCAAACGGAAAGCTTGAGGTATCCTTGAGCAGCGGAAACGTTGTCGGTCTTAGTGAAGAAAGCAAGTTTGCCGGCTACCAGGGTGAAGCGGAAGCCCCGACGGCTGTCTTATTGAAAAACAACGATCTTCATTTCGAAATACAAATTGACCGCAATCACCCGATTGGCAAGACCGATCCAGCAGGTGTAAAAGATATTCTGCTAGAAGCAGCGATTACAACCATAATGGATTGCGAAGACTCAGTGACAGCAGTTGATGCAGAAGATAAAGTACTAGTGTATCGAAACTGGTTGGGACTAATGAGGGGAGAGCTTTCGGCTACTTTTACAAAAGCGGGGAAAGTTATGACCCGGACAATGAATCCCGACCGTATTTATACTTCACCAACAGGAGAAGAATTCTCACTTAATGGGCGCTCGCTTATGTTTGTTCGAAATGTTGGTCATTTAATGACCATAAATATGATTTTAGACGAAAATGGCAATGAAGTCCCAGAAGGTATCCTTGATGCAGTCTTTACAAGTCTAGTCGCCAAACATTCTTTATTAGCTAACGGAAAATACCAAAATTCTTCCAAAGGTTCAATCTATATTGTTAAACCAAAAATGCATGGTTCAAAAGAGGTTGCTTTTGCCAATGAGCTTTTTGATCGGACGGAAGATTTGTTAGGCTTAGAGCGTAACACCTTAAAAATAGGTGTAATGGATGAAGAGCGCCGCACATCCCTTAACTTAAAAGCATGCATCCGCGAAGTAAAGGATCGGATTGTCTTCATTAATACTGGTTTCCTTGATCGAACAGGGGATGAAATTCATACATCGATGGAAATGGGTCCAATGATTCGCAAAAATGATATGAAATCCTCCACATGGCTTCAAAGTTATGAAAGATCAAATGTATACAGAGGGCTGGAAACTGGTTTCCAAGGTCATGCCCAAATTGGCAAGGGAATGTGGGCAATGCCGGATCTAATGGATGCAATGTTAAAACAAAAGGGCGTTCATCCAAAAGCAGGGGCCAATACGGCATGGGTTCCATCGCCAACAGCAGCAACCTTGCATGCTCTTCACTATCATCAAGTAAATGTTAAGCAAGTTCAGAACAATCTGTTAGATGAAATCACTGATGTAAATGATGAGATTCTGCAAATTCCAGTGGCTGAAAATCCACAATGGACACCTGAGGAAGTTCAAGAAGAACTGGATAATAATGCACAGGGAATCCTTGGCTATGTTGTCCGCTGGGTTGAACAAGGAGTCGGCTGCTCAAAAGTTCCGGATATTAACAACATTGGTCTGATGGAAGATCGGGCAACATTGCGAATTTCCAGCCAGCATATGGCAAACTGGCTGCATCACGGAATTTGCACGAAAGAACAAGTAATGGAAACGTTAAGGCGCATGGCGAAAGTCGTTGACGAACAAAATGCCGATGATCCACGTTACCGCCCTATGGCAGCCAACTATGATGATTCCGTCGCGTTCCAGGCAGCGTGCGATCTTGTCTTCCAAGGATACGATCAGCCAAACGGTTACACAGAACCGATTTTGCACCGCCGTCGGATTGAAGCAAAAGCAAAGTTTACCGTAAAACAATAATAATGATTAAATAAGAAAGCCGTGCTTCCTATAGCACGGACTTATCCCTTTTATATCCTTTTTTAAAATTGAATTGTAACTCCTTTTACTCTATGATATTATAGTATAGTTTGATAATTTATTAACGTATTAAAGCAAATGGTAAAAGGGGTTAGTAAACATGAAACGCATATTTTCTGTTATTCTCGTAATCGCAGCAGTAATTTCGCTGATAACTGGCTGCTCTTCTAATGCACCTGCAAAGGACAAAACACTGGTGATTGGAATAGACGATAAATTCGCGCCAATGGGTTTCCGTGATAAAAACAATACTATTGTCGGTTTTGACATTGATTATGCAAAAGCAGCAGCAAAAAAAATGGGAGAAAAAGTGAAATTCCTGCCAATCGACTGGAGCACAAAAGAATCAGAATTGGCAAGCGGGCGGATTGATCTCATTTGGAATGGCTATACAATCACAGATGAGCGCAAAAAGAAAGTTCTCTTTACAAAGCCGTATTTAAAAAACGCTCAAGTAGTCGTAACCCTTGCTAAGTCTAACATGGCTAAATTGGATGATTTAACAGGTAAAGTGGTCGGTCTTCAATCCCTTTCTTCCGCTGCTGACGCTTTAAATGCCAATCCAATCAAATCAAAGATTAAGAAAGTAACGGAGTATTCCGATAACGTAACGGCACTGAATGACTTAAAAACAGGCCGAATTGACGCGGTTGTAATTGATGAAGTAGTAATCAAGTATTATATGGCAAAAGAAAAGAACACCTTTAAATTGTTAAACGAATCGCTTGCTCCAGAAGAATACGGTGTTGGCGTGAAAAAAGGCAATGAAGAACTGTTAAACAAACTTCAAAAGGCACTTGATGAACTGAACAAAGATGGTACAGCTGCTAAAATCTCTGAAAAATGGTTTGGAGAAAATAAGGTTTTAAACGAAAACTAGCCAATCGGCGAGTCCATGAGGATGGATCATAAAATCGACAAAAACAGGATTTCCGCTTTTGGAAAGCCTGTTTTGTTTGTGGAGGAATGAACAGATGTCTTTAGAATATTTCAATACCATTATTAAACCAATGCTTGAGGGAGCGCAAAATACGATCCTTATGTTTTTGATAGCGATTGTCCTGTCCATTCCGCTTGGTTTTATGCTCACGCTGGCAATTAGAAGCCGATTTAAAACACTATCACGAATAACTCAAGCCTATATTTACGTCATGCGTGGCACTCCGTTATTGCTGCAGTTGCTCTTTATCTGCTTCGGCCTCCCGCTTATCCCCGGTATTGGCCAGTACTTAGTACTCGACCGGTTTGTTGCCGCCGGGATCGGCTTTGTTCTGAATTATGCTGCTTATTTTGCGGAAATTTTCCGCGGCGGGCTTTTGGCGATTGACAAGGGTCAATACGAAGCTTCGCAGGTGCTTGGATTAACAAAGTGGCAAACGACAAGAAAGATCATTTTACCGCAAATGTTTCGTATCGCCCTTCCAGCCGTTGCAAATGAATCTGTAACGTTGGTCAAAGATACGGCATTGCTCTATGCAGTGGCTGTACCTGAATTGTTGCACTATGCCGAAACTGCGGTTAATCGTGATTTTACCATTATGCCTTTCTTCTATGCCGGAGTTATTTACTTAATTATTACATTTATATTGAGTATGTTCTTTAAATGGCTTGAACAACGGTATCAATTCGAATAGGGAGAGTGATGAAAATGGCAATGATCGAAGTTTCCAGCTTGAAAAAATCATTTGGAAAACTGGAAGTGTTAAAAGATATTTCATTTAAAGTAAACAAAAATGATGTTGTTGCGGTTATCGGACCATCTGGATCAGGAAAAAGCACGATGCTGCGCGGTCTTATTCATCTTGAAGAAATAAATGGCGGTACCATCCGTGTGGAGGGCGACTATCTCGTTAAGGAAGGAATTTATTCAAAACCACAGGAGATCAAAAAGGTGACGTCAAAAATGGGGATGGTATTCCAGCATTTCAACCTGTTTCCACATTTAACGGTTAAAGAAAATCTGGAAATTGCACCAAAACTGGCGAAGAATGAATCAACGGAGACGATCGAGAAGCGAAGCAGGGAACTATTGAAAAAAATCGGGATGGCTGATAAGGATACAGCCTATCCGGCAAAACTTTCAGGCGGACAAAAGCAGCGGGTGGCCATTGCTAGAGCGTTAATGATGAACCCGGAAATCCTATTGTTTGATGAGCCAACATCTGCGCTTGACCCGGAATTAACTGGTGAAGTATTGGAAGTCATGAAAGAACTAGCAAAAGAGCAGATGACAATGATTGTAGTTACCCATGAAATGGGTTTTGCCAAAGAAGTTGCCAACAAAGCCATTTTTATGGACAACGGTGAGATTATCGAATCAGCCCCCCCGTCCGAGTTGTTTACAAATCCAAAATTCGAGCGGACAAAAGCCTTCCTGCATCGAAGTTTAAAATAAATAGAGCCCAAGCGGTTCTTTTTTATATGGTATACGTGGAAAGTCCATGCCGACCTCGCGTTTCATCAGCAAAGTTTGGTATAATGCTAGTAAAATTCAAACTGAAGGAGGAAAAGTATGTCGTTTGAAAATGTGACAAGGTATTTTCAGCAATGGAATCGAGAGGCTGACATCATGGAGTTTGAAACATCCAGTGCAACAGTTGGAGAGGCTGCTGAAACGATTGGTGTCATTCCAGCTCGAATTGCCAAGACGTTATCTTTTAGCGGAACTGAAGGGCAAGCAATTTTAGTGGTTGCGGCAGGTGATACCAAAATTGACAACAAGAAATTTCGACATTTTTTTGGTTTTAAAGCCCGGATGCTGGCATCGGATGAAGTGTTACTGCAAACAGGGCACCAAATTGGGGGTGTTTGCCCATTTGGCTTAGCAAGGGAACTGGATGTCTATTTGGATATTTCACTAAAACGGTTTGAAACAGTATTTCCGGCCTGTGGCAGTTCAAATTCTGCGATTGAATTAACAATTTCAGAGCTTTTTCAATTTTCACAGGCAAAAGAATGGATAGATGTATGCAAAGGCTGGGAAGAGACAGGCATACAAAAAGAGCAGGCGCTTCACTCTTACGAGTAAACGCCTTTTTTAGACAAAATTTTTATTTGCTGAATTTCCGCCTAATGCATGCTTTTCGCGATTTTTTTTCATTCTTTTTGCTTTTTCTTTTTCATAAAAATAATGAACAATAAAGTAGGATATGAAACCGAGGATGGTGCCGAGAATGCTCATGCCAATTAACACATTTATGCTGCCGTGCAAAAGACTGCTAAGACTGCTTAAATCACCCTGAAGTAATTTTTGAAACGAGAAGGATGCTCCTTGACTATTAATTTTCACATTTACAGGATAAATTGCTTTGCCGATTGCTTTGGCTATCGGTAAAAGGATCACAGGAAGAAAGGTAAGTTTGCCAATAACGTTGCCAATGATTGCAGCAGGCAGTGAACCCTTTGCAAGCCGAACAAGTGGAATAAAGATAATATAGACTAGCGATGCTGTCGAAATCACCAGCATCTCCAGCCCAAATCCCAAAGCAAAACCGAGTGACACTTTTTTTGCTCCTCCGGGTGAACGAAGCAGTTTAATAAAATTTAATTTAAATGCTCTGCCAATCCGTTGCAAAAAATTGTGTTTTTTTCTTTTTTTCATCTGCAATTCCCCTCTTGAATGCGTTTTTCATCTATAACAATACCACTCCATTTCAGTTGTCCTCTTCTAAAATAACGGGAGTGTTGAACGATTCAGTTTATATTTTCATTATAACGAATGTTTCATGTTTCTACATTCTTATTGTTCCCTCTTATAGTTTTATTTTATAACGATGTTGCTTTTGTTTCATTAATAATTGATTGGAAAAATAAAAAATATTGATGAGGATTCCCACATTTTCTATAAAAAAAGGAAATTGCGAATTACAACGTGTATATGATGATAATAGATGCTTTTAAATGAAAGTGGAAGGGGGATGGATATGACCGCGGAAAGGATGGAAGGAAGATTATTATGGCAACCATCAAAAGAAATCCGGAAAAATGCCAATATGACAAAGTTTATGACATGGTTGAGGGAGATGCGCGGGCTTCATTTTGACACTTATGAAAAATTATGGGAATGGTCCGTTTCCGATATAGAAGGATTTTGGTCGGCAGTCTGGAGTTTTTTTGAAATAACGTCACATACACCTTATGAGGCAGTGCTTAGTGGACGAAAAATGCCGGGAGCACATTGGTTTGAAGGTGCTTCAGTAAATTATGCCGAGCATATTTTTCGATCTGAACGAACAGGACAACCGGCAGTGATTTATCAGTCGGAAATCCGCCCACAAGGCAAACTGGATTGGAGTGAACTGAAGAAAAACACCGCTGCCATTGCTCAATATTTTGTATCAGCGGGTGTAAAGCGTGGCGACCGAATCGCTGCATATGCGTCGAATATTCATGAAACCTTAACGGCCTTTTTGGCATGTGCAAGTATTGGGGCCGTTTGGTCAAGTTGTGCACCTGAATTCGGCTTGATGAGTGTGATCGATCGATTCAAGCAAATTGAACCGAAAATTTTGATTGTCGTTGACGGCTATCGCTACGGAGGAAAAGACTTTGATAGGGTTGAAATAGTAAAAAAGATTCAAGCCGAGCTTTCAACTTTGGAAGGAACCATTGTTATACCTTATCTCCATGAGCAGCCTTTATTAGACGGGCTTGCAAAAACGGTACTGTGGAGTGAACTAATTGAAAGACACAGAGGTGCTTCCCTTGCTTTTGAGCCCGTACCCTTTGAACATCCACTTTGGATATTGTACTCATCAGGAACAACCGGAAAGCCAAAACCGATTGTTCAAAGTCATGGGGGTATTTTGCTTGAACAATTAAAATTGGGAGCCTTGCAAAATGATTTAAAGGAAGACGACCGCTTTTTCTGGTATACCACTACCGGATGGATGATGTGGAATGTTGTTGTAAGCGCTTTACTTTCTGGTTCAACGGTTTTGCTGTATGATGGAAATCCGAGTTATCCAAATGAAGAAACGTTGTGGAAATTTGCTGAAGCTACAAAAATGACGGTGTTTGGAACAAGTGCAAGCTATATAACGGCCTGTATGAAATCTAGTGTGAATCCAAAAGAGAAATATAATCTTTCCCATTTAAGAAGCCTTGGTTCAACGGGTTCGCCGCTTCCTGTCAGCGGTTTTGAGTGGGTGTATGATCACGTGAAAGACGATATTTGGCTTTTTTCGACAAGCGGTGGAACCGATCTTTGTACAGCTTTTGTAGGGGGATCACCCCTGCTGCCTGTTTATGCCGGTGAATTGCAGGCAAGAGCGCTTGGTGCAGCGGTAAAAGCATTTTCCGAGGATGGTATCGAACAAATAGACGAGATTGGAGAGCTCGTGATCACTGAGCCAATGCCCTCCATGCCCATATATTTTTGGAATGATGAGAACAACGAGCGTTACAAAGCAAGTTATTTTGATGTTTATCCTGGTATTTGGCGTCATGGAGACTTTATAAAAATCACATCGAGAGGAAGCGCCATTATTTATGGCAGGTCGGATGCCACGATCAACCGCGGTGGGATCCGCATGGGTACGAGCGAAATTTACAGTTCCCTTGAAAACATCCCCGAAGTGCTCGACAGCCTTGTTGTTGAGATCCCAATTTCAAGTGGCCAATCGTACATGCCGCTATTTATTGTTTTAAAAGAGGGTGCCGAGCTCACGGAAGATGTGAAAAAAAGAGTGAATGGAGCCATTCGCCAAAGTGCATCGCCACGCTATGTTCCAAATGATATTTTTCGAGTACACGAGCTTCCGAAAACATTAAGCGGTAAAAAGCTAGAAGTCCCCATCAAAAAAATTTTAATGGGCACTGCTATCGAGCAAGCGGTTAATCTTGGTTCATTGGCAAATCCGGATGCCTTAAGCTACTTTGGTGAGTTTAAGGAAACACTAAGGAAAAATACTGAAAAAAATGGATGAATTGGACATTGATTTTAAATGAAAACTTAGTGAACAGCCCGATCCAAAACCATTAATGCAAATTTTTGAAAATTTCTATTGCTTTTTATTGACAATCTATTTCATGGTGCTAGTATAAAAGAAGAAGGAAAACAACTGAATACATGAACGGAACCGCTAGGGGTGCCCTTTTAAAGGGCTGAGATTGAAGTGCAACTTCGGGACTCTAAGAACCTGACCTGGATCATACCAGCGTAGGGAAGTGGGAAACAGGATTTTTTGGACGCTGCTAGAATCCATCTAACCACTTCTCCTGCATGGGAGAAGTGGTTTTTTGCTTTTTTAATCCTATTGTTATGATTTGTCAGCGAGTTTAAAAAGAGGTGATAATGAATTAAACATTGTGCAAAAGAACTTCATGTTGTGTCAAACGGGAAAATGCCGATCCCTCAGCTTGTCGAAATACTGGCGGATATTCACCCGTATGTTGCGAAATTTCATTTGCGTGAAAAACAAAAATCGGCTCGGGATTTATATCAAACAATGAACCTATTGACGAAATCCAATGTCCCCGTATCGAAAATCGTCCTAAACGACCGGGTGGATGTTGCGTTAGTGACAGGCGCAGCCGGTGTTCAATTAGCTTGGCATAGTTTGGATGTGTCAGTTGTTAAGGCCAATTTTCCTCGTTTGACGGTTGGTTGTTCCATTCACTCTATTGAAGAAGGAATAAAAGCGGAACAATCGAATGCTGATTATTTACTTTATGGACATATTTTTCCAAGCGGTTCCAAGCCGGGCCTAAAGCCAAAAGGGTTGGAGGAGTTAAAAAAAATAACTGGATTTCTGTCGGTCCCCGTCATTGCAATTGGCGGTATCCTTCCTGAAAATGCAAAGCAAGTTTTACAAGTGGGGGCAAAAGGCATTGCGGTTATGTCAGGGATTTTCGATGCACATGACCCTGTATCGGCTGTTAAAGCCTACAAAAATGAAATTGAAAATGGAGATGTAGAAAGTGGGAAAGGTTTTTGACGTAGCGATTGTTGGTGGGGGTGTAATCGGCTCTTCAATCGCCTATCAACTTGCAAAATCAGGGAAAAAAGTTGTGATTCTTGAAAAATCTTCATTAGCCTGCCAGGCTTCAAGTGCAGCCGCCGGCATGCTCGCTGCTCAAGCAGAAATTGAGCAAGACGGGCCGTTTTTTCAACTTGCTTTGAAAAGTCAGTCCATGTTTCCGCTCATTGCCAGCGAATTATTGGAGTATACGGGAATTGATATTGAGTTTGTCAATAAAGGGATGCTAAAAATTGCTGAAACTGAAGAAATGGCCGCTGCGTTAAAGAAGCAAGTTGCATTTCAACGAAGCTGGGATTCTAGCATTCAGTGGCTTGATTCAAAAGAATTGCAGCATATGGAGTCAAATTTAGCCCCAACGATCGTTGGTGCTATGTATCTTCCAAATGATGGTCATGTTCAGCCTGCAAAGTTATCGCTTGCTTTTGCAAAAGCAGCAGCCCATTTTGGTGCGGAAATCCGTGAAAATACTGAAGTAGTTTCCTTCGTTTATGAGAATGGCCGCATTGCAGGCGTTAAAACTTCCGAAGAAGAAATTCATTGTGAGCAGGTTGTTGTTGCTTCAGGCGCTTGGGCGGCCAAAATTTTGCGAGAGACTGGAATGGATCTTACAATTTATCCTGTAAAAGGTGAATGTTTTTCAGTAAAGCCTGAAAAGCCGTTGATCAATACCACTATTTTTTCCGACAAACGCTGTTATTTTGTTCCTAAAAGAAATGGCGAAGTTTACATTGGTGCCACAGTGGTTGAAAATACATTTGAAAACAATGTCACTGCCGGCGGAATTGCAACATTAATCGAAAGAGCGATGAAGATTGTCCCGCAAATAACCAATGCAAAATGGGAGCGGGTGTGGTCGGGTATCAGGCCGCAGACCGGTGATGGGATTCCATACATAGGTGAACATCCTGTTTGGAGTGGCTTATTTGTTGCCGCCGGACATTTCCGCAATGGAATTTTATTAAGTCCGCTGACAGGAATAGTAGTCGCCCAGCTACTAAATGGCAGTTTGCAAGATAACCAGTTTCTTACTGCTTTTCGTTTGGATCGCAAAAGGGAAATGGTTTACTAGGAGGGGTGAAAGATTGGAAGTTACATTGAACGGGGAACAGGTATATTTGCCTAAGCAAATTATGTTTGTGACAGACTTGCTCGAATTCTATAATGTCCAAAACAAAGTTGTTGTCGTCGAGGTCAATGGAACGATTTTAAATAAGGATGAGCATCAAGAAACCCGACTATCCGATCGGGATAAAATTGAAATTGTTCATTTTGTTGGAGGCGGTTAATATGTTAAAAATTGGTTCGTTATCCTTTCAATCAAGATTATTGCTTGGAACAGGAAAGTATCCAAATTTTGCTATTCAAAAGCAGGCAATAGAAGAATCTGAAGCAGAGATTTTGACATTTGCGGTGCGGAGAATGAATATTTTCGAGGCAAGCCAGCCGAATTTTTTAGAAAAGCTTGACACGAATCAATACACGTTATTGCCAAATACAGCAGGGGCAAAAACAGCAGAAGAAGCAGTTCGCATCGCCAAGCTTGCCAAAGCAACAGGTCTTTGCGATATGATTAAGGTGGAAGTAATCGGCTGTGATAAAACGTTGCTGCCGGATCCAATTGAGACGTTAAAAGCAACAGAAGAATTGTTAAAAGAAGGTTTTAACGTTCTTCCTTATACTTCTGACGATGTTGTTCTTGCCCGTAAGCTGCAGGACCTTGGCTGTCATGCGATCATGCCGGGTGCATCGCCAATCGGTTCCGGACAAGGAATTATTAACCCGGTCAACTTAAGCTTTATTATTGAACAAGCAACAGTTCCAGTTATCGTTGACGCGGGAATTGGCTCTCCTGCCGATGCCGCGCTTGCAATGGAACTAGGTGCGGATGGCGTCTTGCTAAATACAGCAGTTTCTGCAGCAAAAGACCCTGTTAAAATGGCAAAAGCTATGAAGTTGGCGATTGAGGCAGGACGACTTGGTTTTGAGGCAGGAAGAATTCCGAAAAAAAGATATGCTGCAGCGAGTAGTCCGCTTGAAGGAATGAGCATCGGGTGATGAATCGCTATTCCCGGCAAACATTGTTTGCACCCATTGGAGAAGAAGGACAAAAGAAAATTTTAAAAAAGCATGTTTTGTTGATCGGTGCTGGTGCACTGGGAACAGCCAGTGCCGAAGCGCTTGTTCGTGCCGGAATTGGGAAGCTCTCGATTGTTGACCGCGACTATGTGGAATGGTCTAATTTGCAGCGGCAGCAATTGTATTCGGAAATGGATGCTAAAAACCGCATACCTAAAGCCATTGCAGCGAAAAAACAGTTAGAGATGATAAATTCCAGCGTTCTAATCGAAGCTGTCATCGCTGATGCTGCCGTTTTGGAACTGGAGGAATGGGCGAAACAGGTCGATTTGATTATCGATGCAACCGATAATTTTGAAACAAGAATGATTATCAATGATGTCGCGCAAAAACACAATGTGCCATGGATTTACGGCGCCTGTGTCGGAAGCTATGGGATTACTTACACAATCATTCCGGAAAAAACCCCTTGCCTTTCGTGTTTAATAGAAACAGTTCCTTTAGGAGGAGCAACCTGCGACACTGCTGGCATCATTAGTCCAGCGGTCCAAATGGTTGTCTCCTATCAAATCAGTGAAGCATTAAAGATTCTCGTAGAAGATTTTGCTTCCTTGCGGAATAAACTAGTATCATTTGACCTATGGAAAAACCAATATAGTGCGATAAATGTGGATAGAATAAAAAAAGCAAATTGTCCATCATGCGGCAAAGACCGCTCCTACCCTTATTTATCTTTTGAAAATCAAACAAAAACCGCTGTACTTTGCGGACGGGATACAGTGCAAATCCGACCCACCGGCAAGGTAGAACGTGATTTGGCCGAATTGGAAAAAGTGTTTGCTAAGCAAGGCGGGGTTGTGGAGCGGAATCCGTTTCTCTTATCCTATAGTATCGATCAGCACCGCTTAGTGGTTTTCAAAGATGGCAGGGTTTTGGTACATGGTACAAAAAATATTGTTGAAGCAAAATCGCTTTATCATAAATATTTAGGATAACCCGGGGAAGAGGAATTCCCTGGGTTTATTTTTTAAAAATTGCAAATCATTAACAAAGTTAGTCTTTTTGTCTTTTTCTTTAAATAGAATATATTAAATTTTCGAATTTTCAAATTTATGTTTTTGAAAGGAGGTTTTTTATGATTCAAATTAAAAACGTAACCAAATCGTTTGGTGATCACCAAGTTCTTAAAGGCATTAATTTAACGGTAAATGAGCAGGAAGTAGTTGTAATCATTGGTGCAAGCGGCTCAGGGAAAAGCACGCTATTAAGGTGCATCAATTTTTTAGAATTCTATGGTGAAGGGGAAATCAATCTTCAAGGCCAGATTATTGATCCGGAAAAAACAAACCTCAATCAAGTAAGAGAAGAAGTAGGAATGGTTTTTCAACATTTTAATTTATTTCCACACATGAATGTCCTTGAAAATGTGATTGAAGCACCTGTGCACGTCAAGAAAATGGACAAAGCGCAAGCAAAAGAGAAGGCATTGCTATTACTCGATAAAGTTGGATTAAAGGAAAAGGCAGCAAGCTACCCCCACATGCTTTCAGGCGGACAAAAACAGCGCGTTGCCATTGCCAGGGCTCTAGCGATGGAACCGCGGATCATGCTCTTTGATGAGCCGACATCTGCACTTGATCCTGAATTGGTCGGTGAAGTGTTGCAGGTTATGAAGCAATTGGCAAAAGAAGGCATGACAATGGTGGTGGTCACACATGAAATGGGATTTGCCAGGGAAGTTGCCGACCGGGTTGTTTTTATGAGTGACGGAACGATCCTTGAAGAAGGATCACCGGGGGAATTTTTCAACCAGCCGAAAAACGAAAAGGCAAAGCAATTTTTGAGCAGTATTCTTTAAACGAAAAGGGGAATAGCCGTGAAGAAACTTGGAATTTTAAGCCTTTCATTGGTTTTGTTAATGGTCATTTTGTCAGCTTGCGGATCTTCTGGAACCAAATCACAGACTGCTGGAAAAGCAACAAACCAACAAGAATTTCGCTATGGCATGAGCGGGCTTTTTAAACCGTTTAATTTCAAAGAAAACGGGCAGTTAACCGGGTTTGATGTTGAAATTGGCCAAGCACTTGCAGAAAAAATGGGGATGAAGCCTGTTCCAGTTACCAATCCATGGGAAACCATTATTCAAGGGTTGCAAGCCAAAAAGTACGATGCGATTATCGGCAGCATGACAGTAACCGATGAAAGAAAGAAATCCGTTGATTTTACGAATCCATATTACCGCTCGGGTTCGCAAATATTTATTTCAGGGAAAAATCAGCAGATTTCCACTGTCAATGATTTAAAAGGGAAAAAGATCGGTGCGGTTAAAGCAAGTCCGTATGGAGAATTGGCGCGAAAACTAACGGAAAGCGCAAACGTGGTGGAATATGATAGTGATTTAACTGCGCTTATGGATCTTCCGACTGGAAGGCTGGATGCTGTAATTACCGATCAAATGGTCGGTTTTCGGGTGATAAAAGAAAAAGCAATTGATATCAAGGAACTTGGCACCCCGCTTTCGCATGATAACCAGGCAATTGCTGTCCGCAAAGGGGATACAGAATTGCTTAACAAAATAAATAAAGCACTCGATGAAATCATCAAAGATGGCACATATGAAAAGATCAGCAAGAAATGGTTCGGTCGAAATATTTTAGGCGAAAAATAATCACAATTTTATTCAAATAACGAGGGTGGGTGGTCATCATGTTTGATATCCTTCTATCGACCTATAATGTTTTTTTGCAGGCAGCTGGTTTAACTCTTAGACTAACCATAACTTCTTTGGCCATCGCCTGTCTCATTGGACTTGTGTTTGCCTTTTTTCGAATATCAAAGAACAAATGGTTAAGCGGGCTAGCCAAAATCTATATCGGTCTTATCCGCGGCACACCACTGATCGTTCAAATTGCCATCCTTTATTTCGGGATGGCATCGATTATTACGCTTTCACAATTTTGGGCAGGTGCCCTTGCGCTTGCCATTCATAACGGTGCTTATATGGCTGAGATTTTTCGCGGCTCCATTCAATCGATTGATCATGGACAAATGGAAGCTGGCCGGTCGCTCGGAATGTCCTATCCGCTGACAATGAGAAGGATTATTTTACCGCAAGCATTTAAACTTTCAATTCCGCCGCTTGGCAATCAATTTATCATTGCATTAAAAGATTCATCCCTGGTCGCTTATGTTGGCATGACCGATCTGTGGGGATCTGCCTTAAGTGAAGCCGCTTCCAATTATCGGCAATTGGAGACGTACATTGTCGTCGGTCTTTATTATTTGGCACTTGTTTTGTTGTTTTCTTTTTTGTTAGGAAAATTGGAAAAAAGGATGAATGTTGCATCACGGCGAATATAATTAGGGCAGATGATTCGGGGAGATGAAACAAAAATTGGACGAAAAATGGCAATCAGTGGACCAATTAAAAAACCTATTAATTGATTTAGTAAAAATTCCAAGCATTACAGGAACTGCAGACGAAGTTCGATTTAGCAATGATGTGTTTAAAATGCTGCAAGATTTAGCTTATTTTCAAGAGCATCCTGAACATTTAAAACTCCATGGTACAAATGATGGGCGGAAAATCTTAACGGCACTTGTGAAAAAAGGCAACTGCAAAGATACTGTGATTTTGTTAAGTCATTTTGATGTCGTCGGAGTAGACGATTATGGGCGGTGGAAAGAGCTGGCGTTTGATCCGGAAAGACTCGCTGAGGCTTTTACGAGCCAGTTAAGCCTCTTTTCGGAGGAAATTCAAAACGATTTGCGTTCGGGTGAATGGATGTTTGGCAGAGGGACAATGGACATGAAGAGCGGGCTGGCCCTCCACATGTCAATACTTGAGAAAGCAGCAATGAATCACTTTAATGGAAATGTACTGCTTTTAACAGTCTGTGATGAAGAGGTTAACTCAACCGGCATGCGCTCTGCCATCCCCGTAATCCAAGACATCGCCGAAAAGTTTGCACTTAAGTACCAATTATGTATTAATTCAGAGCCTATTTTTTCAAACTATCCGGGTGATCAAACAAAATACGTTTATACAGGATCGCTAGGAAAAGTTTTGCCTGCTTTTTATTGTATGGGAAAAGAAACGCATGCTGCCGAACCGTTTACTGGCTTAAACGCTAATTACCTTGCATCCATGGTAACATGTGAAATGGAATTAAATACGATTTTTTGTGAAAGTGTAGAAGGAGAAACAACGCCGCCGCCAACAAATCTCTGGCAAAAAGATTTAAAACAAGGGTATTCCGTACAAATTCCAGACCGCGCAGTAACATTATTTAATCTATTCTTAATGGAGAAACCACTTAATCAGCTTGCTGAAGAGTTAAAACAAGTGGCCAGCCATGCTGCAAGAAAAACGGCGGAGAATTATTCCCGGCAAAAAGGATTATTTACTCATACAGAAGAAAAGCTTCCCAACAATTTTACAATCAATGTCTTTTCTTTTGAAGAGTTGCTCTTGTATGCGGAAAAGAAGCTTGGAGAAGACCGTATCCATCACTTGTATGAAAAAACGATAAGCGATATCGGGATGATGGATGACCGTGAACGTTCAATTTTGCTCGTCGATCAATTGGCACAGCAATGTAAAGAACTTTCTCCCATGATCGTTCTGTTTTTTGCACCGCCTTATTATCCGGCTGTCTGCTCAAGCAAAAATGAGACAGTGACAAGACTTGTTCCTAAACTTATCGATTACGCGAAAAATCAGCATGATTTGGAACTAGTTCAGCAAAACTATTTTTCTGGATTAAGTGATTTGAGTTATATTGGGCCAAGTGGAAAAGACGATATACAGATTTTATCTTCTTGTATGCCGCTGTGGAACAAAGGGTACCACATCCCTAGTGATTTATTGAATCATTTTCAGATTCCAGTACTAAATCTTGGCCCATGGGGGAAAGACCCTCATAAAATGTCCGAACGCCTCCATATTCAGTATTCATTTGATAAAACAAGAGATATGCTTGAGTTTACGGTAAAGCAACTGTTTTTGGAAAACTAAATGCCGAAAAGTGATGGGAGCAGAAGAAGCAAACTCAAAGAGTTTTGCTTTTTTTGTGTTGATAGGAACGGGTAGGATATTCTATTTATGGTAGACTAAGATTTATAAGTAGTGAGTGTCAAAATGGGGTGAATAGATGGAAATATTGCAGTCATTAGAAGAAGTGAAGCTTTTTGTTCAAAACAATCAGTTAAGCTTTATCTATGTTTTAACCAAAAGCTGAAATGTTTGCCATGCGTTGCTTCCTCAGGTTGAGGAGGTTATGAGGGACTATCCGAAAATTCAATTTGGAGTGGTTGATGCGGGGGATGTTCAAGATATTGCTGAACACTTTCTGATCTTTACTGTTCCCGTTTTGCTTTTATTTGTCGATGGAAAAGAAGTTTTAAGAGAAGCACGTATCGTCCACATCGATCTTTTTCGGGAAAAACTAAATCGGATTTATACTGCAATTTTGGATTAAGATCTTCATCTTTGCGAGGATCTTTTTTTATTTGGATCGAGCGGGGTAAATTGAGGAGGATTCTTCACAGAATAGCCTAGCATCGCTATAATAAATTCTATGATGTTTGCGACCGTTTATCAGGATTATTTAATTAAAAAGGATGAAAAACCAAACCATGATGAGAAGAGCCCCTTTGCTATCGTTTGAATTTGCCGATACGAACGGTAAAATCAACCCAATGACGTTCCAAAAACCTATCAAGGTGATGGTTGCCCACACTCTTGAGGAAGTATTGCCCAGTCTTCAACTTGTACAGGAGGCTGTAGAGCAAGGCTATTATGCTGCCGGTTTTCTCTCCTACGAAAGTGCAGCGGCATTTGATTCTGCGTACAAGGTTAAACCTGAGAGTTCAATGCCTTTATTGTGGTTTGGCCTTTTTGATCAGCCGGTAAGCCAGCCGCTAAGCAGCTTAGGGATGTATACACTATCCGAGTGGAATCCATCAGTAAGCATGGAGGAATATGATCAGGCGATTTCAAAAATTAAAAAAGCAATTGAAAACGGAATTACCTATCAGACAAATTACACGATTCGGCTGACTTCCCAATTTGAAGGGGATGATGTTGCTTTTTTTGAAAAATTAAAAAGAGGACAGGCCTCGAATTACTGTGCTTATATAAATACAGGTGAACACAGCATTTTATCTGCATCACCAGAATTGTTTTTTCATTTAAAAGAAAATAAATTAACCACAAGACCAATGAAAGGAACGGTAAAGCGAGGAAAAACAGTGAAAGAGGATCAGACAAACGCCAGCTGGCTCTATCATTCTGAAAAAAACCGGGCTGAAAATGTGATGATCGTTGATTTGCTGCGAAATGACTTAGGAATGTTAGCAGAGCCAGGCAGCGTAACGGTTTCGAAGTTATTTGAAATTGAACAATATCCGACCGTCCATCAAATGACCTCAACCATTTCCGCACGGCTTCCCGAGAAAACTCGGCTCGCAGATATTTTTCAAGCACTTTTCCCTTGTGGATCGATTACCGGAGCTCCAAAAATGAGCACGATGGAGATCATCAAGAATTTGGAAACCTCCCCCCGTGAAGTTTATTGCGGTGCGATTGGTTTCATCACGCCACAAAAGGAAGCGGTTTTTAATGTTCCAATTCGTACTGTATGGATTGATCATCATTCCGGAAAAGCAGTCTATGGTGTTGGCGGCGGAATTACCTGGGATTCGACACCAGAGGGCGAGTACCACGAAATACTTACAAAAGCCCATTTGCTGAAAGAAGATCGGCCGGATTTTCAACTGCTGGAAAGCTTTTTGTTGGACAATGGAAAAGTTTTTCTACTCGACAAACATTTAAAGCGTCTAGAGCAATCCGCCCACTATTTCGGCTATCCCTTCGATTTAGAAAGCGTTAAAGGAAAAATTAATCAATTCGTCCGTCTTAATCACCACGGTTTATTTAAGATTCGCCTGCTTGCAGCAAAAGATGGGAGTACAACGATTGAAGGGCAGTCTATTAGAATGCTTGAACCCGCATTAAAGGTGATGCTCGCTCCTGAACCGGTGGATCAAACCAGTCCGTTTTTATATCATAAAACAACAAACAGGGCAATTTATGAAAAATTTCAAAAGCAAAAACCCGCTGATGTTTTCGATGTACTTCTCTGGAATGAGGACGGAGAAGTTACGGAATTTACAAACGGAAACGTAGTGGCAGAACTGGATGGGGAATTATGGACACCGCCAATCCAGAGCGGTTTATTAGCTGGAACTTTTCGTGAGATGCTGTTGGAAACGGGAGAAATTCAAGAAAAAACAATCACCGTTTCCGATTTGCAAAAGTGCTGTAAAATTTGGTTCATTAACAGTGTCCGCAAATGGGTGGAAGTTCAGCTATTACTTTAAAAATTTAACACAATAAAGAAGGCACCCAACGATTGGAATGGCTGCCTTCTGCTGCTAAAAGATGTCTCTTAAAGCCATCCCTCATCAATTGAGCTATTATCCGCGAGGGTGAAGGCCGCGTTTGTAATTGCCTCTGCTAACGTGCTGCCTGTTTCACAGACATCGTTAAAGCAAACCTCGTTCTCGCTTTTCAGTGAATAGGTAAATCCAAACATCTCCAACCTTTTTACGATTAGCATCGCATGATCAAGATTTTGGTCAGGCTGGAAATGTTCGATAAAAACACCTTTTTCATAATCATACCATTTATCCCAGGTATGTAATTTCCAACCAAGGATTCTGCGTGCAATGACTTCAACCTTATTCATATCCCCCAACTTCTTTCCTCTCATTTTGTTTTTCTTATCTTTCACCGCGAAAATTCCCAATCGGCGAGTTTTCATTTATTTTACCATTTTCATTGTTTTTAGGATATTCCTTTTGATTGGCTTGATTTTTGGATAAGAAGAATTATTATTTAATATGAAATAGTTTACTTGAAATGAGGGATTATCATAAACATCTTATGGGATTTTGACGGGACACTTTTTAATACTTATCCGGCACTAGTGAAAGCTTTTATTCAGTTAAGCCAACAGCCGCTGAACTCTCGTGAAGTTTTGGCTTGGCTGAAAAAAGATTCGAAAACAGCTTTTAAACATTACGGAATTCCTGAGGAAAGAAGAGCAAACTATCAGGAATTGTACAATCAATATTCACTACTAAGTAGCGAACCTTTTCCTTTTGTGAAAAATGCTTTATCTGAGGTTGACCAGAATATTATTGTAACGCACCGCGATCGAGAATCAACATTGCTTTTGCTGGAAAAATTTAGACTGAAAGAATACTTTACGGAAATTGTTTCAGTGGAAGAAGACGGGTATACAAGAAAACCTGATTCTTCATCCTATGAGTATGTCCACAATAAATACAAGATTCATATGGCAATCGGTGACCGTGAACTTGATCTCATTCCCGCAAGAAGCTTGAAGATTAAAACAGCGGCCTTTCAAAATTCAACCATTTTAGCAGATTATTATTTCGAAAACTATCTGGACTTTAAAACTGCGATTCTGAATACTTTTTATCAATCGAAGTAGCCGCTTTCTAGAATGACTACTCGAATATGAATAAAGCGGTAAGCGGTAAAGGCTAGCAGACGAAAAGGAGGGGGATTCAATCTGGTAGCAGTAAAATCGGTGAAAATTGATGGTGAGCCGATCCATGTATTTCAAAGTGTCCTTTTTCTTTTTGAATCGAGTACGGCGATTACCCTTGAACTCGATATGATTGTCAGTGAGGTTGCGGTTAAAAAATACAAGGATGAGAAAACGCTAATTGTTGAAATTGAACTGGAAGATGGCAGAGTGATTGGCTCGATTATGGACCTAGCCATTTTGTCTGGAGAGCTGCCGCAAATGAACCTTTACATGGAGGTTGAAGATACTGAAGACTATCATGATCTTCTTCGTGTCAATGAAAATGATTCTTCTTTCCCTATAATAGGAGAGGCGCTTACCATCGAAGAAATTAGAAAACTAGAAATGCCAAATGAAAAAATTAATTTGAAACTAACTTTGCCGATTGACCAAGTCGAGTGGCTGAAAAAACAAAAAGGAAAAGAGCTGAATGCCTTTTTCGAAAATCTTATTTACAAGCACTGGGGAATGTAGGTCATATTTTGGACCCGGTCTTATTCCCCTGTACCTTTTTTTGTCTACAGTAAAATAGATCCCTTCTTATTCACTTACACTTTAATTACAAGACAAAACCATTTCATATAATACGGCACAGGAAAGGTCACGAGGAGAAAAATGTGCCCTCAGATTGGCAACTTACATGGAAATCAAAATCAGCTATACAAAGTGTTAATATAAATGCTTCACGAATTTGCCAGCTTTCCCAATCAATTTCATACTGCTATGACTGAAATCATTTAGGTATTAGTCGAGAACCCTCGTTACTTCAGTCATGAGATGAATCGACTTCGGACAAGGGTTAGCTTATGCTAACTCAATTGTCCGACATCTCTTTCGTGGCTAAAACCACATGTGATATGATAGACATGAGGTGATAGCTGTGTCAAAAGTTATCCACGGTAGAGGGTATGTCTATTCGCTTCAATATCATCTAGTGTGGTGTGTAAAGTACAGAAGGAAGGTACTTGTCAACGAGATTGAGCAATCGTTGAAAGACATTCTTATTGAACTATGCAAAGACCACCAGATAACGATCGAAGAAATGGAAACGGATAAAGACCCTATTCATATGTTGATTTCCCTAAAGCCTCAGCATTCTATCCCAACTGTTGTGAAAACCTTAAAGGGGCATTCGGCTAGGAGATTATTTAAACTCCATCCTGAAATGAAGAAATTTCTTTCGGGAGGTCATTTGTGGAATCCTAGCTATTTTATCGCAACTGTTAGTGAAAATACCGAAGAACAGGTTCGTGGATATATCCAAAACCAAAAAGAAAAATGAATGGAGGTGAAACGAATGCTTGAATTAGTAAATCGTGGCTATGTGTATCGAGCTACCCCTATTTCACAAGAAGTAGAAACTTATTTAAGACAGTGTTTCGGTGCATGCAGAAAGATGTATAACCTCCATGTTGCTCATCTATATCATTATTTGGAAAAAAATAACTATCAGGCTGGCGATCCATTACCTTCTTTAAAGAAGATGGATATGCCGACTGTTTCTGAATTCAAAAAACAGTGTATAAATGAGGATAATGTAGCCTATCTGTATCTTGTTGACGCATTTGCTTCTAATGAGGCAAAGCAAAATTTCAACAAGGCGATAACTGCCTTTAACAAAATTGCCAATAAGAAACAATACAAGAAATCCGCCTTAAAACGTCAAAAGACACTAGGGGTAGAACCGACATTTCGTGATTTAAAAGGAATGCCAAAATTCCATTCTCGTAAAGGCAACAAAGCTAGCTACACAACATTTAACCAAAACGGAAATATCTACATGGAAGATGGAATAGTGTATCTTCCCTCAGCACAAAAGTCTTCTGTGAAAGCAGTAGGGTTAAAGCTACATACACATAGACCCTTGCCACAAGGCAGTAGAATTAAAAATGTCACGGTTACTATGAACATAAAAGGACAATTTGGCGTGTCAATTTGTGTTGAATTCCCAAAGGAAATCACAAGCATTGGTACACCTATTCGCATTTTGGGGCTAGATTATTCTCAATCTCACTTTTTCGTAGATAGCGAGGGTAAGAAAGCCAACTACCCTCAATATTATCGGAAAATGAAAGAACGTCTAGCTAAAGAACAACGAGTATTGTCACGAAGAATAAAAGGCTCTAATCGTTGGGAGAAACAGCGGTTAGTCGTTTCAAGACTTCAAACCAAAGTAGCCAACCAACGAAAAGATTGGATTCACAAGAAAGCATATGCCCTTGCGAATCGCTATGACATGGTTGTAGTAGAAGACTTAGACCTTCGTGCGATTGGACAAAACAAGCACTATGCAAAAAACCAGCAAGATAATGGTTTTGGCAACTTCCGCATGTATATAAAATACAAACTGGAACAACAAGGGAAATATTTTGTCAAAGCACCGAAAAATTTTGCATCTACACAATTGTGTTCGACTTGCGGTCATAAGAATACGGCATTAAAAGGAAATGTAGATGTTCGTGAATGGGAGTGCCCTTCTTGTGGCGCGCATCATGACCGAGATCGTAACTCTGCGTTTAACCTAAAACAATATGGAGAACGCTATACTAAAGATGAAATTCTACCAAAAATAGTTGGGGCTTAAATGATATAAAAAAGGTTGCTTGGAGCCTAAACAGTACCTCTAGCGTGGTTTAAAGGGCAAGACACTGGTCTTGTAGTCCACTGTAAAATCTAAAGGTCGTAAGACCTTACAAGCCCGTGATTTCAGTCATGGGTTGTTGACTACAATAGAATTGTACTGGTATGAGTATAGGAGTGTTCGACAATTGGATCAAATTAAAAAAATGTTCATGACAATGAAAAGGAAGACGATCGGGCTTTCGGATCTTGAAAAACTGCTGAAACCTTATTTTCATACATATGAGGAATTTGCAAAGACCGTTTTACACTTTGAGCAAGAAAATATTCTAGTGATGGTAAAATCAAAAGGGAGAAATCACCGGTCTCCCTCATTGGCATTTCAATATCGAATTCAAAAAAGCGAATTGATGAGTGATTATCACAAAGAATTACAGTACTATCGCAGCATTTTTCATCCATCCATTATTCTGGATGAATATTACCGTGAAGACCCGGCAATTTGGAAATCAGATTTGCCTTTCTTGAAGAAAATTGATCACTACTTAAAGATACACTCTTTTCCAAAAGAACAAGTCCCAGCACCTGAAAGAAGCTTTGAAATAGTTGGAGATGAAAAATGGATTATTGAAAAAGGCGGAAAAGAGATTTTGGAAAAGACTGAACTGATGCCTCAGCTAAAGATTATCCCTGTTTCGGAGCCTCTTATGTTCGCGATTAATCCCTCAAAGCTAAATGAAAAAAATCAATACCATTTAATTGTTGAAAACAAAACAACCTATCAGGGTTTGCTGCCAGTCTTAACAGAGACCGATTTTTCAACGTTGATTTATGGAAGTGGGAAGGCTGTTATTAAAAGCATTGAACAGTTCCCGATGCAGTATCCAATCGCAGCAAATCACCAATTTTTTTACTTTGGTGATTTGGATAAAGAAGGAATTTCGATTTGGTTTTCTTTACATAACAAACGAGCTGCTATACTGGCGCTTCCTTTTTATACCGCTTGCCTAGAAAAAAAGGCGGCGATTGGCAAGGAATATCAAACAGAACACAGCACTGCTATTGAGCAGTTTCTTGCTTTTTTTTCAACTGAATTGCAAACGGAAATTCGTTTGCTGCTTGCGGCCGGAAAATACCACCCGCAAGAAACGTTGAAAACAAAAGAATTGCAGAAGATTTGGAGGGAGTCAGATTGGACAAGCATGATATCCAAGACATAACGAATGGTTATCGTGAACGCATGCGGCGGCTCGCCCTTTTTGATCCGCTGTATGAGCTGGATCGGAAGCGGGAACAGGATCAGGCGGAGAAGACGATTGATATGAAGGGGCTCGGCCTTCTTACATTATTATTCTTTTTTGAGCAAAAGTTAATGAGACAATATAAAACCGGAGCCAAACAGTTAGCTGGATTTTTAAAAACACTGACAGAAGCGCACTATCGGATGGAGGAAGCGGATTATGAAAGACTGGCACGGACAATTATTCAAACCTTTCGTCCCACGACAGGGCGAAAACGCAGCTACCCTTTTTTTAATTGGGAAGAGAATTCAGAAGATACAATCGAATATTCCATTTTAAAAGCAAACAATTTTGATATGAAAACGAACGTTCAATATTACACCCTTGATGAGGATGGATTGGAATTAGTTTTTGCGACGAAAGAATTTTATAGTGAGTTTCAATTATCGATTAATCAACTTATGTTAAGGAAGCAGTTGGACAAAGGTGAGTTTAAGGGTGCTCTTAGACAAATTAATGAAATGCGCATTGACGTTGAAAGTCTGGAAGAAAGAATGACAAAACTTAAACATGAGATTCAAAGGAGTATTGTGTCAGAAGAGACATTCGAGCGGTACAAGCAGCTATTGGATGACATTTACGGGCGACTGACAAGAGAAGATGAGGAATTTAAAGAACTGCGGCAGTTTGTAAAAGAAACCCGTGAACGGCTGTACTCAAAAGATGTTCATAAAAAAGAAAGGAAAACATATGATTTAATTCTTACGATTACAAGAGAACTAGAATCCGTTCATTACGACCATTCTCGTTTACTTGAACGAACCTTTGCTTTAAAAAATACGACACTGATTACTGCACAAGAATCACTTTACTATACAGGAATACAGGCATTTAATTTTGATCAGGATATTGTTTCTAACATTATAACGAAACCATTGCCACTTGAAGCGATGTCAGGTATTCTACACCCATTCTTTCAAGTGGAAGAAAATCCGGTTTGGTCGCCTTTAACAGTATTGGCTGAACAAAATATTACCGAGGATCGCGAAGAAAAAGTGGAGCATGGCTTTATTGAAGTAGATCGTGGCAATGCAGAAGATCCGTATCGGAAAGCATTATCGAGAAAATACAAAGAGTTGATGGGATGTTTTTTGCAAGCATACGAGGCAGATAGAGGAAATACTCTGACAGATTTTATTGCTTATTTAGATGAAAACGGCAAGTCAGATGTTTACACACATCGATATTTTTATGCTTTTTGGCTGAACCTCCATCAGCGTTCACCGATTATCAAAGGCAAGTTGGAGAATGATGAAGGAAATACCGTGATCGGTGAAGCATTTTCACTTCTTGGGAATCGAATTTTAACAGTTCGAGAAGGCAGAGGAGTTGTCAAAAGTGTTAAACGCTTTACCATTCAAGAATTGTACATGATATTGGAGGACGAAGCGGATGAACTACTCTGAACAAACAGTATTAAAAGCGTTTCAAATTTATACGAAATTAGCCCGTGATGGGGTAGCAGGCAAGGAAGCCGTTCAGCAATATCGTGCGGATGATGAGATTCGCGGGCTGCTGGATGCATTTGGCCGTGAAGTAGACTGCGTGATCGTGGGGACGAGTGAGCAAATGTTTTTAATTCCTGAAACAAAGCTATCCCCCTTTCATGTTAGTAATGAATGGATTAAGCGCAATTACTTACGATCAGGAGCTACAAATGGCGATATTTATCTTCTCTATTTCGCCACAATCATATTATTTGGAAGTTTCTACGATACGTATCAAAGCCAAGAACCGACCAGGCAGTTTATGCGGTTAGAAGAATGGGTGCGTTTTATTCACGAGCGGATTGATCAATTAAAAACCCATCGTATAGAAGAATTGAAACAATTCGAAAAAGAGTTTTCTTATAATTGGAGTTTGATTATTGAAAAATGGGATGATATGGATGATATTAAAGAAACAGCAAAAAAACAGGCAGGAAATACGATTAGCCGATTTAGCTTTATGGATACCGTGAAAAGGTTTCTTGTTGACCAGGAGCTAATTCAGGAAATTGGCAATGACGAGATCATTTTGACTGAAAAAGCAAAAACGATTGTACAGCGCTATTTTATGGAAGTGGAGTACAATAAGGGGATTTTCGAATTTATTTACGGTTTTGAAAGGAATGAGGAAAATGCCGTCAATTAGTAAAATTCGTTTAACGAATGTTGTTTATGAAGAGGGGAACAAGCGCTATAATGATGAGATCTTTACATTTGACGGCCATAATGGCGCTATTTTACTAGAAAATGGCGGCGGGAAAACGGTTCTTATTCAAACGGCGTTACAAGCAATTTTACCCCATGCTGATTTAGCAGATCGAAAAATAAAAAACACTTTACTCCTAGAAAATGCCCCGGCCCATATTGCGATTGAGTGGATTGCAAATGACCAGCCGCGACGCTATGTTGTTACCGCTGTTTCTCTTTTTACAACAAAACAGGGCTTGGATTCCTTGCGATATGTGTACGAATACGATGGCAGCGATTCAAATGGCATCGAAGGCATTCCATTTGTCCGAGATGGCAGGGAAGGAAAAAGAACTGCTGAGCGTGGAGAGATGATGGACTACTACAGCCACATGCGCGAAAAATCATTCAGTGCACGAACTTTCAACACAATCAAGGACTACAAGCTATTTCTTGAAGAACAATACCATATCATTTCAAGCGAATGGGAAAGCATTGCCAAAATAAATAGCACGGAGGGCGGTGTTGAAGCTTTTTTTGATGATTGCAAAAGTACAAATCAGCTGTTTGACCGCTTATTGATCCCGACGGTTGAAAACTCCATCGTAGGTCATGATCCGCTTATGTTTGCTGATATGTTTGAACAGCAGCTTGCTAATTTTAAAAATTATAAGAAACTAAAAGAAACCCTTGAAGAGAATAAGAGAATCGAGCAGCAGCTGGAACACTATACAGGAATTTATGAAAAATTGCATAATCGAAAATTGGCCTATGAGCAAATAAAACAAAGGGCTAAAGGGACATGGAATGAATTATTCAAGGGAAAACAAAGGTATGTGTCTGAGCAAACAATTACCTTGGAAAAAGTAAGGGAATGGGAAGAGCGCAAACAAGAATACCAAGTAAAAGCAGCATCATTTGAAATTTATGCCGAAGAATTGGCATTCAAACAACTTGAAGCAGCTTTTAAGGAAGCAGCAGTAAAAAAGATAGAATTAGATGAGAGACTTAAACTGCGCAACATAGACTACTTTTCCTTGAAATTGGCTCAACTGAAGTTGGATCGGCAAGAACAAGCAGATTATTTGCAACAAATTCAAGAAGAACTTGAGAAATTTGAGCAAACAGATGAAGCACAGGATTATGAGGAACAGCTGGAAGCAGCGAAGCAAGCATTGCTAGGCTGGTTTTTGCAGCAGCTGGAAATGCTTGAAAAAGACAGTCAGGCACTTAAAATTCAATTACAACCAATTGTCGATCAAGGCGATAAGGCAGAGCAAAAGAAAAAAGAACTTGCTGAAAGTGAAAAGGAGTATCGGAATATCCTTGCAAAGATTGCAGGTGTGATCGACTCACGATCTAAAGATATCGAGCGGCTGAAGCAATTTTTATTAGCGAATCCCGATCATGAACGGGTAAAGGATGAGCTCGAAACATGGCAAACTCGGACACAATTTCTCGATGAAGAAATCATTCGTTTGCTGCAGGAAGAAAAGCAGCTTGTTCTTGAAGAAAAAGAAGCAAATGAACGGAAAGAGGATTTCCGTAAACAATACTCGTCAGCCGAACTGGAAATGAACGCAATAAACTTTGAGCTGAAAGCAATGAGAATGGCTCAGGCAGCCTTAATCCAGAAACTTTCGACTCTGCGTACTCAGTGGGCAGCCTTAGAAGATGTTTATTTATCACAGGAATCGATTGAAAAAAGGCTAGTCGAAACAATTGAGCAGCATGCAAAAGAGAGGGACTCTCTTTTGTACCGCGAACGGGCAGCCTATCGTTTTGAGGATGACTATGGCAAACAAAAAATATTTTTTGGTGATGCATTTCTTGAAGATCAACTGTCCTTATGGAAAAACCAATTTGATTACCTCGTTTCCGGGGTGGAATACGTTCAGGCATTGGAACCTGCGGAAAAAGAACAGGTGCTTTATTATCCTTTATGGCCGATTACGTTAGTGACAACCAATCGAGCAAAACCAAAAGTAATTGAAAAGCTCAATCATCTAGCTGATCAACTGCAGTTTCCCGTAATTGTGGTCACAACCGAAGAGGCGCTGGCTATTCATGAACAAGCAGAATGGAATCATTGGGTCGTGCCAAGTCATTGGGGCAACAACATGGATCGAGACTCCTTTGTGTACTGGAAAGAACAAATCGGTTCTTTTGCCAGGGAAACAACCATCCGCCGGCAGCAAAAAGAAAAAGAAATAAAGCAATGGGAAGATGGGTTAAATGCTTTTATCCAATTTATGGATCATTTTCCATATGAAAAGGAAGCAGAGCAAAAAGAAAAAATAAGTGCATTAAAGAATCGGCTTCATACCCTTTCCGCCCATATCCAACAAGAGGAAGACAACGTAAACCAATTGCGGAACAGAATGAACCAAAACAAAAAAATGGCCGATCAGTTCCGGGAAGAAAAAGAGGGTTTGGAAAGGAAAATTGAAAAAGGTTTTCAATACCTTCAATTTGAAAAAGAAATTGAAGATGAAAGCAAAAAAGAAAGAGAAGCCGTTCTTCGACTTAACCAAGTTTTACAAGAAGCAGCCAGAGTTGACCGGGAACTTGCTGAACTTCATGAAGACCGGGATTACCTCAAAGATCGCATTCACCAAATAGAAGCAGAGAAACGTATAATGCTGGAAGATGATGTCTACTTGTCATTAAAATCTCTAACGCCAAAATATACGAGTGAAAGTAAAAAGCGAATCCAAGAGAAAATGATGTTATTGCAATTGAAAATACGGGAAATTACAATTGCACAGGGAGAATGGCTGGCAAAAAAAGAGGCGGCAGCAGAAGCAATTAAGCGTTTGGATGCTCAAATAACGGATTTACGGAATGAGCATCGCACGATTGATGAAACAAGAGGATTCCCGAAAGATGGCAAGCAGTTGCTGAAAACACTTTGGGATCAGATCATCAGATTAAAGGAAGAAACCGAAAAAGCAGCAACTGAAGTTCAAAAAAAAGGATCAAAGCAGGATAAACAAAGGGGAAAATGGGAAGAAAAAATAGAACAATACAAGCTGCGTTTTCCAACACGTGAAGTCAGTTTGTTTGACAAGTCATTAGAGGAAATTGATGAAGAGTTGCGTAATGAAAATGAAAAGCTAACGGAAAGAAAAATGTATATCGATCAGGAATTGGCAAGGATTGAAAAAGAGTTGAAGACAATTGAAGAGGCAAAACATGGACTTGAACTTTTTGAAGAGGGACATCATTTCAATGCGCCGGATATCGTGCCAATTCCTTTAAATTCCGAAGAAGCTCTTGAATTTTCTTATAATCGGAACCAATTTGTCGGCCTGATTACAGATAAGTTAAAAGGAAACAAAACGCTCGTTGACAAGGAAAAAGTGGAAGTCGAACAGGAACAAAGAAAATTCAGGGAATTTTGCAAAAATGAGATTACGGACATTAAATTACAGAAAATGGCGATAAATGGGGTCGAGACCAAGCAAAATTATCAGGACATTATCGAATTTAAGAAAAACATGCTGTTAAGAATTGAAAAGATTTCCCAGTATGCAAATGAGCATATCCGTAAAAGTGATGAAGAACTTCAACTCTTTATAAATGCGATTCATTCCCATCTAAAAACGCTTGTGGAAGAACTTAAGCAAATCCCTAAGAAAACAAGAGTAAAGGTTATGGATGATTGGAAGCAAATTTTTTCCTTTTCCATTCCAGATTGGGAAGAAGAAACTGGAAAAATGAGAATAAGAGATTATATTGAGTGGATCCTCCAACAATTGGAGTCAGATCGGTTTTTCAACGAACAAGGGATACAAGATGACGGAAAAGTACGGAAAGAAATCGAGATGTGGCTGCAATCTAAACAGCTCCTGCAAATGGTGTTAAATAATGAGGTAATGAAAGTAAGCTGCCGAAAAGTAACAAATGATAATCAAGTCACTACGCGTTCGTATTCATGGGAACAAAGCAATGTTTGGTCAGGCGGTGAAAAATGGAGTAAAAACATGACACTCTTCTTGGGAATTTTAAACTATGTTGCTGAAAAGAAGAAACATATACAGTCGAATATGAAGCGTCACCGCGCTGTTATCCTCGATAATCCTTTTGGAAAAGCTTCAAGTGAACATGTTTTAAGCCCTGTTTTCTTTGTGGCCGAACAACTTGGTTTCCAAATCATTGCTCTTACGGCGCATGCAGAAGGGAAATTTCTTCAAGATTATTTTCCGATTATATACAGTTGCCGGCTAAGAGCTTCAACTGACTTAAACAAAAAAGTCATGACAAAGGAAAAATGGCTCCATTATGCCTATTTCCAAGACCATGAACCAAAGACAATCGAACGACTGGGAGAAACAGAACAAATGGCGCTGTTTGAACTTGACTAGCACAAATTTAGAAGTTTTTATTGAAGACATAAAGGGTTGGCAATGCGATAATCTAATGACCGGCCCGCAAGGAATTCAAGTTTTAAACTTGACAGAATGTTGAATAATAAGTAACATAATAACTGTGAATAATTAATAAAGTTTTAGATAGCTTTAGCATAGAGTTAAAGAAATTGACAATATGAAAAAGTTGATCTATTCATACAAATAGTAAAGGTAGACTATTTAAAAACCCAATATGGGGAGTTAAAAGTAAACCGACAATTTTCAAAGTTTAGTGGCTGAACTATGGCCATTGAATTTCGGGATTGTCGGTTTTTTTGTTTTTTTACCTGAAAACATATGCGGGAGATGTGATGTGCGAAAATAATGTCTTCTGTACGAAAGGTTTGAAAGACAAACAAGTTTGATTATTTTGTATTTTTAAAGGAGGGTGGCTGGAAAATGAATTTCCAATTTAGTTTTTCACTTCCTGAAGTATTTTTTATCCTGCTCGGCGTTTCGTTACTAAGCGGATTGTTCATGATTTTTCCAAAAGTTCCTTTATGGTATGTCCGCATTCATATCGGAGTGATTTCATTGCCGCCAATGACCTCGCTGCTCGCGCTTATCACAGAGCGAGAGAACAAAATTTTCGGGCCGTGGCATTTAGATTCCTTAGCATGGCTCATGGCGGTGTTTGTCCTGACGATCGGATTCGTTGTTCAAAAGTACTCTGTCCGGTATTTACTCGGAGATTATTCCTATCGAAAATATTTTTCTCTCCTGACGCTTACGACGGTGGCTGATACAACGGCATGGTTAAGTGATGACCTTCATTGGCTGCTGGCCGGCTGGGGAATCACCCTCCTTGGATTAACATGGCTCTTAAAATTAAATAAACAATGGTACGTCGCAAAAAAAGCCGGTATGTATGCAGGCCGTATGTTTGCCATAAGCTGGCTGCTTTTATTATCAGCAAGTTTGTGGATAACGCAAATTACTGGACAATGGCAAATTTCACAAGTTCTTACTGCAGATTCGCTTGCTCAGTTTACCGCCTGGGAAAAGACTAGTATCACTCTTCTCCTAATTTTCTCTGTTATGATCCCTGCAGGACAATTTCCATTTCACCGTTGGCTGCTGGATTCAGTAGTCGCTCCAACGCCTGTTTCAGCGGTCATGCATGCAGGAATTGTGAATGCTGGCGGGATTTTGCTTACCCGGTTTGCTCCGCTATTCAGCGGCGGATCCACACAGTTTGTCTTGCTCGCTTTCACTGCTGTCTCCGTAATAATTGGAACGGGAATCATGCTGGTTCAGGCTGACTATAAGCGTCAGCTGGTAGGATCAACGATAGCCCAAATGGGGTTTATGCTGATCCAGATTGCATTACAAGCATATTTGGCAGCAATTATCCATGCTGTCTTGCACGGGTTGTTTAAATCCACTCTTTTCTTGCAGGCTGGGTCTGTGCTAAGACATAAAAATCCAATGTTCAAGCCTGAAAACCGATCGTCATTTTTCCTTACCATCATCGGAGGAAGTCTCGGCATTCTTGTTGGCATAGGATTTTGGCTGACAGCTCCGCAAGAAGGGTACCAATTGGTGAGTTCGATCATCTTGGCCTGGTCTGTATCAATCGCATGGACACAACTTGTTGCAGTTGGAACCGGGCGAATCAGCCGTGTTGTGGGAATATTCGTGCTTGCCATTACGGCAACCGTCTATGGACTGATTCATGCTGCGTTTTATCGGCTGCTCCATGGAGCGATTCAGATTGTCATTCAGCCCCCTAGTTTAGTGACCGCGCTGATTCTGATTGTTTTGTTGGGAAGCACCGCCTTTGGTACTTGGCTGGCGCGCAATCGATCATCGACTGCTTTTGGTGTAATCTATCTCTGGCTCGTACACTTTGGCGAGCCTCACCATAATTTGGTTGAAAGCCATCCAAAGCATTTAGCAAAAATTATGTCTCGAGGAGGTCATTCACATTGAGCACCATATTAGCCAAAACTGTAAATTGGAGAAAAGAACAGGAAGACCTTGCTCTTGATCTAAACGAACTAGTAAATTCAGCAAGCAGGGTCATTGCTCCATACGGCCCGATTCATACATTTGCAGCGCGCAGCCCATGGGCAGAATGGGAAGATCAAACGTTTGAGCAAACGGCCCGAAAGCTCAAAGAACTTTATGATGTTGATTTATATCCTGGTGATTTGATCTTGCAAACTGCATGGGAAAAGGGGGAAATTAGGAAGGAGTTTCTTGAAAAAACTCTACAACAATGGCTAAACACCCAGCGCCTTGAACTCCCAAAGGAGGTTGCGGAACGTTATTGTCGTAATGCCCTTTTACAGGAGCAATCAACTTCGGTTGAAATCCATTCAAAAGAGCTAAACAGTTTGGTAGCAAAACTTGCTCCCCTTGCCCCTAAGAATCGTGATGAATCGGTCATGCGTACCTTCGGTCAGCGTTTGGATATGGAGACAGGAAGTCAAACAACGCAAGAGTTGAATCGCCATATGATCAAATGGTGCAAATTGTTCTTCGATAAGTCTCAGGCCGTTTGGAAAATGCCAAATCGAGAAGAAGGATTTTATCAATCTTGGCGCAGACTTATTCAATACGACCCGGCACTTGACCGCAAAACCCGCAGACAGTTTCATCAATTGCCTAACGAGGCCGGCAGTGCCCTTCTGGCCGCATTGTCGGTGCTAGATATTCGTTATTCAGATGTGCAAGGTTATCTTGAAGCTCATTTGCTCGCTTTACCAGGTTGGGCCGGCACAATTCTTTGGCACTCACAGCAGTCAACAGGAGAAAACTCCTTGTTACTCGACTATTTAGCTGTCCGTATTACAATGGAATTGACTTTGCTTGAACCGCACTTTCCCATACCAAAGCAAATATCCGAGGTCAAAACTAGCATGGAAGAATTGCTTATTGCCTGGGCAAAATGGGGAGGTATGACCATAAAAGAATGGTCATTGCTTCCTATCAACCAGCAAAAGGCACGTCTTGATTTGGCCAACCGATTTGATAAGATGCTCCAGAATCGAATTTGGCTCGAAGCATGGGAAAAAACATATGAGGAACAATTAAGGAAAAAACTTGCAATAAAACAATCGAAACCAGCAGACCAAGTAAAACCTGTATTGGCTCAATTTGCTTTTTGCATCGATGTGCGTTCAGAGCCTTTTCGCCGGAAGCTTGAAAAGATAGGACCATTTGAGACTTATGGAACTGCGGGTTTTTTCGGGCTGCCGATTGAAACGTGCAAGCTAAACAGCCAACATCGTCACCGATCTTTGCCGATTATGTCTAAGCCGCAACTGCAAGTATTGGAAACAGCGTCGGAAGAAGCTTTAAAGCGGCATCAGCGGCAGAAGAACACAATCAGTTCTGTTCGTTCTGTTTTTAAGGAATTGAAATACAATTTGCTTACTAGTTTATTGTTGCCGGAAATAAGCGGTCCTTGGCTGAGTTTGCAAACGCTGCTGCGCAGTATTCTTCCTCGCGGTGCGGGCAGAGCTTTTCAGATTTTAATGGAAAAGTGGCAGAAAAAGCCTGCTGTAAATCTTACACTTGATTATGAACATTCTGCTGATTCAGAACTGCCAGTTGGTTTTACAGAAAAAGAAAAAGTGCAGTATGCTGCTCAAGCGTTAAAGACAATGGGTCTTACCGACCATTTTGCTCCTCTTGTGGTTATTAGCGGACATGGAAGCCATAGTACAAATAATCCTTATGCGTCTGCACTTGACTGTGGGGCTTGCGGAGGAGCATCAAGTGGATTCAACGCAAGGGTACTGGCAGAATTATGCAATCTTGAAAAAGTGAGACAGGAGCTTGTCAATGAAGGTATTTCCATTCCTAAAGAGACGGTTTTTGCGGCGGCAGAGCATGTCACTACACTTGATGACTTCCGGTGGATTTATGTTCCCCAGCTGTCTCCATCGGCTAAAAAGGCATTTGACCGTATAAATGCTGTTCTTCCAATTGTATGTGAAGATGTATGTAAAGAAAGATTGAAGCAATTGCCGAAACTTGGAAATGAACGTAAAATTGCGAAGACGGAGGCACATCGTTTTGCAGAAGATTGGAGCGAGGTTCGCCCAGAGTGGGGACTCGCACGCAATGCAGCATTTATAATCGGGAGCCGGCGGATGACCGAAGAATGTGATTTGGAGGGGAGAGCTTTTCTTCATAATTATAATTGGAGGAAGGATAAGAACGGATCATTGCTCACAAGTATTATTACTGGACCGGCAACCGTTGCCCAATGGATTAATCTGCAATATTTCGCTTCAACTGTTGCCCCGCATTATTATGGAAGCGGAAATAAAACTACGCAAACGGTCACAGCCGGAATTGGTGTTATGCAGGGGAATGCCAGTGATTTATTAACAGGACTTCCTTGGCAATCTGTTATGACATCGGATCAAGAGGTTTTTCATTCGCCGATCAGACTTTTAGTGGTCATTCAGGCACCAAAAGAATATGTAAAACGGCTTCTGGAGCACGTACCAGCTTTCCAGCAAAAAGTACAAAACGGATGGGTTCGATTAGCATCCATCGGCCCTGATGGACAATGGGTAAATTGGACTTAACCACGCTCTGCTGACTAGCGGTAAAGGGGTATGCTTTGCTTTCAATCGCTGAAAGCTAGATAATAGACAGGAGGACATCTTTATTTCAACCAAGTTCAATAGAAAGAAAGTTTTAGCCGGTAATTTTTGGAGGTACAGATTCTTTTAAAGGAGAAGAAAACGGAAAAATGGTGGAAAACTCAAAGGGAAGCGTAATTGTGAAATCAAAAGGGGCAATGGAAGCCGAGATTAGTAAAGCCTTAACACATTGGGAGAAAAATTACCTTGGACGCGGATCGGTTTCAGTGAAAGCAGATATATTGCGGGACATGATCATCGTTGTGCTTCAAGGTATCTTAACACCAGCCGAATATGCTCTATGCAAAGATCGTGAGGGGCTGCTCTCAGTGAAGGAAAACCGCAATAGCTTAGTCGAATCTGGTTTAGAAGATCTAAAAGAGATTGTTTTAACGATCACGGGTCAAGAGGTTTTGAATTTTCATACCGATATTAGTACGCAAAATGGGGAAAGGGTAATGGTTTTTAAACTTTGCAGCGATTTGCAAAGCTTATTATCGTAAAATAGGGATCCTTTTTTAAGATTTGTTAGGTTTTTTTATTCGGCATGGATGGGGGAAAATGGTATAGGACGAAATTTTCATGAAAAGGGGTATAGTTGATGCAGATGGATGGCAAGAAGAAAGTACTCTTTGTTATGGGAATCGGGGATTCAACGAAGCGTATTCTTGAAAAAATGACAAATATTGGACCTCGAAATAGTTTAATTCTACCTAATTATGAATCAGTTATCTCGCCTTTTGGCGACGTGATGAGGAATATTCTTCTTTCAGTTTATCAGGAAAATATCGAAGAAATTTTTATTGTTGTTGGAAAAGAGAATCCAAAAAAAGCGGCAGACATCCTCCGCAAGATACAAGAGCACAAAGAAATGCAAGAGAAAATTCAAACGCTTGATTATCTTTTTAAAAATTGCATGCCAGAGTTTGCAGAAGGGACTATTGTACAATGGCTAACAGGGAGAAAAATAACAAGTGACTGTGCCCGAAAAAGTGTCAATGTTATTCGCAACCATCCCCTAATGCCGTCTAATGTAAATGTAAGCGGCTTGGTTATTGACCCGGAAAATGAAACTCTTTCGGAGATTCGTGTTTCTTAAACACATAAAGGGTGGTTTATTCAGCAAACCTATGATTTCTTGAATATACCACCCGATTTATTGTTAAAACAAAATTAGATTAACCCAAGCTGTTCCAAACCATAAGAGACGCCGTCTTCTTCGGCTGAAAGAGTAACCATATTAGCAGCCAGTTTCACTTCATCACGTGCAGAACCCATTGCAACTCCCAACCCGACTAGAGAGAGCATTTCGATATCATTTAATCCATCTCCAAACGCAACTGCTTCGTCTGGAGCAATGCCCATTTTTTCCAACAATTTAGTCAGTCCGACAGCTTTGTTGGATTTGAGCATATTAACATCGCAAGTTTTTGCCCCAATTGAAGACCACCTTCTGAAATCCAATTCTGGAATCATTGTTTTGTAGTGGTGCTCTTCCTCCGTATCACAATGAAGAAACAACTGGTAGATATCCTGTTCCATCCAAAATTGAGCGGGGGCAAGTTCAGGCTTCCATGGATCATGCATATAAGCTTCAATCACAAATGGATGGTTGATATCTGTTGCCTTAAAGCTCGTCCCTCCTAAAAATGTAAGCGGATGTTGACGATCGACAGCCATTTGTTGAATTTTATTTACTATCTTTTTATCGATGGCATTTTTGAAAACTTCTTTCCCTTTATGTAAGGCATAGGCACCATTGAAAAAGACCATTGACTCCACACCTGTTTCTTGAACAATGGTTTTTGAAAAATAGGGAGCCCTGCCAGTTGCGATGACCACATTGATCTTTTTTTCCTTCAGCTTTTGGATTGCCGCTTTGGTAGCATTGGACACCTTTTTACCATGTGGCAAGATGGTTCCGTCTATATCTAAGATGACAACCTTGTAATTCATTTTCACTCTCTCCTTACGACCCGATCTTCCATTTTCTAATGGGGTATATCATTCTTCTAGTATACCATTAAAAACAAGGATCATTTCTTTGCTTTTTGTAAAAGCTTTTCTGTTTTCCATTAAGCCGATTTTTAATTGAATAAACACTTTGAACATATATGATATAATAAATAAACTCGGAGGTGGGATGATGAATCAGGAACGAATCAGTTTTGAAAGAATAAGTAGTCCCTGCTCATCGACGTCATAACTCTACTGAAAAATATATAAAAAGGAGAAATGCAATGTTCTTAGCAGAACTAAAGCGAGAGGAAAGGGAAGCATTCCTTGAACTGGCTTCTTTAATAGCGTTTGTTGACGGGAATGTATCGATATTTGAGAATTCGATCATTGAAAAATATCAAAGAGAAATGGAACTTGAAGATTACAAAATAGAAGGTCTTGCACTTGAAGACATTCTTAATCGTTTTACAACTGAACGCTCAAAAAACATTGTCTTAACCGAAATCTTACAACTTATTTATGCAGATGGTGTTTTTCATGATTCGGAAAAAGAATCGATCCGCTTAATAAAAACTCATTTTGGATTCGATCCGAACGAATTTGGGAGTTTTAAGGAGTGGATTGTGAAAATTAAAGAATTATCGAAATCACTTGAACGTTGAAATAGGGATATAGTGGTGTTGAAGGCTTTTTATTCGCTAATCAGTATTTATATCCATAAATTCTGAATGCACGACGGTCAAGGATAAGGAATTCTTCGGGGATGGCCTAGTCAGGCGAAAGGCACAGGACGTGCTGTTTTGAGCATGATAAGGGCAACTACGCTCATGAACCGCCAAACGCTCGCCAATCGGCGAGTTTTCATCTATATTTAAGAGGAAATGAACAATCTGAATCAAGCTTCTTTCATTCAACCCTTGACGGCTGTTCTTCATTCTCAAATAAATTACGTAAATTATAAAAACATTCTTTTTTAAAATATTTTTTTGGTAGGGCCTCCTAGTAGAAATTGTTATTCTAAACGAAAATTAACTCTATTGTAATATATCAAAATTTTCATTATAATACTAACTATTAGACTAAATAGAGTCAAAAAACGATTTGTAAAAGAGTTTTTTTGACAATTTAAAAGGGGGAATATAATTTGAAGAGTTTTATACAAAAGTGGAATCAATTAAGTCTTGTTAAACAAATTTTGATTGGTTTGATCATTGGGATAATTTTAGCTCTAACCATTCCAAATACGGCCAAGCCGATTGTTATTTTAGGGACTTTATTCGTCGGGGCACTAAAAGCCGTTGCCCCTGTCTTGGTGTTTTTCTTGGTTATGTCTGCCATTGCACAGCATAAGAGCGGACACAAAACGAATATGAAAACCATCATCTTCCTCTATCTTTTAGGAACCTTTTTAGCTGGATTGATAGCCGTTATTGTCAGTTTTATTTTTCCTGTGAGCTTGACTCTGGTAAACGGAGCCAAGGGTGTGACGGCTCCTGGAGGGATTACGGAAGTACTGAAAGCATTGCTGCTAAATGTTGTCGATAATCCCGTAAAAGCGATTTTTAATGCAAACTATATCGGTATCTTATCTTGGGCGATTCTGCTTGGATTTGCATTAAAAAATGCAGCAGATACGACAAAAACGATGATTTCAAATGTTTCCGATGCTGTTTCCAAAATTGTTACATGGGTTATCCGCTTCGCACCGCTTGGAATTATGGGTCTCGTGTTTAACTCGATTACAACAAATGGGATTGAATCTTTAATAGGTTACGGAAAGTTACTGGCGGTTTTAGTTGGCTGCATGCTCACTGTTGCGCTTGTCGTTAATCCAATCATTGTATTCGTGAATATCCGTCAAAACCCTTACCCGCTTGTCTTTAAGTGCTTAAAGGATAGCGGGATTACCGCATTTTTTACCCGCAGTTCAGCTGCAAACATTCCGGTAAATATGAGATTATGCGAAAAATTAGGCTTAGATAAAGATACGTATTCTGTTTCCATTCCTTTAGGGGCAACGATTAATATGGCAGGTGCTGCCGTGACTATTTCGGTATTGACACTGGCAGCGGTTCATACTCTTGGGATCCAAGTTGATATACCGACCGCATTTATCCTAAGTGTATTGTCCGCTATTGCTGCTGCCGGAGCTTCGGGGGTTGCAGGTGGATCCTTGTTGCTGATCCCACTAGCTGCCAGCTTATTCGGAATTTCAAATGATATTGCCATGCAAGTGGTAGGAGTTGGTTTCATCATAGGTGTTATTCAAGACTCTGTTGAAACAGCCCTTAATTCATCAACAGATGTTTTATTTACTGCAACGGCCGAATTTAAAAAATGGCGTAAAGAAGGAAAAACAATCAACATCCAAAAAGGATCATAAGGAAAAAACCTTCTATTAGGGGGATAGCGCGCTTATAAAATCAACTCATGAAACAAAGCCTGTCTCCGAATTTTGGAGCCAGGCTTTAGCCTAAGAACAAAAGGCTGCGATTCAAGCAGCCTTTTAAATATGAAAAGATTATTTTTCTAACAATCTTTGTGCCAAATATTCTCCTTTTCGAATGCCTCCTGGCACAGCAAAAAGTGCACTGCCAATATGTTTTGTGTATTCATTTAACATATCGAATTGAGATAGCTTTCTCAGCATCGGTATAAACTGGGTTTCAGGATTTTTCTGATAGCTGATAAACATGAGTCCGGCATTGAGGTTTCCTGTTGTTGGATCCATTCCGTCGGTGTACGAATAGGCGCGGCGGAATATTTGCTGACCTGTTTCTTTTGCGATCCGGACATGCGAGTTGAAAGGAAGTTGCGTCACATCAACTGCATCATGCTCGTTTAATTTTCCGTATGCAGCACCGCTTGATTTTTTTCTGCCAAATGTGTCTTCTTGGTTTTTAAACGATGACCTGTCCCAAACTTCAAGCATCATTTGAATTTTTCTGCAAGCCATATAAGAACCGCCATTCATCCAGTCGGGTTCATCTTCGCTGGCCCAAACGATAGATTGAAATGCTGCCTGATCATCAGGTGAAGGATTTGCGGTGCCATCTTTAAAACCAAATAAGTTTCTTGGTGTTTGCCCATCCTTTTTATTAAGGAATCCGGCTTGAATCCATTGCACTTCAGCAAGTCCGCTTGCGGTTTTGATTAAATTGCGAATCGCATGAAATGCCACTTGCTGAACATCAGCACATACTTGGATGCAAAGATCGCCTCCGATAAAAGGCTCTTGCAATGCGTCTTTTGGCATTGGGGGAATATCCTTTAACTGTTTTGGTTTTTGCTGGGCGAGGCCATAACGATCGATGCCGTTTTTGATAAAAAAAGTGGAGCCAAGCCCAAATGTTATTGTGAGTTTAGAGGAAGAGAAATCATCCGCTTCACCAGAATCTGCTGGAGGAACAAAGTCATTGATGCTGGTTTCCGTATTTATTTTTCCTTCGCTCAGTTTCGCACCGAGATCCGTCCATTGTTTAAAAAGCTTTATGACCTCTTGTTTGTCTTCTGTAAGCAGTTTGAATGCAGCAATATAGGCATATGCCTGCTGTGGTGTGGCAATGCCTGCTTGATGTTTGCCAAAAAAGGAAATGACATCACCCTGTTCTTTTGGAGAAGCATTTGCCTGTTTATCAAAAACATCTGACATAGCTGTTACTGCGCCAAATCCGCTGGCCCCTAGTGCGATTCCAGCACCAGCCATTGCGGTCATCTTTAGAATATCCCGCCTTGAGAATTTGTTTGAACTTGATTTGCTGGACATTTTTTTCTCCTCACTATGCTAAAATCTTTGCAGTCTGCCCCATTAATTCTGAGAGCACACTTAATTTTTGGCTAAGATCCCGGATCTGTTCTTTCGTTAAATCGGTATATAGAACATATTGTCCATTCGTTTTATAAGACGTAAGTGTTGTTGCCAGTTGCGAGAACTGTTGATCAAGTTTTACCGAAAGTTCTTGATCTTGTTTAATTAAATAAGGCTGAATCGCAGTATAGATCGCAAACGCTCCGTCTACGTTGGCGCTTAAATCCATTAAATCTACATGGGCGAATCGCTCTTCTTCACCTGTAATTTTAGAAATGGCTGCCTCATTGATCAACTCCATCGCACCTGCGACAAATTGCGCAGGATTAAGGCTGACGTTTTTCACTTTTTCCTGAAGTAGAAGAATATCTTGATTTAGTTTGTCTGCAACTTTTGCCATCTCATCTAAAGATTCCCCGTTCCATAATGCTTTTTCAATCCGGTGAAAGCCTCCCCACTCAGAAGGGTCCACATCTCCTTCACGGGCATCAATTTTGGGATCAAGGTCGCCAAAGCTTTCAGCGATTGGCTCAATCCGTTCATAATGTGATCGAGATTCAACATATAGCGATTTAGCTTTCGGGACATCTTTTGCTTTCACGGCTTCGATGAAACTTTGAGTAGATTTTACTAATTGGTCTGTTTCAGCAAAAACATATTGTTTGTATTGATCGATGGCTTGCGTTAAAAAGGCAGAATTCTTTTTTTCCATTTCTTTTGCATTTGCTAGTTTTGCTAATGAACCTTTAAGGGAATCTGCCATTTCGTTTAAAATCTTTTTATCTGGATTGTTCGAAGTTGCAGCAGCGTATAAAGGCATTAAGTATTTCTCAATTTCTGTATACAGTAGGGGATAGGAATCACGAATCCTATTTTCATTTTCCAGCCATTGCTGATTTAATAACTCTGCTGATTTTTTAAGAGAATCATTGTTTTTGGCAGCGATTGCTTTTTTTACATCCTTCAGTGACTGCTGCATAGCTGTAGCAATCGATTTTGCATCCTTCTTCACTTTCCCTGTAGTTGTTGTTTTTTGTTGGGTGTTGTTTGTGCTTTCAACGGTTGAACTGCACCCTGAAAGAATCGGGAACAATAGGGAAGAGGATAAAATACCAGCCATTAGTTTTTTGCGATGAAAATTCATGATAGGAAACCCCCTGTTAATATGTATTCGATATCATTCATTATGTGAAAATGATAATCATTATCAATATTATGGATTATCTATTTAGTCAGTGTCAATAAAATTTTTACACTTTTTCTGAAATCTTTACGAAAGAATCTATCAATCTTTACACCTAGTTAATATTGGCTTAACAAACTCACTATATAGTTTAATTGTCAGTTAAATTAAAATTTGATTAGAATTCGTTTAGAATTCAATTAGAATCCAGGGAGGTTATTCATTTGCTGAAAAAGAAATGGAAAAAGAAGATTTTGCCGATTGCTGTTTTATCTACTGTAGCTTTCGGATCCTTGATCGGCGCAACATTCCAACAAGATGTCCAAGCTAAAGAAGTAATTGAACAGAAACAAGAAAAAGGAAACAATGCTGATATTCGGAATGTAATTTTTTTAATTGGGGATGGAATGGGCGTATCTTACACTTCTGCTTACCGTTACTTAAAGGATGATCCATCGACGAAAGCAGTGGAACAAACGGCGTTTGACCAATATTTAGTCGGTCAGCAAATGACGTATCCCGAAGACCCAAAGCAAAATGTAACTGACTCGGCAGCCGCAGCAACAGCTATGTCTGCTGGTATTAAAACATACAACGCTGCAATCGGAGTTGATAATGATGGCTCCCGTGTGAAAACAGTCCTTGAAGCAGCAAAAGAAAAAGGAATGTCTACAGGTCTTGTTGCTACTTCTGAAATCACTCATGCTACACCAGCGTCCTACGGTGCACATGATGTAAGTCGGAAGAACATGAATGCGATTGCTGATGATTACTATGATGAATTGATTAATGGCGGCCATAAGATTGATGTTATGCTCGGAGGAGGAATTGGGAATTTTATTCGGGCTGACCGTGATTTAACAAAAGAATTCCAAAAAGATGGCTATTCCTATGTAACGAATAAGGATGAACTGCTAAAAAATAAAAACACAAAACTATTAGGATTGTTCGCTCCTGGCGGAATGCCAAAAATGATTGACCGCGAAAATGCGATGCCTTCTCTGGAGGATATGACCAAAACAGCGTTAAATAAGTTAAATCAAAATAAAAAAGGCTTCTTCTTAATGGTAGAAGGTAGCGAAATTGACTGGGCTGGACATGACAATGATATTGTTGCAGCTATGAGCGATATGGAAGATTTTGAAAAAGCGTTTAAGGCAGCCATTGACTTTGCCAAGAAAGATAAGCATACGCTTGTCATTGCAACAGCTGACCACTCGACAGGTGGCTATTCAATTGGTGCGAAAGGCAACTATAACTGGTTTGGCGCTCCAATTAAAGCAGCAAAACGCACGCCTGATTTCATGGCCCAGCAAATTGCAAATGGTGCTGATGTAGAGCAAACATTAAAATCTTATATCCAATTGAATTTAACCCCAGAAGAAATTCAATCAGTGAAAAAAGCTGCAGAAACGAAAAAAACAGTTGAAATCGATAACGCGATTGAGACCATTTTTGATAATCGTTCCTTCACAGGCTGGACGACTGGCGGACATACTGGGGAAGATGTAAACGTCTATGCATATGGGCCGGGCAGCGATTTGTTTGCAGGAAAAATTGACAACACCGATCAGGCAAAACATATTTTTGACATTTTGAAGCGCGGTAAAAAATCAGAATAAGAAACACTGTTCCCGTTGATCGCTGTCAACGGGAACAATCACGTAAAATGAAAGGAGATTAGAATGAAAAAATTCATTCCAATCGTAATGACCCTCTCACTAATTGCTGGATGCAGCAGTGCAAAACCATTTGATTCGGAGAAAGTGAAAGCGAAGGAGACCGAAACGAATAAAGATGTCGGTGGTTCTGTCAAGCCAAAAAACAAGGCTAAATCGTTAACAGATGTTTATGTTCCAAACCCCCAGGTTCCGAATGATACCAACCTTTTGCAGGTAGGTAAATCCGTAAAAGATGATAAAGGGGAAATGAACCTTCTCGGTTTAGCTGCATTAAACAAAGTCTATTCTGTTGGGCCAATAGAAATGAAAATAAAAAATGTAAAATTGCTTCAGCTTTTGCCTACGTATTCGCTAATGGATTATTTCCACTACTATACAGAAAACTATGAAGATATTAAATATGTTAAGGTGGAAGTTGAGCTAATCAATAAATCAGCGAAAACGGTTCAATTCGGACCTGTTGCTCACTTGGAAACGAGCAATGGAGAAAAGAAAGATTTTAAAGATGATTTTTATATCGAATATTTAGGTGGGGAAATCGAAGCAAATGGATCAAAACAAGGTTCGCTTGGATTTATTATTGAAAAATCGTCTCCAAAACCGAGCTGGATTGAAATCACAACAAGTGATGTACTAGATAAAAACAACAAAAAAGTGGCCGGAGCCCAAAAAATAAAAATTGATTTTGAGTATTGATCATTCTCGTCCAAACCAAATATCATAAAGAATGAATGCGGAAGGATGTTTGGATATGTGCAAAAAAACCGGGCGATACTAATTTTACCGCCCGGAATAGAGTTTTATTTCCAATTCCGCTTCAGTTTGAAAAATTCTTGAATATAACCATATACCGAAACAGGGGACATGATCATTTGATATCCAAGAATGAATAGGATAAAACCAAGCTGATTTTTCCGTACTTTTAATTGCAAACGTTTAAAGACATGGTTTCTTTGATAGAGATAAAGGATGCTGTAACTGATGAGTGTCAATGGCAAAACAAGCAAGGTCATTGGGCCTACAATCCAAAAATAGCCAAAAAATGATAACATCAATCCCGGAATCCAGAAAAGAGTATAGGAAAGATCCAAGTATGGCATCAGAAAGTTGATTCCTGTCAAATACTTGACATACATTTGGGGCTGTTTCCATGGCTTTACTTCGTGCAACCCTTCGATCATTCCCCTTGCCCATCTTGCCCGCTGCCGAACAAAATGCCTAAATGAACTCGGGACTTCGGTGAATGAAACAGCAAGCGGCTCAAAATAAACTTTCCACTTTTTTTCAAGCAACCGCCACGTTAAAACAATATCTTCTCCAATCGCATTAGGCCATCCGCCAATTTCTCTTAATTGCTTTGTTTTATAAATGCTGTATGCACCTTGAGCAACAAGCGTTCCTTGGTATAGTCCCTGTAATCGTTTGATTGAAGCAATTCCTAAAAAATAGTCCCACTCCTGGATTTTCGTCCATAAATTTTCTCGGCTGTTTTTGGTTAAAACGGAACCTGCCACTGCACATACATTATCAGGACTTGAGTTGATTCGGGCAACAAGGTAACGAATCGAAGATGGATGTAGCAGTGTGTCCGCATCAATGGTTATGACTAAAGGCGTTCGAACCAATTTCAGTCCATGGTTTAATGCATGAAATTTCCCCGGTCTCGATTCATTGAGCAGTTCGATTTCTATTTTCAATTCTTCTTTTGCCTTTAATGTCTCCTTGGAAGTCCCATCGGTCGAGCCATTATTGATGACAAAAACCTTGATTTTCCCCAAATAATCTTGTTTGTCTATATAGTATAAAGTCTGATAAATTTTATCTTCTTCGTTATGTGCAGCGATCAGGATGGTAATTGCGTCATTCGGAAATTCATTTTTAAAATAAGGCTGGCGATCCAAAAGCAGACTTACAACTAAAAAGGCGTTCATGTATCCTGGCAAATACGAAATACCTGCGATGATTAAAAACGCAAGTGGATAGGAGACGTAACTGGCCAGATCTTTCAGCCATGGAAGGGAAAGGAAAAAGGAGAACCCCATCCACGCAAAAGCACCAATATGGCTGAGCCAGAATTTTATATAAATAGAAACATAAAACGTATTATCCTGTTTTTTGGGTGACAGATACGTTGAATGTATCGCTGTTTTCACTGGTATAATCCGATCCTTCAATTTTAAAAAGTAAAATTCGTGCCCTAAAAATAACATATTTTTTGATCATTTGTTAGCGAGTTTTAATGGTAGTGATGGGTAATCTTGCATGGTTTTCTGTTTAATGATCAAATACAGGAGTCGGGTTGGTATCAAGCTTTTCTTCACTGCATATATGTAGAAAGAGAATCGAGTGCTTGTCTCGTAAAATGAAAGAGGTGAGGAACATGCCGCAACATATTAGGCAAATTAGCGTGGCCAGTCTGTTCATTGCTACAGGAATAAATGGATTTGTTGTCCCTGCACATTTAATCAATGGGGGAATATGGGGAATTAGCTTACTGGTGAATTATTTATGGGGTTTTAACCTAGCTATTGTGTTTATTTGTCTCAACCTTCCAATCTACTTTTTTGCAATAAAATATGACCTTGCTTATTTCTATAAAGGCTTGATCGGGACTTTTATTTCCGCCATTTTTATTAAGTTATTATTGCCATTAACGAACTTTTTTCATTTTCCTCTATTGCCGGGTGTCATTTTTGGCGGATTATTGATCGGAATTGGCGTTGGCTTAATGCTCCGAGTTCATGCAAGTCCGGGTGGAGTGGATTTGCTTGCCTTACTGCTTTCAAAAAAAACATCCATCAATCCAGGATTCTTGTTACTTGGAATCGACGCAGCGATCATTCTTTTTGGAGTTGTAGCACTAAGGGATGGAAGATTGCTTTATTCGCTCCTAATTATTTCGATTGTTGGCATAACCGTAGCCTTTTTAACAGGAATTAAATCAATCAAAATATGCTAGTATGTTGAAGCTCTTTTACCTTGATTTAATGAAAAAAGAACTTGCCGGTTCACTGGCAAGTTGATGGTTATTTCAAAATGGTTTTAGTCATATTCAATCATCTGATGATCCTTTGTGAATAAGATTCCGTGTGAGAGGATCCCCAGCAGGATTGCCGTAATTGCAGCTGCAGAGGTAAAAGAATACATAATTAAAATTTGATAGCGAACCGCTTCAATTGGGTTTGCTCCGGCAACAATCATTCCAGTCATCATACCCGGAAGCTGTACAAGCCCGACCGTTTTCATTCCATCTATAGTTGGCAGCATTGCTGCTTTTACTGTACTCCGCATGACACGAGCGATTGCCTGTTTCGATGTGGCGCCGAGTGCTAAAAAGACATTGATTTCTTCACGTCGCGTTTCCAACTCGGATTTTAAGCGATTGAAAAACAGACCGGAGACGACCATCCCATTTCCGATGATCATTCCGCTAATTGGTATAATGTATTGGGGAGTTGCATGAATGATTCGAAGTCCGAGCAGTAAGCCCATCGTTAGAATTTCGGTTGAAGTGATCGCTCCGGCAATCCGCCAACCAACTCCAGGGAGTCCGTTTCCCTTTTTCCGTGCGTTTAACGTTGCCACTGTGATCATCAAGACAAGCATCAATAGGATTAAGATCCAAGACTTTAGCTGAAAGATAGCATGTAAAACGTAGCCAACAGCGATTAATTGTATTGCTGCTCGTATGGTGCCAATAAGGATATCTTTCTCAAGCCCGATTCGTTGCCAAAGTGAAAGCAAAATGGCAAATGCAACAAAAACCAATGTTAAAAATAAAGCAAGAGTTGTCATTGAATAACTGGTTCCTCCTTCTCAAAAGAGGTAGCGATGAACTCTTTTGTAACAGTATGCTTTGGGGAATTGAAAACCTCATTTGTTGTACCTTGCTCGATCATTTTTCCCCCTGCAAGTACCCATGTGGTTTGGCCAACTTTTTTGGCCTGTTTTAAATTGTGCGAAACCCAGAGAATTGTTTTCCCCTCCTGTTGATGCAACTGTTGAATCAACTTTTCTATCTCCTCAGAACTATTGGGGTCAAGAGAGGCCGTGACTTCGTCCAAAAGGAGTACTTCAGGTTTGTTCGCTAATGTACGAGCGAGAGAGACCCGTTGTTTCTGGCCGCCTGAAAGGGTGCGGGCATCTTGATCTTTCAAAGATTTGGAAAGTCCAACTTGTTCCAATAAATGCTCTATTTCCAATTCGGACAGCTCTCGCTGAACCAATTTCGGACCAATCATCAAGTTATCACGGACAGTACCGGCTAGCATTGTCGGCAATTGAAAGACCAATCCAATTTTTCTGCGCAATTCCAGAACATCCAAGTCAATGTAAGGTGTATTTTTGAATAAAAGAGTCCCTGAATCCGGATCGGTCATCCGATTGATTAAGGACAAAAAAGTGCTTTTTCCGGAGCCGGACGGTCCAATAATGGTAATTAGTTCACCTTGCATCACACTGGCACTGATGCCATTTAAAATTGGCACACCTTGCTGATTCGCTTTCGATACATTTTCGATCGCAATTAATTTTTTCAATTTAATCATCCTAGTAAAAAATCTTCTGTACCGATGACCCCAATACATATATGAAAGTACTCTTATTTGGTACTCTATGTCAATGTTTACATGGTCTTTTCGTTTAATTGTTAATCTTTTTGGCAAAATAATAGTTTGGATTTAAGTTTACAAAAAACACTGAATTTTCAATTCATTTTTGCTATACTAAATGATGAATATGGTAAAAAAGGAGGGACATGCATTTAAATAGCTCAATTCATAAAGAGAAACAACGAACATAAAAAGGGGAGAGGTATATGAGCGAATTTTTAACCAAAGTAAGTGATATAATCTGGGGGCCGCCGCTTTTGATTCTTTTAGTTGGTACAGGCATTTTTTTATCTATTCGAATTTCCTTCCTTCAGTTCGGCAGACTTCCATATGCTCTAAAGCTTGCATTCTCAAAACACCAGGATCATTCTTCAGAAGGAGATATTTCCCATTTTCAATCGCTAATGACCGCTCTTGCCGCGACAATCGGAACCGGGAACATAGCTGGGGTAGCTACCGCTGTTGTTCTTGGCGGACCTGGAGCAGTGTTGTGGATGTGGGTTACAGCACTTGTGGGGATGGCCACAAAGTATTCTGAAGCCATACTTGCTGTGAAATACCGAACAGTTGGAAAACGGGGCGAAATGGCTGGCGGGCCGATGTATTATATTGAAAAAGGCCTTGGCTGGAAATGGCTGGCGGTAATGTTTGCTTTTTTTGGTGCGGTGGCCGCTTTTGGAATTGGCAGCACGGTTCAGTCAAACTCCGTTGCCGCGGCTATTCAATCCAGTTTCGGAATTAATCCATGGGTGACTGGAATTGTACTGACAATCGCAACAGGTCTTGTCTTGCTTGGTGGGATCAAAAGTATCGGAAGGGTTACTTCTTACATGGTTCCATTTATGGCTGTTTTTTATATTTTGGGAGGTTTGATTATAATTTTCGCGAATATTGAAAAACTTCCCGCTGCCCTTAACCTCATTTTTTCAGACGCGTTTACAGGAAAGGCTGCTGCTGGGGGGGCGGTAGGCGCGGTCATTCGCTATGGCGTGGCACGGGGAGTTTTTTCTAATGAAGCAGGTATGGGATCGGCACCGATCGCGGCTGCTGCGGCAAAAACTGACCATCCCGGCCGCCAGGCACTGATTTCCATGACCGGAACCTTCCTTGATACGATCGTTGTTTGCTCCATAACCGGGATTACCTTGGTCATGGGTGAGTTGTACACAAAAAGTGATTTAACCGGGGCTGCATTAACGACGCAAACGTTTGATCAAATGCTGCCGGGTGTTGGAGGCTGGATTGTTTCAATCGGTATTATTCTTTTTGCTTACTCAACTGTGCTGGGCTGGGCATACTATGGAGAGAAATGTGTTGAATACTTGTTTGGAATGGGTTCAATAAAAGTGTATAGGATTTTTTATACGCTTTCTGTTGTTGTCGGAGCTGGTATGAGCCTTGGGTTAGTTTGGACGATTGCTGATATTTTTAATGGTTTAATGGCCGTGCCGAACTTGATCGGTCTTCTCGGTTTATCCGGAGTGATCGTTGCTGAAACAAGAGAATTTAACAAGATATTGAAAAAAGAAAAGCTTGAAAAGAAAAAGGAAATCGCAAGCTAGGGTAAATGGATAGGGTGCCCCAAAAATTATATATTTTTGGGCACCTTTTTTTATAATATCAGAATTTATATGTTGCCCCTTTTTAACGATTGCCTGAAGAGTAAGACATGTATTCCAATATTCTGAAACGAATCTTTTTGACCAAAATCATGAATCTGTGACATGAAAAGTAACATGCAAGGAATTTATTCCATTAGTAGGGTGTTTCATGGTTGACTGTTTGATTTCCGCTCCAGGCGGCTTCGCTTTCCGCGGGCGTGCCGGGGAGCCTCCTCAGCGCTTTTGGCGCCTGCGGGGTCTCCCCTGCCCCGTACTCCCGCTGGACATTGAATAAGCTTCTTGAATCATCAACGCACGAAGGAAATGCGATAGCATTTTCGAGGAGTCTTCGCCGCCTTCCGCTCCAATCCAAAATGTGAGCGGAATCGACCATAAGTAAAATGATAGCGTTTCTTTGTCAAATTTCTACGATAATAAATTTTTTGGTTTGCCAAATAGGCATGTATCAGGTCTTTTCAGGCTATTCACATGCATGGTTTAGGTTAAAAATGTGAGATATACTTGCGTGAATGTCTTAAATGAGGTCTATGTTTTTCAACTTCAACGATTTCAATCTTGCATGCTTCACCATTTTGTAAAACGGTCTTACTTCTTCTGTGAAACACTTTTTTTCAACGGAACCTCCTCAGCCATTAACAGTACTTGACCAACATAAGATATGTAAAAATAGGGGCAAATCCTTCGCAACCTTTGTAAGTACGGTTGACGCCTTCCTTCTTGGTATTACAGTTATCAAGTGACGAGAATCGAAAGAGAAATTGGAGCCAAGGAATAAAGGCTCAGACTGGTAAGAACCCGATGGCCTGGTCAAAGTGCTTATGTTACTGAGAGCACAAGGGATGATTGCTTATTTCATCATTGCCAAAAGCAATTCGAATAAGGAAAAAAGTGTTCCGCAAAGGAGTACAAACGAGCTGATGTTCTCTAGCAAATGATCGCTTCGAATCCAGGGTTCATTCGTTTATGGCACTCTGTTGATTGGAGCGGAAGGCGCCGACTCCTGGGGGATTAGCGTTACAGGCGAGACCCCGCAGGACATTGAATAAGCTTCCTAGAAATAACATCGCACGAAGGAAATGCGGATGCATTTTCGAGGAGCGTTAGCGACGAGGAGGCTCGGCGAACGCCCCCCGGAAAGCGAGTGCCTGGAGCGGAAATCAACAGACCCCGTTTATCCGCCAAACTAAAAAGGACCGGGCGGTTTGTGCCTGGTTTTTCTTAACCATTAGGACTAAAGAAGGAATTCTATTATTTTTTGTTTAATGTAATCGAGTATACAGCGGCAAAAAGCGCACCTATAAATCCCGCAGTTAAGTCTGTCATCGTATCTGTATTTCCGCCTCTTTGCATAGTATGGGTGTAGGTATGGTCTCCAATGAATTCGTAAATTTCCCATATGACGCTTGAAAGAACCGATAGGGAAAGGACAAACAGAAAAATGAACCATTTTGAAATTCTGCTTTTGGCAGATTCAGGCACTAAAAGCCCATATAAAGAAATTGCGGCCAATCCGACCAACATGCCTTTATAAAAATGCAGGGAAGTATCCCACCATTTAACATTTATATAAAAATTGGCAATCGACCCTAAAAAGACAGTGCAAAAAATAAAAATAAAATATCCGATAATCAGAAGCGTTGGGAACAGATTTTTAATTTTTGGAAGGAGTAATAGTAATGGAAGGGCACTTATCAATATACCGCCGCTTGCGACTTGCCAGCGGGAAGAGTCCCCTTTTAAAACATAATAAATGGTTAAAATCGCCATAAAAGCAATAAAACAACTGCTAAGTATGATTATTAACTTACTCTTCATTTCATCACTCCAAAATTGCTGTCTTTATAATTATGTCCATTTTGCTTTCAATAATAAAGAAGACATAAATTTTTTTAAAACTAAAAATATACTAAAAATTAATTGACTCGATTCCTTTCCGGTGGTACCCTTATGTTTATAAATGAACAAACAAACAATCAATCAATGAAGAGAACAGTAGGGAGGTTTTTGTTCTACAGAGAGTCGGCGGGTGCTGAAAGCCGATGAACAAAACTTATCTGAAGATCATCTCTGAGATGCAGGGCCGAAATCAGTAGGCTTTGCCGGAACGTCCCCGTTATCATGGAACACGTATAGAAAACTGTACGGAGATCGAGAGCCGCAGCTGAATTTTGGTTGCGGAAGTAGGGTGGTATCGCGAGTTTACTCGTCCCTATCCATGGGGCGGGTTTTTTATTTTTGATATAGATTTTTCAACATCCATGAGAAAAGAAATTGGGAGGAAACGAACATGAAACAGTCAGTTGATCAAAAAGAAACGTTTTTAAGTGTGGAAGATATTATCATTGCAAGCCATACGATCAAGGACGTCATTTCTCCTACACCGCTACAGTACAATCCGCTATTGTCTGAACGGTATGATTGCCGCGTTTATTTAAAACGCGAGGATTTACAAAGCGTTCGCTCGTTTAAAATTCGCGGTGCTTATAATCGCATAAAAAAACTAACTGAAGAGGAGTTACAAAACGGAATTATTTGTGCAAGTGCCGGGAATCATGCACAGGGGGTTGCCTATTCTTGCCATCTCTTAAATATCCATGGGAAAATTTACATGCCTATTACAACGCCTAAACAAAAAGTGAAACAAGTTGAATTTTGGGGCAGGGAGCATATCGAGATTGTTTTAACTGGCGATACATTTGATGATGCTTATGATGAAGCCATTGCCTGCGGCATTAAAGAGAAAAGAACCTTTATTCATCCGTTTGATGACGCTGATGTCATTGCGGGGCAGGGAACGATTGCGGTTGAAGTCTTAAATGATTGTGATAAAAAAATTGATTATTTATTTGCAGCTATTGGCGGCGGCGGTCTTCTTTCAGGTGTCGGCACGTATATGAAAAGCTTTTCGGCAGATACGAAGCTTATTGGCGTCGAGCCAGAAGGAGCACCTGGAATGAAAAACTCAATTGAAAAAGGCGAGGTCGTTACCTTAACGGATATCGATCCCTTTGTCGATGGTGCGGCTGTTAAAACGGTCGGTACCAACACTTATAACATTTGCAAAGATCTTGTCGATGATATTGTTGTTGTTCCGGAAGGGAAAGTATGTACAACCCTTCTGTCCTTATACAATGAAAATGCCATTGTTGTCGAGCCAACTGGTGCGCTTTCAGTCGCAGCATTGGATGCCTATGCAGACCAAATTAAGGGGAAAACGGTTGTCTGTATTGTAACTGGCGGGAACAATGATATCGGGCGAATGCAGGAAATTAAAGAGCGCTCAATGATCTATGAAGGCCTGCAGCATTATTTCATTATCCAGTTTCCTCAGAGACCTGGGGCTTTACGCGAGTTTCTTGATGATGTGCTTGGGCCAAATGATGATATCAGCCGGTTTGAATATACAAAAAAGAATAACAAAGAAAGTGGCCCTGCATTGGTTGGAATTGAATTAAAAGACAGGGAAGATTATTTTCCATTGATTGAAAGAATAAAGAAAAAAGGATTTTTCTACAAAGAGGTAAATAAAGACAGTACCCTTTTCCAAATGCTGATTTGAAGACTGAACAAAATGCGTGCTCTATCTCTAACTGTTTCACCCGATTTAAATCAACTTTTGTTTAGCATTCTAAAACAAATCAAGAAAAACCGGGCAAAAACCGCCCAATCTTTTTTAGTTTGGTGGATAAACGGGGTCTGTTGATTTCCGCTCCAGGCACTCGCTTTCCGGGGGGGCAGAACGCCTGAGCCTCCTCGGCGTAAACGCCTGCGGGGTCTCGCCTGTAACGCTAATCCCCCAGGAGTCGGCGCCTTCCGCTCCAATCAACAGGGTGCCATAAACGAATGAATACTAGGATTCGAAGCGACCTTTTGCTAGAGAACATCAGATAGTTTGTACTCCTTTGCGGAACACTTTTTTTCTTATTCGCATTGCTTTGGCAATGATGAAATACGCAATTATCCCTTGTACTCTTACAAACATAAGCACTTTGATCTGGCCATCAGGTCTTTACCAGGTTGGTTCTTAATTTCTTAGCTCTAGATTCTCTTTCGAAGCTCGTCATTTGATAACTGTAATACCAAATAGAAAGGCGTCAGCCGTACTTACAAAGGTTGCGACGGATATGCCCCTATTTTGCATATCTTTTGTTGGTCAAGAAACGCTAAAGGCTGAGGAAGCTCCGTTAAAAAAATGTTTCACAGAAGAAGTAAGACCGTTATACAAAATGGTAAAAAATGCCAGATTTAAATCGTTGAAGTGTGGAAAACATAGACCTCATTTAAGACATTCACGCAAGTATATCTCACATTTTTAACCTAAACCATGCAAGTGAATAGCCTGAAAAGACCTGATACATGCCTATTTGACAATCCAAAAAATTTATTATCGTAGAAATTTGACAAAGAATCGCTATCATTTTACTTATGGTTGATTCTGCTCACTTTTTGGAATGGAGCGGAAGGCGGCGAAGACTCCTCGAAAATGCTATCGCATTTCCTTCGTGCGTTGATGATTCAAGAAGCTTATTCAATGTCCAGCGGGAGTACGGGGCAGGGGAGACCCCGCAGGCGCCAAAAGCGCTGAGGAGGCTCCCCGGCACGCCCGCGGAAAGCGAAGCCGCCTGGAGCGGAAATCAAACAGTCAACCACGAAACACCCTACTTATGGAATAAATTCCTTGCATGTATACTTTTCACGTCACGGATTCATGATTTTGGTCAAAAAAGATTCGTTTCAGAATAGTAGACTCAATGCCTTACTCTTTCGGCAATCGTAAAAAAGGGTCAACATATAAATTCTGGTAATATTATAAAAAAATCATTTCCACACGTCTTCTGCAATTTCAACGACATGGCGAAGTTTTGCCCATTGCTGTTCCTCTGTCAATAAATTGCCTTCTTCGGTTGACGCAAATCCGCATTGAGGGCTTAATCCCAACTGTTCAAGCGGAACATAGCGTGATGCTTCATTTATTCGCTGCTTAACCGCTTCTGGATCTTCCAATTCCCCAAATTTGGATGTGATTAAACCGAGAACAATTTGCAAATCGGGGCGTTTCACAAAACGAAGCGGCTCAAATCCTCCAGCCCGTTCGCTATCGTATTCCAAGAAAAAGCTGTCGATGTTCAGTCCTTCGAATAGAGTTTCTGCCACTGGTTCGTAACCCCCTGAGGAGATCCATGTCGATCGGAAATTACCCCGGCAAATATGCATAGTGATTCTCATATCATCTGGACGACCACTTATCGCTTCATTGATTGTACGGGCATATAAACGCTGCAACTCTTCCGGATTTAGGCCGCGTGCCAGCAGCAATTCCTTTTGCTCAGCAGAACAAAGGTAAGCCCAGGAAGTATCATCAAGCTGAAGATAACGGCAGCCAGCATCATAGAAAGCAGCGATCGCTTTTTTATACGTAATCGCTAAGTCGTGGAAAAATTCATCCTGATCAGGGTAAACATTTTTGTCAATTTGGCCGCGGAAATGCAGCATGCTTGGACTTGGAATAGTCATTTTTGCGGTATGGGAACCGGCAATACTTTGAAGAAACTTAAAATCTTCAAGCATTGGATGGTCTACAAAATCCAATTTACTGGTTACTTTTATGGCATGAGACTTGGTTTGCTTTTGATGAAACTGTATGCCTGTTTCCGTATCATAGCCTTCGACACCTGTTAAATTTTCGAGAAAATCAAAATGCCACCATGCTCGGCGAAATTCTCCATCTGTTACAGCCTGCAAACCGACCTCCTTTTGCTTTTCAACAATGCGGGAAATTTCTTCATTTTCAATTTGACGCAATTGTTCATTCGTAATTTCACCAGCGGCTTTTTGTAAGCGTGCTTGTTTAATGGCTTCTGACCGAAGTAAGCTTCCAACTTGATCCGCATGGAAGAAAAATTTGTTAGTTTGATTCAATTTTCACCCTTCTTTCTATCTCCTTATTTTAAAATAATAACAAAAATTTTTGAAAAATAAAACGAAATCTATTAAAGAGGATGACATTTATCACCTATCGAGCATGACACCTGCTACTTATGCCAAGATCATAAATGCTTTATAATTCAAGTTAATCATATCTAGGAAGGGGAAATAGACCCACCATGTCTATCCAAAAAATGAAAGAGTTAAAAAAGCAAATTGCCCCTTATGAAAAATCCACAACAAAAGCCAGCATTTGGCAGCTTATCAATACATTTGTGCCATTTTTCTTGTTATGGTTTCTCGCATATAAAAGTTTAGCTGTTTCTTATGTACTCACACTCCTTCTTACGGTTATTGCAGCGGGATTTTTGGTGCGAATTTTTATCATTTTCCACGATTGCTGCCACCATTCTTTTTTTAAAAATCGTTCGCTCAACCGCGTCCTTGGAACGTTAACAGGGGTATTAACCTTGTTCCCATATGATCAATGGGCACATGACCACTCTGTCCACCACGCAACAAGCAGCAACTTGGACAAGCGTGGAACAGGAGATTTATGGATTTTGACTGTTGAAGAGTATACAACTTCTCCCCTTATTAAAAAAATCGGGTATCGTATGTACCGTAACCCATTTGTGATGTTTGGGTTAGGACCAATTTATCAGTTTTTGATCAAAAATCGTTTCAATCGCAAAGGTGCACGGAAAGAAGAGCGAATGAATACGTACGTAACGAATGGTTTAATCGTTATTTTGTTTGGATCTTTAAGCTGGTTGATTGGCTGGCAAAATTTCTTGCTTATTCAAGGACCCATTTTCTTCATTTCTGGTGCAGCAGGGATTTGGCTATTTTATGTCCAGCATACATTTGAAGACTCATATTTTGAAGAAGATGCCAACTGGGAATATGTAAAAGCCGCTGTAGAAGGCAGCTCTTTTTATAAACTTCCAAAGCTTCTTCAATGGCTGACCGGGAATATCGGATACCATCATGTTCACCATTTAAGTCCAAGAATTCCAAACTATTTACTTGAAACAGCTCATAACCGAACAGCTGACTTGCAAAACGTGCCGACCGTTACTTTGGCAACAAGCTGGAAATCATTACAGTTCCATCTTTGGGACGAGAAAAATAAGAAGTTTGTTGGCTATAAGGATGCGAAACAAAGTGTAAAAAAAAGGATCCCAGTCAAAATTGAAACAGAATTGTAAAAAATTTATCTCCTCTTAAACGGGGAGATTTTTCTAGTTATTTAAAAACTTAGCCAGTCCATGCTTGGCTGTTTGGAAAAAACAGGTTAAAATAAAATAACAGTATTGTAAATGAGGTTTCATTGATGTTTAAAAAAAATTGGCTATTATTAAAAAATACCGGAATTTCTCCCTATATATGGACCGTTCTAGCTATTTTGCCGTTTTATTTTATTTTGCAATCTCCGTCCACTATTAAGATTGTTATCGGAATTACTTTAACATTACTGTTCTTTTTGATTTACCAATTTGCCTTTCGTTCAAAAGGGTGGACGGTGTATTTGTGGACGGTGATCCTGATCGGGTTTTCAGCCGCGGCGACATCGCTTTACAGTTATGTTTACTTTGCTTTTTTTCTAGCATATTTGATTGGCAATATTAAGAACCGAATTCCATTTTTAACGTTGTATTTCATTCATTTAGTTAGTACGGCTGCAGCAATAAATGTGAAAATAATCCTACAAGAAGAATTATTTATGAAACAGCTGCCGTTTGTACTAATTATTTTGATCAGTGTAATCCTTCTTCCGTTTAGCCTGCGTTTCCGCAAAGAGAGGGGACAGCTTGAGGAAAAACTCGAAGACGCCAACAAGCGAATTTCCGAGTTGGTCAAATTGGAAGAGCGGCAGCGAATTGCCCGTGATCTCCATGATACGTTAGGGCAAAAGCTATCCTTGATCGGCCTAAAGAGTGATTTAGCTCGAAAATTGATCTACAAAGATCCCGAAAAAGCAAAAGCGGAGCTAAAAGATGTTCAGCAAACTGCGAGAACCGCTCTAAACGAAGTACGGAAAATGGTGGCGAATATGCGCGGCATTCGTTTAAAAGATGAAATTCCCCGTGTGAAACAAATATTAAAAGCGGCGCAAATTCAATTTGTTGCCAAGGGGGATGGAACTTTGACGGACGTTTCGCCATTGACGGAGAATATTTTAAGCATGTGCTTAAAGGAAGCGGTAAACAATGTCGTAAAACATAGCAGAGCCTCCACTTGCACGATTGCCATTGAGCAATCAGAGAAGGAAAGTGTGTTAATTGTTCATGACAATGGACTTGCTGCGCCAAATACGATCGATTTGACGAAAGGAAGCGGCTTAATGGGGATGAAAGAACGGCTTGAATTTGTCAACGGCCGGCTTGAAATTGCTGTAAAAGATGGAACAACTTTAACGATAACGGTACCAAATACAGCCAAAGTGATAGGGAGGGAGGAAATGAGATGATTCGAATTGTGATTGCCGAAGATCAGCGGATGCTGCTAGGCGCCCTAGGTGCTCTGCTTAATTTGGAAGAAGACATGGAAGTGGTTGGCCAAGCAAGCAATGGGGAAGAGGTATTAGCTCTTGCACGAAACCGTCAACCGGATGTGTGCATCCTGGATATTGAAATGCCTGGTAAAAACGGCCTTGAGGCCGCCGAAGAATTAAAAGAGTTGGGTTGTAAAGTGATTATTTTAACAACATTTGCCCGCTCGGGATACTTTCAGCGCGCAATAAAAGCTGGCGTAAGCGGCTATTTATTGAAAGACAGCCCGAGCGAAGATCTCGCCAATTCGATTCGCAGTGTTATGGCAGGGAAGAGGATTTATGCGCCAGAGTTAATGGATGATGTGTACAATGAGGAAAACCCGTTAACCGAACGGGAGATGGAAGTACTCGAGTTGGTCGCCGATGGAAAAAACACGAAAGAAATTGCGAGCCAAATGAGCATTACGATTGGTACCGTGCGAAATTATATATCTACCATTATGGATAAATTGGGAGTAACGAACCGGATTGAAGCCATTAAGCATTCCAGGCAGAAAGGCTGGTTTAAATAAAGGGAAAGGGCGGCATTTAGTTCTCCAACCCTTGCTGAAATTTTTTCGTGTAGATCAATGAATGGCTTTGCCTATTTGTTTTTAACCGTTGATAAAATAAAAATAGTAGAGAGAATACTGATGGTGCCGATCCATTCAGGTAAGCCGAATGGAACTTGAAGCCAAATAACTGCCAGAAAGGCTGCAGACAATGGTTCTGCCGATCCTAGCAGACTGGTTTCTGCGGCACTTATGTAGTTTAAACTTTCTAAATAACAGTAAAAAGCTATCAGCGTCCCAAATACGATTACGAACAAAACGGCAATGAAAGAAGAAAAAGACCACTGTCCTTGAAATTTCCATACAGGGGTTATAAAGTTCAGGGCGATGCCACCGATAATCATTCCCCAGCCGACGGTTAAAAAAGAACCCCACTTTTTTAGCAAATTGCCTGGCTGTAATGTGTAAAAAGCAAGTGAAAACGCGGATGCAATCCCCCAAAAAAAAGCAGCCTTGGTGATCGAGAGAGAATTAATTCTCCCACCGGTTACTAAAAGGAAAGTACCAGCCAATGCTAAAACGATTGAAGCTAGCTCATATTTAGTGGGTAATTTCTGGTAACGCAGGCAAACAAAGCATGTGATCAATACTGGCGCCAAGTACTGAAGAATCGTCGCAGTTGCGGCATTTCCATGCTGAATGGCGGCAAAATAAGTATATTGTACCCCGAGCATTCCCACGAGTCCGAATAACAGAAGCTGAATGGCATCCTGTTTAACCCGCCAGACACTCCAAATAGTTTGTTTCCTAACAGTCTGCGCTAACGTGAGCAGGATGATTCCTGATGCTAACAGCCTGACCACGACAAGCCAATCTGCCTGAAACCCTTGTTCTTGGAATAAATATTGGGCAACTGTACCCGAAATCCCCCAAAAAATGGCGGCGATCAAAACAAGAACGATTCCTTTCGCTCTCTGAGAAGCCAAGGCCTTTTCTTGCACACTCATACTACCCCTCCGAAAGAATGAAGATTCCAATAATTATTCAATTATAACACTTTATGAATCAATGAAGTGACATATTTTTATTTGCGGTATTTGAAGATTTGGAAAATTTAAATACAGAGAAATGGATTTGTCGAGGGGAAAAAGGGCAGGGAAAAGATCACATAGACTTTTGTTGATATTCTACAAGGTAGACATCCAACCTTTGGCTTAGTTTAATTGTTTTTTCGCTGGAAAGTCCTTCTTTTTGAACAGTCGTAATGAGTTCTTTTCGAAGTGTTTCAATCTCTACAACGATCGCGCTGGAATTTGATTTCATTACATGACTCACTCCTATCCAACCGGTCTTTTTATTTTGTTTACATTTTAATGGAATGAAACATGTTTCACTGTGATAGTTATCACTGTTTAACAAAATTGACATAAAAATCGAAAAAAACTATGACAAATTAGGGAATTTTACCCTTTAAATAATAATGTATATATTTTTTCGATCGTAATGTAAAAATATACATGTGATAGAAACAAATTGATGAATGAATTTTCAAACCTCATAAATTTAATGGTTAAAACTTTTTCGCTGCTCATGATAAAATAAGCAAATAAGGTTACGCTATTATAACTGATTAAAACAAGTGCATGTTGTAACATTTTGGAGGTGAGTGAAATGGATTTAGAATCTATTTTTTCAAAACTATCAAATCATGCTCCAACTGTTTTAGGGATTGAACAGTTTTCGAAATATGCAGTACTGCTGCCGCTTATCAAAAAGGATGGTGAAGTGCATGTTTTATTTGAAGTGCGCTCCCAGCAGTTAAGAAGACAGCCCGGAGAGGTTTGTTACCCTGGAGGAAGAATTGACTCACAGGACCATTCGGAGAAAAAAGCGGCAATTCGAGAAACAATAGAAGAACTGGGATTGAATGAGCACGACATCACCCATGTTTACCCACTGGATTTCTTTATCTCCCCTTTTGGAATGATTATCTACCCATATGTCGGACTTATTGAAAATTTGGATCGAATCAGCCCTAACCCCGCAGAAGTTGGTGAAATATTTACGGTACCGCTGGCATTTTTCCTAAAAAACGCCCCTGAAATCTTTCATGTTCATTTCAAGGCTGAACCGGAGGAAAATTTTCCTTTTGAATCGATTATCGGCGGTCAGAATTACAATTGGCAGACAAGGCAGTTGGATGAATATTTTTATCACTACGAAAACAAGGTGATTTGGGGGCTGACCGCAAGAATTTTATCCCATTTTATCGACTTAATTCGTTAGGAATAATAGAACCTGAGAAATTTTCTTTATAAGTTTCGGATTTTTATAGAATGTATTCATTAGTTGAAAAAAGACTGACGGTAACAGTCAGTCCAAGTTGTTTTTTTGGTTGTCTAAACATTAATGATGAAAACTGCTGTCGTACTTCGTGTCATATGATATTGGTTCCGGTAAGGAATCCAAGAGTGAGACGGCCTGTATAAGGTTCATTATGAAGAATTGAGCCAAATCCATGGAAAATCCATTGCGGATAACGACACGCATGACCGTAACATTTTCCATGCTGGGGGGTAAGGGGTACGCTGGAACTTGCCAGCCAAATGTGCGCAATTGCCGGGACAGGTCGTAAAGATTCCATTTTAATGGGTGATCTTCCTTCAACCGCCATGAAATGACAGGGATATCCGATCCATCGGTAAATAACTCAAAAGGCTCCATATCTCGAATCGCTTTACTAAGGAATTGTGCTACTGCTTGAGAAGCTGTATGCACTTCATGGTACCCCTTTCTGCCCAAATGAAGAAAGTTAAAGTATTGCAGAAGTACTTGGGCGCTGGGGCGGGAAAAATTCAATCCGACTGTCACCATGTTTCCGCCCAAGTAGGATACTCGAAAAATAAGATCTTCTGGGAGATCTTCCGGTTCACGCCAAATGATCCATCCAATTCCCGGGTAAACCAATCCATATTTATGTCCGGAAGTATTGATGGATTTTACCCGGGACAATTGGAAATCCCAGACTAAATTTGGCTGTAGGAACGGTGCAACAAATCCGCCCGAAGCAGCATCAACATGAATTGGAATATCTAGTCCTGTTCTGGATTGCAGCTCGTCCAAGGCTTTCGAAATGGCGGAAACCGGTTCATAAAGACCAGTATACGTTACCCCAAGAGTCGGCACTACCCCAATTGTATTTTCATCTACGGCAGTAAGCACACTAGCGGGATCCATAAATGGTTGCTCCTTGGTAATGTTTACATAACGCGGCTCAACATCCCAATAGTTCGCGAATTTTTTCCAAACCACTTGTACGGCAGAACTAAATACGATGTTTGGCCGATCAATCGTCTTCTTTTGCTTCTTCCGCGTGTTTTGCCAGCGCCGTTTTAAAGCTAAGCCCCCGAGCATACATGCTTCTGAGGATCCTGTTGTCGAAACGCCAATTGTTTTATGCGGATTGGGTGAATGCCAGAGATCGGCTAAGATTCGTACACATTCTTCCTCGATCGCTGTTGTTTGCGGATATTCGTCCTTATCAATCAAGTTTTTATTCGCCGATTCGACGTATAAGCGATTGGCGGAAGGATCCATCCAGGTGGTAACGAATGTTGCAAGATTGAGATGGGCATTGCCATCTTGAGCAACTTTATCGTGAATCAATTGATACGCGCTTTCAGGCAACATGCCTTGATCAGGCATAAGAAAATGTGGAGCAGATTTTTCTTGTTTGCGTGCATCGGGCGGATTTACGGAAAATTCATAAGGGAGCATCATTTGCGCTCGTCCAAGGTGCCATGCCGGGATGCTTTTCTTGGGCGTTCCGCGGTAATTGCAATATGAATCATAGAATGGTTTCCATAAGGTTCCTGATTTTAATGCATCTTCAGGAGCAAATTGCGAAAGGTTTGGCGGCTGGAATCCAATATATAAGTGAGGCGGAACGCAGTATGTTTTGCTTTTAGCATCAAACAAGCTTGAACGGGGTTGATACCTTCTAGTTTGATTACACATAGATGTCCTCCTTATTCAACAGCTCGTTAATAATTATGAAGGATATCCATAATCTAGAAGCAAATCATGTCAAAATCCCTGCTAATGCAGGGATGAATGACCAAATTATTTAAATTGATTCAGCTTTTTGAAAAATTGAATAAGAAATTGATAGAAATTTTTTTCGGATGGTGCAATTTCTCGATGTTTTGGAATAATGACGCCAACTGTCCGCATGACTTTTGGCGATTCAACCGGTATTTTAACAGAGAAGTGGGGAACCGAGTCATAAAAAGTGCTCTCAGGTAACAGACTAACGCCAATTCCCGCGGATACAAGTCCTTTTAAGGCGTCCATATCTTCTCCTTCAGATGTAATATTCGGTTCAAAGCCCGCTTCAAGGCAGGCATCCACTACAATTTTTCGAAGAATATACCCTTTTGGGAATAAGACAAATGGGTCTGTTCGCAAGTCGCTTAAAGACAAACTTTTTCGATCAGCTAATGGGTGCCGGTGTGGAAGCAAGGCGACAATGTCTTCCATAAATAGTATCTTGGATTCCAGATCGGGTTCTTTCATCGGAACAGGACCAAGAAAAGCCAAATCGATTTCACCATTTTTAACCGCATCGATTAAGTACGCATAGGAGCCTTGCCGCAAGTGGAAGGTAACGTTCGGCACATCTTCCTTATAGGCCGAAATAACATTTGGAAGCCAGTATCTGGCAAGGCTAGTCGGGTAACCAATTTTTATCGTTCCTGCCTGCGGATCAAGGTACTCGTCCACTTTTTCCTTTGCTTCTTCAATCGTTTTTAAGGCGTTTTTTACATAATGTAAAAAAATCTTTCCGATCTGTGTTACCTTAATATTTCGGCCAACCCGCTCTAATAGCTTAACTCCCAGCTCCTCTTCCAGCTTTGTAATTTGATAGCTGACTGCAGATTGGGCAACATTCAAAATTTCCGCTGCCTCTGTCACATGCTGGCGTTCTGCAACTTCAATAAAGTACCGTAATTGCCGAAGCTCCATTTCGTTCTCCTTTAATTCATATAAGATTTAGATTGATTTCATATAAATTATATATTGTTTGTATTATTAAGAAAACCTAAAATAAGTTATAGAAAATATTCGACAATAATCAACAGGAGCGATTCGAAATGACATATCATCAACTTCCAAAAGCACAAGGCCTCTACCGTCCTGAATTTGAACATGATGCATGCGGAATCGGTTTGTATGCTCATATAAAAGGGAAACCCACACATGATATTGTGCAAAAAGGGCTGAAAATGCTTTGCCAACTGGATCATCGCGGCGGTCAGGGGAGTGACCCGTTTACAGGCGATGGTGCGGGAATTATGGTTCAGATACCTGATTTGTTTTTTCGGCAAGAATGTTCGGAAATGAACTTGCCTGAGAAAGGGAAATACGGTGTCGGGATGCTGTTTTTCTCAAAGAATGAATCAGAACGGAACAAAATTGAAACGTATATTAATCAATTGGTCGAACAGGAAGGTCAAACAGTGCTTGGCTGGAGAACGGTACCTGTCGATGCCGGAAAAATCGGAGTAACGGCTCAAGAAAGCTGTCCTGTTATTCGCCAATTATTTATTGGTGATGCTGAGAACCATACGGATTCGTTATTCTTTGAACGGAAATTGTACGTGATTCGGAAACAAGCTGAAAAATGGTCAAAGGAATTTGGTTTCCGTTTTTATTTCGCAAGCCTTTCAAGCCGAACGATCGTTTATAAGGGTCTATTGACACCAGAACAAGTCGATGCGTTTTATTTAGATCTCCAAAATAAGCATTTTGTTTCCGCTTTTGCTTTAGTGCATTCCCGCTTTAGCACGAATACATTTCCAAGCTGGGAAAGAGCACATCCAAACCGTTATTTGATTCACAATGGTGAAATAAATACGCTTCAAGGCAATATTCATTGGATGAAAGCGCGGGAAAAACAATTTGTTTCCAAGGCATTCGGCGGAGACTTGGAAAAAGTACTGCCAATCCTTGATACAGATGGAAGTGATTCATCCATTTTGGACAATGCGCTTGAATTCTTAGTGTTAGCCGGAAGGAAGCCAGCACATGCCGCGATGATGCTCGTTCCAGAGCCATGGTCTGATAACCCTCATATAAGTAAGGAAAAAAGAGCTTTTTACGAATATCACAGTTCCTTAATGGAGCCTTGGGACGGACCATCGGCTATTTCGTTTACAGATGGAAAACAAATTGGCGCAATATTGGATCGAAATGGGCTTCGTCCGGCACGTTATTATGTTACTGAGGATGATTATATAATCTTTTCATCAGAGGTTGGCGTTGTGGATGTCGAGCCGGAAAAAGTCTTGTATAAAGAACGACTGCGCCCGGGAAAAATGCTTCTGATTGATTTAGAAGAAGGAAGAATTATATCTGACCAGGAAATTAAATCCGATTTGGCTCAGGAACAACCTTATCAGAAATGGCTTGATGAACAGCTTGTCCTTTTGGAAGGAAACATAGAGACTGAGGGAGAAATTCCAGCAGATTTGCTTGTTCGCCAAAAAGCATTTGGCTATACGTATGAGGATATTCAAAAGTACATTCTTCCGGTTGTAAAAGAAGGCAAAGATCCGCTTGGTGCGATGGGGAATGATATGCCGCTTGCCGTGTTATCTGATCGGCCTCAGGCTTTGTTTAACTACTTTAAGCAATTATTTGCCCAAGTCACCAATCCGCCGATTGATTCCATTCGCGAAGCGATCGTTACATCGACGATTTCCTATTTAGGTGCGGAAGGGAATTTGCTCCATCCCTCCGAAATAAACTGTCGTCGAATTCAGTTGGAAACTCCAATTATTACCAATAGGCAGCTTGAAGAATTAAAGGTGAGCGAATTATTTAAAAGCAAAGTGATCGACAGCTTGTTTGCAGATGATCTGGAAAACAGCCTAAATGAAATTTGCATTCAGGCGGATGAAGCCATTGCAGCTGGTGCTAGTTTGATTATCCTTTCCGACCGCAATATGAATGAAAAAGAAGCGGCCATTCCAATTCTTTTGGCAGTGAGTGCTCTCCATCAGCACTTGATTCGCCAAGGTCAAAGAACGAAGGCAAGCATTATCGTTGAATCAGCTGAAGTAAGGGAAGTTCATCATTTTGCCGTGCTGCTCGGATATGGAGTTGATGCCATCAACCCTTATCTAGTATTCACTATTTATCAACAGGCAGTTGAAGAAGGTACTTTGCCATTCACCTATCAAAATGCAGTTAACAAATATGTGGTCGCTATGACTGTAGGTGTTGTAAAAGTTATGTCGAAAATGGGTATTTCAACTGTGCAAAGCTACCGCGGTGCGCAAATTTTTGAAGCGGTTGGAATTAGCTCTGATGTAATTGACCACTACTTCACTGGTACAGTTTCCCAAATTGGTGGAATTGGATTAGACACGATTGCCGAAGAAGTAAACCTAAGACACAAGGAAGCTTACAATCAATTGAGTGACAATTCATTGGAGTCAGGCAGTAATTTTCAATGGCGGCATGATGGTGAACACCATGCCTTCAACCCGGGTACAATTCATACGCTCCAATGGGCGTGCCGCAACGGTGATTATCAATTATTTAAAAAATATTCACAGCTTGCAAATGAAGAAAGGCTTGGCTTTTTACGAAATTTATTTACCTTCCATGATTCACGTCAACCTGTACCGATCAATGAAGTAGAATCTGTAGATTCTATCGTCCGCCGCTTTAAAACAGGTGCAATGTCATTTGGTTCGATCAGCAAGGAAGCCCATGAAACATTGGCGATTGCGATGAACCGTTTAGGCGGAAAAAGCAATAGCGGTGAAGGTGGCGAAGATCCAAGCCGATATGTTCCTGATGAAAACGGCGACAACAGGGGAAGTGCAATAAAGCAAATTGCATCCGGACGTTTTGGTGTAAAAAGCCATTACCTTGTTAATTCCAAAGAACTGCAAATAAAAATGGCACAAGGCGCAAAGCCTGGTGAAGGCGGGCAATTAATGGGGAAAAAGGTTTACCCATGGGTTGCTGATGTTCGTGGAGCAACTCCGGGTGTTAGCCTTATTTCACCACCTCCGCATCACGATATTTACTCGATCGAGGATTTGGCCCAGCTGATCCATGATCTAAAAAATGCGAATCGTGATGCCCGCATTAGCGTTAAACTTGTTTCAAAGGGCGGTGTTGGCACAATTGCCGCCGGAGTGGCCAAGGCGTCAGCAGATGTGATTGTCATCAGCGGTTACGATGGCGGAACAGGAGCCTCGCCGAAAACAAGTATTCAGCATGCTGGATTGCCATGGGAACTTGGGTTGGCGGAGGCACACCAAACGCTTATGCTAAATGGTCTACGTGATCGAGTAATGCTGGAAACAGACGGGAAATTAATGACGGGGCGCGATGTAGTTATGGCAGCATTGCTGGGTGCGGAAGAATTTGGTTTTGCAACAGCCCCGCTTGTGGTCCTTGGCTGTGTCATGATGCGTGTTTGCCATTTGGATACATGTCCGGTCGGCATTGCCACTCAAAACCCTGAACTGCGTAAAAAATTCACGGGTGAAGCTGATTATATCGTTAACTTTATGCGTTTTGTCGCCCAGGAAGTTCGGGAAATGATGGCGGAGCTTGGCTTTAGAACAATGGAAGAAATGATCGGTCGTACAGATATTTTAACAGTGAGTGAACGGGCAAAAGCACACTGGAAGGCGCGGCATCTAGATTTAACTGCATTGCTTTATCAACCTGAGGGCTGCAGAACGTTCAAGCGTCCGCAAAACCATCGAATCGATGAAACGCTTGATGTTCAAAAAATACTACCAGCTGTTCGGCCGGCATTGGAGCAGGGAGTACCTGTGGATGTAAGTTTCCCAATCACGAACGTTCAACGCGTAGTGGGGACGATTGTTGGAAGTGAAATTTCAAAACGATTTGGTGAAACTGGACTGCCGGAAGATACAATTACATTAAGATTTACTGGTTCTGCAGGACAAAGTTTTGGGGCATTTGTACCAAAAGGAATGACGCTTGATCTGACTGGCGATGTGAACGATTATGTTGGAAAAGGGTTGTCGGGCGGAAAAATCATTGTCAAAGCAGATGCCCATACAAAACTTGCTTCAGGAGAAAATGTGATTGCCGGAAACGTCGCATTTTATGGTGCAACAGGCGGAGAGGCCTATATTAACGGCCGTGCCGGAGAACGTTTTGCAGTTCGAAACAGTGGTGTGAACGTGGTTGTCGAAGGTGTTGGCGATCATGGCTGCGAATATATGACCGGCGGGCGAGTCGTGATTTTGGGGGATGTTGGCAAAAACTTTGCTGCCGGAATGTCAGGCGGAATTGCCTACGTCTTCGCTGATGATCAAGATGAATTTAAACATTTATGCAACCAAGATTTGATTGAATTTGAATCGGTATTTGATCCATCTGATCAAGAAGTGATAAAAACATTGATCCAAAACCATTTCCGTTATACGGAAAGTGTAAAGGCAAGCTGGGTTCTTGAAAACTGGAAAGATGCGATCGTGAAATTTGTAAAAGTGGTTCCAAAAGATTACAAACGAATGATTCAGTTAATTCAGCAGCAAAAAGAAGCGGGTTTATCAGAAGATGATGCCGTTATGAGTGCCTTTTTAGCCAATTCCTCGACGAAACATCAGGAAGCAGCAATCCGCTAAGAAAGGGGAGAGAGAAAATGGGGAAAATAACAGGATTTATGGAATATACTCGCGAAAAAGCCGGAGAACGGCATCCGCTTACACGCCTAAACGATTGGAAAGAGTATACAACGCCTTTTTCCGCTGAAAAGTTACGCGTTCAAGGGGCGCGATGCATGGATTGTGCCACTCCTTTCTGCCATATCGGAATGGAGATTCAAGGAGCAACATCCGGTTGTCCGGTTCATAACCTGATCCCGGAATGGAATGATCTCGTCTATCGCGGCCGTTGGAAAGAGGCTCTCGATCGGCTTTTAAAAACAAATAATTTTCCTGAATTTACTGGAAGAGTTTGTCCGGCACCATGTGAAGGTTCTTGTACACTGGCGATTTCAGACCCAGCTGTCACAATTAAGAATATTGAACAAGCAATTAGCGATAAAGCCTTTGAAAACGGATGGATCACGCCGAGGATTCCGGCAATCCGGACAGGAAAGAAAGTTGCAATTGTCGGTTCCGGTCCTGCCGGTATGGCCGCTGCTGATCAACTGAATCAAGCAGGTCACTCGGTAACCGTTTATGAGCGTGATGATCGTCCTGGCGGGTTGCTGATGTATGGTATACCGAATATGAAGCTGGATAAAGATGTAGTAGAACGTCGCATTCACTTATTGGAGCAGGAAGGTATCGATTTTGTTACGAATACAGAAGTTGGTAAAGATCTAACCGCTGCAGAACTTCAAGCAAAATTCGATGCGGTTATCCTTTGTACAGGGGCTCAAAAGCAGCGTGATTTAGTGATTGATGGCCGAAAGTCAAAAGGGATTCACTTCGCGATGGAATATTTGACGAAAGCGACAAAAAGTTTATTAGATTCGAATTTTGGAGATGGCCAGTTTATCAATGTTGAGGGGAAAGATGTTATCGTGATCGGTGGCGGGGACACAGGCGCCGATTGTGTCGCAACGGCACTTCGCCAAAAATGCCGCAGTGTGATTCAGTTCGGGAAGCATCCGCAATTGCCTATAGAACGCGCTGCTGAGAACAGGTGGCCTGCGTACCCGAACGTCTTTACGATGGATTACGCATATAAGGAAGCAGAAGCTGCGTTTGGAGAGGATCCGCGTCAATATTCCATTCAAACGAAAAAAATCGTTGCAGATGAGAACGGGAATGTGAAAGAACTTCATACTATCCAAATGGAAAAGCTGAAGGACGAAGAAGGCCGATACTATTTTAAGGAAATTCCAGGTACCGAAAAAGTATGGCCTGCTCAGTTTGTATTTATCGCAATCGGCTTTGAGGGAACAGAACAGCCACTTTTAAGCCAATTTGGGGTTAGAAGTGTAAACCAGAAAGTTGAAGCTGCATACGGCGAGTTCAAAACGAATGTGGAAGGTGTCTTTGCGGCAGGAGACGCCAGAAGGGGTCAAAGCCTTATTGTTTGGGCGATTAACGAAGGCCGGGAAGTTGCGCAAGAAGTCGACAAATACTTGATAGGGTAAAAATAAGTTGGGAAAAGCGATTGCCTTTTTATTTCCCACTAAAAAATTTTTTCAAAAGGAAAAAGTTCTCCATTATTAAAGTGGATCTTTCAAATCGAAATGGCAGTCCAACAAGGCTGCTTTTTTCGTTTTCTTGAATAAACCAATGCGGAATGAGATACTATGGGTGAAGTGTTAACAGATTTAATGGATGGTGAAGTTCATGCAGCGCACGCAAATACCTACATATGAACGAATTGCAATCGACCTTGCAAACCGGATTTATGACGGTCATTTTAAGATAGGGGAGAAAATCCACGGCCGGTCAACTTTAGCGAGTGAATACAAAGTGTCTCCGGAAACGATTCGAAGAGCGATCAAAATCTTGGAGGACGTTGAAATTGTTCATTCGGCCCAGGGGAGCGGGATCGTTATTTCGTCCAAAGAAAATGCGTTTAAATATATTAATCGATTTTCTACTATAGAAAGTGTTAAGGATTTGGAAAAGCAAATCAACGCCTTAATTACAGAAAGATCCAAACTGGACGAACAGCTTTCCGATACGTTGAGAAAATTAATGGATTACTCGGGGAAATTGCGGCACACCAATCCATTGGCGCCAATTGAAATTGAAATTTTACCGGGATGCAATCATATTGGGAAAACCATATCGGAAGTAAAGTTTTGGCAAAATACAGGCGGCACGGTCGTCGGAATGAAACGGAAAGGGGAAATTGTGATCTCACCGGGACCCTACGCCCTCATTTGGGAGGGAGACGTCCTGCTAATTATTGGTGACGAGAAAATATATGATCGTGTGGTACATTTTCTGCAAGAATAACAAACAGCCGGTACGAACCTTTACCGGCTGTTTGTTCCTCTTATTGAATCAATCCTTCTTTTTGTAAAAATTCCTTCGCTACTTTTTCTGGCGATTGTTTTAAACTATCAACCTTGTAGTTTAATTCCCGCATTTTTTCATCGGAAAGTTTTCCAGCTAATGAATTGACGACTTTCTTCAACTCCGGGTGCTCCTTTAGGGTTGATTCCTTTATAATTGGTACTGCATAATACGGAGGGAAGAACTGTTTATCATCTTCCAATACTTTCAACTTAAAGGCTTCGAGCAATCCATCAGTGGAAAAGGCATCAATGACGTCACTATTGTGATTGTTAAGGGCTTTATAGCGCAAGCCCCCGTCAACCGCTTTTACCGCTTTAAAGTTTAAATTGTACGCTTTTGACAAACCTGGAAGCCCATCGGGACGGTTCGGAAATTCGATGGTTGGTCCAATCGTCAACTGGTTGCTGACTTTTGCCAAATCGGAAATTGTTTTTAACCCGTATTGTGCCGCTGTGTCTTGGCGGACAGCCAATGCATAGGTATTGTTAAAGCCAAGAGGCTTCAATAGTTCAATTCCGTATTTATCTTTAAACTCTTTTTTTACAAGATCATATACTTTTTGAGGATCATTAATGGCTTTCTGCTTTAAAATATTCACAAGACCTGTACCGGTATATTCTGGATAAAGATCGATATCGCCTTTAGTAAGAGCGCCAAAAGTAACTTGTGAACCACCTAAATTCAACTTTCTTTCAACTTTCAGATCGGTTTTGTTTTCAATCAGATCGGCCAGCATATTTCCCAAAATTAATTGTTCTGAAAAGTTTTTTGAACCGATAACAATTTTATCTTTCGCTTTCGCACTTGGATAAAAAGCGAATATGCCTGCGGCAATTAGCACGATTGTGGCAAATGAAATGATTATTTTTTTACGGGATTTGCTTGCTGTTTTTTTCGGGGATGCAGTAGAGTTCATTTTGCTTGTGTAAGACAGTTTCCTTTCTAGTTTGCCTACGCCAAAATCAATCGCCAATGCCAGAATACACGCTGGGATTGCACCAGCTAAAATCATATTGTTGTCAACTGTTTGAACCCCTGAAAAAACAAGATAGCCTAGCCCGCCGGCGCCAATAAATGCTGCAATGGTCATTAATCCAACTGCTGTGACAGCCGAAATCCGAATCCCAGCCATAATGACCGGGAAGGCCAGCGGCAATTGGATTTTGCGCATCGTTTGGCTTTTCGTTAAACCGATTCCCCTTGCAGCTTCTAAAATATCTGAATCGATATTTGTTAGCCCGGTGTAGGTATTTTTAACGATTGGCAGCAAGGAATAGAGAACAACCATGACAATCGCAGGAGTGCTGCCGATTCCGATAAACGGAATCAAAAATCCGAGCAATGCCAAACTGGGGACGGCTTGAATTACATTTGCAGCCCCGATGATCGGTTTTGATAGCCGTGGTTCCCGCGAGATTAAAATGCCTAGCGGAATTCCAATCATGACGGCAATGACAACGGAAAAAATGCTCAAATAGATGTGTTTGCCAAGAAGACTTATTATTTGCTGGTAATTCAATGTGAGATAATTCCAAAATTCACTCATTAAAAGGCTACCTCCAAATCAATTAGTTGGCTACTTAGGGCGGATAAAATACTGCTTCTTGTGATCAGGCCAATTAATTGGTTAGCGCTGTTCACAACAGGCAAGTAGCCGATTTTGTGTTCGTTCATTGCAGCCAAAACGGCAATTAAATTCGTATCTTGAGAGACAGAAAGAACATTCTTCTCCATGATTTCTTCAAGAACCATGTTTCGGTTGAGCAGTTGAATTCCTTTTAAGGTAACAATCCCCAAAAGCTGCTGGTTGCGATCCGTTACAATTAAACTATCAACCTTTCGCTCTTTCATGATTTCGATGGCCTGCAGCACTGTTCTTTTTGCGGTAATTTTAACAGGCTGGTGGATCATAATATCCTCCGCTTTTAATAATTCCGGATTGTTCCAAACTCTTCTTTTTCCAATGAAATCTTCCACAAAAGGATTCGCGGGGTTTTTTAAAATATTTTCAGGGGTATCGTATTGGAGAATGTGCCCATCTTTTAATATGCAAATTTTGTCAGCAATTTTAATGGCTTCATCCATATCGTGTGTGACAAAGATAATGGTTTTGTTTAATTCTTTTTGCATTTGGTACAGCTCATCCTGAAGGGTGCTTCTTGTTACGGGATCAAGGGCACTAAACGGTTCATCCATTAAAATGATGTCCGAATCGGTTGAAAAGGCTCTTGCAACGCCTACTCGCTGCTGTTGGCCACCGCTTAATTCTTTCGGATAACGATGCAAATATTCTTCTGGATTTAAACCTACCATATTTAGTAAATCCGTAGTTTTCTTTTCAATCGCTTCCGGATTTTCTCCTTTTAGTTTTGGAATCAGTTCAAGATTTTCCTGAATGGTCATATGCGGGAACAGCCCGGTATTTTGGATGACATATCCAATGTTTCGTCTTAACTCAATCGGATTCATTTCGGTGATATCGGTACCATTTACTAAAATTTTTCCTGAAGTTGGTTCAATCAGTTTGTTTACCATTTTCAAAAGAGTTGTCTTGCCACAGCCGCTCGGGCCGATAAATACAATTAATTGACCTGCTTCAATGTCGAGTGTAAATTCTTCAATAACAGTTTTCGTCCGATACTTTTTCACAATGTTTCTGAATTGTATCAATGTCGTATTCCCCCATTCTAAATTCTCTACTTAATGTGACAACTCAATGTTATCATATAAGTTGTCAGTTTGTCGAATAACTTGCTTTGATTAGAGCCTTTAGAGCTTTTTACAAAAACCCAGCGTTACATAAGATATATAATGCAATGACCATAAAAAAGTTATTATAATTATTTATGTTAAATTATGGTTAAGAACTGTTTAGAAGCCTTAACGTAAGGGACGTTCAAACACAAGAAACTTGCTTTCTTTTAGGCTGGAAAATGATAAGATAGTGATAATAGCAAAATATCGAGAATAAAGGAGTCTTTCATTTGAAAGCGATATTTGATAAATTTAGTGTCACGTTTTTTGTTTTTCTGATTCTGGCAATTGTTTTAACAAAGGTTCCAATTGTGGGAAATTACGTACAAATCATTAACACAGTCATTCATGAATCAGGACATGCGCTCATTGCTCTTCTCGGGGGGAAAGTGGAAAAAATATCTTTATTTGTCAATACAGAAGGGGTTACCTATAGTACCCAATCCACTTGGGCAGGAGCCTTTTTTACAAGTTTAGCAGGTTATGTTTTTTCCTCTTTAATGGCTTTTTTGGCTTTTTGGCTTATTGGGAAAAAATATTACCGTATTCTGATTAGCCTATTGTTAATTTTAATTGGTCTAAATCTTGGTTTATGGGTGAGAAATGGTTATGGCGTTTTCTGGCTTACCACCTTCGCTGCAGGATTTATATTGCTGTTATTTAAAGGGAGCCCATCTTTCATCAATACTGTTCTACTGTTAATTGCGTCCATTCTGTTAGTTGTTTCGATTACTAGCTCTTACGATATTATGATCATAAGTTTTATACGACCCGAATCGGCCGGTGATGCCGGGAACTTAGGGAAATTAACAAAATTTCTGCCCGTACAATTCTGGGGGATTTTCTTTTTCTTGCAAGCCATTTGGTTTAGTTGGATGGGGGTAAAAAAAGGTATATTTAAACTTGAGAAATAAGGAAAATTTTTCTTTCTTATCAAAATCGTAAGGAGATAAAAATGGTTAAATTTAGGTTAAAAAAGAAGAAAAACGAATCGAAGGGAAAGAAAATGGCAAAGTCGGTTGTAGAAGAAGCAGGAGGCGAGATTATTGAAACCATTTTGGCTGCAGGAATAAAAGGCATTCTTCGCTTTATTAAACATCTTTTAAATGTGTTGCAGTAAGGGTTAGCTTAAAAAATGGGCTAACCTTTTTCTTTTTGCTAATCAGACAAACATGCCGCGAGCGGCACTATGAAGAATGAAAAAAAGTTTATTTTCAGGGTAGAATTTATCGAAATAATTCTTTCACACTTGAATACATTAAAGGTTTAAACTGTTGAAATATTTTTAATTTATGGTAAAATAAAAATGGTTAAACTTTCAAAGTTTAGACCTCCTAAATGATGGGCTTTGCGCGACAGCTTGGCTCTTTTTGAACCTTTGAACTTGTTTCAAAGGTTTTTTTCGTTTAGGAATATAGGGAATAAGATGTGCCGTTTTATTTCAAAATAAGACTTATGAAAAATTAGAAGGTGATGACGGTGGCCAAGCTTTTTACTGATATTGATTTGGATGGTTTGGGCTGTGGAATTGTGGCAAAATTGGCATTTGGCGACAAGGTGGATGTTTCGTACTGTTCATACCGAAATTTAAATCAAAGAGTGGAAGAGTTTTTAGAAAATCGAGAGTTTGACCAAGAGGAATTGTATATTACTGACCTTGCAGTGAACGAAGAAGTGGAGAAAAAATTAGCAAAACGGTTTCAAGAGGGAAAACACGTTCGCGTGATCGATCACCATGTGACAGCTCTCCATTTTAACCAATATAAATGGGGACTTGTAAAGCCTGAATATTCATCAGGGAAAAAGACATGTGCGACCTCGTTGTTTTACGAGGATTTGCTCGAGCATAAAAAAATTAACCAAAACAAAAGTTTAGAGGAGTTTATTGACCTTGTTCGTCAATATGACACATGGGAATGGGATGAAAACAACAATGTGACGGCCAAACGGTTAAATGATTTATTTTATATTTTATCGAGGGAAAAATTAGAAGAAGAAATATTGCAGCGTATTGCCAGCAATTCGGAATCATTTTCTTTAACCGATACGGAAAACTTTGTTCTTGATTTAGAAGAAAGAAAAATTGACCGCTACATTCATTCGAAAAGCCGCCAGATTGTTCAGGCTTTTATTGATCCTTACTATATCGGAATCATTCATGCAGAGCAGTATTTATCTGAGCTTGGAAATGAATTAAATAAGCTTTATCCCCATTTGGATATGATTGTTTTACTCAATATGTCGTCAAAGAAAATAGGGTTCCGAACGATTCACGATACAGTGGATGTTGCAGCGTTTGCGAAAAAGTATGGAGGCGGAGGCCACCCGAAAGCCTCTGGGTGTGAGATGACCGAGGAAACGTTTAAAAAATTTGTTGCAGACGTTTTTGCCAAGCCGCCGTTGAAACCAGATCCTGAAAAAAACAGTTTAAATCTCAAGGAGGCTGATTATGGAACAGCCTACCAAAACCGGGAAGGGAAGAAATTTTACATCAAACTAACCAGGGAGCAAAAATATTTAATTGTGGCTCAAAATAGGATATTGGGTTTAACCTTTGGCACGTTTGATGAGGCGGAGCGGCTGCTTAAAAGACAATATGGCGTCTGGCTTAGCTATGACGATGAATGTGTAAAGGATTTGGCAATTGCAAAACAGCTTCCGCCGGAGGCAGTTCGGAACCAATATCCGGAATTGATGAGAAAAAAATTAGAAATCAACTAAAACAAGAAAAAAAGGTTAGGGGCCATCAAAAGGAAACCTAACCTTTTTTGCATTTATTTATTGGGATTAAAGATTTCCGCCAGCAATTCATATGAATGCAGTCGCGCCTGATGATCATAAATTTGTGCGTTTACGATTATTTCATCTGCTACATTTTTATCGAGAAATGCCTGAAGCTGTTCTTTTACTGTTTCTTTGGAACCAACTATGTTTGCAGCTTGCCGCTGTTGAAGCAATGCCTTCTCGTACTCAGTTGCCAATTCATCTATGTTATCAACTGGAGGCTGCAACTGACCCGGATTGTTGCGAATCAGACTTAAAAATTGCTGAGCCATTGAAGTTGCCAGCCGCTTTGCTTCCTCATCCGTATCCGCTGCGATCACATTGACTCCAACCATCGCATATGGCTTTTCGAGCACTTCAGATGGCCGAAAGTTTCGGCGATAGAGTTCAAGCGCCTGTAAAGTGTTTTCTGGGGCAAAATGGCTTGCAAATGAGAAGGGCAATCCGAGTTGGCCAGCCAGCTGGGCACTATAACCGCTTGATCCAAGCAGCCATATTGGGATGTCAGCGCCTTCTCCGGGAATTGCACGGACAAACCTTTTTCCTGATGGTTGTGCTTTAAAATACTCGCGCAGTTCGGCCAGCTGTTCAGGAAAATCCGAACCATCACTGCGGCGGTCACGTCTTAGTGCATGTGCTGTAAGCTGATCTGTCCCAGGTGCGCGTCCGAGTCCTAGATCAATTCTTCCTGGAAAAAGAGCGTCAAGCGTACCGAACTGTTCAGCAATCACTAGGGGGGCATGATTCGGGAGCATCACTCCGCCGGAACCAACCCGGATTGTCGATGTATTTGCGGCTACATGTCCGATTGCAACAGCTGTGGCTGAGCTGGCAATTCCCGGCATACTGTGGTGCTCTGCCAGCCAATATCGGTGATAGCCCCACTTTTCAACATGGCGGGCTAAATCGGCTGTGTTTCTTAAGGCGATTGCAGGGGTACCGTCTTTTATAATCGGTGCTAGGTCAAGCACGGAAAAACGGGTATCACTTAATTGCTTTTGTACCATTTGAACATCTTCCTTTGCGAAAAAATCTTTCAAGACTTCCTAAGAAATTCTATCAATAATAGGATGGGTTTCAAAACAATTTGTTTTCATTTGTAATTTTTTCTGAAAATAAAGACGGAAAGTCATATATCCGCTAGGTTAATTTACCTATTTTTAGGAAGTGGGCTTGGCTTAAGTTTAAAGTAAGGAATGTGTGGTAATGTATTTTGGCAGGAGTGTGCGGAAGGCTTGTTATTCGAGTGAAAAACAGCAGTAACCACCCTGTCATAATAAAATTGTACAATTGGTTTTATGTGGGGTGCCAAATTGGTCAAGGGAAAGCAGAATTTGTAAAAAAGTCTTGGGAATTTTTCGTAATTGAGGTGATAGAATGGGTTTAGCTTCAAATAGGAGTCAATATTTTGATAATGCGAAATTTATTTTGATTTTTTTAGTGGTATTTGGCCATGTGATCAGTCCGTTAAAGGGAAAAGACAATTTTCTATTTACGCTTTATACAACGATTTTCTTATTTCATATGCCTGCTTTTATCTTGATTTCCGGGTATTTTGCGAAAGGATATCGGAAGAAAGGATACTTGCTAAAAGTAGCGAAAAAAATATTGCTACCCTATTTAATTTTTCAAGTTATTTATTCGTTATTTTATTATTGGAGCGGTCAGGAGGATTCACTAACCATTAACTTGCTGCGCCCTCACTGGACATTATGGTTCCTCTTAAGTGCATTTTGCTGGAACGTTTTTCTATATCTTTTTGCCAAATTAAAATGGTATGGATTTGCCATCTCTCTATTGATGGGTGTTGGCATCGGTTATTTCGATCAAGTTGGCAGTTTTTTAAGTATTTCAAGGACTTTTGTGTTTTTTCCGTATTTTCTCCTTGGGTTTTTATTAAAGCCGGAACAATTGAAACGGCTAATAAAAGCAAAATTTTCCCTCCCAATTGGAATCGTCATTATGACTGCAACATTTATTTTATTTGGAACAGGTTTTCCGAAAGATTCCGTTTCCTGGCTTCTAGGGGATACATCGTATGCGGGAATGGGGGGCGAAGAGTGGACAGACGGCTTGATACGGGCATTGCAATACGCAGGAACATTGCTTGTTGTATTCAGCTTTTTGGCTTTGATTCCTTCAGCAGAATTTAAATTAACTGTTATTGGTGAACGAACGCTATATGTCTATCTTTTCCATGGATTTATTATACAACTAACAAAGGCATTTCTTTCAGACGATGCTTTGGATGCCATCTCCGGACAGTATTTCGTGCTGATCGTTTTCTCTTTCCTTATATGTTTATTGCTCGGAAGTTATTTGATCAAAAAATATACAAAGCCATTAGTAGAATTACGACTATAAAGAAAGCTCGCCGATTGGCGAGTCTTTGGCGCTTCATGAAGCGTAGTTGCCCTTAATGTGACAAAAAGGTGACAAATACGGATAAATGACGAAAGTCCGTGGATAAAAGAGAAAAGTCTGCGGATAAACGTTAAACATTCGCGGATAAATGTAAAAATTTCGCGGATATCTACAGAAAACGCGCGGATAAAAAGGAACTCGCCAAAGTAAAGATAAACGATAAATATGTTATGTAAACTCGATAAAATAACAAGAGAATCATCCATCCGTATATGGTGATTCTCTTGTTATCTGTGCATATTAAAATCCAAACAAAAAACGGACAATGTTTTTCTTTTTTACCTTTCGAGGTTTTACTGGCTGGTCGAGAACAAGTGGTTTTTCGGATGTAGACTTTACTTTTCTTTCATTCTCCAGCACTTCGATACGGTGACAAAGAAGCTGAATCTGGTTTTGCAATTCCTCAATTTCTTGCCGATGCTGTAATAGTTGATAGGATGCAACGGAATCGGCTTTGGCATTCAATTTAACCTCCAGTTCACCGATCCGGGCGGAAAGTTTTTCGATGCCTTCTTCGGAATGCTGTTTTACAACACCTTTTCGCGGTTTTTTCATATAGAGTGGGGCGATATCTTGGAGAAGAGCACCATTTTGAATCTGCTCCTGAATGGCTTTTAAAAGTTCAACATTTTCCTCGTTAAAAATATAATGCCCCCGCTCATTTTTATCCATTGGCAATTCCAATTGTTTAACCCAGCGCTGTACAGTGCTGATCGATACTCCCAGCATTCTTGCTACTTCACTCGAATTCATCCTGCATTCCTCCATTTATTTTTTAATTTTAATCCACTTTTACCATTCGTTCATAATTACCAGAATTGCCACCATTTTTTCATGCGCGAGGGAGCAGTTTCTCGAAAACTGGAGAGCATGGTTTGAAAAGCCATTTCGCGCTGACGGATTTCATGGCGAAACTGTTCAAGATCTTCTGCATAATTTTCCCGTTCTTTCTCAATCGTTTCAGTTAAAATCTCAATTCCATTATTTGTTGCATCGATATAATGAGCGAGTTCCTCGGATGTTTCCGATAACTGTTTGGATAAAGTATAAATCTCTTCAGATGTCTCAAGTGCTTGACCGGCAATACGATCCGAAATCGTTTGATATGTTTCGGTTGTTTTTTCAGAAATTTTTTCAACCGCATCGGTCAATTCCGCCAATTCTGCTTGAGTGGTTGCACTTGATTTATAAATAGAATTAGACAATGATTTTACGGTGTGAAGCATGCCATTGGAGATTTCTTTCTTCACTTCATCGACTACTTCTTTTCGAACCACATTGCGAATCTCGTCCTTTACTTCGTTTAAGAATGTTTGCTTATACGTATCCATTGCAGCAAAGAATTCTTCTGAATGGCGATCAAGCTCTTCTTTTTCCATCAGTTCTTCAGGAAGAACGGTGATGGAAGTGGTTTCGAGCGGCTGTGGAATGAGTTCGACAACCGTTTCTTGTTTTTTCGCCACTTGTTTTTTTTGCCATAATTCCCGGATGGTGTGTCTTTTCGAATGTATTTGCGAAAGTTCTTTGATTTCGAATAAAAGTTCAAGCTCAGAATCTGTATAAAAACGTGCACCTTGTTTCGTTCGGGGAATTGTCAGCAAGCCTTCTAAATCTTTTTCCCACTGTTTCAGCTTGCTTGGGGGGACAGAAATTTTTTTGGAAACTTCGTTTAAGGTGTAAGCTTTCATTCCTTTTTTCAACCCTCTCTATATAAATCGATCTATTATCTTATTCACCATTGTCCTGCCGGTTTTCCTGCCGGTTGACAAAAGCTATCAAAACAAGTGTCGATTCCCTAAATACCAACAAATTTTCCGGTTAATCAGGGCGTAGATTCGTGTTAAAAAAAGATTGTGAATACTTGTGGAGCGGATTAAAATAAAGTGGGAAACATATCAGGAGAGAAGGAACAGTATGTGGGTTATTGCAGCGCTTATTACAACGTTGAGTTTTGGGGCAAACAATACGATTTTTAAATGGAGTACAGCAAAAGGTTTGTCGAAAGTACATATTCAGTTCTACTTTTATTTTGTCGCATTTTTGCTAACGGGTGGGTATGGCATCATTACTGGTACTTTTCGTTTGAATGGGCTCACCTTGATTTTGGGTACCGTGATCGGGGTTTTAAATGCAACGGGAAATATCCAAATGTCAAAGGCATTTGAAAAAGGGCCGGCCAGTTTAACTTCGCCTCTAATTGGCACAAACGCGATCTTGCCTATTTTAAGTGCAGGACTTATTTTTCACGAGCACATTACGAGTCTTCAATGGGTTGGAATTGTGGTAATGCTTGGATCTGCGGTAATCATTCAATACTCCCCATCAGCAAACCAAAATATCAACTATTTGCCATGGGTTATACGTGTGATCTTTGCTATTTTGGCTTTTGGAATGTTAGGGATCTTAATGAAGACAAGTTCGTATCTTCATATTGATTCCCTAAGCACACTTATTTCGATGTACGGTGGGGGAAGCGTTTATTTAGCTGTTATCAGTTTGCTGAAAAAAGAAAAATGGCGCCAGCACGAAGTTGCGACAGGGGCATTGGTCGGGTTGATCAGCATTCTTGGCTATAGTTTTTATTTTTACGCACTTAAAGTCGGGATCGCTAGCATTGTATTTCCAATTGTGAGCCTAAATTGTCTTGTTGTCGTATTGGCGGGCTATTGGATCTTTAAAGAAAAATTAAAAATGTACCAAATTATCGGTGTCTTTTCCGCATTACTCGGCATTATCTTTACGAAGATTTAAGCTTAAAAACCGTTCCAGCTTTGGAACGGTTTTTTTCTAAAGCTCTACTTTCTTGCTACCATTATCTTTTGGCAGTTTCTCGTAAAAAGCAGCAAGAGAAGCGGTATAGTATGGGATAATCCAGAGAAAAGCGATGCCGATTGTAAAGATTCCAATGATTGCCCAGCCGACAAAACTGAGCAACAGTAGAAAATAGTTTCCTTTATACCCATCCATCAATTTTCGGCTTTTAGTGATGGCTTCGTTTATTCCGATGTTCTGATCATCTTTTAAAATAAAATAAATTTGGGAGTATGCTATCGCTTTGATGATACCAGGGATAAGAAGCAGCAAACTCCATAAAATTGTGTACAATGTCGATAAAAAATAGATCCCCAACACCTTAAAATAGATTGAGGCATCAAAGGCATGAAACAACTTTTTCACTGAAACAGGGTTGCTTCTTTCCATATCAAGAAAGACGGAGTAATAGCCATAAATCACTGGACTTAAGGCAATTGTAAAGATCCAGGAAACCAATTGTGCACCTGCTGGAGGATTGTCGCTATTGCTCCATGCGTTGAATCCCCCGCTAAAGAGAATTTCCATCAATAAGGGTATGAATGAATTAATGGCAAAAGTAAGAATTGAAAAAAGAATGGCCAAGCCCCATTTCCCTTTCAAAGCTTGTTTCGCTTCCCATTTTATTTCACGTATTTTCAATATTTGTTTCCCCCTATTCGTTAACCAAGTAAAGCTAGTTGCTTTAAACCATTGTATATGCCGGAATCTGTAACACTTGTCGTTTTATGTTTTGCAAATTTAAGTAATTCCGGGTGGGCATTGCCCATTGCAAAGCTTTCTCCGACGCTCTGCAGCATTTCTTTGTCATTTAATCCATCGCCAAAAGCGATAGCCGCTTCTTTTTCTATTCCTAGATGCTGTAAAACCTTCTGAATGCCGGCTCCCTTATTGACCGTATCACGAATAACATCAAAGCAATGCTGCATTCCTTCAATGTTGACTTGAGACAAATGGATTCCGTTATTTTTTTCATAAAAAAATTGCTCGTTCTCCTTTAAATTGATCAGCGTCATTCCTAATACGCGGTCACGAATAGCGGGAGAATACAGTTCATTTTGATAAAGGTGGAACTTTTTCATAAACTTTTCGACATCGGGGTTCTCCATGGTTGTAAAAGCATTGGAATTGTTTGTATAAGCAACAATTTCATGATGGTGAACCGCAGCAATTTTAAAAAAGTCATCAACCGTTTCGGCTTGCATTGGTTGTTGAAAAAGATCATCTCCATTATAGATAGCATAAGCGCCATTATAACCAATGTAAGAGGAAATACCAAGTTCATCTGCCAGTTCTTTAATTTCATGGATCGGCCTGCCTGTTGCCAAAAAAACATCCAATCCTATTTTCTGTACCTCATAAACTGCTTTTTTTGTAGATGTTTCAATTTTGTCATCAGGTGTCAGGATTGTACCGTCAATATCTAGAAAAAGTGCTTTAAATTGAGTCATCTGCAATACTCCTATCACGATTATTCTATGTATCCTTCCATAGTCTAACATGTTTTGTCAATTATACCATAGCTGGCGGTTAAAAAAATTTGATGTTTGACTTGAGAATGAAAACCGATCATGAAAAAGAAGCTTTTAGCAAAATATTTATTTTTGTTTAATTTATTTAAAAAGGGTAAAAAGATCAGTAAGATCTTTTTACCCTTTATGGCAGTAAATAGATTTCATGGTAAGGAGGTTTTTCAAGCTTTGAGGAATGTAGCTTTCCGTTTGCTACGAGGTCTTTCAAAGCCTGTTCCACTTCTGACACTTGAAGATCGAGAAGATTCGCGACTTTAACAGTTGAGATCGACATGCATTTCGGGCTTTTTGTTGATGAATGAATCATTCCTTGAATATAGCTGTATAGTTTTTCACGTTCCAAACTGCTTCCCTTCTTTCTTTAAAAATTAGATCAGTTTCGAAGAACTATTAATAAAATTCCCATGGATGTAAATATTATTACAGAACGAATAGGAGGATCCAATATGGCATTTTTAAAACCAGATGAAATTGCAAAATTAACAACAGAAACAGGCACAAAAAAGGCGAATCTTCCGATACCAAGTATTCTTTCCTTGGGTTTTCTTGGCGGTGCATTTATCTCCATTGGTTACTTGTTGGACATTCGAGTGACAGCGAGCCTGCCGAAAGATTGGGGAACATTTGGGTCGTTTTTGGGCGCATCGGTTTTCCCGTTGGGACTCATTTTGATTGTTCTAGCTGGGGGGGAATTGCTCACAGGTAATATGATGGCAGTTTCAATGGCCTTTTTCGCCAAAAAAATTTCGTTTGGAAGGCTAGTCAACAACTGGATTTGGATTACGGTAACAAATTTCATCGGCGCTCTGTTTGTTGCATATGTATTTGGCCAATTAGCGGGCTTAACAAGCGATGGACCGTTTTTAGCGAAAACAGCGGCATTTGCACAAGGCAAAGTTTCGGAACCATTTTGGCCAAGTTTTTTTTCAGCGATCGGCTGTAACTGGCTTGTTGGGTTAGCTTTGTGGCTTTCGTATGGTTCGGAAGAAATGAGCAGTAAGATTTTGTCCATTTGGTTTCCGATAATGGGCTTTGTCGCCATCGGCTTTCAGCACGTCGTTGCGAACATGTTTGTCATACCAGCAGCCATTTTTGCCGGCCAGGCGACGTGGAGCCAATATATACAAAATTTTGTTCCGGTTTTTTTAGGAAATGCTGTTGGCGGTAGTATTTTTGTTTCTCTATTGTATTGGGTTGCCTACAAGCCCTATTTTTTCAAGGAATTGCAGGAGAGCGAATTAAAACATAGAAAACTGTCGGAAAGAAGGAGGAAACAGCTTTGAAAGAAACAACTTTTTCGGTTGAAATTAATGGAAAAGAATATGAAGCGAAACCAGGGCAAACCATACTCGAAGTGGCCAGGGATCACGAAGTGTTTATTCCTTCAATCTGTTATCATCCAAACCTTGGCACAATCCAAACCTGTGATACATGCTATGTAAATGTAGGCGGCGAAATGGTTCGTTCCTGTGCAACGAAAGCAGAGCCGGGTATGAAAGTCGACAGTCTTTCCGAAGTCGTGAAAGACGCACAGTATGAGGCAATATCGCGGATCTTAAAAAACCATGAACTGTACTGCACAGTTTGTGACAACAATAATGGAAACTGTACGATTCACAATACGGTTGAATTAATGGACGTTGAACATCAAAAATATCCATTTAAGGCAAAACCTTATGCCCCAGATAACTCGCATCCTTTCTATCGGTATGAACCGGATCAATGCATACTGTGCGGCAGATGTGTGGAAGCGTGCCAAGATTTGCAGGTAAATGAAACGCTGACGATCGACTGGAGCAGAGAAGTTCCCAGAGTGATTTGGGACAATGATGTTCCGATTGATCAATCCTCTTGCGTTTCCTGCGGGCATTGTGTAAGCGCCTGCCCATGCAATGCCTTAATGGAAAAATCAATGCTTGGAAAAGCCGGATATTTAACTGGAATTCCGCCTAAAATTTTAGGTCCAATGATTGACTTGACAAAAGAAGTAGAACCTGGATACAGGGAAATTTTTGCAATCTCTGAAGTAGAATCTGCCATGAGAAAATCCCGAATTAAGCGGACGAAAACAGTTTGTACATACTGCGGTGTCGGCTGTAGCTTTGAAGTTTGGACAAAAGACAGAGAAATTCTGAAAATTCAAACACATACAGAAGCACCGGTAAATGGAATTTCCACCTGTGTGAAAGGGAAATGGGGTTGGGATTTTGTCAATAGTGAGGAACGTTTGACAAAGCCGCTCATTCGAAAAGGGAAGGAATTTGTCGAAGCAACTTGGGAAGAGGCATTGGATCTTGTTGCTGAAAAACTTGGCGGAATTAAACGGAAATATGGAGCTCAAGCGATCGGTTACATTGCCTCATCCAAATGTTCGAATGAAGAGAATTATCTATTCCAGAAATTTGCTAGGGCAGTGATGGGAACAAACAATGTTGACAACTGTTCGCGCTACTGCCAATCGCCTGCAACTGCAGGATTGATGCGAACTGTTGGGTTTGGCGGAGATTCAGGAACGATTCACGATATTATGAAATCGGAACTTATCATTGTCGTTGGAGCAAACCCGGCTGAATCTCATCCGGTATTGGCAACAAGAATCAAACGGGCACATAAATTGCATGGACAAAAGTTAATTGTCGCTGATATAAGGAAAAATGAACTGGCACAAAGAGCTGATTTTTACCTTCACCCAAAACCAAGTACGGATTTAATTTGGCTGTCTGCTGTAACAAAATATATTCTGGATCAAGGCTGGGAAGACAAAGAATTTCTTAAAACCAGAGTTAACGGTTTTGAAGAATACGCCAAATCATTGGAAAAATATACACTAAGTTTTGCAGTTGAACATACAGGTTTAACTGAAGAAGAATTAATCAAACTGGCTACGATGATCCATGAAGCAAAATCTGCATGCATTTTATGGGCAATGGGCGTTACTCAGCATATGGGTGCTACAGATACAAGTACAGCCATTTCTAATTTGTTGTTAATTACTGGAAACTATGGCCGTCCAGGCACAGGCGCATATCCGTTAAGGGGTCATAACAATGTACAGGGGGCCTGCGACTTCGGGACAATGCCAGCGTGGATGCCAGGATATGAACCGGTTCAAGATCCAGATATTCGGAAGAAGTATGAACAAGCTTGGGGCGTTAAACTGCCGGAAGAGCCCGGTATGGATAATCATCATATGGTTGAAGGCATGGACAAAGGCAAAATTAAAGCACTTTATCTTTTTGGAGAAGATATGTCACTTGTCGATGCCAACTCAAATCATGTGGATGCTGGGTTTGAGCGGTTGGAATTCTTTGTCGTTCAAGATATTTTCTTTAGCAAAACTGCCCAGTTTGCCGATGTTGTTCTACCAGCGGCACCAAGCTTGGAAAAAGATGGAACATTCACAAACACGGAGCGAAGAATTCAGCGTTTTCATAAAGTATTTGAACCACTGGGCGATGCAAAACCGGATTGGGAAATCATCCAAAAAATTGCCAATCGGTTAGGAGCAAACTGGAACTATCGGCATCCAAGTGAAATTATGGCTGAGGCAGCAAGTCTTGCCCAAATGTTTACCGGTGTGAGTTATGAACGGCTTGAAGGCTGGGAAAGCCAAGTTTGGCCGGTTACAAAAGAGGGGAAAAGTACACCCCTATTATACACAAACCGGTTTGCGCTCCCCGATGGAAAAGCACGGGTGGTTCCTGTGGATTGGACTCCGCCATTTGAAGCCGGAAAAGAGTTTGATCTTCATCTCAACAATGGGCGATTATTGGAACACTTTCATGAAGGCAATATGACTTACCGTTCCGAAGGGTTAACCCATAAAGTTCCACATCCATGGCTTGAAGTGTCACTGGAACTAGCAAAAGAACGAAATCTCGAGGATGGCGCGCTGGTTGGTTTAACCTCTCCATATGGCCATGTGGAAGTACGAGTCATTGTCACTGATAGAGTAAAAGGAAATGAACTGTATTTAACAATGAATACAAGAGAAGACATGGAAGCAGTGAATCGATTAACAAGCAGCTATCATGATATTATCACCCATACCCCTGCATACAAGGAAACAGGGGTCAAGTTGGAAGTTATCGAGACGAAAGGTGAGCCGCCATTGCCAAAGCACAACCACAGGTTTGGCAACCGTGTGCCGCAATTAAGCGTAAAGGTTGAAGAAAAATGGAACCGCGCGGATTTCACACCAATACCTGAATTATTTGAAGCCAGGGGGGATGAACATGGCGAAAGCCACAACCTTCATTAGAAAACTGAATGAGAATAAAGCAGAAGAGAACAACCAAGCCATAGCTGAAATGATGGAAGAACTGGCAAACAATCGTCAAGCGATTATGGAAGGAATCCATATTTTAAAAGGCCTGCATGATATAGGAGCGCTTCAGGCGCTCCAGGCATTATTGGAGCAAAGAACTGCAATAGGTGAGATTGCGATTCAGCAAGTCAATCAGCCAAAAATGCACAATGTTATTAAGAATGCAATGACCGCATTTGGTTTTTTAAGTTCTCTGGATCCTCAAAAAATGAATACCCTTTTAGACGGCGTCAGCCAGGGGTTTGATCGGATTCCTGAAACAAATGAAAAACAAAGCCTTTGGGCTCTGCAAAAGCGTTTTTGGACACAAGAAATACGCGCTTCCTTAACCGTTGTTGTCAATTTTCTAGATGGAATGGGAGAAGCATTTTTGCGAAGAGAAAAAGAACGTTAGGAAAGGAAGATCGCAATGGAAACAGAAGTTTTCAATGTGAAAAACATGAACAGTCAAGAGGATGCTGATAAAATTCTGGCTTCCATAGAACATGTCTGGGGATTATCAAAGGCAGAAGTCAGCCTGCTAAAGAAGGAAGCCACTGTAACGTTTGATGAACGGATGGCTTCCACGCAGGACTTTGTTCAAGCAATTGTTGAGACTGGCTTCGATTTAAATTAGAAAAATGAGGTGGTTCGAATGAAGATTTGCGAAGTTTGTGGCGCCAAAGAAGAGGTTGAAGCGAACGAAGAAGAATCCTTTTCTTCCGTTATTTTGCATGTGTGCGAAAACTGCCGTGAAGATCGAAAATTATCGCATTTTGAAGACTTTATTTTTTAAAACAGCAGAAATCTATTGGTTTTTTATCGGTTGTATAGCAAGTGCTATCATTTGTATAGCACTTGCTATTTTTTTTCTTGCTTTATTTTACATGACATTCATTCGAAAACTATGCTATAGTATTGGTAAATTGAACAAAATCCGCCCCGGCGGTAGAGGTTCTAGCTACCCTCTTTAAAAAACTAAGGAAAACAGCCTGCTTTCTTAGTAGTGCTGTTTTTCTATTTAAAGGAGATACATGTATGAAAAACGGAAAAGCAATTGTTGTTTTTAGTGGAGGACAGGACAGTACAACATGTTTGTTCTGGGCGCTTAGCCAATTTGATGAAGTGGAGGCAGTTACGTTTAATTATAACCAACGTCATCGGCTGGAAATAGATTGTGCCAAAAATATCGCAAATGAGCTGGGCATAAAGCATCACATCCTGGATATGTCGCTTTTAAACCAATTGGCTCCAAGTTCATTAACAAGAGATGATATTGAAGTAAAAGATGGGGTGGATGGAGGATTGCCTTCATCGTTTGTTCCCGGAAGAAATCTGGTCTTTATCTCGTTCGCCGGTATTTTAGCCAGTCAGATTGGCGCGAAGCATATCGTAACGGGTGTTTGTGAAACTGATTTTAGCGGCTATCCGGATTGCCGGGACGTTTTTATCAAATCGCTAAACGTATCCTTGAATCTTTCAATGGATGCTGAATTTGTGATCCACACGCCACTTATGTGGCTTAATAAAGCAGAAACATGGAAGTTGGCAGATGACCTGCACGCTTTAGACTTTGTCCGAGAGAAAACATTGACTTGCTATAACGGTATTATTGCAGATGGATGCGGGGAATGCCCTGCTTGTAAATTAAGAAAACGCGGGCTTGAGGACTACTTAAGAGTTCGGAAGGAGTGTTAAGATCATGTATGGATTTCGCATCGTTGATAAGCTCCAAAAAATGAATGAGGACATCCAAAAAAGCCAGTTAAAATACCATTCTAAACGCGTACTCGTCAGTAAGGAATTCACATTCGATGCCGCTCATCATTTACATGAATATGAAGGAAAATGCAAGAATCTTCACGGCCACACGTATAAAGTGGTTTTTGGAATCAGCGGATTTGCCGATGAACGCGGTTTAGTGATTGATTTTGGAGATATAAAAGAAATTTGGAAAAACGAGATCGAGATTTTTTTAGATCATCGGTATTTAAATGAAACACTGCCGCCAATGAACACAACTGCTGAAAATATGGTTGTCTGGATTTATGAACAAATGGCGACCGCGCTGAAAGCTCGTAGTGCCGACTATAATGGTGTGAGAGTTGAATTTGTCCGTCTGTTTGAAACGCCGACGAGCTATGCTGAGGCGCGAAGGGAGTGGATGGACAATGAGTAAAATACCAGTTATGGAGATTTTTGGACCGACGATTCAGGGAGAAGGGATGGTCATCGGCCAGAAGACAATGTTTGTAAGGACGTCGGGTTGCGATTACACGTGTAGCTGGTGTGATTCAGCTTTTACCTGGAACGGAACAGCAAAAGATGAAACAAAAATGCTGACAGCCGAAGAGATTTGGTCAGAGCTAAAAAGAATTGGCGGCAATGGCTTTTCTTTTGTAACCATTTCAGGTGGAAATCCGGCATTAATCAAACACCTAGACAACTTGCTAAAAATTTTAAGGGACCGGAACATAAAAGTGTGCCTCGAAACCCAAGGAAGCAGGTGGCAGGACTGGTTCATGAATATTGATGAGCTAACGATTTCACCAAAGCCGCCAAGCTCCGGTATGAACACTGATTTTGCCATATTGGATCAAATCGTTGCCAAAGTAAAAAACAGAGCGGCCGATCAGCATGTTAGTTTGAAGGTTGTCGTTTTTGATGATCATGATTACGTATATGCAAAAAAAGTGCATCAGCGTTATCCCGGAGTACCTTTTTTCTTGCAAGTCGGAAACGACGATCTGACTGCAGGGGATGACCAAAAACTACTAAATAGCCTCCTAAGAAAATATGAGTGGCTGATTAACAAAACAATGGAGGACGAAGAATTTCAAGCGGTAAGAGTCCTTCCGCAGCTTCATACGTACGTTTGGGGCAATAAACGGGGAGTTTAAAATGCTGTTGCTCGATAGAGGTGTTAAGGAAAGAACGCTAATTAAGAACGATTGATTGAATCTAGACTTTCACCGAAAAATCGCTTAAAATGATTATCAACAGAGGTGAAAGAAAATGGTATACACTGACAAGACCATTAACCGTTTAAAACGTGTAGAAGGACAAATTCGTGGTATTTTACGCATGATGGAAGAAGGCAAAGAGTGCAAAGACGTTATTACCCAATTGTCTGCTGCCCGTTCGGCGATTGATCGGACCATTGCTGTCATTGTCAGCGCTAATCTGGAACATTGTATCCGGGAATCGATTGATTCGGGAAATGATGACTCCTCCAAACTTGTACAGGAAGCCGTAAATATGCTTGTGAAAAGCAGATAAAATCAAAAAGATCGGCTTAAAGATCATACAAAAAAGCGCCTATTCAATATGAATAGGCGTTTTTTTAGCTAATCAGAATTTATATGGATAAATTCTGAACGTATAAGGGCAACTACGCCTCTGTCTTCGCTAAAGGCTCGCCAATCGGCGAGTTTTCTTTAACAGAAGCTTGCTGACATTTGTGAAGATGAACATAGCTGATCAATGCCGGAATATATAATGTTTCCATACCATGGACACTAAAAAGCCCCTTCCGAATCGAACGGAAAGGGCTTTGCCAGCTTATTTATAGAGAACAACAGAACCGACTGAATGGTCTTTCGATTGGCCATTTACGCGAATTTTTAATCCATATGTGCGAATGTCACGGCCTGCATCCGGCATAAACGGATTTAAATACGAATTGTTGTCATTAAACAATGAAACGGGTTTTTGGCTTGGCTCCACTAGTGTCATATAGCCATAATCCAAATTTAAGCCGGAGGTTGGATTTAGGCCAAAAGCGGCGTCCGCAACATGATAGCGCGTCTGGGCTTCTTCACCAGTGCTCCATTTTAAATCCGTTGCCGGATGGGAATCAACGACTCCCAGGAAGCCTCTTCCAGGATGTACCCCCGTCCAGTTGTCTGTGAAGCTGTCATCTACATACCAAACAACCAATCCGCCATCATAGCTCATAATCGAGTTGCCGCGTTTAATATGGGCAAGACCTTGATCGACGCCTTGCGGATTGCGCCATTCAAGCAGGTAATAGTGGTCGCTGTATTTATTTCCATCAAATTTGGTAAATCCATTTAACGTAAAAGGTGATGTGGCATTTTCGGCACCATCTTCGAGAATGGTTTGCCCATCCGCCGTAACAATTATATTGTCAGCAAAGAATCCAGTGTAGGAGGTACCCCAGTCCGTTGCGTAGCGGAGTCGAAGCTGAATTTTTTGACCTGCATAGGGTGTCAGATCAAACGTTTCTTTTTGCCAGCCGTTTGAATTTCCTGTAAATCCAGGCATTGAATCAATAATTGTCGGGTAGCCTTCCGGAACAACATCTGAACGGGTGTTATTGTTTCCTAGCGATTTCCACGTTTGGCCGCCGTCCGTTGATACCTGAACAAATGCAAAATCCCACTGTTCTTCAATATCATACCACGCATCAAATGAAAGGTTCGCAGACGACTTACCGGTTAAATCCACGGTTGCAATCATATTGCTATCCATTTCATCAGCCTGGCCGCCCCAGTATTCATAACTGCCTGTTGGCGTATTAACCGGCGTTTTCTTTTGCGGCAAATTTACCCGGATGGCCTGGTTGTTTTGGCCAAGAGGAGAGTTCGCCTGGTCAATCAAGAATTGGGTTCCTTTCGAAGAAACTTCATTCCAATTGACAACTGTCGGCGCAGTCCATTTTCCGCCAAGGGTGGTTTGGAAAAATTGCTTGGCAAACGGCGAGAAACCTGTTGGCTCGGCACCCGGAATTTTACCTGCCCAAGAACCGCTAGCCATAATAGACCAGTAGCCAATGGCTTCGCCGGCACCGGAATAAATCGTATCATATTCATCAGGAAGACCCAAATCGTGCCCATATTCATGGGCGAACACGCCGGTAGCACCATCCTCAGGCATCATCGTGTAGTCATAGAATCCGGGCAAGCCTTTTCCTAGACCGTCCGGGTCATAGAAGACAGCAGAGCGATGCGACCAGATTGCATTATCACCAAGGGATCCTCCTCCGGCTTCCTGTCCCATGCCAGAATGAATGATTTGCAAATGGTCAACCAAGCCGTCCGGCTCCCAATAATTACCGTCACCATCTAAATCATGCGGATCTTCCAAATCGTAATTTTGAAGAGGAATCCCGGCAGCCTTTGCTGCATCATAAACATCTTTTACAAGCTGTCTGGCTCCTCCGGGCGCTACATTGTCATGCCCGCCGTTTGAGTTGTCTGCACCGTAATAAGCAGCTGTATGCGGTACTTTAAGCCAGCCATATGCTTGCCCGTTTATAGTGTACGTTCCCCCAGACTGTTCCTCATAAAATTGTTTTTGCGAAACTTGATCTTCCCCATTTGGCCCCTTGTATTCGCCTTTATTGCCGAAGATCATTTTTTGATAGTGGTCAATATTGTAGTCGCTGTAATAGTTATCTGTTTCTTCCGGTTTGATGCTATTATGCGGCAAATCAGAAAACTCCACGACCAAGGTTAACAATTTTCCTTGCTTTTGGACACCAGGAGAGGCTCCTTCCTGAATAGGAGAGGGATTTCCTTTTAGCTGACCATTTTTGTTTCCTTTTCCTTTTAAAAGCCCTTTGTTAAAATCCTTAAATTTCTTTTGTTTCTTGGCGTCTGCCGTTTTTACCTTTGGAGCTAAAGGATCATGGGGGAGGTTCTTGTCTTTTTTACCTTTCAATTCTAAATACGTTTGCAAAGCTTTTTGTTTTTCTTTGTCGCTGGCATTTTTGGCAATGATTCCTCTTTTAATGAGGGAATTCAATAATTTTTCGTCATTGACAATTGCTAAATCAAGTGAACTGCTGCTTTGAGATACAGTTGTTTCATATTTATGTAACAAATCTTTGCTGGAAGAATTGCTGTAGTTGCCAGGAAAGCCGGCAAATAAAGTCCCTGCTAGAACAGCTGTTGAAAGGCCTGTTTTTAGAATTTTTTTCAATAAAATTCCTCCTTTGATATTTTTTGTACACAATTACATAATATTTCGAAAATTGATTGAAAGAAAGGGTAAATTTTCCTCTTTTTTTGATTGGATTCTACAAAATTGTAAAAAAAAATCTGCAATACTGTCGGAAAACTGAGTAAATGGTCACGATGTTGATTGTGAAAATACATATTTAGGAATAGTGCAGAACGGGATAAGCCACTATAAATAGGGAAATAGAATAGGGAGCATGATCAAAACAGAAGGAGGAGAGAACATGCCGTATATTAAAGGTGATCTTATATCAGGGCAATTTGACAGCGGGGAAAAAGTTTTTTCTCTCCAAAAAGTAAAAAATTTCCCGATTCAAACCGAGTTAAATGAAAAGTTAACCGATCATTTGTATCGTTATTTAAAAGTAAATGAACAGGATGAAGCAGGGCTGATTTTGACCTTGTACGATCGATGCCAATTATGATTACTAGAAATGAAGTTCAACAGCTATTAAAGGATTTAGAGCGCGTGAAACATCTTTTTCATTAATGGAAACCGATTGGTTGTTCCGCAGGAAGAATCGTGCAAGTCAAAAGGCTGTCCTCGTTCGAATGTGAGGACAGCCTAGATCAGCAGTTATTCAGCTTTTGCTGCTTCGATTTGAAGGTTAATTTTCACTTTGTCTCCCACAAGCACACCACCAGTTTCAAGTGCCGAGTTCCAGGTTAGTCCATACTCTGCACGATTGATCGTTCCTTGTGCGCTAAAACCGGCCTTCTCATTTCCCCAAGGATCTTTCCCTTGGCCTTCAAACACAACGACAAAGATCTCTTGATTGCTAAATCCATGAAGTGATAAATCCCCAGTGACCTCGTATTCTCCTTCATCCAGCTTCTTAATGGAGGTGGAACGGAAGGTCATGGTTGGATAGTTTTCTACATCGAAAAAATCTGCTGAAAGCAAATGGGCATCACGGTCTTTATTTCTTGTATCGATGCTATTGATATTTACGGTAAACTCAATTGAAGCGGTTGTTAAATCTGTTACATCTGCTGCTACTTCTGCTTGAAAATCATGAAAGGTTCCTTTTACGTTTGCAATCATCATGTGGCGAATCGAAAAATCCACACTGCTATGAGCCGGATCAATCGTCCATTTTGTTTTGGTCATTTGAAATTCCTCCTCTGGATTGTTTTGAAGTTAACTATCTTCAATTTGAGATAAATCATTTCGAGATAAATTATATGATGGTTTTTCCTATCTGTCAAATGTTTTTTTAAACCTTCAAAAAATTCATTCTTGTAGTTAAACCGATTTGATAAATTCAGCATTTAAGGAACATACTATAAGAACAGCGCATGACCTAAACGAAATTTGTGATGATGATTTGTAAAAAATGATGCTGTGAAATGAGAGTGCGTCATGAACCGATTAAACAAAAATAGTTTTCCTTTTCTGATTTTGTTTGTGTTTCATTCAGTACTCATGGTTTACTCTTTTTACAAGTCGAAAAATAAGAAAAAACTATTTATTTTGTTGATGTCAAACATCGGTTTGGCCTATGTATTTGAGTATGTTATTTTAAACGTGCTGCATGCTTACAAATACAAACCGAAAGTTTTTAGAGTAAAAGAGCTGGACAATGTTTTCGGCGGTATTTTATCACAGGCTATTTTTGTCCCTTTTACAGCTATATTTTTAACAAGCAATCAATATGGTTGGAAGGCCAAAACTCTTTTTACCGCTTATTTTGCACTGATTGAAAATCTGTTTATCAAATTAGATGTTTATCGACATCAATGGTGGCTAACTATCTATAGTTTTCTTCTTTTTCCATTTTATTTTCAGTTGAGTGATTTTTGGTATAACCAGCTGCAAAAAGGAAAGCCGCTTATTCGCTTTTTGTCATTATTTTTTATGACGTTTGTTTCTGGGATCAATTTATTATTCGCATTATCTGTTAATCGCAAGTTTAAATTTGGGCGGGGAAGGTACTATTCGTGGAGCGAACATTTTGTTATAGCACCGATATACACTTTTCTGCTCTCATTTCTATCAACATTTCTTTTCAGCAGGAAGAATAACTGCGCTTCGTGGCTGTTGATGCTGGCCATTTCAACGAGTATTGAAAAAATCATGATCAAACTTAAAATTCTAAAAAGTAAACTGCAGCGCCGATTTATTAGCCAGATTTTGCATGTCTTGATGATCGTTTTGATTGCCATCTTTCGAAAATGGATTTATGCACAAGAGGAGAAATCGTACTATAACGGAAAAGAGTAGGTTGGATTTCTTGCTTCTAGAGGAAAACGCATGGCAAAATAAACGGTGATTGAATAGTATAACTATCCATTATCCGTTTTAGGTGAAATTAGTTTCATTGTCAAGTTGGGGGAATGACAAAAATGTCTGATGAACAATCTTTTGAATGGAAAAAAGAACAGGAAAGAATAGAGTTTATTGGCGAATCGATTGATGCAAAGGTTAGAAAACTGCTGGGCAGCGCTGGATCCGTCAGTAAAGATGTTTTAAACTTGCGCAGAACGTTTTGGGAAGATGTAACGGTCAATTTTGATGAAGCAGATGACGTTGCGGAAACAGCTGCCAGCATTAAGCAGCAAGCAGAATTACTTTCGGAAAGAGAGCGGACGCATATGCAGCTGGATCAACAGTTGCAAACCCTTGCCCGCTTAAAATTTTCCCCTTATTTCGGAAGAATTGATTTTTCAGAGACAGGAGAGCAAGGGAGCGAAAAAGTTTACATTGGTATTGCTTCGCTTATGGATGAAAAAGACGAAAACTTTTTAATCTATGATTGGCGAGCCCCTATTTCAAGTTTGTATTATGACTACGCACCCGGACCTGCTCACTACATAACTCCAGGCGGGATCATCGAAGGCGAGATGAAATTAAAACGCCAATTCTTGATTAGAGCCGGAGTCTTAAAAGGCATGTTTGAAACAGGAATCACGATTGGCGATGAAATCCTTCAGGAAGCTCTTGGCGAGAATGCAAGCAATCAAATGAAGACAATTGTTGCGACAATCCAGCGAGAACAAAACCAAATCATTCGTAATGAGCGGAGCAATCTTCTTGTTGTCCAAGGAGTTGCTGGAAGCGGTAAAACGTCAGCGGCCCTGCAGCGGGTTGCTTATTTGCTCTATCGCCATCGCGGTACATTAAACGCGGACAATATTTTGTTGTTTTCGCCCAATCCTCTCTTTACTAGTTATGTGGCAACCGTTCTCCCAGAATTAGGGGAAGAAAATATGCAGCAATCAACGTTTCAGGAATTTATTCAGCAAAGAATCGGCCCTGAATTTGAAGTGGAAGACGCCTTTAGCCAAATTGAATTTTTGCTTAATCGGGCAGAAGATAACACGTTAAAAGAAAAAATGGCGGCGATTCGCCTTAAGGGGAGCCTGGCTTTTAAACGGCTGCTGGATGAGTATGCCGAAAGTTTATCCAAAGGCGGTTTGTTGTTTCATGACCTTATTTTCCGGAAAGAAATCGTTGTTTCAAAACAAATGATTGACGATTACTTTTATTCACTTGATCCAGGTATTTCGATTCCAAATCGCCTCCAGTTTGTAAAGGAATGGCTGCTAAAAGAATTAAAGAAAAAAGTCAAGCAGGAGCGCAAAAAAGAGTGGGTAGAAGAAGAATTGCAATACTTGGAAAAAGAAGATTACATGGAGGCTTTTTCCAGGCTTTTATCTAAAAACCATTATTCAGATAAAACCTTCGATGATTTTGACCGTGAGCAAAAATTACTGGCAGAAATGGTCGTAAAGCAAAAGTTCAAACCATTGTTTGCGAAAGTGAAAAAATTAAAATTTGTTGATCTGGCATCAATCTACCGTCATTTTTTTGAAAAAGGGAGCGAAGAGAAAAAAGTAGCAGGCGTTTCGTGGGAAGCAATCTGCCGGCAAACGATCAGCCAATTGGAAAAAATGCAGGTATCCTATGAAGATGCTACGCCGCTCGCTTATTTGCAAGATTTACTTGAGGGTCGGCGTTCATCAACGTCGATTCGTCATGTATTCATTGACGAGGCCCAGGATTATACCCCGTTCCAATTCGCGCTGATTCAACACTTTTTTCCATATAGCAAAATGACCTTGTTAGGCGACTTTCATCAAGCTATTTTCTCCGGCGCAACCGGATCGCCGTCTGTTATAACGGAAATTTTTAACCAGGGTGATGAAGTTGAGAGGATTGAACTGTTAAAAACGTATCGTTCGACAAAACCGATTGTTGAATTTACGAAGCAATTGCTTGACGATGGGGAAAAGATTCAGCCCTTTAATCGTTCGGGTGAAAAGCCAACAGTGACGCTCGTTCGTGCGCCGCAATTAATCCCGAAAATCCTCGAAGAAATTGTTCAGTTGCGTGAAAAGGGTTTGGGTACAATTGCCGTCATTTGCCGGACAGCAAAGGAAAGTCAAGAAGTTTTCAGCTTATTAAAAAAACATATTCCTGTTCATCTTGTTGAAAAAGCGACCATTACATTTGAAAGAGGAGTATCCGTTATTCCTGCCTATCTCGCCAAAGGGATCGAATTTGATGGAGTCTTGTTATACGATATTTCCCAATACAAGCGGGAGCATGAACGAAAGCTGTTTTATACCGCTTGCACAAGGGCGATGCACGAGTTGCATCTGTTTTCTTCCTCCGGGATTAGCCCCTTAATGAAGAACGTTCATCAGGAAAAATATATTTTAGCAGCAGATGAAACAGAAAACCACCTCAGCCGCTGAACGGAGGTGGTTTTTATCCTTGATTATTTATTTTGTCCATTGTTGCTTTACTTGTTCAAGCGCCAGCCTGAAAATTTCCTCTTCACTTGTTTCCCGTGAAGTGATGACATTTGTTAAGTAATTTTTGCCTTCATATTCAACCGTTACATTAATTTGTACCATAATGATCACCTTTCTGTTTCAAAATCTTTTTACTGATTCAGTTGATTTTTTGCCGGTATTGATAATGGCCAATCAACAATGAATTTTTATTTACTTTTTTTCTAAATGAATTCTGTGAGCAATAAGAGGAATAAAGTATGTGTATGCTTTTATTCGTTCTTTTATGTTTGTTATTTTTAGGACGGTGGCCGAACGGTATTTGTTTGGAGCAGCTTATCCTTGGATTGCAGGTGAATTTGAGAGAAGTGAGCGGGTTACTGATCATATAACCAAACTTCAGCAAGAATAAACCGAAAGGACAAAAAAACTTCCAAGCGGAAGTTTTATGCTTCAACCAGCAAATAGGTTTCAGCAAATTTCTGCATTTCATGTTTGTCTAATTGATGCTTTTTTAAAAGGGTTTCCGCAAGTATTAACTGCGGTTGAAGGGCGGGGTTTTTCCTCAGCTCTCGAAGTGAGATATCGCCATTTAATAAGTCCAGCGCCGTTTTTTTACCTTCTTGATTTGAAGCAGACTTGAACAAAATGAAAGCAATACATGTAACCTTGTCCATTAAAATGCCCCCTCTTTTTACAGCGATAGGTTAAAATTCGCCTTTTTTTCTAAAAATTCCTGCTAATTTTCAGAAAAATAAATGATTTTCGCTAAAAATTTTTTCAATTTCGTCCATTACAACGGATTTTTGTTGGAAATTGCGTTAACGCTATGATATTTTATAATAATGAAGGATTGAGGCAGGCTTTAAGGGACAATCGAATTCTGCCTTTCCTCCTGATGGATGGAAGGCTTTTTATTAATACATAGATCATAGGAGGCGTCTAAACAATGAAGCAAACCTTAATCAAGGATTTATACAGAAATTCGGAAAACTATGTGAATCAGCAGGTGCAAATTTCCGGCTGGGTGCGAACGGTTCGCGATTCAAAAACTTTTGGATTTATTGAAGTAAATGATGGCAGCTTTTTTAAAGGGGTGCAAATTGTTTTTGATGAACAATTAGCCAACTTCAAGGAGATTACAAAGCTGACGATCAGCACATCAATTCGGGTTGAAGGCGATTTTATTCTAACACCGCAGGCAAAACAGCCATTTGAAATTAAAGCGACAGCCGTTTCAGTGGAAGGCACATCAAGCGCAGATTATCCGCTGCAAAAGAAAAGGCATAGTTTTGAGTATTTGCGGACGATTGCCCATTTACGTCCTAGAACGAACACGTTTTCCGCTGTGTTTCGTGTGCGTTCATTGGCATCATACGCGATTCATAAATTTTTCCAAGAAAAAGGTTTTGTCTATGTACATACACCCATCATCACTGGCAGTGATACAGAAGGTGCAGGGGAAATGTTCCGCGTTACAAACCTTGACTTGAACAATCTGCCGAAAAATGAAGAAGGAAAAGTGGATTCCACGAAGGATTTCTTTAATAAAGAGACAAATTTAACGGTGAGCGGCCAATTATCTGCTGAAGCTTTTGCTCTTGCTTTCCGGAATGTTTATACATTTGGGCCGACTTTCCGTGCTGAAAATTCAAACACGGCAAGACATGCGGCTGAATTTTGGATGATTGAGCCAGAGGTTGCTTTTGCGGAGCTTCCAGATATAATGGATCTTGCAGAAGATATGGTAAAATACGTTATTCAATATGTTCTGGAAGAGGCGCCGGAAGAAATGGCTTTCTTTAACAGCTTTGTTGATAAAGGATTGCTCGAACGCCTTAAAAATGCCCATTTTGCTGAGTTTGGCCGCGTAACCTACACCGAAGCCATTGAGCTTTTGAAAAACTCAGGTGAAACGTTTGCCTTTCCGGTTGAATGGGGGCTTGATTTGCAGACAGAGCATGAACGCTATTTATGTGAAAAGATTTTTAACAAACCCGTTTTTGTTACAGATTATCCTAAAGAAATCAAAGCCTTCTATATGCGGTTGAACGAAGACCAAAAAACGGTTGCAGCAACGGATCTTTTGGTTCCAGGAATCGGTGAGCTTGTTGGTGGCAGTCAGCGCGAAGAGCGTGAAGAGGTCCTTGCTGCGAAAATCAAGGAACTGGGGATGGACGAAGAGGATTATTGGTGGTACCTTGAGCTTAGAAAATACGGCGGAACGAAGCATTCGGGCTATGGTCTCGGTTTTGAACGGTTAATCATGTATTTAACTGGAATGTCCAATATTCGCGATGTGATTCCATTCCCAAGAACGACAGGTAATGCAGAATTTTAATTATTGAAAAAGGAGCTTAGGCGACACAGGCTCCTTTTCTTTACTAAAATCTTAACTTTATTTAGGTTTTAGCGCGGAAATTCCATACGGTAGAATAAAACCTTTTATAATAATATACTTAAATAATATTGTTTAAAAGACCATACTGAAATGAGACGAAACCGATTTCGAAAATGGAGAAATCGGTTTATTTTTATTCAATAAAACTTTTGCCACACTTTGGTAACAATTTTGACTTAAATCATTGCCTGCCTATTTATATAATAGTAAATGAGAAATAAGCATCCAAAAGTTTTCTATTTTTTTTACAAACTTTTACGTGAAACGCACACTAGAGGCTGAGGTGGAGTATGAAAAATTTGACAGCTATTAAAAGATGGGCAGTATTATTAACCAGTTTTTTTATCATTAGCTACGAATTACTCCGCCATGAATTTATCCTTCAAAAGATTTCCTCCAAAACAGATATGGTAATTTCATCCGTTTTGTTTATTATTGGTGCCTTTGTCTTTTCCGAGTTTTTATTTGGATATATTAAAAAAATTGAAAATCAGCGTATTCAACAGGAACGGGAAGCGAAGGCTTTGTTTGATAATAGTATTGATGGCATTTTTGTTTTTCAAACAAATGGATACTTAGTTGACATGAACCAGGGTGCAGAGGAGATGTCAGGTTGGAGACTAAAAGATGTACAGGGAAAACTAAAGTTTGAATCTATTTTTTATTTGGAATCATCAACACTTAGTTTGCAAGCTTTCTTAAAAGGCAAACAGACAAGCGTTAGGATTGAAAACGGCTTGCTGATTGCAAAAGATGGAGCAGAGCTACCGATTAGTGCTACTTTTTCACAAATTCATAATGATTATATGGGTGATACGAAAATCGCTTTCATTGTAAGAGACTTAACACAGCAAAAGCAAATGGCGGACATTATTAAAGGGTTATATCAGGAAGCAACGCAAAAACAATTCGAAGCTGAGACACAATACTGGATTGCGAACAAATTAGCCTCCATCAGGGAACTTACTGCCGATAACAGGCAGCAGATCTTTCAAAATGTCGCAGAGGAAATAAAAAAACTGCTTAATTGCTGTAATGTAGGCTTATTTTTAAATAATTTTTCCAAAGATCATTTGGATACAGTTGCTGTTACGAATCTACCTCAACAGAAAAATATGATGCGCAGTCTGGAACGGGCAAAATACAAAAAAAATTTTGGTAAAGGGCAGGTGCTTACGGAAGTACAAATGAATGGGCAAAAGTCTTTTACATATCCATTGTGCTGTGAAAATTTGGTACTTGGGTATCTTTGGGTCAGTGATAAAAAAGATCGGGTATGGTCTCTCCACCAACAAGAATTGCTCAAAAGTATTATTAACATTCTTACAATTTCACTGGAAAACTTGACGATGTATCAAAAAATGAAAGATATTGCGACATTGGAAGAACGAGAACGGCTCGCACGTGAAATGCATGATGGTTTAGCACAAAATATAAGTTCCATTCATATGAAAATTGAGCTCATAAAAAAATTGGCAATCTCTAACCAAGGAAATAAAAGGGAAATTTTACAAAATGCAGTATTGGAAGTAAGTCAAATTGTTAATGAAGCATATCAAGAAGTGAGGCAAAATTTATTTAACTTAATGTCTCCTTTTTATTCAGAAGGAGAATTTTTTGAACTTTTGAAGAATTATATCAATCAATTTCAGGAACTAAATCAAATTGATGTTGAATTTAGCAACCAACTACAAGAACAAAATAAATCATTTGAACTTTCAGAATCTAAAAAAATACAAGTCGTTCGGATTTTGCAAGAAGCTTTATCAAACGTTAGAAGACACTCAAAATGCAAAAAAGCATTTATATCTATTTTTCAAAAAGGGGATGGCGCCTACGTGATTACGGTTGAAGACAAAGGAATTGGGTTTTTAGCGGATGATCTTCAGACAACAAATCATTATGGATTAAGAACAATGAAGGATAGGGCAAATCTAATTAAAGGAAACCTTGTAATCCAAACAAAACCAAATGCAGGGACAAAAGTAGAATTAACGATTCCAGCGGGAGGGGATGACTGTGTATAAAATCAGGATTCTTGTTTGCGATGATTATGACATTTTGCTGAAAGGGATCGTCCAGCTATTGAAGCTTGAGCCATCTTTTGAGGTTGTTGGGGAAGCAAGGGACGGAATCGAAGCAATAAAATTAACAGAAGAAATTCATCCCGACGTCATTTTGATGGATGTCAATATGCCAAACTGCAGTGGAATTGATGCGGCAGCTCTGATTCGTGAGCGCAATCAGGAGGTAAAAATCATCATGCTCACCGTTTCCGATGATCAAGATGATCTATTCGAAGCGATTAAAAACGGAGCTAACGGTTATTTGTTAAAAAATATCAATTTCGATGATTTAATTGAACATGTCAGCAACGTATATAAGGGTGAACCAGCTTTTTCCCCTGGACTCGCCAATAAAATTCTTAATCAATTTTCACAAATTGCAAGTCAAATCGAAATGGAAAGCTGTCGACAGTATGAACTAAGTAGTAGGGAAAAGGAAGTACTTGAACTTGTTACCAAAGGGAAAACAAACAAATATATCGCACGTGAATTGTTTATTAGTGAATACACCGTGAAAAAACATTTGCAGAGAATTTTGGAAAAATTGCATGTTAATAATAGGGCTGAGGCCGCCGCTGTTGCTGTTCAAAAGGGACTCATTGAAAGCGATTCGAATCTTTTCGAAAGTGTATAATCAAATTCTGCAAAGGGAGTATGTCCGCATACTCCCTTTTTTTGTTGATATCTGCTACATTTTCTAAATCTGGATTTAGTTGTATACTACTAAATGCTACCATATACTCCTTTTGGATACCCCCATATAATACTCCATTTCTACAGCTAAAAATACCCCCTTTATCTTTTCATATTACTCCAAATGAGGAAATGTGTTCTTATTGCATTCATCTTATACTTTAACTGTAGTAAAAAAGCTTTCCAAAGGAGGAGCAAGCGATGAAAAGAAGATTGGCAATGGTCTTATCACTTGCATTTATGATCGTTTTTGGATGGGGAGGATTTGCATCAGCTCACGTATCAAACGAAAAGCAAATTTACAAAGATGTGGCTGATTCCCAAGCAAAGGAAGAAATTACAAAGTTAAGAGCGATCGGTGTAATTGGATTTGTAGAGGGAGAAGAAAACTTTGAACCAAAATCGGAATTGAACAAAAAAACGCTCGGTTTCTGGTTGGCAAAGGCAGGAAATCTTAAAGGGCATACCGAGAAGCCGACGCCTGATGAATATGCTGAGGAATCGGTTGAAAACAAATATATTGACAATTTGGAAGGCAAAGCAACCTATGGAGATGTTGTAACAGGTATTTTAAAAGTCATCGGTGTAAAGGATGTTGAAAAACCGGCTGAACAAGCAGAAGAACTTGGAATTTTAGAAGGAAAATGGCATGACTTAGTTGATGCCAATGGCATTGCAACAAAGGAAAACACTGCATTGCTTTTTGATATGGCTCTTGATAAAAAGGGCCCATCCGGAAAATCCATCAACGACATTTTAGGAATAAAGCCCGGACCAGTTGGAATTGTTAATGATGTAAAAGAAGAAAAAGTGACGGTTGATGGACAAGAAAAAGAAACATTCAAACTTACAATTGATGGAAAGGAATTTCCGTTTTACGGGGAAGGGAAGATTGCTTTATATGATAATCTTTTGGCCGCTAAAGGAAAGCAAGCTGCAGAATCCTATTTAAAAACAATTGTAGAACCTGGAAAACCTGCAACAGATATGATTGTGTTTGTTATGGGTGAAGGGAATCAAAAAGCTGAGCCAGTGGTTAGTAACGAAAGCAAAAAAGAAGAAGTAAAGACTGCTGCCACAAATGAAAATAGTAAAGAAAAGACAGAAACAGCCGGAAAAAAAGCAGAGAAAGAAGCTGGAGTTTCGGTCGGTACTGTTTGGACAGTCATTATTTTAGTACTTGCTGCTATTAGTATTGGTATATATGTATCCGGTCGGAAAAAAGCTTAAATGGAGGATGCAAAATGACACGTTACTTTAACTCAATCCTAATGGCAGTCATTCTATTACTTGGCGGGGCAATCCCGGCAATGGCTCACGGAGGGGAAGAGACCACTTTTAACGCTGAGAATAATGTTAAACAAGCGATTGTCACTATTGTACAAAAGCAGCCGAACATCGGGGTTATTGAAATGAAGCTGGATGAAGTAATAAAAAATAAAGGAGAAGCCGGGAAAGTCGATATAACGAAAGTAGAAGAAGCGCTAAAATTAGTTAAAGATGGAAAGTATGAAAAAGCAAAATCCTTGATGTTTGCATCCATTGCCGAGAATCCAGATGGCAAAAATCCTAATCTTGGGAGTCCCTTTGTGGAATATGAGAAAGAATTTTCACCTGACAAGGCAGTTTATTTACTGCTTGCATCAGCTATCTTCTTTGTTGGCATTGGCGGCTTAATTCTTAAACAACAAAGGTTAAGGGGGTGAAATAATATGAAACAGGAAGCCAGTAAAGAGATGCCTGTACAAAAGAAGAAACGGTTTGTTGAAGCCTTTTTGGAACGCTTCGGAATTGACGCCTTGAATTATGAAGTCCCGTCCCATGCGAATACTTTGCCGTTTACTTTAGGGGGAATCACTGCAGTCAGTTTAGTATTAACGATTATCTCGGGGATCATCTTGGCGATGTGGTATGCTCCGGTTCCTGAAAATGCAAATGTAAGCATCCGCTCAATAATGGAAACTGTCTTTTTAGGATCTGTCATTCGCGGAATTCACTATTGGTCGGCCTCTTTAACCCTTATCGCAATTGTTCTTCATATTTTGCGCGTATTCCTTTATGGATCGTACAAGAACAAGCGTGAAGGGAACTGGATTGTTGGTGTACTCTTATTCGGTACGATGGTCGGGCTTTTTTTTACCGGTACTACGATAAAGTGGGATCAAGAAGGATTCGAGGCACTGGAGCATGCACAAGCGATAGCAGGGACATTCGGTTTTGGAGGCTTCTTTAGTTCAGAAGTTATTCCTGTGTTATTCCGGTTATTCACACTTCATGCCAGCATTTTACCAATTATCCTAATCATACTTATGTTTATTCATATGCTTCTCGTAAAACGCCATAAGATTTCGCCGCTGCCATGGAAAAAACAAGCGCATGATAATTCATTTACGGAAGTGGCAGCTGCTTCAGTCGATGCAAACAGCGCAATCTCAAAAACGGATGAAGTAAAGACATCCGAGACAAAACATACTTTTCTCGAACATTTTCGAACACTTTTTGGCTATGGATATATTGTTCTCGGGGTTGTAATGATATTATCGATTATGGCACCACCCGCTATCGGACCAGATCCTTTGACCGGAATAGAAGTAACAAAACCTTTATGGCCATTTCTTTGGATTTATTCATTAGAAGAATGGTTTGGTATTAATGGCGCTTTAGTAGGCAGTGCGATTTTGTTCACCGGATTGCTTGCAGTTCCATTCTTTGACCGAGGAAGTAAAATCGCTTTTGGAAAAAGAAAATTAATTCTTTCGATTGGGATATCAATTGTAATCGTTTTAATTATCTTAACGATTTATGCAATGCTTTCCCAGCCAGTTGTACATCTTGATATGTAATTTGCAAAAAAGTTAATGTTTTTCAAACGGTTTCTTCTCCATTGGTTTGACTTCGCTTGAAAGGCAGCTGCTTCAGCTTTTAAACGACGCCCTTCCAATATTGGTTGAGTAATAAAAACTATTTAATCAAAAGTGGTTCTCCTCCTTTAGTTTTTCAGGAGGAGTTTTTTTCTTAGCAAATTTTTATCCATAAATTTATAATGAGCTTATCTTGATTTGTGGAGGAAAACAATTGAAAATTCTGGTTGTTGAAGATGAACAAGCATTGTTAGATGGAATTGAAAAAATTTTAACGGAAGAAAACTATCATGTTGATACTGCTGTTACCGGTTATGACGGCTTGGAACTCGCCATTCAAAATATATATGATGTCCTTTTGCTCGACATCATGCTTCCTGAAGTGGATGGATTTGCGATCGTGAAAACGCTGCGTGAAAAAGGGATTCGAACCCCAATTCTTCTATTAACTGCAAAGGATAGTGTCGAAGATCGTGTGAAAGGCTTGGATCTCGGGGCGGATGATTACTTAATCAAGCCATTTGCCGCTCCAGAGTTGCTAGCCAGAATCCGCGTTTTGCTTCGGGGAAAAGGGGAGCAGGTCGAAAGCATCCTTGCCTATGGTCCGATTCGCGTTAATGAAAACGAGCATGACGGATACATCGGAGAACAGAAACTAAATTTAACGGTTAAAGAGTATTTATTATTGGAATTCTTTATCCGAAACAAAGAGCAAATATTGGTTAAAGAACAGATTTTTAATCGAATCTGGGGCTTTAGCTCTGAAGCGGGATTAAATATTGTTGATGTCTATGTCCATCACTTACGGAAAAAACTTGCAGCCTATCATTTGGATCATTACCTTAAAACAGTTAGAGGGATCGGCTTTATGTTAAAAGGAGACGAAGAAGATGTTTCGACAAACGAAAATTAAACTCGTCTCTTTATATACTCTTGTTTTTTTTCTGCTTTTGAATGCACTTGGAATCAGTACATACTTATACATGGAACGGATCTCATTTCTAACCATTGACGAAAACCTTGATAGCAAAGCGAACCATTTTCTGTTAAACCCTTCAAAAGAAATACCGGAGGAGAGCGGGAGGGAATCAGATCGCCGAATTTCCTATATTACGTGGGATAAAAACAAAAAGGCGATAAAGAGCTATCCAAAAAAAGCTTTTTTTCAAAACGATTATCCCTATTTTTCACCGGCAAAAAACCCCGAAAAGCTGCGAACTGTGAAAATTTCGAATCATTCTTATCGGGTTTTAACAATCAAAACGCCGAATGTGGTGGTTGATCAAAAAATAATTAATACAATCCAACTCATTTATAATATTGATCCGGAAGTGCATATGCTTCGAAACTTGTTGTTGATGATGGGGGTTGGAAGTGGTGCGGGTTTAATCCTCTCTGTTTTGGTTGGGTTCTTTTTAGCCAATAAAGCACTGGTACCAATTCAAAAATCGTGGGAAAAACAAGCTCAGTTTGTTGCCGATGCTTCACATGAACTTCGGACACCCCTCTCCGTCATTCAAACGCATTTGGAATTACTTTTCCGCCATCCGTCAAATACAATTGAACAAGAAAGCGAGGTGATTTTTAAAAGTCTTTCAGAAGTAAAAAGAGTTAATAAATTGGTAGCTGATTTATTGACTCTTGCACGGTCGGACTCGAATGAACAATTGCTCAATCGCCAGGACTTTTCCATCACAGTATTGTTGCATTTGATTGTGGAACAATTTACCCCTATTGCCGAATTGAAGGAAATTCAAATCATCGAAAACATTCGTACGGAGGTCCTGTTTAAGGGGGATCAAGAAAGACTGCACCAACTGTTTGTGATTTTGATGGACAACGCCATTAAATTTACCGGGAAAAAAGGGAAAATACAAATTGGCTGTTGGCGTGAGGGAAATGCTTTGATAATCGTCGTGGAAGATAACGGGATTGGGATATCGAAAGAGGATTTACCCCATATTTTCGATCGCTTTTACCGGAGCGATAAAGTTCGTTCCAGAGCAGAAGGCGGTACAGGGTTGGGTCTATCCATCGCAAAATGGATTGTTGTAGCCCATCATGGCCAGATTAGTGTTGAAAGCAAACAGAACGTTGGGACAAAATTTACCATAAAACTTCCCATTTAAAGACAAAGCACACTAGCTAAAGAACTGGTGTGCTTTGTTTAGGATTATTCAAGTTCACATTTTTCTAGTGGAACCACTTTCGTCTTCATTGCGAATTTGTAGCCAAGCCATAATGCGAGGAAAAGCGGTATGCCAATGTATGAAACTAAAACGCCATTCCAGTCAATATGATCTCCCAAAAAGGCAGAATAGTTTTGCCCCAAAATAACGATACCGCAAACAATAAACGCGAAAATCGGGCCAAATGGATAAAATTTTGATTGATACGGCAGAATGCTGAGATCTTTACCTTGGGCAATGAAAGCTTTACGGAAGCGGTAATGGCTGAGCGCTATCCCAAGCCAGGCGATAAATCCGGACATTCCTGAAGCGTTTAAAAGCCAGACATAGACAGTACCGTCTCCGAATAAGGAGGCGAGAAAAGCAAGGGTACCGACAAGTGATGTGGCGATTAACGCGTTTAGCGGAACACCGCGTTTGTTTAATTTACCAAGAAACTTAGGTGCTTTCCCATCACGCGCTAATTCCCAAAGCATACGAGTCGAGGCGTACATACCGGAATTTCCGGCTGATAATACCGCCGTTAAGATAATCGCATTCATAACCGATGCAGCAAATGCGATACCAGCCCTTTGGAAAACGAGCGTAAAAGGACTGACAGATACATCCCCATTTGCCAAATTTCCGTTTGTATATGGAATTAATAACCCAATCACAAAAATGGCCAGAACATAGAACAAAAGAATCCGCCAAAATACTTGTTTAACAGCCTTTGGTATTGCTTTTTTCGGATCATCGCTTTCACCGGCAGCTACGCCAAGGAGTTCTGTTCCTTGAAAAGAGAAACCTGCAGCCATAAAAATTCCAAGCATCGACAAGAATCCGCCATGGAACGGGGCATCACCAATTGTGAAATTTTTAAATCCAATAAATTCTCCACCCATGAGGCCAAAAATCATTAAGGTTCCTGCAATGATAAAGACGATAACCGTAACGACTTTAATAAGAGAGAACCAATATTCGGCTTCGCCAAAACCTTTAACAGACAAGTAGTTTAATAAAAACATAAGAACCAAAAAAGTGCTGCTCCAAACAAGCGATGGGGTATGAGGAAACCAAAATTTCATGATCATTGTAACGGCTGATAACTCAGCTGCAATGGTAATTGCCCAGTTGTACCAATAGTTCCAGCCAAGCGCAAACCCGAGCGAAGGATCAATAAATTTTGTTGCATACGTACTAAAGCTTCCGGCAACTGGCATATATGCGCCCATTTCTGCAAGACTTGTCATTAAAAAATATACCATGATGCCAATTAATAGATATGAGAGTAAAGCACCTCCTGGTCCAGCCGAATGGATCGCACCTCCGCTAGCTAGAAACAATCCTGTACCAATCGTTCCTCCAAGAGAAATCATGGTCAGATGACGCGTTTTTAAACCGCGCCTCAGTTCTGTAGGATTACTGTTGCTATTGTTTGAAACAAAATTTGCTATTTCTTTTCTTACTGTAGATGATTGCATGTCTTTACGCTCCTTTTCATATTTTTTGGAAGGAGTTTGGAGCATAAAAAATACCACCAAAAGGCTATTGGCGGCATATCATACCCCACATTGCGCCTTCCGAAAGATAGCACAACACGTTTTTGCCGGCAAAGTAAAAACGTGACAGTTCTGTTCCTGTTTGGAAACAGCCCCAGCATGCCTGAACAGAGATCCAAAAGCACACTTCGGCAGCTTTTCCTTTCACCCGGAGTCAGCGATTTCTCTGCATCTCGTCCAAATTACTAATAAAAGCCGCGACCTCTACCTCATCGGTTGGATGAGGAGTTATCTTATTAAATTTATAATTCAAAGTTACCCGCACTTAAAGTAAATGTCAATACGTATCAATGAAGAAACACAATACAGAATATTGCCGCAGTATTCGAATGGAAAGATGGCAAACAAATGCAAATTGTTGCAAAAAACTATTAAATTTACTTTAAAGAAGAGAATCGATATGATTTTTTTATAATTATTGGTTGTTTGCAACAGGGGGTAGTCTGATGCGAATTTTCGGTATTTTTGTTGGATCGATCATTGTCGTCATTGCTTTTAATCTGTTCTTAATTCCTCACGCGGTATTAAGCAGTGGTATGAGTGGGATTTCTATGGTATTAGGGATGATAACGCCCATCAATACCGGTATGGCTAATTTCCTCTTAAATCTCCCGCTTTTAATTATCGGCTACCTAAAACTAGGGAAAAAATTTATGTTGAATTCCATTTTTTTCCGTTTTGATTATCTCTGGCGGACTGTATATAGTTCCTGTTTATGCGATTGCTCATGATTCAATCTTATCGTCTATTTTCGGAGGGGCATTAGCAGGGCTTGGGATCGGGATTGTTTTTCGTCATTCCGGCTCGACTGGCGGATTTGATATTATCGGAATGATCGTCTCAAGGAAAAAGGATTTCCCAATCGGAATTCTGCTTTCAAGTATGAATGCCGTTGTCATTATTATTAGCGGCTTTTTGTTCAATTGGGATTCGGCCTTAAATACGTTGGTATCCATTTTTGTTACTGGGAAGGTAGTAGATGGCATATACACCCACCATGTTAAGCTCACGCTTATGATTGTTACAGAAAAGCGCGAGGAGATGCGCCGGCACTTGATTGAAAATTTGTATCGCGGTTTGACCATTGTTGATGGCGTTGGAGGATATACCAATGATCAAAGAAGTATCCTTTTTGTTGTTCTCTCGCGATATGAGCTTCAAGATGTAAAAAATTTGATTGCTGGTGTTGATCCAAAATCATTCGTCAATATTACCCAAACGATTGAAGTAATGGGATTATTTCATAAAATTAGTCCATAATGAATTACAAAACGGTTCAGCCTCTTTATTTGAGAGGTTTTTTTTGTTAAAAGGATTTTCGCCAAGCCTTAGAGAATATAGTATAGAGTAAATCAACCGCAGGAGGCTGTCCAATGTAAGCTGCCCTTACTTTAAAAGAAATTAAATATAAAGTGAGGGATTTTGCATGGATCGTATTTTTGCGAAAAGGAAGTGCAGCAGATGTTTATTCAATTTACCAAACAACAAAAAGATGCAATGATTCGGGAAATCCAGCGGTATTTTTATGAGGAAAGAAATGAAGAAATCGGCAATTTGGCAGCAGAAAATCTACTTGAATTTTTCAAACAAAATCTGGGACCGCACTTTTACAATGAGGCCATTAAAGATGCACGTCTTTTAGTGGAGCAAAAAATGAATTCGATTGAAGAAGATTTATATGCCTTGGAAAAGAAGACAAAGTAAAGAGGAGGGGAAAGGGTGCGACCCATTGTTTTAGGCATCTTTGCTGCTTTCTTTTTCGCTTCTACCTTTATCTTAAATAGAGCGATGGATTTATCTGGCGGAAGTTGGATTTGGAGTGCTTCCTTGCGCTACTTTTTTATGGTTCCTTTCCTATTGGCCATTGTGTGGGGGAGAGGCAATTTAAGGCCGCTGTTTCTGGAAATGAAGCAGCGGCCGGGTGCCTGGCTGCTTTGGAGTACAATCGGCTTTGGTTTTTTCTATGCCCCTATTACTTTTTCTGCTGCCTATGCACCTGGATGGCTGATTGCAGCAACTTGGCAAATCACAATCATTTCCGGCTCACTACTTGCCCCTTTTTTTAGTGAAACAATTCCCACACGAAACGGCCCGGTGAAGATAAAAGGAAAGATTCCTTTTAAAGGTCTGGGCATGTCCATCATTATTTTATTGGGAATCATCCTCATGCAGCTGGAGCAAGCCGGGCGGCTATCGGTGAAGGAGTTGCTTCTCGGTGTATTGCCAATGATGCTTGCATCGTTTGCGTATCCGTTAGGAAATCGAAAAATGATGGATGTATGTGAAGGCCGCTTGGATTCCTACCAACGAGTGCTAGGGATGACTTTTGCCAGCTTGCCATTTTGGTTTGTTTTATCTTTCTATGGTATGGAAACAGTTGGTCTTCCGAGTATGGGACAGACAATCCAATCTGGCATTGTAGCGATTTCTTCTGGTGTGATTGCAACTGTATTATTTTTCAGGGCAACGGATTTGGTGAGGGGAAATATGCGGAAGCTTGCTGCTGTTGAAGCGACTCAATCGACCGAAGTTCTTTTTGCTTTAATCGGGGAATTGCTATTTTTAAAATCCGCTTTTCCATCCTTCCTTTCATGGATGGGGATCTTCCTAGTAATGGCGGGAATGGTATTGCATAGCTATTTTTCACATAAGCTTGAACGAATAAAAAGGCAAGGTGTAAGCATTTAAAAAGTCAAAAGATCCTAGTCAATTGCGATTGATCAGGATCTTTGTTCTTTATCCATTTAAATAGGGAGTGAGTTTTTCGATTTCCTTTTGCATTTTTTCTGCATTTGATTTATACATTTGTTTTGCTTTTTCATCGTCTGTTCCTAATGAAAATAATTCAAGATCGGCTTGTACTTTTTTTAGCATTGCCAATAACAGCGGACGCTGGGTTGGTGACGGTACCTGAATTTTATCATCATAAATATCAACGGTAAGATCCCCATATGAATCAACTTGACCTAAAAAGACATTTTCAAGTGTTACGCCCAGTTTTTCAAGCTCCAAATGTAGCCATCTTCGGCTTTTTCCGGCTGAACGTAACGCTTCATCCAAAATGCTCCCGTCCATGATGACGGTTTGCGGTTCTTTTTCACTAGGCATCTTCATTTGCAAATCTTTTGGTGTTAATGGACGATTTTCTCTTTTTAGAAGTGCGCTTAAATTTCCTCTTGGCTCTAGGACGGCAAATTCTACGTCTGCAACGCGAAAGATGTCTTTTTGCCGTAATAAAGCGGATAGTTCATCAATTGTATATTTTTCCTTTTTTAGATTTTCTTCAAGAATTTTTCCATCTTTAATAATGACAGTTCCTTTACCTTCGACAAAATCACGAAACTTTTTACTATGCAAGGATAAAAAGTCCACACCTAAGGTAACGGCTCCGAATATGATCATGGCTAATGCACCATGATATATATTGCTTTCAAGCCCTGTTACCACTTCGCCTGCAATGCTTCCTATTGTGATCCCGGCAATGTATTCAAAAAAAGACAGCTCAGATATTTGCTTTTTCCCAAGAATTTTAGTCGTGAAAAACAGCAATAGAATAAAAAGAATCGATCGAAAAAGTATCATCGTCCAGCCATCCATGGTTCCTTCACCTCAAAAAAATTATGACCCTTTGTACTGCGGTTCTAAACGATCCAACTCATCACTTCTTGTTTGGAGATCATTTTGTATATCTTCCATTATCAGCATGGATTCATGAAAAACTCGTTGCGCTTCTTCATCTAGGGAATTCAGCGCAAGTGATGATAATTGCGATTTGATTTCCTTGACAGTGGAAAGTGTTTGCTTAACATTTGAAGCAATTGTCATATGCTCACGTCCATTCGTTACGATTGAAAAATATGTATCAGGGTGATGGTTGGCGAAATCGCCAACCAACTTGCTTTTTACTGATTGTACTGCGGTTCTTCAGCCTGAATTTCTTGTAAGCGAGGTTCAAGACTGTCAAGAACGGCCTTTGTTTGTTGAGCGGCTTGCTGATATAGCTGTTTTGCGTTTTGATTGTCTGTTGCAAGAGCAAATGTCTCAAAGCTGGCTTGAGCGCTTTTTAAGCCTGCGAGTGCTTGCTTCACTTGTGTACCTACTGTCATGGTTTTTAACCCTCTTTCTTTGAAAAATAACTTACGGAACTAGTATGCCTTGGTACACTGTTCTTATGTATTTTGTAGAGGAGTACAAAGATGGCAATAAAAGTAAATAAAGACATATAGTTAATGTGTCAATAGGATAAAACAAACTTTTCAACATGTTGATAGTAATATGTTGACATTGCCTAATGGGGCTGTTTATAATTTTATTTCGTAACCCCTTTATTTCGTATACGAAATATTCTACTAGGTACATTTACACTATATAGGAAGTGAGGAAGCAATGTTTGCACTAAACAATGAAATTCTTGAATCTTTTTTGGAAATTAACAAAGCAATCTACAGGCTCGTTAAAAAAGAAGCCGACCGAATGGGTATTACGGTTGTCCAATTAAAGGCGCTCTATAAAATATCCAACAATCCGGATGTCGGATTGGGAGAGTTGGCAGAGAAATTGCGCCTGACAAACAGCACGGTAAGCGGTGTGATTGACCGTCTTGTACATAGCGGTCTTGTTGAGAGGGTGATCCCGCCAGAAAATCGCCGCTCTGTATCCATTCATTTAACCCAAAAAGGGAAAGCGATGTTAGAAGAACTAACTGTATCCGATACAATTTTAACTAAAAAAATAAAGGGGTTAATGGATCTTCCTGCAGAAGAAATCCAACATTTATTAAGATTGCACAAATTGGTTTTGGAGAAATTAACCATTGAGGAGGAGTAAAGGAATTATGAGTACAAAGCGTTTACTATTTTTGAACGTTATCATTTTAATTATTTTGGTTGGCGGGGGCTTTGCTGCCTATTCTTATTACAATCGTTCGGTAAATTATTTAACGACGGATAATGCTCAAATTTCCGGACAGCAAGTAACAATTGCTTCACCGGCTAATGGAAAGCTAGTAGATTGGAAAGGTGTGGTTGGTGATCATTTTTCTAAAAACGATGAAATAGGAACTGTGGTGGCAACAGGACCAGATGGCAAACCGGTTAACATGAGCATCACGCTTCCAAGCAATGGAACAGTTGTTCAAAGCAATGCCGTTCAAGATTCTTTTGTAGCTGCCGGGACACCACTTGCGCAAGTTTTTGATTTGGATAAACTTTGGGTAACAGCTAATATTGATGAAACAAAGATTGATCAAATTTCAGTTGGTCAAGATGTAGATATTTCTGTAGATGCGTTTCCAAATACCACGTTAAAAGGAAAAGTAGAAAAAATCGGATTAGCAACAGCTGGAACTTTTTCTTTGTTGCCAAACACAAACAGCACGGCTAACTATACAAAGGTAACGCAAGTGATCCCAGTTAAAATATCACTCGAAGATTACAAAGGACTTCAAATTGTACCAGGTATGAACGTTACTGTAAGAATTAAAAAGTAGGTGATATGCGATGTTCATATATACCACAATTTATGTCCTTTTAAGCCTTTTACTCATTCTTTTTATCAACTATGCAATCTTTAAGAAAAAAAAGAGCAACCTGAGGCAAGAACAGTTTCACAAAATGAAGGAAGATTACAACGATAAAGATCACACCTTGACCGAACAGGTGGATGAATTACTTAGACACAATGCCGTTTCAGAGCCGGCTGTTGAGTATGGAGAAGCAGGTGTACAGCCGATGGAAACAGCACAGCGGTCATCTCGGCTAAAAAACATCGAAACGGCAAAGGAAGGCGGCAATGGAAAGATTCTTGCGGCACTAATTCTTGGTGCTTTTGTTGCAATTTTAAATCAAACATTACTAAACGTCGCGATCCCAAGAATTATGAATGATCTGAACATTTCCGCGAATACTGTTCAATGGTTGTCAACAGGATATATGTTAGTAAATGGAATATTTATTCCGGTAACAGCTTTTTTAATTGAAAAGTTTGGAACAAGAAAGTTATTTATTACTTCTGTATTCTTATTCACCGTTGGTTCAATTATTTGTTCGATTTCAGTAAACTTCGGTATGCTTATGGTAGGAAGGGTCATCCAAGCTGCTGGTGCCGGGATCATCATGCCGCTATTAATGACTGTGTTTTTCACCATTTTTCCACCAGAAAAAAGGGGAAAAGCAATGGGGATTCTTGGCATTGTTATGATTTTTGCGCCAGCAGTTGGACCAGCGTTATCAGGGTGGATTGTCGGTCATTATTCATGGCGATTATTATTTGACATTGTCATTCCAATTGGAATTCTGGATCTGATCCTAAGTGCGATGTGGATGAAAGATGTGACGGAAGTAACCAATCCGAAATTTGATTTTCCAGGATTATTATTTTCAACCTTTGGGTTTGGTTTTCTTTTATATGGTTTTAGCGAAGCAGGAAATAATGGCTGGTCAAGTACGATTGTCCTTACATCGCTAATTGTTGGAATCATTTCCCTGACCTTATTCATATGGCGAGAACTAAGCACAGATAAACCGATGCTTGATTTACGCGTCTTTAAGTACGATATTTTTGCGCTGACGACTGTTATTAGTATGGTAATCAATATGGCCATGTTCGGTGCAATGATTTTACTGCCAATCTATTTGCAAAATATTCGCGGCTTTACTCCGCTTCAATCCGGACTATTGCTGCTTCCGGGTGCGATCGTCATGGGGATCATGTCACCAATTGCTGGTGCTCTTTTTGATAAAATTGGCGCAAGGTGGCTTGCTGTTGCTGGTCTAATCATCACAGTGATCACAACTTGGCAATTCACAAAGCTAAGTATGACAACAAGTTATAACCATGTTATGATTCTCTATGTGTTGCGAATGTTCGGAATGTCGTTCTTAATGATGACTGTTATGACAGAAGGACTTAATCAATTGCCGCGTCATCTAGGTGCACACGGAACTGCTGCAGCAAATACTGCCAGACAGGTTGCCGGAAGTATCGGAACTGCTTTCCTTGTTACCGTTATGTCAACAAGACAAGGTGTTCATATGGGTGAATATGGTAATGTTATCGCGAGGACAAATCCATATATTGCAAACACCTTAAGCCAAATCAGCCAAGGGATAGCTGGTCTCACCCATTTGCCATTGGCCGCCGGGCAACAACTTGGAGCTTACTTGATATATGGGCAAACGATGCGGCAAGCAACGATTGACGGTATCAATGATTCGTTTATCGTCGCAACTGGGATCGCTTTCGTTGCCTTGCTGCTTGCTTTCTTTATAAAAAGAGCAAAGCCAAAAGAGCATTAAAAAATGGTGCAACGAGGTTCAAGACTGAACCTCGTTTGTTACAATTCATTTTTTGTAGGAAACGTTTTCATCCAAGGATTCCATTTTCTTTGTCGGGAAAAGCATGGAAAAGAAGACAGAAATCTTTACAAATGAAGCTTCAGTTCCGCTATACTAAAAAGGGAAATGAAAAGGGAAAGGGGAAAGAGAATGCCAGAAACAGACGTAAAAAGTGGTGCAGAACAACAGTATTTGCTGGAGAAAATTCAGCACAAAAAACTCCCGAAAAGAAAAATCTTTCAAAGAATTATTCTCATTACGATCGGAGCTATGCTAGTTGGAGTTGGACTCGAAATCTTTCTAGTTCCAAATAATGTGGTCGACGGCGGCATTACAGGCATTTCAATCATGCTTTCTTATTTAACTGGCTGGAAATTAGGTATCTTTATCTTCCTTCTCAATTCACCCTTCGTTTTTATTGGCTATAAACAGATCGGTAAAACCTTCGCTTTCTCTACGCTGTACGGCATTTTCGTACTTTCTATTTCAACTGCTTTATTGCACCCTGTTCCTGCGTTTACCCAAGATATATTGCTAGCAGCAGTCTTTGGCGGAATTATTCTTGGAATGGGTGTTGGAATTGTAATCCGCGCTGGCGGGTCACTTGACGGTACGGAAATTCTCGCAATCCTGTTTAACAATAAGCTGCCCTTTTCGGTAGGGGAAATCATTATGTTTTTTAATCTCTTCATACTGGGAAGTGCCGGCTTTGTCTTTAGCTGGGATCGCGCGATGTATTCGCTGATTGCGTATTTTGTTGCTTCAAAAACGATCGATACGACGATTACCGGTTTAGATGAATCAAAATCAGTTTGGATTATCAGTGAAAATGCCAGTCAAATTGGCGAAGCGATCATGAACAGGCTAGGTCGTGGCGTTACATATATGGTTGGTGAGGGAGCGTACTCTGGTGAGGATAAAAAAGTCATTTTTTGTGTCATCAACCGCCTTGAGGAAGCAAAATTAAAAGAAATTGTTTCTGATTTTGATGATAATGCCTTTTTGGCGGTCGCCGATATTGCTGAAGTACGCGGTGGCCGATTTAAGAAAAAATATATCCATTAGTTGAAAAGTCTGTGTTTTACACAGGCTTTTTTTAGCTAATCAGAATTTATATCCATAAATTCTGAACGCATAAGGGCAACTACGCCTCTGTCTTCGCTAAAGGCTCGCCAATCGGCGAGTTTTCTTTATAATATCAGAATTTATATGTTGCCCCTTTTTAACGATTGCCTGAAGAGTAAGACATGGATTCCAATATTCTGAAACGAATCTTTTTGACCAAAATCATGAATCTGTGACATGAAAAGTAACATGCAAGGAATTTATTCCATTAGTAGGGTGTTTCATGGTTGACTGTTTGATTTCCGCTCCATGCGGCTTCGCTTTCCGCGGGCGTGCCGGGGAGCCTCCTCAGCGCTTTTGGCGCCTGCGGGGTCTCCCCTGCCCCGTACTCCCGCAGGACATTGAATAAGCTTCTTGAATCATCACCGCACGAAGGAAATGCGATAGCATTTTCGAGGAGTCTTCGCCGCCTTCCGCTCCAATCCAAAAAGTGAGCCGGAATCAACCATAAGTAAAATGATAGCGATTCTTTGTCAAATTTCTACGATACTAAATTTTTTGGATTGCCAAATAGGCATGTATCAGGTCTTTTCAGGCTATTCACATGCATGGTTTAGGTTAAAAATGTGAGATATACTTGCGTGAATGTCTTAAATGAGGTCTATGTTTTTCAACTTCAACGATTTCAATCTTGCATGCTTCACCATTTTGTAAAACGGTCTTACTTCTTCTGTGAAACACTTTTTTTCAACGGAACCTCCTCAGCCTTTAACAGTACTTGACCAACATAAAATATGTAAAAATAGGGGCAAATCCTTCGCAACCTTTGTAAGTACGGTTGACGCCTTCCTTCTTGGTATTACAGTTATCAAGTGACGAGAATCAAAAGAGAAATTGGAGCCAAGGAATAAAGGCTCAGACTGGTAAGAACCCGATGGCCTGGTCAAAGTGCTTATGTTACTGAGAGCACAAGGGATGATTGCTTATTTCATCATTGCCAAAAGCAATTCGAATAAGGAAAAAAGTGTTCCGCAAAGGAGTACAAACGATCTGATGTTCCCTAGCAAATGATCGCTTCGAATCCTAGGGTTCATTCGTTTATGGCACCCTGTTGATTGGAGCGGAAGGCGCCGACTCCTGGGGGATTAGCGTTACAGGCGAGACCCCGCAGGACATTGAATAAGCTTCCTAGAAATAACATCGCACGAAGGAAATGCGGATGCATTTTCGAGGAGCGTTAGCGACGAGGAGGCTCAGGCGTTCTGCCCCCCGGAAAGCGAGTGCCTGGAGCGGAAATCAACAGACCCCGTTTATCCGCCAAACTAAAAACGGACCGGGCGGTTTGTGCCCGGTTTTTCTTATAAAACTTTCACAAAAAAGAAATAGACTTTTTTGATATTAAAGTGATATCATAATTGGTGAATAATGTTATATTTTGTTAAGGGGGGAAATAAGGTGAAGGAAAAAGAAATGGTAAAAATAAATGGTTTTATCGGAGTGATTCTCGTCATTGTCACATTTGCTCTCACCGCGTTTAGTTTCCAGCAAGCTGATGTTAATGGTAGTTCATCTATGGTGGCAATAGGCATTCTGTTTGCATTGATCAGTGTATTGCTTTTGTCCGGCTTTACAATTATTCAGCCCAATCAAGCAAAAGTTTTCACGTTGTTTGGCCAGTTTTTGGGCGTGATTAAACAGGAGGGTTTCTGGCTAAGCTACCCATTAACCTTACGAAAAACGGTTTCATTGCGCGTCATAAATTTTAACAGCGATAAATTAAAGGTGAATGATCTTGAGGGAAATCCAATTGAAATTGCGGCTGTTGTCGTATACAAAGTTGTTGATTCGGCAAAAGCGGTTTTTGATGTTGAGGACTACAAAGTGTTTGTTCATACCCAAAGTGAAACAGGACTTCGGCATATTGCAAGCCAATATCCTTACGACAATTTTAACAATGATTACGAGTTTTCACTTCGACAGCATTCAGATGAGGTTGGGAACGAACTGACAAAAGATTTGCAGAATCGATTGGAAATAGCAGGTGTCGAAATTATTGAAGCGAGAATCATGCATTTAGCCTATTCAAGTGAAATCGCCCATGCCATGCTGCAAAGGCAGCAGGCAAAAGCAGTATTAGCTGCTCGAAAAGTGATTGTCGATGGGGCGGTTGCCATGGTAAAATCGGCCATTGAACAGCTTAATCAAGAAGGTGTTGTTGATTTGGATGAAGAGAAGAAAGCGCAAATGGTTAATAACTTGATGGTCGCACTCGTTTCAGATAAAGGTGCGCAGCCTGTTATCAATGCGGGAACGGTATATTAAAGGTGTGATTGGATTGACTGATAAAAAAAGATTTCTTTTGAGACTTGATCAGCAAATATACGATGCTGTTGAAAAATGGGCTAGCGACGAATTTCGCAGCGTCAATGCTCAAATCGAACTGCTTTTAAAGACAGCTTTAAAAGAATCGGGAAGATTGAAAAAAGAAAGACGTCAGAAATGATTGAGACTTGAGGAAGTTTCGTGTCGTTCTATGCGAAAGAAAAAGCCGAACGAAAGCAAGTATTGTCGAGGTTTGCGCTTGCCTAGGAAATATTCATTCGGGAAATCTCATTCAGAAGATGGTACGAGAAAGGCTCTCGGCCATCTTCATTTTCAGAATAGCAATTCATATACTTTGTTTAACTCTTTTGCCCGTTTTTCATCTTTTTCTTCCTTGGCGTAATTAATTTCGTTTGGAAGAATCTTGTTTAAAAATTCAATTTCCCCGCTGCTTAAATGACGTACAAAGGATTCCTCAGAAGAAAAATCCTTCTCAGATAGTTTGCGGAACAATTGTCGCCCTTTTGAATGTTCTTCCGTATAGTTTGCTAAAGTTTCCCGCAAGTAGCCAAGTGTCTTGTCCATCTCTTTCGTTCTCCTTTAGATTCGTTTCTTTGTTATTATGGAATGTCAATATCCGATCTATACATGGATGATGAATAAAGAAAACTCCCCCTTATGAAGGGAGTTTCACTAATGGTTTTGAACAGGATAAAATGCGATAGCTTAGGACATCTTGAAATTGGAGCATTAGTTGGGCATGCATTTGCATGATCCCAAAAAGCTCTGGATCAACATTTGCGGAAAAATCAAATTCAGGTATTTGAAATTCTCCAGGAAGAGAAGGGATTTTTTCTTCTGTTTTAATATTGGTGAATCCTGCCTTTTGCAAAATTTGCCGCCAATCCTCTTCGAACAGCAAGGAATCCACTCCATAAAAGGTCATAATTTCTGCTTTTTCTTCCGATTTAAGCGGGGAATTAATCGTCATTTCATTGGCAATTAATCTGCCGCCCGTTTTTAACACTCGATAAAACTCACTTAGGGCAAGATCTTTTTTTGTAAAAGCTAAAACCGATTCACAAATAATAAGGTCAAATGTGTTGTCTGAAAAAGGAATTTCTTCTACAGAACCCTCAACTAATTGAATCGGAATTTGATGGGTGGCAAATCTGCTCCTTGCTTTTTCTAACATTGTCGGGTTGATTTCCAAACCAGTAATGTTTGCCCCAAATTGATTGTATAAATAAGCTGCTGTTTGACCTGTGCCGCAGCCGGCGTCCAAAATGACAGAATGGTTTGTAATTTTTTCCGCTTCCACGATTTCTTTTGTTAAGGGAATTCCTCCAGGATGTGCGCCGCCAACTCCAAATGCGGCAAGAAAATCAAAATAATTGTATTTCTTCAATGACTCCACCACCACATCTTTTTTTGCATAGTATGTTGGAAATAGCCTATTGGTTCTTTACTCTAGCGGCAACTTTTCATAAATGCCCGCTTCTCAATCGCAAAATGGCCTATGAATGAATATCTTATGATAAGAAATTGATTTTGTGGGAGTGAGAAGCATGAGCTTTTTATATGTCGCCCTAGGAGATTCGCTTACTGCCGGTGTGGGAACTGGTTTATTTTCACCGGGCTTTGTACAAAGATTTAGACGAATGGCCGAGATGGAGCTTGATGAACATGTCTTCGTTCAAATTTTTGCCCATCCAGGCTTTCAAACAGAAGACATTTTAGCGGAATTGGATAATGAATTTGTTCAAGAACAAATTCAAGAGGCAGACATCATAACGATCACAGGAGGCGGAAACGATCTCATTCAAGCTGCAAGGAAATATCTCCAAGATCAGAATGAGCACGATTTTTCAAGTGCATTAAAACAGTCGATGGAAAATTTTCATAAAATGATGAATAAAATGACGAATTTGAAAAAGAATTCATCCAAACCGTATATTGTTCGCATCATAAATTTGTATAATCCTTTTCCGACGGATCCTCTTGCTGCAAAGTGGATAAAAAAATTTAATCAGCTCATCAAAAGTTTTTCGGTAAAAAACAAAATTGCGATTGTCCAAATTGATAAAGCGTTTAAAGATTATGAAAAAGAGTATTTGTCAATAGATGGTGTTCATCCAAATGACGTTGGCCATGAACGAATTGCAGAAAGTCTTCACCGCCTCGGATACGGCGAAATTATATATGAAGTCGAGGAAGAATAGGTAGGTGATCTCGACAACCATTTTGACCAAATACCCAGTATAAAGTTTGCTGGCATTACTTACGCTAGTAGAAGAGACATCTTTTTGTCTATGCCTTCATCTAAAATACGCAGCTTTGATAAAGGAGCGTTTTCTTTGGAGATACCTGTAATAAGGACAGTACCAAACTGGTTTACAATCGGCAATTTATTATCGGGCGTTTTTTCGATCACCTTTCTTATGAATGGGGTGGGTCGCCTAGCAGCCTTGCTCATTTTTCTAGCGGCTTTTTTTGATTTTCTTGATGGCCGGATAGCCAGAAAGCTGAAGGTAAACAGTGAGTTGGGTGTTGTACTTGATTCCCTGGCAGATATCGTCAGTTTTGGTGTTGCTCCAGCTTTATTGTTTCACACCGTTGCACCCTCTTCCATTGTAACCTCCATTGCCTTTATTTTATTTCCAACGATGGGGGCGTTAAGGCTGGCAAAATTCAGCATTAAACCAACAATCGGATATTTTATTGGCATTCCAATTACTGCAGCTGGTCTTCTTTTAGCAGGAATGGGATTTTTTCTTTATGGAAATGCCTTTATTACCATATTGCTTGCGTTGCTTATGGTAAGCCCGATTAGGATAAAAAAGTTTTAATTCTCCCACATGTAAGCCTTGAGAATTTTTTGCCACTCATAGCACGACCGAAATTGCGGAAAATGAGAGAGAGGGCAATTGAACCCTCATTCCGGAAAAAGGAGTGCAGAAAAATGAGAACAAAATCGCTTTTTAAATTTGCCAGCAGACAACCATTTTTTAAAATGTTTTCAAGAAGAAGAAACAACAAAGGTGCGATGTGGGCATCGCTAATTGGAATTGGCATCAGTGCCGTTGCCATGCTAACGAGAAATAAAGGACAAAAGAAAGTACCTTCAATAAATTTCCAAAATTTAATGAAGAATAATCCTTTAAAAACAAGCTCACCAAACATAAGTGATGCTGCATTAGCAGAATTCTCCGAGGAGCTAATGTCAAAAGCATTGCAAAATAACCAAAACAATCGATAAATAAAAGTCCGCTGAATAGCGGACTTTTTTAAAGCAAGGATGGAACTTTTTTGGGACGATATTGAATCACATCGGATGAATACAATTTAATGATCAAGTAATTACCTAATGTTTTTGCTTGAATCAATATGGGCTGATTGTACGTATTTTTAAACACAAAATCCGGTCCGTACCAGCTGACTGTCGCGTCTCTTCCCGGCGGGATATAGGGAACACGGCGGGTGTGGGAAAACCGCTGAATAATTTTTAACCCAGCATTATCAACTGCATTAAAAAGGGTTGAAGATACTTGACAAATTCCGCCGCCAATATCCTCGGAGAATTCCCCTCTAATGATTACTGGTGCTCGTAAATATCCTTTTTCAGCTGTTCTTTTCCCGACAATTTTATTAAAAGAAAACGACTCACCTGGAAAGACGACAACATTATTAATCGCTTTAGCAGCGAGAGAAATGTTTTTTGATCGCGTTTTATTACTGACATTAAAGGATGTAATATAGCGTCCAATCCGCTTTGAATGAATATGACCAAGTAGCTCAGTATCTACTTTTGGATACAGGGGAAGGATTGGTAACTTCATTTGTGCTGTACCGTTGCTGAAATAGAATCCATATAATTCCTCTGTAAAAGCTTGGCGAGAAAGACGAAAGCCGATTTGTTCAGGGATAATGTTTCCTGACGAATCAAGGGCTGCATTAATAGGCTCTTTATAAACCAATTTATCAAGCCTATCCAGATACTCGTCGAATTTCTTGTGATCTAAAATTGGAAGACCAAAATAGGGGGAGAAGAAATCGGATCGATTCAAAGTAGAAACGATTTTCCCTTGATGAGTAATGATGATTTGATCTGGAACAGTTACTTGTTGGATTAAAAGAAAAACACCAAAAAGAAATGAAAAATTCATACAATGCCGACCTCCTCATTTTAATATGGATGGAAGAATGGATTTTCATGTAAAAAAGGCTTTTAAGAAAGATAAAAGAAACGCTATACTATTGATAGGAAAGTGTAGATATGTGCTATCAACTGCTAGAAAAATTCTATCGTCCAAAAAGGAGAGGGAATCATGTCAAATGAGGAGAGAGTTCAACTAAATGTTCGCGTTTCAAAAGAAACAGCTGCAAAATTCGATGAAATTGTCGAATATTATCAGGCAAATATTAAGCTTGGCCGGGTTTATAAAGGAGATGTTTTATCCGATATTATTGAGAAATCCTTTGAGGTTATGAATAAACAGAAGAAAACCAATAAGAGATTTTAAGAAACGGGTAAGTGCATGAACAAAAAAGGAGAATAATTTGAAAATTAATTGAATATTTCAAATATATACAATATAATTATCTATACATCGCGACATACCAACTGGTCAGTATAATCAAAACAAATGTAAGCGTGTTCAAAGTTGAGGTGGTGATGGAGAGTGAGACTAAGTGGTAAAAGAGAGATTGTTACGGATGATGGCAGTGAGACTTGATAGTATGTTTAATAACAATTTGAAAAGGTTTTTCAAAAAAAGACCCGACTTATCGTAAATAGTATTGATTTTTTGACAAAAAGGAGCGGAACGGAATATGTTATAATTTCTCATAAGACTATAAAACAGATTGAGAGGACATAGGTTGTGAAAGACAAACTAACAGAACAAAGCATCAAATTATTTGTAAAGAAGGGATTTTCTGAAACATCGATTCAAGATATTGTCGATGAACTTGGGGTGACAAAAGGAACTTTTTACTATTACTTCACCAGTAAAGAAGAACTGTTGATGAACATCCACCTAGGCTATATTAATGATATGTTAACCCAGCAGGAACGGATCCTCAACGATGAATCAAAAAACTGTAAACAAAAACTATTTGATATCGTCTTTATGTTGATTAGCAATATAAAAACCCAAGGTCCAGCTGCAAAAATCTTCTTTCGGGAAATGAGAAATTTAAGTGAGGAACGGCTTTCTGTTATTATTCCTAAACGGGATCAGTTCCGGTTCAATATGGAGAAACTTGTTCGTGAAGGAATTGAAAAAGGAGAATTCCGCTCAGATTTGAATCCTTCCATTGTCACCTTCGGAATTCTTGGGATCGCAAATTGGAGCTATCAATGGTTTAATCCAGCGGGAGAAGTTTCAGACTGGGAAGTTACAGAGGTCTTCGTTGAAATGATCCTAAAGGGCGTTCAAATCGATTGAGTAAATAGGAGAAAGGAAGTGATCACGATCCTTTCCCAATGGTGAACCAAACATACTAACTAGTCAGTATAAAACGAAAGGGAGGGCAATATGGAGAAGAGACACGAACTCCAAGTAACTGTCCGCTTTGGTGAAACGGATGCACTGGGTCATATTAATAACACAAGTTATTTTATTTATTTGGAAGAGGCTCGAATCCGCTTCTTTGAGGCTTTAGGTTATGGCTTGGATGCAAAAAGATGGAATTTTATTCTTGCTTCAACAAAATGTGATTTTATCAACCAAGGATATTTTAATCAACTATTAACGATTGGAACCTATGTTTCAAAAATTGGAACGAAAAGTTTCCAATTAGAACATGAACTTATCTGTGCCAATACCGGAAAGCTTATCGCAAAAGGCAGTGCCACGATCGTCTATTTTGACTTTGAAGCACAAAAAAGTATACCGCTGCCTAACTTATTAAGAGAGCAATTAAAAACATATGCGAACGAGAAGCAGTTCACAGCCGAAAAGTGAGATAAATGGTCATCCAACGGCATAATTATCGGAATAGTTTGCATTTTTATTTTCCCGTTTGATTTATTATGTCTATTGAAGAAATTCATAGGCATACATTCCAACGGTCAAATTTAAAGGGGGAAAAGGTATGCGGTTTTCTCAAACAATTGCACTTGTAACAGGGGCAGGGAGCGGAATCGGCAGGGCGACAGCCATTCAGCTTGCAAAAGAAGGAGCCAAGGTAATTTTAGTCGGTCGAACAAAACCAAAGTTGGAAGAAACTGCCCGATTGATCAATTCTGCAGCTAAAATTCCACGCGCAGAAGTTTTTCCGGCAGATGTGACTGATGCGGATGATGTTTCGGAGTTGGCGGATTACGTCGATCAACACTATCATGACTTGCATATTCTTATCAACAATGCTGGAGGCTCGAGAAATTCTCGGCTATTGGAAATGCCGGAAAAGGACTGGGACTATGTCCAAACAACGAATTTAAAAAGTGTTTTTCTCGTTTCAAAAGCATTGGGAAGAATCATGGTGGAAGCAGCCAAAAATGATGATTTTCAAATGCAAAACCGGGCAATTGTAAATGTCGCCTCGCTTTCGGGTCATCAAGCAGGAGCGGAAATTCCCCATTATAGCGCAGCAAAAGCTGCCGTCATTAATTTAACCCGTTCCCTTGCTTTAGAAATGTCAGCTTATGGGATCCGTGTAAATTCCGTTTCACCAGGTTTTGTTGAAACCCCGTTAACAGAAAAGGGTCTTCAAAATGAACGTTTCGCAAAAGCAATTGAACGAAACACAGCGTTAAGAAGAGTCGGCAAGCCTGAAGAGATTGCTCAAGTCATAGCATTTGCCGCCTCAAGCGATGCCTCCTATATGACGGGAAGCGATTTGCTCGTTGACGGGGGCTGGCTGATTAAGTAAACCATCAATCAATATATCAATTAAACTAGAACAAAGGAGATGCCAAATGACAGCAAATGATTTAATCATTGAAAAAAAAGGATCAATATTGCATTTGCTTTTAAACCGCCCTGACCGGTTAAACGCGTTCAGTCCCGAAATGATTTCGGGAATCATAAATGGATTAAAGGAAGCGCGAACCGATGAAGGTATCCGTGTCATTGTTTTGTCGGGTGCTGGTCGCTCTTTTTGTGCCGGCGGAGATGTGAAAACGATGGGGCAGTCGGGATCTATACAAGTGTATGAACATATTGGCAGGCTGAACGAATGTATTTTGTCAATGAAAGCTACAGAAAAACCAATTATCGCTGCCGTTCATGGCTTTGCCGCAGGAGCAGGATTTAACCTTGCCTTGGCATGCGATTTGATCCTAGCTGCAGAGGATAGCAAGTTCGCGATGAGTTTTTCGCAGGTTGGCCTTATCTCAGACGGTGGCGGTTCGTACTTTTTACCAAGATTAATTGGTTCGCACTTAGCAAAAGAGATGTTTTTCAGTGCAACACCTGTTCCGGCGCGCAGGCTTTACGAACTTGGTGTTATCAATCATCTTGTTCCAAGTGAAAACCTTATGGAAGAAACAATGAAACTGGCGACAGGGATCGCAAACGGACCGGGAAAAGCGCTGGGAATGATGAAAAAAATAATTGATCATTCCTTTACTGCCAGTTTGGATGAAATTCTTGAGCAAGAGCGGATAACCCAAACGATGCTTGTCACGACCGAAGACCATAAAGAAGGAATCGCTGCTTTTAAAGAAAAGCGGAAACCCGTGTTTAAAGATAAATAACATATACCAGTATAGAAAAGGGGCTTGAATACAATTCAAGCCCTTTTAACTTTTTACTAAATTATGAACAAACTATTAATTACTATGAAACAATTTCATAGTGAATTGAACTGATGAAAAAATCGTTTAAACTAAAAAGGAAGACCAATCGAAATTGGAGATGAAGAATGTTGAATATACTAGTCATTGAAGATAACAAAAGTGTATGCTCAATGATTGAAATGTTTTTTGCCAAGGAGGGCATCAAGGGTGAATTTATCAATGACGGCATTCAGGGGTATAATCGCTTTAAAGAAGAAAGCTGGGATGCATTGATCATTGATTGGATGCTACCCGGTATGGATGGTGTGACGATCTGCCGCAAGATTCGCGAGGAAAAGCATACGGTTCCAATCATTATGCTTACCGCTAAAGACAGCGAATCAGACCAAGTACTTGGGCTTGAAATGGGGGCAGATGATTATGTCACAAAGCCTTTCAGTCCACTTACATTAATGGCAAGAATCAAGGCAGTAACTCGCCGATTTTCTCAAAACAGCCTTCAAGATGAACGTGAAGCCGGAACCTTGAATTCAAAGCATTTTGAAATCAATAAAAATACCCGTGAAGTTTTTCTGGATGGTGAACCGATTACCAACTTAACACCGAAAGAATTTGATCTTTTAACCTATTTTGTTCAGCACCCAAAACAAGTTTTTACAAGAGAACAATTGCTTGAACGGGTTTGGGGCTACCAATTTTATGGAGATGAGCGTACGGTAGATGTGCACATCAAACGGTTGCGCAAAAAAATCGGTACGAGTTCTGAATCACTTTTTCATACGGTCTGGGGGGTAGGCTATAAGTTTGATGAAACGACTAAAGCAGATGAAATTTAAATATATATATCAGCAATTTTTCAGCCATATGAGTATTATTTTAGTGGCATTTTTGCTTTTAAGTATTTTGTTTGCCCATTATGTTGAAAATTTAGTATATGAAAATAAAGCAAAGGAATTAATTGCTTACGGGAAAGCCATTTTAAAAGATGTGGGGCAGAATCCAGACAGATCGGATCAAATAATAAACGAATACAGTTCCGTTTTAGCAGGCAGGGAAATTAGTTTTAGTATATTTGACCAGGAAGGAAAACTTTATTTGGTTAGCAAGCATGGTCCGACGACCGAACTGTCTGAAACCGAATGGACGGAATTAACAGAAGGGCAGACGGTCATTGTTAATCGTGACTTTAAGCGGTTTGGACAGGAAGGCGTCTCATTTGTAGCCCTTCCATACGTAAGTAACGGACGGTTTGGCGGCGGCATCTTATTGACTTCACCAATCAGTGGATCAAGTGAAATGATCAGTCAAATCAATAAATACTTATTTTTTACGATATTAATTGCTCTAGGTGTTTCGTTTTTGCTTAGCCTGGTGCTATCAAGAATTCATGTGCATCGGATAAAACGGCTTCGGGAAGCAACCTCGCTTGTTTCTTCAGGAGATTATACCGTAAATGTTCCATCGTCTACTTTTGATGAAATTGGTGAACTGGCCAATGATTTTAATCATATGGTTGACAAACTGAAGCGATCAATGGAAGAAATTGAAAGTCTGGAAAATCGCAGAAGACAGTTTATGGCGGATGTTTCACATGAAATGAGAACTCCGCTGACAACGATCAGCGGAGTAATAGAAGGGCTGAAGAACGACATGATTCCCGAAGAGGATAAAGAAAGGGGATTGCAGCTCGTCAGTCAAGAAGCTAAAAGGTTAATCAGGCTTGTAAATGAGAATTTGGATTATGATAAAATTCGGTCGAATCAAATTCAATTATTTAAAGAAGAAATTCAACTCTTGGAAGTGTTGGAAATTATTCAAGAGCAATTGGAGATCCAAGCAGGAGAAAAAAATAATACAATTATAGTTGATGCAGCACCAGAAGTTATGATTATTGCAGACTATGACCGTTTGGTTCAAATTTTAATCAATATTGCAAAAAATAGCATCCAATTTACAACGAATGGGACGATATGGCTACGAGGCTTTATGGATCAGTCAGACACAATCATCGAAATTGAAGACACCGGTATCGGGATTGAAGCACAGGATGTTGAAAATATTTGGCGCCGATTTTACAAGGCGGACATTTCAAGAACAAGTAATCCATACGGAGAATTTGGACTGGGGCTCTCGATTGTCAAACAGCTTGTACTCCTTCACGACGGTGAGATTACTGTCGAAAGTGAAAAAGGGAAAGGGACAAAATTTTTTATTCGGTTCCCATACAAAGAAAGAGCAGAACAAACCAATTAAGAATACAACGTAGAATTAACAAGCCTTTTGTTTCGCCAAAATCCGCCATTTATTTTCAGTTTTTTCCGAAACACTTTAAACTTCGGTAACAGTTTTTTCACATTTTTTCGCTATAGTATAGCTATACAAAAGGAAACGTGAAAAAAGGAGATGTGTTCGATATGGATTTTGAGGAACAATATAAATCTGAAGATTCAGGTCAATCATTTGCAACAGAAAGGGTGCAAGCTGCAGAACCATCGTCAGCGGAACAACGGACAAAACCGAAGAACAAAGGGCCTTTTAAGAGTGTAGTTTCGACAATTGCCGCTGGAGTGGTTGGATCCGTTTTAACCTTAACCGTGCTCCCGTATACGGACTATTTTAAAAATGTGTCCCCTTCCTCCAATAGTACACAGCAAGTAACATCAGCTGCCCCGGCAGTGAAAGAAGTGTCAGCATCGAAAACAGTTGGAGTGAATGGTAATTCCTCAATTGCGGATACTGTGGAAAAAGTTTCAAAAGCCATCGTGGGTATTGTAAATTACCAGCAACAGCAGCAATCCAATAACTTTTTTGGGAATGCGGTTCCGTTTGATCCGTTTGGCAATTCAGGTTCGAGCAATTCCCAGCAACCGCAACAGCCGCAAAATGTTGAAAAAGGTTCTGGTTCTGGGGTAATTTTCCAAAAAACCGGAAATATCGCCTATATTGTTACAAATAACCATGTTGTGGAAGGTGCCTCCAAACTTGAAGTATCTCTTTATAATGGGACGAAAACCACGGCAAAAGTCGTTGGGACGGATGCCTTAACGGATCTCGCAGTTTTGCAAATTGATGGAAAAGGCGTCAATTACACGGCGCAATTTGGCGATTCTTCACAGCTACGCCCGGGGGATCAAGTGTATGCGATTGGAAATCCTCTTGGTCTGGATCTTTCAAGAACCGTTACACAAGGGATTGTAAGTGCAACAAACCGCACTATTTCTGTTCCGACCTCCGCAGGTAACTGGGATACGAACGTCATTCAGACAGATGCAGCAATCAATCCTGGGAATAGCGGCGGGGCATTGATTAATCCAGAAGGCCAAGTAATCGGAATCAATAGTTTAAAGATTTCCGAAAATGGCGTTGAAGGTCTTGGATTTGCGATCCCCAGCAATGATTTTATCCCGATCGTCAATCAATTAATTAAAAACGGGAAAGTGGAACGTCCGCGTCTTGGCGTTGGTTTAGCCGATTTAAATCAGCTGCCTCAAGAGTATTGGCAACAATTTCTCCCGAATAATGGCAAAGGCGTGTTAATTACAAGTGTCGAAAATGGCTCACCTGCAGCAAAAGCTGGATTCCAACAAAAGGATATCATTGTTTCCATGAATGGAACAGCGATCGATAATTCATCGGCATTAAGAAAATATTTATATACAAAAGTGAAGATTGGCGATACCGTAAAATTCGGCATCTATCGCAACGGAAAACAAATGACATTGCAAGCAACTTTAACAAAATAATTGGCTGTTTCTACCCCAAACCTTGTTTGGGGTAATTTATTTTTTGCTTGCAAAAAAATTTTTTGCGTGTCCACGATATATGCACATTTCCATTGAAATATGATAAAGTATAAACAGAAAAATAGTTGTATGCGGTTCCACTTTTATTTACTGTCTTTTTGGGGAGTACAAATGTTTTTGAAAAGAAGGGGGAAGACGAATGTCAAGCAGGCAATTATCAGCATTTTTAGTTAAGAATCTTCAAGATTTAAATGAAAAAGGACTTTATAACGAAATTGACCCGTTAGAAAGTGCAAATGGGCCAATCATTAAGATTCGGGGGAAAGAACTGGTTAATCTATCTTCAAATAATTATCTTGGTTTGGCAACAGATGAACGGTTGAAGAAAGCTGCTGCTGAAGCAATTGCAAAGTATGGTGTCGGAGCAGGAGCAGTAAGAACGATCAATGGCACCTTAAAATTGCATGTGGAGCTGGAAGAAAAACTGGCTGAGTTTAAACATACCGAGGCAGCAATAGCTTATCAATCTGGTTTTAATTGCAATATGGCTGCGATTTCCGCTGTTATGGATCAAAATGATGCCATTTTATCCGACGAATTAAATCACGCTTCGATTATCGACGGCTGCCGTTTATCTAAAGCTAGCATTATCCGCTATAAACACTCCGATATGGAAGATTTGCGTGCAAAAGCAAAAGAAACAAAAGCTTCAAGTAAATATAACAAGATCATGGTGATTACGGATGGAGTGTTTTCGATGGATGGTGATATTGCCCTTTTGCCGGAAATTGTCAAAATAGCTGAGGAATTCGACCTGATTACATATGTCGATGATGCTCACGGTTCTGGTGTATTAGGAAAGGGGGCTGGCACTGTCAAACATTTTGGCTTGTCCGATAAAATTGATTTTCAAATTGGTACTCTGTCAAAAGCAATTGGGGTTGTAGGCGGCTATGTTGCCGGGAAGAGAGATTTAATTGATTGGTTAAAAGTCCGCAGCCGGCCATTTTTATTTTCGACAGCGTTAACGCCTGCCGATGTTGCAGCATGTAAGCGTTCACTTGAAATTTTGATGGAAAGCACGGAATTAAATGAGCGACTCTGGGCAAATGGCAATTATTTAAAAAATGGATTGAAAGCGTTAGGGTTTACGATTGGCAATAGTGAGACGCCAATCACCCCATGTATCATTGGCGATGAAAAATTAACCCAGAAGTTTTCAAAACGTTTACATGAAGAAGGCGTGTACGCTAAAGCAATTGTATTTCCAACCGTTCCAAAAGGCACCGGCCGTGTCCGAAATATGCCAACAGCGGCACATACGAAAGAAATGCTTGATACGGCCCTTGCCACTTATGAAAAAGTCGGTAAAGAATTGGGTGTAATTTAAAGAACAAGGCAGAGGACGGAGAAACAATGAAGAGAATTTTAATAACGGGAGCGTTAGGGCAAATCGGTTCAGAACTGACTTTAAAATTGCGGGGTATTTATGGTCATGCAAATGTCATTGCAACGGATATTCGTAAAAATGACAGCGAAGCGGCAGAAAGCGGTCCTTTTGAACTTGTTGATGTGACCGATTTAAAAACAATGGGGGAAGTAGCTCGAAAGTATAAAGTGGATACCATCCTGCATCTGGCAGCCCTTTTATCGGCGACTGCAGAAGCCAAGCCGATTTTCGCCTGGAATTTGAATATGAGTGGCTTAATGAATGCGCTTGAAACAGCAAAGGAACTGAAAACACAATTTTTTACGCCAAGTTCGATCGGAGCATTTGGACCATCGACGCCAAAGGATCATACACCGCAAGAAACCATCATGCGGCCAGCGACAATGTACGGAATTACTAAAGTCGCTGGCGAGCTGTTGGCGGATTATTATTTTACCAAATTTAACGTTGATACACGCGGACTAAGGTTTCCTGGTTTAATCTCGTATGTTGCACCGCCTGGCGGAGGAACAACTGATTATGCGGTTGAAATTTTCTATGAAGCTATTAAGAGTGGCCATTATACAGCTTATATCGATAAAGGAACGTATATGGATATGATGTATATGCCGGATGCTTTGAATGCCATTATTGATTTGATGGAGGCAGATCCGGCCAAATTGATTTACCGGAATGCTTACAATATAACAGCCATGAGTTTTGCCCCCGAAGAAATAGCAGCTGAAATTAAGAAACACATCCCCGATTTTAAAATGAAGTATGCTGTTGATCCAGTAAGGCAAAAAATTGCGGCCAGCTGGCCGAATTCGATTGACCCAAGCGCAGCAAAAGCAGAGTGGGGCTTTAAGAACGCTTTCGACCTTGAAAGCATGACAAAAGATATGATTGAAAAACTGAAAAAAAGATTGTAAACCTTATGGACCCGGCCAAAATTGGTTCGGGTTTTTTGCTGTTTCAAAGAAATAAATTGTCACAAAAGATTCATTTTCTTATGGCACATTCAACATTAATTTTATTTCTGAAAACTAAACTATATAGACAAGCATTGTTTTAGGAGGATGAATGACTGATGGACAAAAAAAGTCCAAAATCCAAAAAAACCAAATGGACGGCACTAGTATTTGCGATTATTGTAATGGTGACAATCGGCTTTTTGCTTCCGCCATTTCATGGACTACCTGTTGCCGGTCAAAGGGCGCTCGGGATTCTTGCCTTCGCTGTTTTAATCTGGGTAACAGAAGCGGTCACATATCCTGTCAGCGCTGCTTTTATTATCGCTCTTTTGACCGTATTGCTTGGACTAAGCCCTTCATTGTCTGGCGGAGGGGGACTGATCGGCAGCAAAACGGCACTGGAGTGGGCTTTATCTGGTTTTAGCAGTGCGGCCACTGCTCTGATCGCGGGAGCCCTTTTTTTATCTGCTGCAATGCAGGAAACTGGGCTGGATAAACGGGTTGCCCTCATTGTTCTTTCGAAAGTCGGATCAACTGTCAAGGGCATTTTAGTTGGAGTGATTTTAGTTGGAATCTTTTTAGCATTCTTTATTCCAAGTCCAACAGCACGAGTTGGTGCAATGATTCCGATTATTTTAGGAATGGTAACAGCTTTCGGACTGCCGAAAAATAGCCGTTTGTCTGCTTTACTGTTATTAGCAACTGCGCATACAGCAACAATCTGGAGCATCGGGATTAAAACAGCAACGCCGCAAAACATGGTAGGTCTAAATTTTATTGAAAAGGCTTTTCCTTATTCTGTCTCCTGGCTGCAATGGTTCTTGGCGGCTGCACCCTGGTCGTTGGTGATGACGATTCTCTTGTATTTAGTCTTGCTGTTTCTCGTGCCGCAAGAAACGAAAGTGATTGCTTCTGGAAAGGATGTTGTGAAAAAGCAGTTGCAAGAACTCGGAAGAATGCCCTTTGCCCAAATTCGCTTATTTTTTATCGCTTTTTTCGCCCTTGTCTTATGGGCGACAGAAGGCAGCCTGCATCCGTTTGATAGCACGACCATTGTCATCATTCTCGTTTCGCTTCTTTTAGCGCCAGGTATTGGCGTTTTAAGTTGGTCTAACGTCGAAAAGCTTATTCCATGGGGAACGATTATTCTTTTTGCAGCGGGGATTTCATTGGGGACCGTTTTATTAAAAACAAATGGAGCAGCATGGCTGGCAAAAATCGCTTTTCAAACAACGGATATACGATCCTTGCCAATTCTCGTCATTGTTGCAATCCTGGCCGCTTTTGCCATCCTGCTTCATCTTGGCTTTGCCAGTGCCACAAGCCTTGCTGCCACATTGATTCCTGTGGCAATTGCTTTTGTGGAGGGAATGAAGGATCCCGGTACGATACATGGGATGGGAATTGTCCTTATTACCCAATTTGCCATCGGATTTGGCTTCATTCTGCCTGTTAACGCCCCGCAAAATATGCTTGCCTATGGAACAGGAACTTTTGAAACAAAAGATTTTATCAAAACAGGTTTACTGCTTACGATCCTTGGATATGGACTGTTGATCGTATTTTCATTTACCTACTGGAAATGGGTCAACATTTTATAAAATAACAGCGAAGTTTCTACTTCGCTGTTATTTTTTTACATATAGGAGCTTGTCTTTTCGTTCGGTGACATGACCGATTTTCGCTGCATGATGAATGCCGCAATCATGGAGCTCTGCGACATATTGAACTGCGTCGTTTTCGTTCATTGAAACAAGCAAGCCGCCCGAGGTAACGGCGTCACAAAGGACTAGCTGTTCTTCTTCCGAGAGTTCATCGTATTCAACATCTTCAAACAGCCATTTGTGATTGGATTTTGTACCACCTGGAACCACGCCATTTTTGGCCAGTTCAAATGAACCACGAAGGACAGGAATGCTGGATAATGATAATGAAAAACTGACATCACTGCCGCGTGCCATTTCACTGCTATGGCCTAATAAACCAAATCCAGTCACATCTGTAACAGCATGGGGATGGTATTTGCTCAAAATTTGAGCCGCTGTTTTGTTCAATTGCGCCATCGTTTCAGTGACGAGCTGTTCTTGTGCTGGAGAAACAGCCCCTCGCTTAATCCCGGTCGTCATCATACCGACACCGATTGGTTTTGTTAAAACAAGTGCATCACCGGGTTTTGCACCAACATTTTTCCAAAACTTTTCTGGATGAACAATCCCCGTAACAGCGAGACCAAATTTCGGTTCTTGATCATCAATTGAGTGTCCGCCAACAGTAATAGCTCCTGCTTCGCTAACTTTATCGGAAGCTCCCTTTAAAATTTCTGCAAGGGTCTCAACACCAAGTTTTTTTATTGGATAGCCAACAATATTTAAAACTGTTTTTGGTTCGCCTCCCATTGCGTACACATCGCTTAGGGCATTCGCGGCAGCTATTTGGCCAAACATATAGGGATCATCGACAATCGGAGTAAAATAATCCACTGTTTGGATCAATGCAATTGTATCCGAGATTTTGTAAACACCTGCGTCATCAGCCGTTTCATTTCCAACCAACAGTTCGGGAACGGGCTCTTGTTTTGGTAAAAGACGCAAAACTTGCGTCAGGTCTTCAGGACCAATTTTGCAGCCTCAACCAGCTTTTGATGAGAAAGACGTCAGGCGAATTTTTTCTTGATCACTCATGTTGTTCACCTCCATTGATATAGTATACCATTTCCCTTTTTTTCGCACGAATGGTTGTCCGATCTCTTCATGAATTTATCAATATACAATAATATTATTATGTTAACTTTTTGCGAAAAATAATCCCCATATTAGGGTAAAGTGATAAATCGATTTTTTCCAGAGCATTTTTCTTCTTTTGAAATCGTAATTTCAAGAATTCCCGAGTGAAAGGAAGCCGCTATTTTCTGATTTACAATGGGGAAGGGGAAATCAATGATCCGTTCGCGCACTTCTGCCGGATTTTTAGGAAGATGGAGGGCTTTTTGAGCTTTGATGATCAGCTTTTCATTGTCTGCAAATACCGTAATTTCGCTAGCTTCAAATTGGCTTAAAAGAGCTTCCACGATCCAATTTTTATCGGTTTCGTATAAATCAATTCGAAACTGCATTTGATCAAGGTAGGTTGTTAATGGATCGAGAAAGTAGTTTTCAAGCCATTTTTCCATTTGCTGAAGATCATAAGACTGGTCGTCTTCTTTGTTGGACATGTTGTTTCCCTCCTTGCTATGATTCATCGTATTCAATAAGCAGAGCTTTGGTGAAAATGGTATAATGTGCATTGACATTAACATGAAGGAGTTTTTAACTTTGAAACAATGGCTGCGTTCCATTCCGCCTGTTCATGAATTGCAGACGCATGAACAGTTTTTTGCGCTCATGGATAAGAGCAATTTGGATTTTAATGAATTATCTAACCAGCTTAAGGAAGTTGTCGAACAGATTCGCTGCTCCATTTTAGCCGGGGAGTGGAAAGGAGCTGTTCCCGGAACAGATTCATTTACAGCTGAACTTTTTCAACTGTTGGCAAACAAAATCGGAACTCAATTTTCTTATACGCTTGAAAGGGTAATCAACGCAACTGGCACCATATTGCATACGAATTTGGGAAGAGCCAGGCTTAGCGACCATGCAATTGCCCATGTAATTGAGACTGCACAAAATTATTCAAATTTGGAGTACAGGCTTGAAGAAGGAAAACGCGGTTCGAGGCACAGCCATGTTGAATCCTTGATTGAGCATTTGACGGGTGCAGAAGCAGCGATGATCGTAAATAATAATGCTGCGGCAGTATATATTGTCTTACGAGCATTTGCGCAAGGTAAAGAAGTGATTGTCTCCAGGGGGCAGCTTGTTGAAATCGGCGGCTCATTTCGCATTTCTTCGATTATGGAAGAAAGCGGGGCAAAACTTGTTGAGGTCGGCACAACGAATAAAACCCATCTTAAAGATTATGAGCAGGCGTTAAGTGACGAAACAGCGATGATTATGAAAGTACATACAAGCAATTTTAGAGTAATTGGCTTTACGGAAACAGTTGATACCCGAAAGTTGATTTCTTTAAAGAAGAAACGAGACCCGATTATTTTTTATGAAGATCTTGGAAGTGGGGCATTATACGATTTCCGCACGCATGGGATTGGCGAGGAGCCTGTTGTGAGAGAAATTATTGAAATGGGCGCAGATCTTGTTACATTTAGCGGAGACAAGCTATTAGGAGGTCCGCAGGCAGGCATAATTGCAGGCAAAAAGGAGCTGATTGACCGGTTAAAAAAACATCAGTTGGCAAGGGTTGTCCGTGTTGATAAAATGACGCTTGCAGCTTTAGAAGGTACTTTAATTGATTATGCTAAAGGGGAAAAGGGCTTGGAAACAATTCCGGTTGTTCGCGATATCCTAAAGCCTCTAAATCAGCTTGAGAAGCGTGCAAAAAATTTTGCAGCAAGATTTGTTGAGACAACTAGTAGCTTTCATGTAAGAGTCATTCCCGGAACGAGCCAAATTGGCGGCGGTACCATGCCTGAAGTCGAATTACCATCTGTTCTAATCGCCCTCCGCCATAAACAATTTTCAGCAGAACAGCTTTCAAAAAAAATGCGTGTCGAATTAAAACCCGCAATTGTTGCTCGAATTCAAAAAGAGGAGTTAATCCTCGATCTGCGGACAGTATCTGAACAGGAAGAAGAAATCCTGCTAACTACATTAAAGCAGCTTTAACATCAGCCAAAACACCCTCTCTTTGGAGGGTGTTTTGGCTACATATCATGATGGGAATTGTGTTTTGCCCTTGTATGCTGGCGATTTTTTACTTTATGTGATCCGCTGAGCGGCTGCGGTTGTCCTGATTGATTGCCTTTTGGTGCATTTCGGCGCATATCTTTACTATCATTTTTGTTCATCTTCATCCCTCCTTACCGTTAGGATGCTTTCAGCAATTGTTTTTATACGGTATATTATTTATCATTTTGCACATTTTAACCATATACCTACTTTTTCTGGAGGAGTGAAGCAAATGCCATACCATAAAAATAAACAGCAAGCATTCCAAGCTGCACAACAAGGTGTAGAGGATGCCCAAGAGCTTTACTATGAAATCGTTCGGGATAGCGCCAGTTATGGTCACCAGTTAAAACATTTAAAAGAGGAAGTAAACGAGGCGTACCAGCAAATTGAAAATGCATTAGAAGTAGCCTCTGAACATGAGAAGGTTCAGCTTAAACGGTATCAGCAAGATTTGCAAAAAATGGTTGACGAAGTCAATCTATACCAGTAAAAAGCGGGGAAATTCCCGCTTTTTACTGGTTTTTCTTACGCGTTTTATTGTTTAGTTTTTCTTTCGCGGTTAATGGTTCATTCGCGATTTCTTCATTAAATCCGGCACCTTGGCCTTGTCCTTTGGCAGCATTCATTCCCGGGATGACATGATTTGATTTTTTTCGCTGCAAACTCAATCACCTCCTACTATTTTACTATTTCCTAAATCCTCTAAAAAAGACAGATTGTTTTTTTACCATAATAAAAAGGCGATTTAAGTTGTCTGCTTTCGATTGACATGAGACGCCATAACCATCGTTTATCCCGTTCACGCGTGATTATTTCATAAATTAATAAGAAATACTTATCGAATGCAATAACTTTCTTGTTATTTACTTATCTCGAATAGTGTATTAAGATTAGAATTGTGAGAAAAGTAGGGATGGATGGGAAAATTCAAACTTTTCGACTTTTGGATTTATTTGTTTTATTATGACGATTGAAGGGGGTTTTTTGAATGGCAAATAACGATGTTTTTAAGGCGCGCACTTTTTTTGAAAAGAACGGCAAACGCTATCACTACTATCGTTTAGGTGCATTGGAAGATTCTGGAATCGGAAAGGTATCCAAACTTCCTTATTCTGTGAAAGTTTTACTTGAATCGGTATTACGACAATATGATGGTCGGGTTATTACAAAAGAGCATGTTGAAAATTTGGCAAAATGGGGAACTGGCCAATTAAAAGAGGTGGACGTGCCTTTTAAGCCATCCCGGGTCATTCTCCAGGATTTCACTGGTGTACCAGCAGTTGTGGATCTTGCATCACTTCGTAAAGCGATGGCTGATATGGGTGGAGATCCTGACAAAATCAATCCGGAGAAAACAGTTGACCTCGTCATTGACCACTCTGTCCAGGTTGATCTTTACGGAACACCTGATTCATTAAAAGCAAATATGGATCTTGAGTTCCAACGCAATGCTGAACGTTATCAATTCTTAAGCTGGGCACAAAAAGCGTTCAATAATTACCGTGCCGTACCGCCGGCAACGGGTATTGTCCACCAAGTAAACTTGGAATATTTAGCGGATGTTGTCCATGTTTCTGAAAATGAGGATGGAGAATTTGAAGCCTATCCTGATACGCTTGTGGGAACAGATTCCCATACGACGATGATCAATGGTCTCGGTGTCCTTGGCTGGGGTGTTGGCGGAATTGAAGCAGAAGCAGGAATGCTTGGTCAGCCTTCCTATTTCCCTGTTCCTGAAGTAGTCGGTGTTAAATTGGTTGGAGAGCTGCCAAATGGAACGACTGCAACCGACCTTGCTCTGAAAGTAACGCAAGTTCTTCGCAGCAAAGGGGTTGTTGGCAAGTTTGTCGAATTTTTCGGACCGGGCGTTTCGGTTCTGCCGCTTGCTGATCGAGCTACAATTGCCAATATGGCACCTGAATACGGGGCAACTTGTGGATTTTTCCCAATTGATGAAGAATCCCTTGCTTATTTGCGCTTAACAGGGCGCCATGAAGATCATATTCAAATAGTGGAACAATACTGCAAAGAAAACGGTTTGTTCTTCAATCCGAATGAAGAACCTGTATATACAGATGTTGTTGAAATCAACCTTGCCGCCATTGAAGCAAATCTTTCGGGGCCAAAACGTCCTCAAGATTTAATTCCGCTTTCAAAAATGAAGCATGCATTCAATGAGGCCATTTCTGCACCACAAGGCAACCAAGGATTTGGCTTAAAGGCTGATGAGCTTGACAAGGAAGCAACAGTGTCCTTCCATAACGGCGACCAAACGGTAATGAAAACAGGAGCCGTTGCGATTGCTGCGATTACAAGCTGTACAAATACCTCCAATCCTTATGTTCTTGTCGGCGCCGGTCTGGTAGCGAAAAAAGCGGTTGAACTTGGAATGGAAGTTCCGAAATATGTGAAAACGTCTTTAGCTCCAGGATCAAAAGTAGTTACAGGCTACCTTCGTGATTCCGGCCTTTTACCATATCTTGAGCAAATTGGCTTTAACCTCGTCGGATATGGCTGTACGACTTGTATCGGAAACTCCGGTCCATTAAAAGAAGAAATTGAAAAAACAATTGCTGAAAATGATTTGCTTGTTACTTCTGTTCTTTCTGGTAATCGGAACTTTGAAGGGCGAATTCATCCGCTTGTAAAAGCGAACTATTTAGCTTCACCGCCGCTTGTTGTTGCATACGCACTTGCAGGTACTGTGAACATTGATTTTGCAACGGAACCTATCGGCAAAGATAAAGATGGCAATGACGTCTTTTTCAATGACCTCTGGCCGTCAACTGCGGAAGTAAACGATGTCGTGAAAAATACAGTTACACCGGAGTTATTCCGAAAAGAGTACGAAAATGTCTTCAGTGACAATGAGCGTTGGAATGAGATTAAAACGAGCAATGAGCCGTTGTATACATGGGATCCTGAATCGACTTATATTCAAAATCCGCCGTTCTTTGAAGGGCTGCAACCTGATCCCGATGAAGTGAAGCCATTAACAGGCTTGCGTGTCGTCGGCAAGTTTGGCGACTCAGTTACGACTGATCATATTTCACCGGCTGGAGCAATTGGCAAAAATACACCTGCTGGTAAGTATCTACTTGAAAAAGGTGTTGAACCTCGCGACTTTAACTCCTATGGCTCGCGTCGTGGCAACCACGAAGTAATGATGCGCGGAACATTTGCGAATATTCGCATTCGCAACCAAATTGCACCTGGAACAGAAGGCGGCTTTACTACTTATTGGCCTACAGGTGAAGTCACTTCGATTTATGATGCTTGCATGAAATACAAAGAAAACGGTACAGGTCTTGCCGTTCTTGCCGGAAAAGATTACGGCATGGGATCATCCCGTGACTGGGCTGCAAAAGGTACGAACCTTTTAGGAATTAAAACCGTTATTGCGGAAAGCTTTGAAAGAATTCACCGTTCAAATCTCGTCCTAATGGGCGTACTCCCGCTTCAATTTAAAGAGGGAGAAAATGCTGAAACACTTGGATTAACTGGAAAAGAACTCATTGATGTTCAGGTTGACGAATCCGTTAAACCGCGTGATTTCATTCAAGTAACGGCTATCGACGAAAATGGTAACAAAAAGGAATTTGAAGTGCTTGTTCGTTTCGATTCTGAAGTGGAAATCGACTACTACCGCCATGGCGGCATCCTGCCAATGGTTCTTCGTGAAAAGCTAAAAGCCTAATAAATAGTATCTGGCGCCATGTTCCTATGGAACATGGCGATTTTTTGAACTTTCTGGTCGTTTTCCCTATGCGTATGGTGGATTGGTTACATATACTATTCCCAAAGGAGGGATAGAAAATGAATTCACTTGTTTTCTTATTTCTTGCAGCCATTTTTGCCGGGTTTTCTTTGCTCAAGCTGCCAGCAGTGTCATTTGTTCCGGATTTACAGCCATTTTTCCAAATCGTTGGCGTTCTCGCCATTATCATCTTTTCCTTTGTCATTTTATATATGGCGCTAAAAGCTCTTTTTAACAAAGGCTGGCGCTAGAACTTCCACCAGGCTGATGTATGAGAATCAGCCTGTTTTTATAAAAAAAAGCAATAGGAGTGAATTTGAATGAAATTGAATAGGGAAATTTGTAGAGGTACTAGTTGATTCAATGACTATTTTTAATAAGACAATGTTTTTTACATTTAGAATATAGAAACACTGTTAATTTTCAAAAAGTTGTAATAATTGCAAGCGCTATCGGGCATAATAGCTGTTAGAATAGGTAGTAAGGAAGGTGATATTCAGATGAGAAAACCTAGAAAACGCTCGTTTGCAGAATTGGTATCCGAAAATAAACTACAACTTTTGAAGGATCGTGCCGCAATGGAAAAGATTGAGCAGCGCTTGGAAGAAAAACGATTAGGCAAAGCGGAATAATCACATTGTTTACCATTCATGTCCCGCCTTTTTTTGCACAAAATACAGAAAGAGGAGGGATGGGAATGAGCAATCCAAAAAGAGATTCCAAACATTTTGTACCAAGCCATATTGGCACACAACCAAGAGGATTTAGCGGAAACAATGGGAAAAAAATGCAAGATACATCTGGTAAACATGCCCAAGTCATCCAGACTAAAGGAGAATAGCCAGGAAAAAAGACTTACTGCTTTTGCAGTGGGTCTTTTTCTTATGCTACAAGTTTTTGCTTGCTCATTCTTGAAAAACCACTTTTTTCTGTGATATTTTTGCCGGGTCGGTTACAAACTATTTTTGTACCAATTACCGAAGAAAGAAGGGATTTTTGATGGAAAATCGCCATAAGCCAAATCCGGATGATCGAAGTGATAATGTTGAAAAACTTCAAGAAATGATCCACAATACGATTGAAAATATCGAAGAAGCTGAAGAATCGATGCAGTTTACTGACAGCAGCGAACAGCGTCAGCAAATTGAGGCTAAAAATGAGCGCCGCCTGGAAAGCATTAACGCGATGCGATCAGAAGTAAAAGACGAAGCAAACGCGAACAATCAATACGAATAATCGAGGTAAAGACCAGTTTTCCTAAAAAGAATGGAAGGCTGGTCTTTTGAATGAACTATTTCATCATTTGTATGCTTCTATGGTAAGATAGAAGGGGAAATTTTGATGAAGAAGTGATGAACGGTGAACCAACAAAGACAAACACCAAATGAAATGGATCAGCGGCTGGAACATTGGAAAGAAGAACTAGCCAATAATGGAAAAATCAAAGATGAAAGTAGTTTGTTTACATATTTAAGCGGTGTAAAACATGATCCTAAGAAGCAAGCAAAGCTGCTAACAATTGCAGCATTATCAAGAATTGGAAACGGCAAATTAGATTCTCTGACTGTTGCCTGGATGGAAAAAGCTTTTGAATTGGATCCGAACAACCTGAAGGCACTAAGGTTTTTAACGCAATACGAATGGAAAAAGGAAAAAAATCTTTTTAATCTGCTTAGTTTTCCGCCAATTAGAGAATCGGATAATCGAACAGCCAAAAAGAAAATTGCCGAGGAATACATTCAAATTTGCCGTTTATTTCTGGAGGAATCTGAGGATCATTTGATAGCATACAAGAAAAAATTGACAGAAGTTGCTGAATGGGATGACCCCGTCATTTCACGGATCTATGATAAATTGTATCAGCTCGTTTCAGACGCTGTTCAGGAAGCAAGCGAATTGTTAAGCACAACAGAAGCTTATGAACAATCGATATCCGGCGTATTTTATAACACTCAGTATTTCCAAGACATAAAAAATCACCTTGAGCACTTAAATGTGTTAAAAAACCAGTGGCAAAATCTTTTCACTGAAGAGGGAGCAGATGAACCTTCAGAAAAAAAAGCGTTGGATCAACTGAACGAAATGGTTGGAATGGATTTCGTAAAAAAACGTGTAAATGATTTTTACCGGTTTTTAAACTATCAGAAACAGCGAAAAGAGCTTGGATTCCAAGTAAAGGACGAGCTTAGCCTGAACATGGTTTTAACCGGCAACCCGGGCACAGGTAAAACCACATTGGCCCGCCTATTAGCAAAAATCTACCATGAACTGGGTGTATTGCCGCGCGAAGACGTTATCGAGGCTGATCGCTCACAGTTAGTAGGTGCGTTTGTCGGTCAAACAGAGGAAAACGTCCGATCCATTGTCGAGCGGGCCATAGGCGGTGTGTTGTTTATTGATGAGGCATACAGCTTAAAACGCGAAGGCCAATCAGGAAACGATTATGGCCAAACAGCCATTGATACCCTTGTTTCGTTGATGACAAGCAGTGAATATAGCGGCCGTTTTGCTGTTATACTGGCAGGCTATCCAGAAGAAATGCGGCTTTTTTTAAACGCGAATCCAGGGTTGCGAAGCCGTTTTCCTCAATCAAATTTCATTCAACTGCAAGATTATTCAAATGCCGAACTAATTGAAATCGCCGGGAAAATAGCGGCTGAAAATGACTACATTCTTACAGAGGATGCCAAAAAGGAACTTGTCCATCGCTTAGAGCGCGAACGGGTTGACGATACTTTTGGCAATGCCAGAACGGCTAAAAATCTCGTTCTCGAAGCAATTTTTAAAAAAGGATCAGAAAGTAAAAGCGATACCACAGATGTTTTGCAGTTAACCGTGCTGGACAAAGAGAATTTTACCACCGAATTGGCAAACAAAACGGTGTCGCCGGAGGATGAATTGAACCAGCTAGTAGGCCTCGATTCATTGAAAGAAGAAATCCTATCCCTTGTTTCGTTTGTAAAAATGCAGCAGTTTCGAAGAAGTAAGGGACTTCCTGTCGTTCCTATTCAACTTCATTCTGTTTTTACCGGGAATCCAGGAACAGGAAAAACAACGGTGGCAAAAATTTATGCCGAATTATTACAAGAATCTGGAATTTTAAAGCGTGGCCATCTAATTGTTACAAGCAGGGCAGATTTTGTGGCCGGGTATGTTGGACAAACAGCCGGAAAAACGAAAAAAAAGATTCGGGAAGCTTTAGGCGGTGTCTTGTTTATTGATGAGGCCTATTCTTTATTAGGACAAACAAGCGGCGATTTCGGCAAAGAGGTTATTGATACTCTTGTCGATGAGATGACGAAACACAATGAAAATTTAGTTGTCATTCTCGCCGGCTATCCTCATGAAATGGAACGATTGCTAAACAGCAATCCCGGCTTGCATTCAAGATTCAAGAAATTTTTCCATTTTCCCGATTATACTTGTGATGAATTGGTTGCAATCATTGAAAAGTACATCCATCAGTATCAATACATGTTAACAGAACAAGCAAGAAAGCTGTTATATCAATCATTGCTTGAAAGGAAGGATCGTGGAAACGGGCGGTTTGCAACCAATCTGGCAGATGAAATGATTCAATCCCAAGCAATGCGGCTCATGAATGGAACACAGGCGACTGATTTGGTAGAAAGAGCTGTATACTTGGAAGAAGAGGATGTTAATCGAGCATTTATAAAAATAGGAAAAGAGGAGAATGTATGTTAGTTGCGACCACTGAAATTCCAGTTCGTTACGCGGAAACAGACCAAATGGGGGTTGTTTATCATGCTAATTATTTAATTTGGATGGAATTGGGGAGAACAGCCTTCATTGAAGAACTTGGATTTAATTATGCAGAACTGGAAAAGGACGGGATTCTTTCACCGGTAATCGATATACACGTATCTTATAAAAAACCTGTTCGTTATGGTGAAACTGCTACTGTTAAGACATGGGTGGAGGCCTATGATGGTTTCCGCGTTAAATATGGTTATGAAATCATAACAGCTGAAGGTGAACTTGCCGTAACTGGCTTTACAGAACATGTTTGCGTCAAAAAAGATAGCTTTCGTCCTGTTGCTTTTCGGCGAATTCATCCAACCTGGCACGCGGCCTATGAAAAAGTGAAGAAAAACAGCCAAGAGGGGTGAGGCAATTGGCATTTGGCATTAAGCGAAAAGATCTTGTTGAGTGGAAAAAAAGAATTGATAGGGGCGAGATTGCTTTTTTGACCCATTATTGGCTTGATGACCGGTTTCCGTATGCGAACACGGTTACAAAAGTTGGCTGCAGCAACCTTGAAAAACTGGCAGAATGGGGAAGAGGCCATGGGTTAAAACCGGAGTGGATCCACCAACGGGCAGATGGTTACTCCCATTTTGATCTGATTGGAGAACGTCAGGCGGCAATTTTACAGAAAGAAGGACTTTTCGAGACCCTTAACTTAAAAACACGCACTCATTAGACTGTTGTGCGTGTTTTTAATAGAGTAGAATCCATTCCAGCTGATTTTTTTGCAAATGCCCCCAATTTTATCGAAAAATTTTACTCTTTAGCTTTAGCTTTAGGAAAGTGAAAAATGGGTTCATTCCGATCCTCGTTCCACTCAATGGATAGATCATGTCCGTCAAAATACCATAAATCTTTTTCCTCTATGTAAAAAGAAATACCATCTTGCTCAGTTAGCGCGCCAATGTCTACCGGTTCCTCTGTGGAGATTCCCAAGGAGAAGCCGCTTTGAATGGTGCTTGTGCCGCCGTAACGTGCAAAAAAGCGAACAAATTCTCCTTCTGCTAAATTAAGTTCTTTTTTATACCAAACAACTGCTTTACTCTGAATTTGAATGTTCAAATGAATACCCCTTTCATCAATCTTGCTGCGATATGTCCACTTTACTCATAAAGAAATAAAATTGACCCTATATAGTTTACCACAATTGGTTCCATCCATTTCTTTAACGCACTGGATTTCAATCTTTCTTTTTGAATTCCAATAAGAATCACAAGTTCCTTTCACTAAGCGATTTGACTTGGTGCGCAAAGGTTTGAAGCGGAAACATAATCGTAAATGTCGTTCCTTTCTGGATCATACTTTCAACATAAATGGAGCCGCCGTTTTCCTCAATAATTTTTTTGCACATACTAAGCCCAATCCCTGTTCCTTTTTCTTTTGTTGAATAAAAGGGAATAAACAAGTTTTTAAGTACATCGTTTGACATTCCACAGCCGCTATCACTGATGCGAATGATCGCATTTTCTGCATTTACTTCTGTTGAAATCGTAATCATCCGGGAGTGGCTGAAACTTTCGTCGATGGCTTCCATTGCATTTTTTAAAATATTAATTAAAACTTGTTTTAACTGTTTGGGAGAAATTCGGAGCCGAAACATCGAACGAAGAAAATGACGAATGGATTTCAATGTTTCGAAGTATGGCTTCACTCTCGTAAAGAATGACGATGTCATGAACAATTTTATTTAATGAAACTTCTTGGCTTTCATCTGTCTGTGGTTTGGCTGCATTTAAAAATTCAAAAATAATATCGTTTGCCCGATTGATTTCTTCAAGAGCCACTTCAGCGTATTGTTCCTTTCCCAATTCCTTGAGGTATGGACGTAACAGTTGCAAAAAACCTTTTACAGTGGTCAGTGGATTGCGGATCTCATGGGCGATACCTGCCGCCAATTTTTCAACATTATGATGATGATCAACCGCCTTTGCGGCATCTTTCATTTCTTCCACCGTTTTCTCTAAATAATCCCTTTTTTCACTTAAGTCTTGATTAAAACGAAATAATTTCCGTTCAACCCGGCTGATCATTTCTTTCATATTTGAAAGTTCCGTTTTGATTGGAACACAAAATACATGAAGGTTTAAACCTTCATCAGTGGATTTATAAATTTGGTAAAACTGTTTTTGCGTTTTTCCATTCATCGGAATTTCGATAAATTCCAGATTGGTATTATTTTTTAAAAATGAAGTGGTATTTTGCTGATATTGACAATCAATTAATTCTACAAAGCTATCCGCCTCGACAAAATTTCGCTCTGCTACTTGGGACTTCTTCAGCACCTTTAGTTGCTGATCTAAAATAAAGTAAGGAAAAGGGACATTGTTCACGAAAATCTGATCAAAATTCATCTTTGAGATCATCCTTTTTTACAATCTGACAGTCAAGCCGCTTAATATGTAAAGTTTTTTAAAAACACACCGATCGCCGGTCTTATGAATCTAGTAAGTCTAATACTATCCGCAGTTCTATTTATATGCGGGGGAAAGAAAGAAATTTCTACAAATTTCGTAAAAAGTTAAATTTTTTATAGCTCTATCATAGCAAAATGGCAAAATAGCAACAATAACTGTGCTTAAATTAATCTCAGCTGGATAAAGCCTTTAAACTGGTTATACATATGAGCCACAGGACAAAAATCCTGAACCCTTGATAGTATTGACTTTATTTGATTATTAATTGAAAAAGTGTTTCCACGGTCACTGCGTGGAACGAATGCCTTTCGAGTTGTCAAATCTCACTTTAGACGAAATAGGGACCAAATTCGGTCGTTTTATAATTTTTTTACCCTAATTTTTTACAGGGGTTTAATGGAAGATAGAAACTTTGCCTATTTAGACAAAAAGAAAAGCCATAATGAATCTCCATTGGTAAAATAGAAGTACCAACACAACCATTACGAAAGGAATTCATTATGACTGATTCTATTATACCAAAATCATATTCAAATGTAATCTACCTTCAACCCTCATTTTCATTTGCGCAAGACAACTTCTCCTCTTTGCGCCACCTTCCTTATGTAAAATTGGCGCTTGATTTCCCTTGGGAAGAGGTTTTCGCTCCCATTGAACAAGAGTACATTAATGCAAGGTTTCAGCGAAATTGGGACAAGAGGAATCAAAGGAATTCTGATGAATCTCAAGTCGAATTATTTCCACATTTGCCAAGGGACGTGAGTGCGAAGCCAAAAAAATCGTCTAGAGGACGAGAGGGAATTGACTTTTATGTACTGTTAAAATCGTTTCTCTTAGCCCCACTTCTTTATGTGGAAGTCATGGTCACAAGTGTTCATTTCCAAGTGGTGGGGAACTCTGATTTTCGAATGGTTTGCGGTTTTACCAGCACTCCGTGCCTTAGGACCTTTGAACGTTTTGATCAGATTATGATCGAAAACGGATTATGGGAAAAGGCTCGTCAGCTTATGGTGAATTTCAACATCCAACAAGGAATTATAGAGAAAGAAGAACAATTGGCCGTCGATACTACACATGTCGAAGCCGAAGCCACTTTAAATGCAGTTCGCAAATGTGGCCATTCTGAACCATGCGATTGTCCGAAAATCCCTACGGATGACAATGTTGGACTTATGAGAAAAAGCAATACTGTTTCTTACATAGCCCATAAAGTAGCGCTTGTATGCGGTGTTAAATCGGAACTCCCATTATCTAGATGTGTTTTTAAAGGTGGAGAAAGTGATGCCATAACTCTCGAACCGACTTTGGAAAAGGTAAAGCAAGATCTTCCTGAAAAATTTCTGGAAAACGTGCAATACGTAAGCGCAGATGGAATCTATCAAAGTAAAGATAATCAACAATATGCAAAAAACATTCTTCAGACCAAACTATTGGCTCCGATTAATCCACGAAAAATCAAGGATCAAGAACTGGATGCCCGTGGAATGGCAAAACTCGATAAGTATGGTGTTCCACATTGTATTAGTGGACATAAGTTAAAATTGAAAGGGCTGGATGAAACAAAAAAGCAATACGTTTGGACATGTCCCGTATTTGATCCAAAGTATAAACAAGAAGGGCTCACTTGTTCGGAAGCCTGCCATATTCAATGTTGTAGCGGAGCCCAAACAGGCAGAACAATTCGGATTCAACAATCGCAAACGCCGCAAATAGATCCGGAATTTCCGCAACATCTTCAATCATTTAAAACAAAATTTTCGGAAAGAACGGCCATCGAGCGAGTTAACGCACAAGCCAAAGAAGGACTTAGCTTACGTAGAGTCCACAAACGGGGACGTGTAGCAGTAGAGGCCCATGTAGATCGATGCATCATAACCTCACACGTCTTGGCTTATATGTCCGTTCAAGAAACTGGACAGCTCTATCGAGGGTGGACAAAACTATCCGCATAGAAATTTTTAATAACGTAACTACCAGTTATTGTAAGTGCGAAAACTGATGACGGGATAAGTATGCCCTTTTTTAGGTTCCATTTACAAAAAAGATAAATAAGAAGTCGAGAAACTAAGAAAAATCATCTAAGGCCTTCTCCTCCATCCCAAAAATTTCAAGTTGCTTTATCCCAATTTTAATTTAGTCCTGTTGCTCTATGAAAAAAGCTTTAGAAGAACGGAAATGCGTTCTTCTAAAGCCATTTAATTTTTGGTTCAGTTTTGTTGATTATCCGCTTAATATTGGCACGATGCCGATAAAAAACGAACGAGGTTAGCAAAAGAACGACAATAATTAGGGGGATATCCCATCCGCGGATCACGCCTGAGGCAAATGAATAAACAATTGCTGCGATTCCTGCAAGCATAGACGATAATGAAACATATTTTGTTAAATACAAGCTGACAAAAAAAGTAAGCAATACAAATAAAAACAATATCGGGGTATAAAAAAGCAGTACCCCTCCTGAAGTAGCAACCGCTTTGCCACCACGGAATCCGGCAAAAAGAGGATACATATGGCCGATCACGGCAAAAACCCCCGCAAGCAGCGGACTAATATTCGCGTGCAACAAAACAGGGAGCGATGCTGCAAGCGTCCCTTTTAAAATATCTGCAAGCGTTACCGTCATTCCTGCTTTTACCCCAAGAGTTCGAAACGTATTGGTTCCGCCCAAATTCCCGCTGCCATGTTGGCGAATATCCGTTTTATAAAAAAGTTTGCCGACAATGAGGCCGGACGGAATCGACCCAAGCAAATAAGCAAGGATCACTACTGCAATTAGTGCGACCATTAACCATTTCACCCTCAATTCATTGATTCAGTTAATTTATTTTAACATGGATTTGCAAAAACGCCACCACTCATTTACAACCAACCACTATTATCTATTCAAAACTTAAATAGACAAAATATTATGTTTTCTAGTACAATGATAAATAGAGATAGGTTAAAAAATGGAAATAAAGGAGCGTTTAACATGAAAATTGAAAACCCTTCCAAAGAGGAAATCGGTGCGATTTTAAAAAAAGCAAAGCGAATTGCGGTTGTTGGTTTAAGCGATAAACCAGAAAGGGATTCATATGAAGTTGCAGAAGCATTGCAAAGAGCAGGGTATGAAATCATCCCCGTAAACCCTGCAATTCAAGAGGTGCTGGGTGTAAAAGCAGTTCCTTCTTTAAAAGCAATCGAGGGTCACGTTGATATAGTGGATGTATTTCGCCGTTCCGAACACCTACCGGAGATTGCAAAGGAATTCTTAGAGATTGACGCAGATGTTTTTTGGGCGCAGCTTGGCCTGGCGAACGAGGGAGCATATGCCTTGTTAAAAGAAAAAGGATATACAGTCATCATGAATCGCTGCATAAAAGTCGAACATGCTTTAATGAACTAACCGATTCAGTTTTCCTTAGAGCGAATATACTTCTAAATGGCAGTTACATAAACGTTCTGTTTGTGATGAAAATGAGGTCAAATCCGACCTCGTTTTTCTTTTTTCTGCAAATCCTTTTATGTCTAAAACTTGTTGTTTCTCTAAAATGCATTTGCCAAATCAAAATTAAACGCTAAAATAAAGCATAGACGCCGCAATGGATTGTGGTAAAATAAAACAGTGGAACATTCGTTCTAATTTTTATCAAAAAAAGGATTCTTCCGTGTTAAAATCGAATCAATAACTGACTAGAAGATAGCAAATTGAATGTTTTTCTTTTTGAAAGGTATGAAAGGGGTATTTTAGTGGCAAGAAATCAGCAAGTATTTGATTATAACGATGATGCGATCCAGGTGCTGGAAGGGCTCGAAGCGGTTCGGAAACGGCCGGGAATGTACATTGGTTCTACCGATTCACGCGGCCTGCATCATCTTGTTTACGAAATTGTCGATAATTCTGTCGATGAAGCGCTTGCAGGCTTTGGCGACCAAATTATCGTTAAAATTCATAAAGATAATTCCATCAGTGTCATGGATAAAGGACGGGGGATGCCGACCGGAATGCACAAGCTCGGTAAACCAACACCGGAAGTAATCCTCACCGTTTTGCACGCAGGTGGGAAATTTGGCCAGGGCGGCTACAAAACAAGCGGCGGTCTGCATGGTGTTGGTGCTTCTGTCGTTAATGCCTTGTCCGAATGGCTAGTTGTAACAATCAAACGTGATGGCTTTGTATATGAGCAGCGCTTCGAAAATGGCGGAAAGCCGGCAACAACTTTGGAGAAAATCGGTAAAACCAATCAAAGCGGGACAACGATTCATTTTAAACCTGATCCCACTATATTCTCCACAACCACTTTCAACTTTGAAACATTGTGCGAAAGGTTAAGAGAATCTGCTTTCCTTTTAAAAGGATTGAAGATTGAAATCATTGATGATCGCAATGATGTTCACGAAATGTTTTATTATGAAAATGGTGTCGAAGCATTTGTTGAATACTTGAATGAGGAAAAAGATGTATTGCACCCTGTTGTCAGTTTTGAAGGAACGCAAAATGGAATTGAAGTCGAATTTGCATTTCAATTTAATGATGGCTATTCGGAAAATATCCTTTCCTTTGTAAACAATGTTCGGACGAAAGACGGCGGAACCCATGAAGTCGGAGCGAGGACCGCCATGACTCGCGTATTCAACGATTATGCCAGGAAAGTCTCATTGCTGAAGGAAAAAGACAAAAACCTGGAAGGTACAGATATCCGTGAGGGTTTGGCAGCGATCATTTCCGTACGTATTCCGGAGGAACTGTTGCAGTTTGAGGGTCAGACTAAAGGGAAGCTGGGCACCAGTGAAGCAAGATCTGCTGTCGATTCAGTCGTCTCAGAACATTTGTCCTACTTTTTAGAGGAAAACCCCGATATTAGTTCTTTGCTCATCAAAAAAGCAATCAAAGCTTACCAAGCTCGCGAAGCGGCGCGAAAAGCACGGGAAGATGCCCGCAGCGGCAAAAAGCGAAAACGTGCCGAAACGGTTTTATCTGGTAAACTCACGCCCGCTCAATCGCGAAATCCTCAAAAAAATGAGCTCTATTTGGTTGAGGGCGACTCTGCAGGAGGTTCGGCTAAGCAAGGGCGTGACCGCCGCTTTCAAGCAGTTCTTCCGTTAAGAGGAAAAGTTATTAATACAGAAAAAGCAAAACTTGAAGATATTTTTAAAAACGAAGAAATCAACACAATTATCCACGCGATTGGGGCAGGGGTAGGAGCTGATTTCAATATACAAGATGTCAACTATGATAAAGTGATTATTATGACCGATGCCGACACCGACGGCGCCCATATCCAAGTCCTTCTGCTCACTTTCTTTTATCGCTATATGAAGCCCCTTGTTGAAGCGGGTAAAGTCTTTATTGCTCTTCCGCCACTTTATAAAGTCAGCAAAGGGACAGGGAAAAAAGAAATCATTGAATATGCTTGGAGCGATGACGAACTGAAAGGTGCGATCAAAAAAGTCGGAAGAGGCTACATCATCCAGCGGTATAAAGGTCTTGGCGAAATGAATGCCGATCAGTTGTGGGAAACTACGATGGATCCGGAAACACGAACGTTGATTCGTGTTAAAATAGACGATATTGCGAGAGCTGAAAGACGCGTAACGACACTTATGGGCGATAAAGTCGAGCCGCGAAGAAAATGGATTGAATCCCATGTTGCTTTTGGTTTGGAAGAAGAGGATACCATTCTCGAAAACGAAAATCTGACGGTTCCCGAGGAGGCAATTGAGAAATGAGCACAGTAGAAAAGTTTCGTGATCTGCCTCTTGAAGATGTCCTTGGTGACCGTTTTGGCAGATATAGCAAGTATATTATTCAAGAACGTGCGTTACCAGATGCGCGCGATGGCTTAAAGCCTGTACAAAGAAGAATCCTTTTTGCCATGCATGTAGAAGGGAACACCCATGATAAAGGCTTCCGTAAATCGGCGAAAACAGTCGGTAATGTCATCGGTAATTACCACCCGCACGGTGACTCCTCTGTTTATGAAGCGATGGTCAGAATGAGCCAAGAGTGGAAGGTTCGCAATGTTTTGGTCGAAATGCACGGCAATAACGGCAGTGTTGACGGTGATCCGCCGGCAGCGATGCGGTATACTGAAGCGAGGCTGTCAGCAATTGCAGCGGAATTGCTGCGCGACATTGAAAAACAGACTGTTGAATTTATACCGAATTTTGATGATACATCAAAAGAGCCGACGGTTTTGCCGGCAATGTTTCCAAATTTGCTTGTAAATGGCTCCACCGGAATTTCTGCCGGCTATGCAACCGAAATTCCGCCGCACCATCTTGGTGAAGTCATCGATGGTGTGATAATGAAGATGGATCATCCGAATGCCAGCGTCGATGAGTTGATGGCTGTTATAAAAGGGCCAGATTTCCCAACGGGCGGCATTATTCAAGGCATTGACGGGATTAAAAAAGCTTACGAAACCGGTAAAGGGAAGATTATTATTCGCGGCAAAGCGGAAATTGAAGATCTCCGCGGGGGTAGACAGCAAATTGTTATTACGGAAATACCGTTTGAAGTGAATAAAGCAAATCTTGTCAAAAAAATGGACGAATTGCGCCTTGATCGAAAGGTGGAAGGCATTTCCGAGATTCGCGATGAAACAGATCGAACAGGTCTTCGCATCGTCATTGAATTAAAAAAAGAAGCAGATGCTGAAGGTGTTCTTGCTTATTTATACAAAAATACCGATCTGCAAGTTCCTTATAATTTTAATATGGTGGCGATCCATAATAGACGTCCGAAATTAATGGGGCTCAGAGAACTGCTTGATGCGTACATTGAACATCAAAAGGAAGTTGTCACCCGAAGATCGGAATTTGAACTGACTAAAGCAAAAGAACGGCAGCATATCGTAGAAGGCTTAATGAAAGCTTTGTCGATTCTCGATGAAGTAATCGCAACGATTCGCGCTTCTAAAGACAAACGCGATGCAAAGGACAATTTAATTGCCCAGTACCGTTTTACCGAACCCCAGGCAGAGGCCATTGTTTCCTTGCAGCTTTATCGGTTAACCAATACGGATATAACCGCATTGCGAATGGAAGCCGAGGAGCTGGCGAAAAAAATCGATGAATTGACTGCCATTTTGGAAAGTGAAAGAAAGTTATTCTCTGTTATTAAGAAAGAGTTAAAAGATGTGAAAAAGCGCTTTGAGGATGCCCGCCGCTCGAAAATTGAAGCGGAGATTGAAGAATTAAAAATCAACCTTGAAGTGATGGTTCCAAGCGAAGATGTGATTGTGACCGTCACGAAGGAAGGCTATGTCAAGCGGACTAGTCTGCGTTCCTTTGCGGCATCCAATGGGCAGGATTTCGCCATGAAAGACACTGATCGCCTACTGGCACAGTTCGAATTGAACACAAAAGATGTGCTGCTGTTGTTTACAAACAAAGGCAATTATTTATTCTGTCCGGTTCACGAACTCCCGGATATTCGTTGGAAAGATCTTGGCCAGCATATTGCCAACCTTATTCCGATTGAGCGCGATGAAGAGATTATTCAGGCAATCTCCGTTAAAGACTTTGAACAAAAGGCTTATTTACTTTTTGTAACGCGAAACGGCATGGTCAAGAAAACGGAATTAAAACAATACAAAGCACAAAGATATTCCAAACCGCTTGTTGGGATCAATCTCAAAGATGATGATCAAGTGATAGATGTTCATCTCACAAATGGAACAAACGACTTATTTATGGTTACCCATTATGGTTATGCATTATGGTTTGATGAAGACGAAATCAGTCTTGTAGGAGCAAGGGCAGCAGGTGTAAAAGGCATCAATCTTAAAGATGACGATTACGTTATTGGCGGAAAACTCATTGAAGCTCATAACAAGCAGTCGATCGTTATTGCTACTCAGCGCGGCGCTGTTAAAAAGATGAAATTAACAGAATTCGATAAAGCTTCTCGGGCAAAGCGAGGGGTAGTCATTTTACGGGAGTTGAAGGCAAATCCGCATCGTGTGATGGGCTTTGCGGTTTCAACTGAGTCAGCGGAAATTTCGGTGCAAACAGAAAAAGGGAAGATCGAAACAGTTCTAGTAAATGATTTGAAATTTAGTGACCGTTATTCAAATGGTTCGTTTATCCTTGATGAAACGGAAAGCGGAAAAGTCGTTGCCTTATGGCAGGCTGTAGTTGAAGCGGATGATACGGTAAATCAATAAAATTTGGAAAACGGATGCAGTCGGATTGCATCCGTTTTCTTTTTACAATATTCTAACGGGAATGGCAGGTGACAGTTAAAGAAAACCATCTTTTTTGAAAAAATAGGCTGCTGTCACCCCTTTTTTGGCTAATCATATACTACTAGTAGCAAGATGATTGCTTGATGGGAGGGAAGATTTGCGATGAGTATTTTTATTCCTTCAAAATTAACGGTTGAGCTGCAGGCACCTGCTACTGCCTTTCGCCCGGTAGAGGGCAGAAAATACACTTTCATCCATTCAGATGTTTCAGGGGGATTGTTTTTAGCAATTGGCAAGAATTTTGATTATAAAAACATTAATCAAAAGGATCGTGATGAGGTCTTTGCAGAATGGAAGAGGCAGATGGGGGAATTTGTTTTATGGGGGCAGGTACATGTCAGCGGTGGAGAATTTGATGAAAAGTACGCAAAGGTTCGCTATTTGATTTTTAAAAAAGAGCTCGATTTAGCCTTGAAAGCCATGATTTATGGGGATCAAAGTCTTTTTACCAGTTTTCCGTGGCTGTTGGATGCACCTATATATATTCAGTTTGAATCAGAATTCTCACAATATAATCAAATTTTATATTACGGAAGACCACGTGATTATCTTTATATGACAACACAGCAAACTGTTTCATAAACAAGGGATGCCACCAAGCAAACAGGGGGTAATCGTAAAAATTAAAAACGCATTGAGAACAGTCGAACAATCTCAGTGCGTTTTATTGTGGTATCGAGAAATATATTCATAATAAATAATATTATGTAAACTTCAATATAAAAAATGGGAATCAACAGATTGAGCTTGTTGTACAAAATAGAATGAAGACCAAGATGAATACTCAACTTTGTGGGCTATTCAATCAACTTCATTTTCTCCGTCTCACTATCTAAAGTATACTTATTTAATGATACAGATTTTAATCATCCTTAATTGGTTCCTAGAATATATGTTATGTTAACTAAAGAAAAATTGGCTTAATACACTCTTCCTCTATGACTTGCCAAGGAGCTTCTAAATTAGAATATTACCCATTAAAATTATGTTTAAAATTACCTATAGCATAAAAAATACTTGCCCTCAAAAGAAATTGAAGACAAATAAATGGTACTACAATGCAGTTGGAAATGAATCATAAGTATTAGCTACTTTTGGATGAAATCCATTAGATATTGGCAAAATTGCAGCAATGTTTCAGTAAGCAGCATCCTACTCATATATAAAATCCATTGTGAATACCAAATCACCAATACTTTTCAGATATTCCTCATGACCATCTTCCTTGCCTAGATTCCAAGGAATTTGATTAATTTCAAAAAAATAAATGAAATCATTTATATAGCAATCCGCTATTTTGGCGGCTTTATGAAAAGAAATTGAGGCTCTTCGCTATTTAGTATTGAAAAAACAACATAATAGGATCTAGTCTTTTCTATCATTTTTTGGGCACTGCCAGCATTCAATGCTCCGTTAATGGCAAGAGGAAAACCAAAAACCGGACAAGGGAATGTGTTCAATTGCTCGCTCAGTATTCACCACCTGTAACTTGAATAATCACCCAAAATGTGGACATACTTATTCATGGACAAGGGAATGTGTTCGGTTGCGAGCGAGGTATGGCTCCAAACTGTAACGCATTCTTTTTTGCTTATTGGTTATTTTTTACGACTCCTTGACCAAGTCCAGTTTATTAACTGTTGCATAAATCATGGCAATAAAATTATCTGGAGAACGGTATCCACGGGCTTTTCTTTTGGCAGCTTGAACCAAACTGTTTATTCCTTCAAGCAGACCATTGGTCAATTTGGTTTTAAACCATCTCAAAATACCGTCTTTATGCTTTTTTAGCGACTGTGCTAACTTAATCATCGGTTCCAGTTGAGATCGGATTGCCCAGTTATACCACTCATCAAAGTATAATTCAGAGATGCCTGCTGATTTAGTAAACATTTTCTGCAATGACAATTTCATACGATATGCACGACCTGTTGCTAGATCCATGTCCTTAAGTTTGGCATATGTTTTCTGTTGCTTTTCGGTAAGATTTTCTTGGTTTTTAAGCCATACATACCGTGAATTCTTTAGTTCCGGCTGAGTGGCCTGTTCTTGCCTTCGTACGTTGTCCAATGCTTCATTGACCATTTTCATCACATGAAATTTGTCAAATGTAATCGGTGCTTCAGGGAAATGCTCTTCAATACCTGAGATAAACGATGGAGACATGTCACAACAGAAATCTTTAATTTGAGAACGTGGAACACCTTTCCTATCAAGGAATTGGCAGAATTCCTGTAAGACATCTGCTCCTTTTCCAGTCGTGACAAAAATGACCCGTTTGGTGTCCGTATCTACAAATAATGTCACGTATTTGTGGCCTTTTGTACGCGAGGTTTCGTCCATAGCTACACTTTTTACATTGGAAATATCAATGTTTTCAACCGCTTTATCAACGTAGTGTTTAAAGACTCTCCAAAGACGGGTATCATGTTCACCAACTTTACGGGCAACTGCGGCAACTGGCATTTCAACCATCAACGACAACACATGAAATTCGAAAAGTATTGAAAATCCGGCTCCTGGGCGTGCCCAATCAATGATAACAGTAAGTATTTTTCCACATGATTCACATTTAACCCTAGGCATTCTTGCATGAAGTATGGTTTGATATTGCCAAAAGTCAAGATGTCTCCATGTACGGTCTTGATCCTGAATATCATGAACCTTGCATCCCGGTGATCCGCAATTAGGACATGAAAATTCAGCGCCTTTTCTGTACTCAAGATAAATGTGAAGTGTTTTTTCCTCTTTGGCTAATTCATGATGAAAAACATACCATGGTTCAGGTATTTCTAAAGCTGCTTCAAATACATCATAATCTTCTGGGTAATCTTTCATAAAGCTTCTCAACTCCCAGGCGTTCTATTAGTTTTTACCCAGTATTGACAGTTTTATGAGGTTTTAAACTAAACACTAAATAGCGAGGAAGCGAAATGCGAAATTGAATTTGTTACTAATAGCGAAATAGCGATGGAAAAATAGATCGATTTTTTTAGAGAATCTTCCACATTTAAATTGCGAAGCTGAGCCGCTACCTTTTCTGGTAGATTAATTAGCTCATATTCCCATTCTGGATCTTTCTCTTCAAATGATGGCTCTATCTCCTCCCACTCCTCATATGTAATACCATATGGGAATCCGTTTGAAGTGTAACTTGCTATGAAGGCAAAATTTTCGTCTGAGTATTGATTTGTACTTTGTGCCTTGTTTGATTTTTGGCATTTTTTGCATAGATGCTTGCGATGCCCTTTCCCGCTAAATTTTTCATTTGGAAGGTATTCTTCACATCCGATGCAAAAATGGCCTCTCCTCTTCTTTTTTCCCAATTAAAACCTCTCCAATTTTCTTCTCAGTTTAAAAAATTTTTAAATTGTTCTTTTTCCTCTTCGGTCAATAAGTTTAAATCCTTTTTCGCCTGGAATATAAGAAATTCATCATCCCAGCCATTATAGTTAAACATAGACCAATTTTTTTGATTTTGCTTATGAAATTCATGAACGCGTTCCGTTAATTCAAAGTAAGGCATTTTTCCTGCCTTCCATTCCAAAAAATTATTATACAATGGCTCCAATGCTTTCTCAGTTACCATTTTATGATATTGCTCGACAATTTCTCGATCTCTTCTTCTTTCCGCCTTGGACTTTTTGGATTTTGCCATGATTTTCTCCTACGAAATTTGTTTAGTATAATGATAGTATAACTTGCGGTCGATTTAAAGGGAGGAAGGATGAAAAAAGTACACCGACAACTTTCCCGAAAAAAAATAAGGGTCTATTATATAGTTGCAATTACAATCACAATCTTTTTGGGTCTTGCCTCAAGGAAATACGGCTTTTTGCTCTTCACATTTATAGCAGAGAACGCTGGAGACATGCTTTGGGCGACAATGGTTTATTTCGGTTTCCGCTTTCTGTTCGTTCATAATCGTTTTGCCACAGCCATTTGGCTTAGTTTCATATTTAGTTTTGCCATTAAGTTCAGTCAGTTGTACCAAGCGGACTGGATCAACCATATTCGCGGTACGCTACTGGGCGCATTAATACTTGGGAAGGGATTTCTTTTTGCGGATTTGATTCATTATAGTGTGGGGATCGTGTTTGCAGCATTCTTAGATAAACAAATCATCAAAGGAAGATTGCAATAATAAGTTACCTTTCTCCTCTTGTGGGTAATATAAAAATAGAACTCAGAAAATTTTGGTTTGAAACCAGTAAGGGAGGAAGTTGTTTGCTTAGTCTGCTTTTAAAATTGATCGTATCTTTTTTCGCTGTGATGAATCCGATTGGAAATATTCCTATCTTTATTTCCCTTACAAACGGATATTCTCTAGAGGAAAAGAAACGTACTGCCAGGAAAGCTGCGATTGTTTCTTTGTGCATCTTAACTGTTTTTCTAGTACTCGGCAATTTTATTTTTTCCATGTTTGGGATCACGATTCATGCGTTTCGGGTAGCTGGCGGAATCTTGATTTTCGGAATTGCGTATAACTTGCTCCATGCGAAAACATCAAAGGCGCAGAGTCCGCAAGCAAAAGAAAAAAAGGAAGCAACGGAAAAAGAAGATATTTCGATTACCCCTCTTGCCCTGCCGATCATGGCTGGACCAGGTACGATTGCTACCGTCATGACACATTCCAGCTCACATAATCTCAATAATTTGATAATGGTTTTTGTTGCTTTTGTATTAGTACTTGCCCTTTCTTATTTCTTGTTTTACTACTCATCCCCCATTATTGCCAAACTTGGCCAAGGTGGATTGAATGTTGTTACAAGGTTAATGGGTTTAATCCTTGCTGTTATAGCTATTCAAATGATCGCAGAAGGTATACACGGTCTTTTTCCGCGACTATAAACAACAACCGGGCACAACACTAAGTAGTTCGCTATTAGAGTACAAGAATGTATAAAACAGATGGAAGTTTAGTTAAACAGCATTTTATTTTCTGTTGGGTAAATTTGGGTATCTGTCTACTCCTAGGACAACAATTCTTCATAGCATGAAATTGTGACCAATTGGAAGGCAAAACAGAAAGTATATCTGGGGAGGAATTGGAATGGAAATGGAACAGCAAAAACAATACCGGGAAGACTTATTGGAGTGGTGTAATCATATTTATCTGCATTGGGAAAGTATGAAACCACAGTTTATAAATCACTCTGATCCAATCACCTTAGAGGAATGGGAAGAATCTCATAGGGAATTGACAGAAAAATTAGACACAGACGGTGATGTGGAATTTGATGACTATCGGAGTGCGAAAAAACTATATGAAAGTTGGGAGCATCTGTGCAGTGAAAATCAGGCATATCAAGAGAAGGCAGAAGCGGAGTTTGAAAAAAACAGAGAAATGCAACAATATCGTGAACAGTTATTGGAATGGTGCAACAACCTTCATTTTCATTGGGAAAGTATGCGGACAAAGTTTTCAAAAATGTTCGACTTGAGAAGCTTGGAAGAATGGGAAGAAACTTACCGTGAGTTAACAGAAAAATTGCAAACAGAAGATGATGTGCCGTTTGATGCGTATGAAACTGCCCAAAAGCTATATGAAGGATGGAATCAACTTTATTGCGAAGCAAGCATCTACGATGATATCAGCAAAGCTGAAATGGAGATGGTCAATCCTATTTAACGAACTTTTACGATTTGCACAATTCCCCCCTCGCTTCTAATTTATATTTGTTGCTTTAAATTAGAAGCAAGGGTTTTAGGAAAAATTGAAGAATAAATAAAACCCATCATCACGCATTTTTGATATTTTTAAATTGACTCCTGGTTAAAACTGTCCTTTCTAAACGTTGACCGAGGATCCCAGCAAAAATGGCAAGAATTATATCTTTTGGCAGCGGAACAACCATCCACAACCAGGCCATTTTATACGAAAACCCTTCTGGGGCAGCTGCCCATATTTTATAAGCTGCAAACATCCAATTCGTACCAACCGCATAGTTGATAACCATCCCAATTAATGCGGCCACAATGTACATACTAGTTGTTTTGTTCGATTTTTCGATTATGTAACCAATGACCCAGGCTACAAGAATATAGGAAACGATAAATCCAAAAGTAGGGCTGACAATCGACGAAAAACCACCGCTAAATTTCGCAAACACTGGGACCCCGACTAAACCAACGAGTGCATATGCAGTCATTGCAATCGCTCCTAAACGGCTTCCAAGAACCACACCTGCTAAAATCGCAAAAAAGGTTTGCAATGTAATCGGAACTCCCCCAATAACAAAAAACGGTGCAATTGATGTAATGTTCGCGCCAATTCCCATTAACGCCACAAACATTCCAGCAAGAGTGAGATCAATTGTTTTAAGCTTCATCTATGAACCTCCAAAGTAATAGTTGTACAAAATTTAGAATACTTGCTTATTCATTATATGTCAACCTAATTTTAATATAGGTTAACATATAAAACTGATTCGATTTAAAAACCAGAAGGCCGAATCGATTTGCGTGCGATTCGGCCTTCTGGTTAAACATCAATATTATTTTTTAAAAATCGTTGCAATGACTTGGTCGTAAGACATTTCACTATCGACGACAAATGTACCTGGACGTAAATTGTTTTGCAATCCCCGGCTTTCAATATCCTTTGAAAAGTTAAAAGCATTTTGAATGATATTCGCTTTTTGCAACGCGTTACCGACGTCGATACTGGTCATCCCATCTGCAACATTGATCACAGCTTTATAGACAACTTTTTGAGATGAAGGATCAGCAGAAGTGGTGTCTTTCTTGCCGGATTGCGCTGCTTTTTTAAGATTATTGTTATACTCATCCTTTTTTTGCACGATATATCCTGCCACAGCCAGTTTGTCTTTCATCTGACCCTCTGAAAGTTGAACCGCTGCATTTGACTGCTTTGCTGTTGACTTCGGGTCCGCTTTAGCTGCCTTGTCATTTCCAAAAAAATAAACTCCGCCAATTATACTTGTTGAAAGAAAGATTCCTGCTGCAAAGCTGCTCATTTTGTTAAATTTCATTTGCAACTTTTCCCCTTTCTTCCGGCTGAATTTGAAATGGCGCAAGCATTTGGCTAATTTCACTTTCTGAAACTTGTTTTTTCTTGGCAATGCTTTCAATTGAATAGCCGCGTTTATATAAATCTAGCACCTCGCGAAGAGTTTGCAATTCACTTTGGGAAAGCTGGATCCCAGCTTCTTTTAATATTATTTCCATACTCAGTTCAATAGTTCGAATTGAGTCCTGCAAATCATTGATATCTTTTACTAAAGCGATGTGCGCGAGATCCATTCTTTTCTGCTCTTCTTTTGCTGATTTTAAAGATTTTATACTAGATAGAATCAGCAATATAGCTGATATTCCAAACAGCACGGCTAATGTCCAAACCATTCGTTTTTCCTCCTTCTCGAAAAAAAATCTGCTTCCTCGCTATTTAGTGTTTAGTTTAAAACCTCATAAAACTGTCAATACTGGGTAAAAACTAATAGAACGCCTGGGAGTTGAGAGCTTTATGAAAGATTACCCAGAAGATTATGATGTATTTGAAGCAGCTTTAGAAATACCTGAACCATGGTATGTTTTTCATCATGAATTAGCCAAAGAGGAAAAAACACTTCACATTTATCTTGAGTACAGAAAAGGCGCTGAATTTTCATGTCCTAATTGCGGATCACCGGGATGCAAGGTTCATGATATTCAGGATCAAGACCGTACATGGAGACATCTTGACTTTTGGCAATATCAAACCATACTTCATGCAAGAATGCCTAGGGTTAAATGTGAATCATGTGGAAAAATACTTACTGTTATCATTGATTGGGCACGCCCAGGAGCCGGATTTTCAATACTTTTCGAATTTCATGTGTTGTCGTTGATGGTTGAAATGCCAGTTGCCGCAGTTGCCCGTAAAGTTGGTGAACATGATACCCGTCTTTGGAGAGTCTTTAAACACTACGTTGATAAAGCGGTTGAAAACATTGATATTTCCAATGTAAAAAGTGTAGCTATGGACGAAACCTCGCGTACAAAAGGCCACAAATACGTGACATTATTTGTAGATACGGACACCAAACGGGTCATTTTTGTCACGACTGGAAAAGGAGCAGATGTCTTACAGGAATTCTGCCAATTCCTTGATAGGAAAGGTGTTCCACGTTCTCAAATTAAAGATTTCTGTTGTGACATGTCTCCATCGTTTATCTCAGGTATTGAAGAGCATTTCCCTGAAGCACCGATTACATTTGACAAATTTCATGTGATGAAAATGGTCAATGAAGCATTGGACAACGTACGAAGGCAAGAACAGGCCACTCAGCCGGAACTAAAGAATTCACGGTATGTATGGCTTAAAAACCAAGAAAATCTTACCGAAAAGCAACAGAAAACATATGCCAAACTTAAGGACATGGATCTAGCAACAGGTCGTGCATATCGTATGAAATTGTCATTGCAGAAAATGTTTACTAAATCAGCAGGCATCTCTGAATTATACTTTGATGAGTGGTATAACTGGGCAATCCGATCTCAACTGGAACCGATGATTAAGTTAGCACAGTCGCTAAAAAAGCATAAAGACGGTATTTTGAGATGGTTTAAAACCAAATTGACCAATGGTCTGCTTGAAGGAATAAACAGTTTGGTTCAAGCTGCCAAAAGAAAAGCCCGTGGATACCGTTCTCCAGATAATTTTATTGCCATGATTTATGCAACAGTTAATAAACTGGACTTGGTCAAGGAGTCGTAAAAAATAACCAATAAGCAAAAAAGAATGCGTTACAGTTTGGAGCCATACCTCGCTCGCAACCGAACACATTCCCTTGTCCATGAATAAGTATGTCCACATTTTGGGTGATTATTCAAGTTACAGGTGGTGAATACTGAGCGAGCAATTGAACACATTCCCTTGTCCGGTTTTTGGTTTTCCTCTTGCCATTAACGGAGCATTGAATGCTGGCAGTGCCCAAAAAATGATAGAAAAGACTAGATCCTATTATGTTGTTTTTTCAATACTAAATAGCGAAGAGCCAAAAATCTTAACATTGTTATATTATAAAGCGAAAAAGCAATTTTTTCGATCAAATTCTATTAAATACGAAAAAAGTCGTGTAGTTTTGACAAATTGCGGAATGAAAAAAACCGTGAATAGCTGTTATCACAACTGTTCACGGCTGATTTAGAAAAACTTAGTTCAAATTTTTTGCTTCTCCACCATTGATGGAATAGCTTGCGGTTATATTCGAATTTAGTGAATGGGCAACTGAACAATATTTATCCTTTGATAATTGGATCGCTCTGATTACTTTATCTTCAGGAAGATCCCCTTCTAATGCATAATGGATGTTGATATCGGTAAAGCGTCTTGGATGATCATCCGCACGGATTCCTTCAACCTCCATTGAAAAAGCGGTTGGATTCAAGCGCATTTTATGCAGGATAGAAATGATATCAATCCCTGTGCAGCCAGCAACCGCATTTAACAACAATTCCGTTGGCCTTGCCCCGCTGTTTGTTCCGCCAATTTCTTCTGCCGCATCTATACGAATTTCGTGTCCGGATGGTGTTGTACTTTTAAATGCCATCTTTTCTGTCCATTGTATCGTTGTTTTCAACGGTATTCACTCCTATGTATGAAATAGTTGAGATTGTAACGGTTCGAATGATTTAGTAAACAGGCGATCCTTCCTTCTCATTTCTATAGTACAATTTTTTATCGAAACCTTGCAAAAATTATTTACTCTAAAAACCATCCTCAGCTCTATTCGCAGAGGATGGTAATCGGCCATTATTCTTTTTTAACTGGCATTCCTGCTTTTTCCCACGCCGAGAACCCACCTTCTAAGTTCAAAACAGTAAATCCTTTTGCTTGAAGAAGGCTTGCACCAATAGCGGATCTTCCTCCACCTTGGCATTGAGTGATGATCTTTTTATCTTTCGGCAGCGAATCCAAATGATCTGTTAAATTTCCTAACATATAGTGATACGCTTCAGGAATGTGACCGGCATCCCATTCACTTTGATTACGAACATCCACCACAAAATAATCCTTGTCATCGATCAGTTCTTTTGCTTCTCTTACAGAAACATTTTGATACGATTCCAAATCGGTACCGAGTTCTTCTATCGGAATATATCCAGTGATCCGATCAAGTCCAATCGATTGCAGTGCTATTTTAATTTCCGGTACTTCTTCTTTAGGGGCAATTAAAACAATATCTCGGTCATAACGTAACAGCCAGCCTGCCCAATTGACAAATGATTGATTGAATGGAATGTTGATCGAGCCTTTTACGTGTCCTGCGGCAAAATCCTTTGCCGTTCTTGTATCTACAAGATCGGTATGATTTGGTACAGGAAGCGACGTCTGTGGGGTCTCTTCATTTTTTAGGAGATCCGGTCCCAGTTTGTTCAGTTTTTTCATTTGGGCGAAATATTTTGGCGGCTCCGGCTGGCCCTCAAGCAATGCTTTCACAAATTTTTCCTCATCTTTAATTTGGAAAGCCCAATTGAACTGTTTTTCATAGCCAAGTGTTGACATTGGCACGGCACCTAAAGATTTCCCGCAAGCACTTCCAGCGCCATGAGCTGGCCAAACCTGCAAATAATCTGGCAGATCTTCAACTTTCTGAAGGGATGCAAACATTTGCTTAGCTCCTGCTTGCGAGGTACCCATGACACCTGCCGCTTTTTCAAGCAGATCCGGGCGGCCGACATCTCCTACAAACAGGAAATCCCCTGTAAACACCCCCATGGGAGCTTTTGCCCCTCCGCCTTCATCTGTAAGTAAAAAAGAAATACTTTCAGGCGTATGACCTGGTGTATGCACTACCTTAAAATGGATGTTGCCAACCATAAAAGTCGATCCATCCTTTAAAAGTTCATGCGGATAATCTTTTGCATAAACATATTTCCAATCCTTATCTCCTTCATCTGACAAATACAACTTTGCTTCAGTTCGGTGCGCTAGCTCTTTTGCTCCCGACAAATAGTCAGCATGAATATGGGTCTCAGCGGTACCGACAATTTCAAACCCTTCTCTTTGAGCGATCTGAAGATATGGTTCGATATTTCTTGCCGGATCAATTACGATTGCATCCCCTGTTCGCTGACAGCCAACAAAATAGGACATGTGGGCAAGCCTTTCATCAAAAAATGAACGAAAATACATAAAACTTCCTCCCTTGGCAGTCGATATGATTACGGAATAGATAAAGCGAGTAGATGGCATTCCGTATACTGTTTTATATACCCTCCATCGTATTTTTTAAAAGTGAAAAAATCTTGAAACGTTGATTCCCCCTAAATAGTGTGTCTATTGAAACAAACTTCATTCTCTTTAAGAACGGATGACAGTTGCATGATCTACAGAAAATTGACAAAAAACGAGTAATTTCATGAAAATTTAACTTGTAAGACTTCCACTGTCTATGTATGATAAATTCAGTTTTTAATTTTTTTTAAAAAGGAGACATGGCATGGATCTGATTACACGTGATGCCGAATATATGACCCGCTCTAAACGAAAACGGAAGAAAAATCGTTTATGGCGTGTTTTTTTGATCCTATTTCTGATGTTCCTCACTGCCGGCGGGGGATTTCTCTATGGAACAGATCAAGGTTTGCAATACCGAAAATTGCTAGTGGGATCCGTTCTTTCAACACAGCATCCCCAATATGTTAAATATTTACGGTTTTTACTTTCTAAATCGGAATTTGATGCTTTGTACGATGCTTGGAAGAATCCGAAAACGGTGGAATCAAAAATAACAGACCAAAAAAATAATCATATTGCAAAAGCAGCTATGAAGCCCAGCTTATCAGAGTCTATTCAGGTTGACACTGTCAATACTGCTAATTTTACGGCGAAAGTAATGATCATACCAGATCCAACCACCGTTCATGTAGTAACTTCGAAGTACTCTTATAAAGGAGAAGCCCTTTCAGATTTAATAACAGAAAACAATGCCATCGCGGGTATTAATGCAGGTGGATTTGTCGATAAAGGCGGAACTGGTTCGGGTGGACAAATGCTTGGAATTGTCATTAGTAACGGAAGCGTTCTTTCAGGCGGAGATCGCAATGCACCGCAACTGGTCGGTGGATTTCTAAAAGACGGGGAATTTATTACTGGGAATTACTCCGTAAATCAACTTTTGAAATTAGGGGTTCGGGAAGCTGTCAGCTTTGGGCCCCAATTAATCGTAAACGGTGTAAACCGAGTATCAGCGAATCTTGATGGTGCCTGGGGATGGGCTCCACGAACTGCGATTGGTCAAAGACAGGACGGCAGTGTAGTGATGATTATCACCGACGGTCGATTTTATTGGGACAAAACTCACCGCGGCGCATCGATGTCCGATATGGCTCATTTGTTCGAAAAGTACAATGCTGTGAATGCAATTGCCATGGATGGCGGCGGCTCAACGACCATGATAAAAGACGGAGCATTACTGCTTAAGCCAGCTACTAGTACGAGAGTTGGCATGCGCTACTTGCCAAACGCCTGGGTCGTCATTCCTCATTAACTGAAACATCTCCCAGACAAGTCTATTTTTGTAGTGCATGAATGAACGGAAAAGTAAAAGGGCAGGATTATTCCTGTCCTTTCTTTTTTCGTATGTTCGCCACTTTTTCACTTATTCTGATAGTTGGAATTTTATTGGTGATTCATTCAAAAGACCGGTTCCGGTCTTCTTAAGACAGACAGAATTTCGGTACAGTCTGCTTGCGTTGGAATCACTCATTTCTATTGGAGGAGCTTTTTGAGTACTTTTTCATTTACTTCAAAACCGATAAACACTTTTGGTTTTTTAAATATGCCCGCAAAACCGCCGAATTTAATCACGAATGACGGAACGATTTTGGATCCAGTTCGTTCCTTCAATTCAGCTTCTTTTTCAGGTTGTTTGGTCAAATCAATTTCCGTATAAGAAATTTCATTTTTCGAAAGAAACTCTTTCGCCGCCATGCAATCCGTTCAGGTTGGTCTTGTATATAAAATAATTTCCCTCATCGCTGCTGCACCTCTACTTTCTTGATTGCTTCTATTTTACCTTTATTTTTAAAACGTATCCAATATTTAAACCCGGGTATCCTAGTTATTGAAGTCAGGAAGTTTTTTGCAATAATTTGAGTAATTCAGTGAAAAATTGCCAGCCAAATCCGAGCAGAAATATTCCAGCGCTAAAGGTTACTCCTCTTAAAAGATTTTCCTTCACTAATTTTTTCGAAAAATGAACGGCTAAAACCAAGAACAAGTTCCAAAAAAACAAGCCGAGAAGAATTGCTAAACTACAAAGGAATGAGAAGGTTAATGAATAAATAGCCGTTAATTCTTGGAGCGCTGTACCGTATATTCCAAACCAAAAAACAAGGCTGATTGGATTTGCCAAAGAGATCGTCATTCCCGTGAAAAATGGACTTTTCGTTCTTGGAGGTTTGGTATCCGGACTGTCAAGCGGTTTATATAACGCTGTATACATGCTGTTTAAACCAAGATAACTAAGCATCAGAACACCAAATATATACATGAATAGCTGGATGATTTTTATTTGCAAAAATGGATGAATCCCAAAAAGGATGGCCATGAATAATACAATATCGCCAGTTAAACCGCCAAGGCCAACGAACCAGGAAGAACGCATTCCCTCTGTTAAACCCCGCTTTAAAACTTCAATATTCATAGGCCCAATGGGTGCTGCCAAACTAAAGCCCAAAAATAAATAATGAAGCAATACGAAAAGAAGTTCCATTTTTTCCTCTCCCCATCCCGCTTGTCCTTATCTACTATATGCTGGAGAGAGGTTGAAACATGCAAAAACAATGCTGCCTCCAGTTTTATCATCACTGGGGCAGCATTAGTATTTTTTGTAAAATAAATTGTTGAGATTGGTGAATACGGTAGGAATTGAGTGAGTGATTCAACATCTATTGGTTTGCCGTTCTTTGGGTGCTTTCATTCGTGGATGTAAAGAATTTTCAAAATAGCCTTGTTTTTGAGTATATTAACCAATCTGCTCATCCTGAATTTCTTGACTTAACAATGATTTTTTGTTGGTCATTGGTGTTAGTTCGGATCTTTTCAACAAGTATTGAAAATGCTGAATCGGCATCGAACCATAGCCTTTTCCTTCAGCAAGGGTAAATTGAATGGTAATTCCATTGTTTCTTATCACTGTTAATGACTCTGCTGAGTTGTAATAGCCTTTAATTGTACTTGAAATCTGGTATCTCGATCCGGCTTCAATTGACATTGCAATCCCTCCATACATTTTTTTACTAGTATGGTTTCTTGTTCTTTTATTCATACCTATTTCTGTGAAAAAGAAAAACGGCAATGATAAACGGCCGCTGTTAATATGTTCATATAACGATATGGATGGAATGTTGATTGTATGGAGAACCGTTTCTTCGGCAAGGCCATGAAACTGGTATGTTTACCAAAGCTTCATTTTCCATTAAAACAATCTTTACAAAGATCCAATAAATGAGTATAAGTATAATAAGAAATCGGAAAAGGAGATGATTTTACAAGATGACAAAAAGATTGATTGCAGGACTCGTCTTCTTTTTCCTGATTCTTTCGTTAACGGCTCCATGGACGATAGGGACTCACGCGCTAAGCGGGAGCATTTTTGCAGCTAAAAAGCAGCCATCACAGCAGCTGCATCCAATCGCGACCCATGTTGCGACCATTGCCCATCGCGGCGCTTCTGCATACGCTCCTGAACATACATTGGCAAGCTATCGCAAGGCAATACAGATGAAGGCGGATTATGTTGAACTCGATCTGCAAATGACCAAGGACGGCCAATTGATTGCAATGCATGACGAAACCCTTGAGAGAACGACAAATGCAAAAGAAGTTTATCCCGATCGATCACCTTGGCGTGTAAAAGACTTCACTCTTGCTGAAATTAAACAGCTTGATGCCGGTTCCTGGTTTAATGCTGCATATCCTGCTTTGGCGAAAAAGGGGTATATTGGCCAAAAGGTTCCCACTCTAGATGAAGCCATCCAAATCGTAAAACAAGATGGCAAGGGAAAAGCCGGTCTTTATATGGAAACAAAAGCACCTATCGTTTATCCGGGGATGGAGGAAAAATTAATCGAAACCCTTCGTAAAAATAATGTTCTTGATGATAAGAAACTCTTTCTTGAATCATTCAGTGAATCCAGTTTGCGAAAAATAAAAAAACTTGCACCAAATGTAAAGCTAATTCAACTTTATAGTGCTTCAATGATTAAAGGCAAGGACTTAAAGCAGGAATTCGACCGGATTTCCACGTATGCTTCCGGTATTGGTCCGAGTAAAGAACTTGTTGAACCTATATTAATTGAAGCCGCTCACGAAAATCAGCTGTTCGTTCATGCGTGGACAGGAAATTCAAAAGATGTGTTAGCTGCCTTGCTCGCCTTAGGAGTTGACGGCATATTTACAAACACTCCTGACCAATTAACGAAGCTTCGAGAACTAGCTCATTAGACTTAAAAAAGGGGTGAATGTTTCACCCCTTTCATTCTAATCCATTATAATTTTACACACCAGTCGAATGGATCTGGTTTGGTGCCATTTTGGATACCTGTTAATGTGTCATACAATTCTCTTGTCAGTTTGCCTATTTTTCCATCCTGAACGGGCAGTTTCTCATTCTGCCATAAAAACTCCCCGATTGGTGAAATAACTGCCGCTGTCCCCGTTCCAAATGCTTCTTCCAATAGGCCGTCATGGCATGCCTGCTGGATTTCTTCAATCGAAATGCGTCTTTCAATAACAGGTATATTCCAATGCTTCAGCAATTGGATAATTGAATTTCTTGTAACCCCTTCAAGGATGCTGCCGTTTAAGTCTGGAGTTACCACTTCCCCGTTGATTTTAAAGAAAATATTCATGCTGCCCACTTCTTCGATGTATTTGTTTTCTTTCCCATCGAGCCATAAAACTTGTGAGTAGCCAATTTTTTCTGCAATTTCCTGCGCCTTTAAACTGCTTGCATAATTTCCGCCAGTTTTTGCGTTGCCGGTTCCTCCTGCTACCGCGCGAACATATTGACGTTCAACTGCGATTTTTACAGGATTGATGCCTTCTTTATAATAAGAACCAACGGGAGACAAAATGATCATAAACTGATAGCTTTTGGAAGGAGCCACCCCTAGATATGGCTCTGTTGAAATAATAAACGGACGAATATAAAGCGAGGTTCCTTCAGCAGCCGGAATCCAATCACGATCAATGGAAATGAGTTTTTTCAATGCTTCCAAGGCAAACTGTTCATCAATCTCCGGGATACATAATCGGTCATTTGATTGATTTAACCGTTTGAAGTTACGGTCAGGCCGGAATAACAACACTTCTTCCTCTTTTGTCAGGTATGCTTTTAATCCTTCGAACACCGACTGTCCATAGTGGAAAATCATTGCCGCAGGTTCGAGCGAAATTGACTGGTAAGGGACAATGCGCGCGTCATGCCAGCCTTGCCCTTCATGATAGTCCATCATAAACATATGGTCGGTAAAAACATGGCCAAATCCCAGCTTGCTTGGATCGGGTTTTGGTTTTTTCGTTGAAGTTAGTGTAATTTGTATTTGCTCATTTTGCATGAAGACTCAACCCCTTATGTATTTTCAAGAAATTTCATTATCTTAAAAATACTTTACTCCTTTTAAGCATAAAACAAAAGACTTAAAAATCATTTTTTTTAAAAACTTACGTCAAAGCTTCTCGCAAAATAATTCCTAACGGGAAATAGAGAGTGATTTTCTAAATTCGATTATTTAATCAAGCTTTTAACGAGTTCGACAATTTAGTCGAAATTTCTAAAACAATCGTAACAATGAAAGCAAAAACATCTCCCTACGCAGGAGATGCTTCTGCTTTTATTATATACGAATTTGCCCGTTTCCCCGAACAATTGCTTTTGTGGTGGTGATGGCGCGCAGCCCCATCGGTCCGCGGGCATGCAGTTTTTGCGTGCTAATGCCGATTTCTGCTCCATAGCCGAACTGCTCCCCATCTGTGAAGCGGGTAGAGGCATTATGGTACAATACAGCTGCATCAACAGCCTGGAAAAAACGTTCGACATTTTGGTGGTCTTCACTAATAATTGCTTCCGAATGCTTCGTTCCGTATTGGTCAATATGCTCAATCGCTTCTTGGACATTTCCAACCAGTTTAACAGCTAAAATTGGTGCTAAAAATTCTGTTGACCAGTCTTGTTCGGATGCATGAGTGACAAATGAATACTGGGAAAAAAGCGCCTCATCGCCGCGCAGCTCCACACCTTTTTCCGAAAGCGACACCAATAATTCAGAAATGTAAGGCCAGTTTTTATGAATAAGGATCGTTTCTGCCGCATTGCAAACAGAGGGTCGCTGCGTTTTCGCATTGATTGCGATGTTGATCGCCATTTGCCGCTGTGCTGTTTCATCAACAAAAATATGGCAATTGCCCACACCCGTTTCAAGAACAGGAACGGTCGCGTTTTGAATCACGGATTGAATCAAACCAGCACCGCCTCTTGGGATCAGTACATCCAAGTACTGATTTAATTGAAACATCTCCCCAGCTGTTTTCCGGCTTGTGTCCTCCAACAATTGAACCGCATCTGACGGAATGGCGGTTTCTGCTAATGCCCGCTGCATGACCTGCACAAGTGCTTTGTTGGAGTTTAACGCTGACGTGCTGCCGCGAAGCAACACCGCATTTCCAGCCTTCAAACAAAGACCGGCAGCATCAACAGTAACATTTGGCCGAGCTTCATACACCATGCCGATCACACCGAGAGGCACGCGGATCATTTCAATTTGCAAGCCATTTGGGCGCTCCCATAATTCAATCGTTTCACCGATTGGATCATTCAGAAGAATTAATTGGCTAATTCCTTCGGCGATCTGTGTCAATCTCTCGTTTGTCAAAAGCAACCGATCCAATAAAGAGGAAGACAACCCGTTTTCCTTTCCTGTTTGAATATCTTTTGCATTTTCTTGTAAAATCCATTCTTTTTGTTGTAACAGCTCTTCAGCCATTTTTGCAAGGGCATCGTTTTTTTCAGCTGTCGAAAGAATTGCCAGCTTTTTCGCCGCTTTTCCTAGCTTTTTTGCTTTGTCCAACAATTCACTCATTTGCGGTCACTCCTCTCATCGTTACCCAATTGTCGCGGTGTATCACTTCTGCCCGGTGATTCACCGAGTATTCCTTTGCCAAGTTGCTCGGCAGCCCTTTCACCTTCTCAATATCCATAGCAGAATAATAGATTTGACCTTTCCCGATGATCTCGCCTTTTTGATTTTGAACGGCGACAACATCCATTGCATTAAAATTACCTATTACCTTGGTTACCCCGACCGGAAGCAAGCTGCTGCCTTTTTGGACGATTGCTTTTTCCGCACCTTCATCGACCTCTATCGTTCCGCCAACTTGGGAATGATAGGCAATCCATTGCTTTTTCATTTGCATTTGCGATTGGAAAGGTCCGCCAATATAGGTTCCGTCCCCTTTGCCAGCTAAAATATCGGTCAGTTTTTCCCTTCCATTTCCCGTACCGACAAATACACTTACACCAAGGGATAACGCTTTTTGGCTTGCCAACAGCTTCGATCGCATTCCGCCAGTGCCGACCTTTGTGCCGCTATCTCCAGCGATGCCCAACAGTTCATCGGAAACTTCGGGGATAAAATGATATTTTTTCGCATTCTTTGAAACTTTCGGATTACCGTCGTACAATCCGTTGACGTCCGTTAAAATAATCAGCGCATTCGCATGCAAAAAGCCGCTGACAAGAGCGGAAAGCATGTCATTGTCCCCAAACGTCAACTCTTTGATTGAAACAGAGTCATTTTCATTCAAAATCGGCAGGATACCCCGGTGCAATAGTTCTGAAATTGTAGAATACAAATTATGAAAACGTTCACGGCTATAAAAGTCATCTCTGGTAACTAAAATTTGCGCCGGTGTAACCGCTAATTCTTGAAAAAGCTGATGATAATGCTGCATCAACAGCCCCTGACCTACTGCAGCAGCCGCTTGTTTCCCGGCAGTCGTTTTTGGCCGCGAAGAATATCCTAATGCGCTGAATCCCGCCGCAACTGCACCTGATGAAATCAAGATCACGTCATGGTCTTGTTTTTTTAAGTAAGCAAGTGCTTCAATATGATCGCGCATTTTTTGTTCGGACAGTATGCCAGCTTGCGTGGTTAACGAGCTGCTGCCGATTTTTACAACAATTAATTGTTTTTTCATACCACCATGCCTTGCCTTTCTTTGCAAAAATAAAAAAACGACCTTCCCATCCTTTAGAAAAAGGACGGAAAAATCGTTCCGCGGTACCACCTTTATTGGCGCATAAGCACCCGCTCTGATCCGTAACGTGGATAACGGCTTATGTTTTCATAAGCAGCTTCATTAGGGCAGGTTCAATCTTTTTTCCGTGAGAAACCTTCCAGCCTCGGGTTTCACTCTCTGTCACATTCCGAAGATTTACTAATCCCATGCCTTTTACAGTACATGATTTACTAGTTATTATCCTTAGTAATCAGCATTTTGTCAAGTTGGTGTTTTTCCGAAAATTAGCACAATACTATGGTAAATTATGGCCTCTGGATTTTTCAATATGTGTTTCCCTTCCCTTTCAATTTTTCTAAGCCTTGAAGCAATCACACGGCTGTTATATTTCTCTTTTCCATTATCTTCCCATTAGTTGAAGTCATTCACTTTGAAAATTTTTCACAAAGCATAATGTCACATGAAGTTCTTCTGCCCAAGGTGTTTTTTGTACATAAGGACGAGAAAGAATGCAAAAGTTAAAGTGACTGGGAAACTATTCGTAAACCAATTGTTTCGATTCGCGAAGGTTTTAATTGACAAAATGGCAGGTACTATATATATAATATTACTCGCTGAATATCCACAATTAGCAAGGTATCGATAAGGATAAGTGAAATCCCCTTAAAAAATTCAAATGTTCTTGCCTTTTATACCAAGCTTTCAATAAACGATTGGAGGAAATACAATTGAATACAGCTGAAAATCCAGCTATTCGCACTACACCGCTTTTTATTGTGATGATCGCCGGGGCTTTGGTGGCCTTTTTAAATCAAACGGTCATTAATGTAGCGCTGCCGAAAATGATGAACTATTTTGATGTTTCTGCAGCAACAGCCAACTGGCTTGGTACCATCTTTTTGTTGACAAATGGAATTATTATTCCAATTACCGCCTTTTTAATGGAAAGATTTACAACGCGGCAACTGTTCCTTTCTTCAATGGGAATTTTTGCGGTCGGGACTTTTTTATGCGCCATTGCGCCTACTTTTTCAATTGTGTTAGTAGGTCGGGTTGTCCAGGCAATCGGTGCAGGTGTATTGTTTCCGTTAATCACCAATGTCATTTTTACCATTTTCCCGATCAATCGCCGCGGGTTTGCCATGGGGATCTTTGGGATTGCAATGAATTTCGCACCGGCAGTAGGTCCAACTGTTGCAGGTTGGATTATTGAGTCACATTCATGGCGTTTATTGTTCTACATTCTTTCACCGATTGCTTTAATAGATTTTCTTGTTGCCATCTTTCTTGTAAAAAATGTAACGAAAACTGGCCGGCCAAAGCTGGATGTTTTAGGAGTCATTTTATCAACAATTGGTTTTGGCGGCATTCTCTATGGTTTTTCCACAGGCGGGACAAAAGGCTGGACTCATCCGGAAGTAGTGACATTATTTATTATCGGCACCATTAGTGTTGCTTTTTTTGTTTGGCGGGAGCTAACAGTAGGGCACCCGATCTTAGAATTTCGGATTTTTCGTTTTCCGCTATTTACGTTAACGACGATCATTAATATGATTGTCACGATGGCATTATTTGCCGGGATGATTATCATGCCAATCTATCTGCAAAACATACGCGGTTTTTCCCCGCTTGAAGCTGGATTTATGCTGCTGCCTGGCGGGGTTATAATGGGAATCATGTCACCGATAACTGGAAAGTTGTTTGATAAATACGGAGCGAAATGGCTTGCGGTAACGGGCTTAGCCATTATGATCGTCACCACATACGCCTTAGCAAAGCTTACAACTAATACAACATTTACTTATGTGATCACGGTGTATACGATTCGAATGTTTGGTATCTCGTTGTTAATGATGCCGATCTTTACGGCTGGTTTAAATGACCTTACCCAAGATTTAAATCGCCATGGAACGGCAATGGTTAACACGTTAAGAATGGTTGCAGGTGCGGTCGGTATGGCATTTTTCGTATCGATTATGACCAATCAGGGGAAAGCATATGTAAAAAACATTGTTATTCAGCAGCATATTTTACCGACTGATAAGGTGCATATGGCTCAAGCAATAAACCAAGGAACCGTGATGGGAATAAATGATGCATTTCTGATTGCTACCTACATGACCATTACAGCATTTGTACTGTCTTTCTTTATTCGAAAATCACGAGGAAACGCAGCTGCGGAATCAGTAGTGGTAAAAGAAGCAAACCAATAGAATAAAAACCAGTGAATTCCATATAATAAAGATGATCCTTTCGAACACTTCGCTTGTTGCGGGACCTTAACCAGTTCGGATCGAGAGGATCAAGGGTGCCAGATGTTTCGTCTGGCACCCTTTTTATTCCCCCACTTGAAACTGGCGAATGAGATACTCGCATACTTTTTCCGAATCTAGTCGTACTGCAATAGAGGGTGGCTCGATGTCGATCGCTCCTTCTAACGGGAGCCCGAGCCACAAAAGATGATCATCAATCAGAATAAATGGAAATGTAAGGTCTAGACTGATCCGGTTGTTTGGTAGAAGCTCTGACCATGGATTTGTCGAAATCACTGTCAAATTTTGCTGTTTCAGTTTTTCTATCCAATGATCCGGAAGAACGGTTTGTTCCGGCAAAGAAACAATGACCGAACGGGCAGTCGTTAAATCGTAAAAAACACGGTCCAGTTTGAGCGCGTGCATCCACTGCAATCGGGAATGCTGGTTTTGCACCCATGATCCAATGTCCTTCCTCCCGATGACCTGCCATTGTTTTTCCTGATAGTCCACAAGCTGGCGTAATGTTTTGCCACGGTAAACATGTTTTTTTATAAAATTCCGATCGGTTACATGGATAAATTTCCCTTTTGTTCTTGTGATCGCTACATTGATTAATCGTTCACTGTCTCGACCAGTCAAAAGCATTCCTGCCCGCTCCTGAGGGGGACTGTCCACCGTGTCAAAAACCATGACGTCGCGTTCACTCCCTTGAAAACGATGGACAGTTGCTGCAATGATATCAGCAGTTAACCGTTCGTTCTTATATACATCTTGCAGTAATAAATCCATTGCGGCTGCTTGAGCACGGTACGGTGTTACATAACCAATCGAACTTACTCCAGCACAATGTGCTTCATGAAGCAATTGAAACGAAAGCAGCAAATGCCAGAGATTCACCCTAGAATGAGAGGTTCGTTCGTAGAAGCAATAAGCGCCTGCACGGCTAGTATCAACCAGAACAGAGGCGCGTCCTGGAAATGGATTTGACTCCATTATTTTCGTTCTGCTTTTCGCAACGCTCGGATGATCGCCGACGAGTGACTGATAAATAGAATGATTGGTGAATGCTGAAATTTCGGGATGCATTCGCCGTTGTTCTTTAAGCAAAAATAAATGCGGATGAAGCTTTCCAGTATGAACCGACTCCGTAACGCCGGATTTATGAAAAATATCTTCTTTCAGCCATGTTGTTACAAGCGGATCACGGGAAGCAGCGATCGGCGGCAATTGTTTAAAATCGCCGCTTACGATTAAACGCTTTGCAAGGGTAGCCGCAAAAGCAACTTGCGGTACGTATGCCATGCTGGCTTCATCAACCATTACGAGGTCAAACTCTTTTTCGTAAATTGCCGGATCGCTTGCCGCCTTTGCCAAGGTTGTCCCAACGATATAGGCATCTTTTACAAACTCAAACTCTTTTTGTCGGATTTTTTCGAGAACCCGGGCAATTTTAGTCTCCAACTCCAATAGCTTTTCCGAATCCCGCTTGCTAAAAGATCGCCCCAGATCCTGTTTTAGCTGCCGTCTTTCATCGACCAGTTTTGTTCTGTTTTGCGCAAGAAGCGGATCTTCTTTTTCCAAAAGCTGCGAGGTGGTCAGTGCAGCGCGATGACGAAAGGTTTCACCTGAGTTGTTTCCATAACGAAGGACATCCCCTTCCCTGATCCGCCCCTTTTTTTCAATAAACGTGGAAATCTCACTGACAAGGACATCCACTGCTTGATTGCTATGTGATAAAAGAAGAACCCGTTTCTCCTTAAAATACTTGTGTGCGGCTGTCCGTGCCAAGGTGTACGTTTTCCCTGTTCCAGGCGGACCCCATACAAACGTAACAGGATTGTACTTTGAGCGTAACAGCAGTTCGTGAATCGTTCCGGAAATTTTTTCCACTGGATGTTTTGGGGGCATAGAGGGATCCATTAATTTTTTGATTCGCAGCCGTTTTTGCTTTGACTTCTTGGTCTCATCTAACCGTAAAATTAACTGTTCCAATAATTCCCATGGATCATGGTAAAGGTGGGCCTCCCCAATCAAATCTCCGAATGATCTTTCCAGTGAAAGGATGATTCCGCTGCCTTCAGCAGACAACACTCGCCCTTGTTGTCTGCTGCTTCCCCATTCAAGGCGGATTGAGGATCCTGCCGGAATTTTTAGGGGAACAGCCGTATCAAAATAGTAGGTGAATGAACCCTCGGCAGTCACCAATCTTCCGTTTGTTATAACCATTTTATTGCTGCCGAATTTCTTCAAGTGCATGATTTCGTTTTGGAGTGCTTGCTGCCATTCCTTTATGTATTCTACTGATGTTGTCATTTATTTCTACCTTCGTTTCTGTTGAAAAGAGAATAATTTCATTATACATGATACAAACAAAGCTGCACTAGCTGCTTTGTTTGTTTAACAAAGTGCCGTTTATGGCTGTCGATTGGGTGATATCGACAGCCAAACCGCCCTTATACGTCCAGTACGATTAAAACATCGTCTTCATTGACAAAATCTCCTTCGTTCACTTTCACTTCTTTTACGGTGCCACTCATTTCTGCTGTGATTGGAATTTCCATTTTCATTGATTCCAAAATTACAACCTCCTGCCCTTCCCCAATCAGATCTCCCGGCTGAACAAGTATTTTCCATACACTTCCTGCCATGCTTGCGACAACTTTACTCATTTCGAATGTCCTCCTATTTTTTTACTTGCAAATATTTTGCAATAAAATCTGTTGTTGTGTTGCCATTCCGAAATGCTTCGTGTTTGACCACTTGAAGCAACAACGGAATATTCGTCTTAATCCCAGTCACTTTATAATGGCTCAATGCTTCTTGCATCCGCTCGATTGCCTCTACTCGAGTGATTCCTTTAGCAATAAGTTTGGCGATCATGGGATCATAGAATGGAGTCACAACCGACTGTCGACTTACCCCGACCTCATTGCGAATCCCTTCTCCATCCGGTAAAAACAACTCTTTTATCGTTCCAGGGGACGGAAAAAATGTTCTCGGATCTTCAGCGTAAATTCGCACTTCAATTGCATGTCCGTCTCGTTTTACTTCCCTTTGGTGAAAGCCCAGCGGCTCACCCGCAGCGATCCTCAGCTGCTGTTCTACCAGATCAAGCCCGGTAATTTCCTCTGTAACCGGGTGTTCCACTTGAAGTCTTGTGTTCATTTCCAAAAAATAAAAATTTTTCTCCTCATCGACTAAAAATTCCACGGTTCCAGCACTTTGATAGCCAATTGATTTTGCAGCCATTACAGCCGCCTCGCCCATTTTTTGCCGTGTACTTTCGTCTAAAAATGCAGATGGTGCTTCTTCAAGAACCTTTTGATGACGGCGCTGAACCGAGCATTCCCGCTCCCATAAATAAACGGTGTTGCCGAATAAATCTGCTAAAATCTGAATCTCAATATGACGCGGATTTTTCAGATACTTTTCTATAAACAGATCGCCATTGCCAAAAAAGTCGGCGGCGCGTTTTTGATTTCCTTCAAATGTTTTCCGTAATTCGTCAGCATTTTGGACGACTTGCATCCCAATGCCACCGCCGCCTGCCGAAGCTTTCAGTATAACTGGATAGCCAAGCTTTTCAGCAGCATTTATGGCTTCCTCTTCATTTGCAAGTGAACGAGTAATCCCTGGTACAACAGGAACCCCCGCTTTTTCCATTTGCTTGCGCGCTTCAATTTTACTTCCCATCACTGATATTACTTCTGAAGAGGGGCCAATAAAAACAAGACCTGCCTCTTCACAACGGCGGGCAAATTCGGCATTTTCCGATAATAAGCCATAACCGGGATGAATCGCCTCCGTTTTTGAACGTTTGGCAATCTCAATGATCTTTTCGATTTTTAAATAACTTTCTGCTACCCTAGCACCACCAAGCAAATAGCTTTCATCTGCTTCATATACATGCACTGCGTGTTGGTCAGCCTCCGAGTAGACGGCAACCGTTTTAATTCCAAGTATTCGACAAGTTCTGATTATGCGAACGGCAATTTCACCGCGGTTGGCGATTAGGATTTTTTTAAACATAGGACTCCCCCTTGCTTTGTTTGAAAAGCAAACACAGCCAGTTCACAAAGCCGGTATTATTGAATGTTCCTAAAGCTACCATTGGAAAATCATTACGTTAAAGTTTTTCCAGACAACCGATCTCCCTTGCGATAACCATTCGTTGAATTTCCGAGGTACCTTCACCAATTTCAAGCAATTTTGCATCGCGGAAAAAGCGCTCGACCTGATATTCCCTCATATATCCATATCCGCCGTGAATTTGCACAGCTTGGTCACATACCTTCATGCACATTTCCGAGGCAAATAATTTCGCCATAGCTGCTTCCTTTTTAAATTTTCTGCCTTGGTCTTTTAACCAAGCAGCCTTGTAAACAAGCGTCCGTGCCAACTCGATCTGCATTGCCATATCGGCAAGCTTAAATTGAATGGCTTGAAAAGATGAAAGGCTTTGACCGAATTGCTTTCGCTGCTTCGCGTAATGGAGTGATTTTTCAAAGGCTCCTTGAGCAATACCGACAGCCATTGCGCCAATCCCGATTCTGCCGCCATCAAGCGTTGCTAAAAATTGTTTGAAACCATTTCCTTCTTCCCCTAAAAGGTTTTCTTTCGGTACGCTCACATTTTCAAGGATTAATTCGGTAGTATTGGAAGCATGCAGTCCCAATTTTTCATAGTTTGCTAAAACAGTAAACCCGGCGGCATCAGTTGGAACAATGAATGCGCTGATTCCGTCCGTTCCTTTTGTCCGATCTGTAACAGCCGTTAAGGCAATATTTCTTGCGAAGCTACCATTGGTGATAAAACACTTTGAACCGGAGATGATCCACTCACCCCCTTGGAGGATCGCGGTGGTTTGCGTGCCACCCGCGTCAGAACCGGCATTTGGTTCAGTTAAGCCAAATGCCCCCAAGTATTCTCCCGTACATAATGGCGTTAAATAGTTTTTCTTTTGTTCTTCCGTTCCGAATAAATAGATCGGTGCTCCGCCTAATGAAATATGGGCAGAATAGGTAATCCCTGTCGAAGCGCACACACGGCTCAACTCTTCGACTGCGATGACAAAACCAATTGTGTCTCCTCCACCGCCGCCATATTTTTCAGGAAACGGGAGTCCCAAAAGTCCCAATTTGGCCAGCTTTTTGAATACATCTAGAGGAAACTCCTGTTTTCGATCCCGTTCGTCTGCTCCTGGAGCTACTTCTTCTTCCGCAAACTCATGAACCAGTTTCTGAATCATTTGGTGTTCAGCTGATAGTTCAAAATTCATTTTCCAACCGTCCTTTCTTTTTAAAATGTACGCTTTCCTGTTGTAAGGCCGGCTAATCACTAAATTTCGACTGTATCTACTATAACTATAGATATTAATTTTTCTAAAAATTATTTGTTGTTTACGCAAAATTTTCACTGTTCTTTTCAAAGAATGATATGGTTTAATAAAATTATTCATAACAAAATTTTTTGGAATGGTAAGGAGAATGTAAATGAACACGGTTTTTATTGCGGGACATGCAAAACTTCCTTCTGGTATGGCAGCAAAAAGTATTTTTGATACGTTAACAATCACGGTGGAAATTGATCGGAAATATGGAGTCATCATTGAGGCTTCTTGTACGCTCGCAACTGGGCACGGCAGAGAATTTATTTCCAAACTTCTTCGAGGATACAGTTTACAAGATGGGATCGATAAACCGCTTGAACAATTAACTAGCAGCTATCTCGGTAAAGCTAATAATGCACTTGTTGCCGCTTTAAAAGATTTATATAAACAATACGAAGTGTACAAACAGGGATGATCCAACTAAGGAGTCATTCCTGTTTGTTTTTGTTTTCAGTTATACCTTTTTTTCCACCTCCAAAATGGATTTCTTTAAAATGGATACGAGTTCATTCACTTCCTGTTTGTTGATCACAAGCGGCGGTGAAAAGACAATGGTATCCATTCCTTCAAATACAACGGTGCGAACAATTAGCCCCCGTTTGGCCGCTTCGGTGCCGATAAGTGGGGCGATTGGCGTTGGAAAGCGACGGTTTGTTGCTGGATCGATGATCTCAACAGCGCCGATTAAACCGAGACCCCTGACATCTCCAACAATCTTTGTATCCTGTTCGAGCTTCTTTAATCCTTTTAACAATTCTTCACCCATTAATCTTGCATTCTCAATAAGGTTTTCATTTTCGATAATTTCCAAATTTTTGAGTGCTACCGCGCATGATGTTGGATGGCCGCTGTACGTATAGCCGTGCAAAAGCACTCCCTCTGATTTTTCCACTAGTTGTTTGTGAATCGCATCTGTTACAATGACGGCGCCAAGCGGTAGATAGCCGCTTGTTATTCCTTTTGCAACCAACATAATATCAGGGACAACGTTGTAATGGTCACAGCCAAACATTTTGCCCGTCCGGCCAAAACCTGTAATGACTTCGTCGGCGATAAACAGTACATGGAATTCATCGCAAATTTTTCTGATTTCTTGGAAGTAGCCGTCAGGAGCAATATTTACTCCTCCCGCTCCCTGAACGGGCTCTGCAATAAATGCTGCAATTGTATCGGCTCCTTCCCGTTCAATGCATTCTCTTAATGCCCGGACTGAAAAATTGTCAACATGGAGAAAATCAGGTGCCGGCGATTCCGTCATTTGATGGAAAGGAGAGATTCCAGTTGCACTTGTGGCACCAATGTTTACCCCATGGTACGCTTTTTTGCGGGCAATTATTTTTTTCTTTTGCGGCTGTCCATTTATTTTCCAAAAATAGCGTGCTAGTTTGTAGGCGGTATCATTCGCTTCAGAGCCCCCTGAAGTATAGAAAACTGCACTTAAATTTCCCGGCGTAATTTCGGCCAATTTGGCTGCAAGACGGATCGCCGGTTCATTGCTCATTGAGGAAAACGAATTGGTGTAAGCGAGTTTTTCCATTTGCTGGCGCGCCGCTTCCGCCAATTCTTGCCGTCCATAGCCGACATTGACATTCCAGAGTGAGGCCATACCTTCTAACACTTTTTTACCGGTAATATCGGTTAGATAAACACCTTTTCCTTCTGTGAAGATAAACGGCGCACCCGTTTCGTGCTGCTGTTTAAGCGAGGAGGTTGGATGGATGAAATGGTTTTTATCTAGATTCATTAAGGTATTCTTTAAATCTTCTTCCGTCACTTCATGACCACTCCTTTATTGTTGTCCATTGACAATAAGTTCACTGTTGTGTGGTATGTTTGCATTTTAAAAATTCCACTCATCCTAGTTATGCTAATCTTCTGGACAAAAATGATACCGCAGTTCAGGAAATCAAAAACAACAGTGTCTTATACTAAAGAGTAATATCAGAATGGAAGGAATAGTACCTTTTCCAGAATGTAATAATACGGATCGGCCAGGGGATACTATCTCATGACCCGTCAGAAGCAAAATTCCCGCTTTTCGGGCCATGAGAAGAGACCTCATGACCCGTCAGAGACAAAATTCACACTTTTCGGGTCATGAGAAGAGACCTCATGACCCATCAGAGACAAAATTCACACTTTTCGGGCCTTAAGAAATGACCTTATGACCCGTCAGAGACAAAATTCCCGCTTTTCGGGCCTTAAGAAATGACCTTATGACCCGTCAGAGACAAAATTCCCGCTTTTCGGGCCATAAGAAGGGACCTTATGACCCATCAGAGACAAAATTCCCGCTTTTCGGGTCATAAGAAGGGACCTTATGACCCGTCAGAAGCAAAATTCACGCTTTTCGGGTCATAAGAAGGGACCTTATGACCCGTCAGAGACAAAAATCCCGCTTTTCGGGTCATAAGAAGGGACCTTATGACCCGTCAGAGACAAAAATCCCGCTTTTCGGGCCATAAGAAGGGACCTTATGACCCGTCAAAGACAAAAATCCCGCTTTTCGGGCCATAAGAAGAGACCTCATGACCCGTCAGAAGCAAAATTCACGCTTTTCGGGTCATAAGAAGGGACCTTATGACCCGTCAGAGACAAAAATCCCGCTTTTCGGGTCATAAGAAGGGACCTTATGACCCGTCAGAGACAAAAATCCCGCTTTTCGGGCCATAAGAAGGGACCTTATGACCCGTCAGAAGCAAAATTCCCGCTTTTCGGGCCATGAGAAGAGGTATTCTACCTAATATTGGGTTATTACAGTATTTCTAACCATTCGTAACTGTTTCTTTTTCACTCTCAAACGGCCAGGACGGTAATGCCTGGTTCAGCGGTTTATCAACCCGATATCCAAGGACATATTCTGCTTGCATTATTGTGTGGATCTCTCTTGTTCCTTCATAAATAACAGGCGCTTTTGAGTTGCGCAAATAGCGCTCAACCGGGTACTCGCTTGAATAGCCGTAGGCTCCATGAATTTGCACCGCATCATCAGCAGCTTTATTGGCAAAATCACACGCTTGCCATTTTGCCAAAGAAGTCTCCCTTGTATTGCGTTTTCCTTGATTTTTCAGTTCGCCGGCACGGTAAACGAGCAGCCGGCTCATTTGCAGCCCGGCTTCCATATTGGCAATCATCTGCTGAACAAGCTGATGCCTACCGATTTCTTTGCCAAAAGTTTTCCGCTCCTGGCAATACTTCAAACTCGCTTCGAGACTGGCCATAATTAAGCCGACTGCCCCGGCGGCAACGGTAAACCGGCCATTGTCGAGTGCGCTCATCGCAATCTTAAAGCCTTCCCCCTCTTTGCCGAGCAAATTCTCTTTCGGCACACGAACTTGGTCGAAAAACAATTCACCAGTGTTGCCGGAACGGATCCCGAGTTTTCCTTTAATCGCTTTTGACGAAAAGCCCGGCATTGTCCGCTCAACAATGAACGCGGAAATTCCATGATGGCGTTTTTCTTTGTCGGTGTAGGCAAAAACGATAAAGTGATCGGCGACATCACATAAGGAAATCCACGTTTTTGACCCGTTTAAAATATAATGATCCCCGTCTTTAACGGCTGTCGTTGCAAGCGAAGCAACATCCGAGCCTGCACCCGGCTCCGTCAGGCCAAAGGCACCAATTTTTTCTCCCTTCGCCTGGGGAACAAGATACTGTTGCTTCTGCTCTTCGGTTCCCCATTGCAACAGCGTCATACTGTTTAGGCCAATATGAACCGAAACAGCTGTCCGAAAGGCAGTATCGCCCCTTTCCAGCTCTTCGCAAACAATTGCCAATGCGTTATAATCCATACCGCTGCCGCCGTACTGTTCAGGTATACATACTCCCATTAGATTTAATTCTGCAAGCCGTTTATAAATGTTCGGATCAAAATACCCTCGCTCATCCCATTCGCGCATATAGGGCATAATCTCTTTGTCTACAAAACTCCTAACCATTTTTCGAAGCATCACTTGTTCTTCGCTAAATTCAAAATTCATTTTACACAACCTCCTAGATTATTTTTAATTTTTTCAACTCTGCAATTTTTTCAGCTGAATAGCCGGCCTGCTGTAAAATTTGTTCCGTATGCTCTCCGGCTATTGGCGGATGCCGTTCCATTCTCACGTTTGTTCTTGATAGTTTGAGTGGAGAACCGACAAGCTTTATTGGTCCAGCTTGAGGATGCTCCATGGACACAACCATTTTCCTCGCTTGAAGCTGTGGATTTTGAAACACACGATCCATTGAATTGATCGGACCGCACGGAATGTTATGCTGTGAAAACAGCTTAAACCATTCATCCATTGGCCTTTTTGTTAGCTTTTCTTCAAGAACCCGTGTTAGTTGGTGCCGATTCTTTACCCTCGCTTCATTCGTCCGGTAAAGCTCCCTCCTGGAAATTTCGGAGATTTCCAGCAAATCACAAAGTGACGCAAACTGGCGGTCATTCCCGACAGCGATAATCATTTCACCATCAAGGGTGCGAAAGGTTGTATATGGCACAATGTTCGGATGGTCATTGCCGAGGCGCTGTGGCACCTTCCCCGAGATTAAATAATTGCTGGCAACGTTTGCGAGCGAACTAACGGCCGAGTCGAATAGCGACATGTCGATTTTTTGACCCAATCCGGAATGTTCACGTTCGAAAAGCGCAGCCTCAATCGCAATCGCAGAATACAGTCCGGTTAAAATATCCACCATGGCTACGCCAATTTTCATTGGACCGCTTTCGATTGTCCCCGTTATGCTCATTAACCCGCTTAAGCCCTGAATGATGTAATCATAGCCGGGCAAATGCCGATCCGGACCGGTTTCCCCAAACCCGGTTATGGAACAGTAGACGAGCCTTTTGTTCATTTCCTTCAACCTTTCATAATCAAGGCCCCACTTTTCCATTGAACCTGTTTTAAAATTATGAATCAGTACATCTGCCCCTTTTGCCAATGTCCGGACGATCTCTCTGCCTTCTTCAGTTTTCAAATTCACAGCTTTCCCTTCCGCATACAAAAAGCCAGTCCTCTCACTACTCAAGTGGTAAGGACTGGCTTTGAGATCCATGAACAAACATCCGGCAAAAGATGTGCAATGGAATCTTAACAGTCTGTAAGCATTCAGGTACACTCCGCTGCCTTCTGCGGTAAAACAGATAGGGACGAAGAATGATATCTTTTATTTTACACAATTTTCTGGATATTACAATCTGTTTTTTAAAATTTTTCTATATATATGGAACTAAACAATTTGGTTCTGTAACGATTTCCTAGATTAATGACAATATTCTACAAAATTTAAGCACAATATACCTGCAATCATCGGAGTTTGTCGAATATCGTTTTAGGCTATTTATTGCTCAATCCGATCCTGGCAATCTGGCTAAAGGTGTAATTGAGTCAATAGTTAAAGCTTAAGACATAGACGATTAACGATTTTCATAGGGTCTTTATTGATTTGTGTAATGAATGTCTGGACAGCCACTCTAATTTCTTCTACCGTTTTATAAAAAACATTATAAATAATTGATTTTTTTAACCATCCCCACAGTCCTTCAATTAGGTTTAACTCTGGGCTGTATGGTGGGAGAAAAACAAGTTGCAGATGATCTTTATGGGCTTCGAGAAAAGGTTGAATCAGTTTCGAGTGGTGGATTCTAGCATTATCCAGTATCATTACAATCTTCTCACCCTTGTATCTGACTACAACTTTTTCAAGAAAAGATAGGAAAACTTGAGCATCATAGTGTTCTTCTTCTGTGACAAACACTTCGCCTGTTTCGTAATCGAGGGTACCAATTAATTTAACCCCGTGATGTTTTCCATAAGTAGGTATCACTTTTTGTTGCCCTTTAGGAAACCATGTATTGGCTAAAGCTTGGTAGTCCCTGATCATGGATTCATCTTGAAACAGAATTCGATCAATTTCGTCATTCATCATTTTTTTTAATCGTTTCAAATTCTTGTTTGAACGCTTCCTGTTTCTCGGGGTCAGCCTTTGCTAGGGTATACGTTGGTTTTGTGTAACTAAATCCCAAACGAGTCAACAATCTCCTTACACCCCGGTCCGTATAAACAATGTCAAATGTTTGCTTAATCCAATCGCGAACAAGAAATGAAGTCCAATTCATTTCTGCGGGAAATCCAACAGCAGCTGGCTTTTTTTCAACAATTAACTGATAGAGTTCCTTTTCTTGTTCCTCTGTTAGTTGACAAGGGCGTCCGGGAGATTGTCCGGGAACTAATCCCTCCAAACCGTTAGTTTTATAGGCTCGAACATAGTTATATATAGTTTGCTCCGTACATTCTAAAAGGTCAGCGATTTCTACATAAGTCCGTCCTTTTAAATGCATGAGGATAGCCTGATAACGTTTAAACATCCGTAGATCCCTTAAACCATGCATACAAGCTTTAACTTCCTGAATTGAATCCATGTTTTCATTTTGAAGGATTTTCATTATGTGTCCGCCTTCCTAAAGGTTTTATTTACCTATAAGAATTGGACAAATTTTCTTAAAATCCTTTAATTCCATTTATATAGATCAATAGAAAAATTTTTCATAAAGTTTATTGATTATTCTTTAAAAAAAGGCACATCTTGTAGATTCTTTCATTAGACAAGCTGTGCTCCATTTGCATTTATTATAGTAACTCGAATGAATGGAGGTGATTCGTATGTTTACATCCAGCTCCCATGTTTCCATTCCTAGATCTCCGGATGTAGTAACGATCCTCTGGTCAAGAAATCCGCTTCGTCCCCGCTCTTTCCGTACGATTGTGGATGCAACTGTTATCGGCAGCGCAAGCCCTTGTAATCGCTTTTTAAGAAGCGGTCAGCATTATGTTGACGCAAGGGATTGCTTATTGGCAAATGGTTTCCGTCTTGTCTCCCAGCAAAGAGTCGGCAGCGTTTATGGCGTTGCTGTATTTGTACGGCAGCGATAAGGCCAGACATTTTTGCAACTGTAGTATTATTTAAAGGAAAAACCGGTGTCTCCCTTTGGGTCACACCGGTTTTTTTCTTATAAATCGAATACTTCTTTTTCGAAAAATTCAGCAGAAAAGTTAATAAATTCTTTTAAAAATAGGTTCTGTATCTTGCCTTGGGCGGCCATTTTTATTCCTTTTTGCAGCGGGCGGACATATTGGTTTAAAATTTCGCTCCGGATATCCAAAAGCTGCTTCCGTTCATCGTGATTCTGATTTTTTTCAGTAGAGATTTCTTGTTGCAGGATCGCAGCGACAAAGATCGTTAAGCTCCCGATATGATCCGGGTAAAGCTTTCGCTCCAAAGGATAATAAAAACCAACCTTTTCAAAAATTCCAATTAAGCACAGCAACGCCTTGTTCGTTTCTTCTTTGTTCCCGCTCAATTGAGAAGAATACGTTGAAAAATACGGTGAAACAAAGTGGTCTGCAGGTATCGTAAAATGATTTTGATGCCACAGATCTACTTCCTCCCGGTCATAATGGGTGGAAAAGGGCAGCTGCGCCTTAAGCTCATCTGGCATTTTTGCCATAATCGATTCATATTGATCCCAATCACCCAACCACACAGTTGACAATATATTGATTAATGTGGCTGTTCCTTGCTTTACATCAAGCAACTCATTCACAAACACCAACTCCTTTCTATGCTTTCTTGATGTCGACAAACACATCTTGTTGTGCAGGGCCGCCGACAAGCGGATCAGCAAGAAACCCTTCAAAATAGCTGCTGTCCTTTTCCGTTAAGGCATTAACAGAGAATCCCTTGCCGCGTCCTCCGGCATACCCTGTTTCTTCATGAAGCGGTTGATTCATATCAAATGGAAGATGGCTGTATTTCTTCGGCGGTGCGATCGTTTTGTTGTCAATTTTGACATTTTCTGAACCGTATGCTTGATGGCCGAAGCTGAAATTGGCGCCAACCACACCCGGTTTGATGCCTGGTGTAACAAGTACTTTTGCTTTTACTTTTGCAGAGCTTGATTCGATATACACTTCATCCCCGGTTTTGACTCCTTTTTTGCGGGCGTCAGCGGGATTTACCCACAAATAATTTTCGTCGCGAATTTCCCTCAGCCATGCATTGCCAATTGTCCGGTGGGTTCCAATATTGCGCGATTTCCAGTTAATGAATTGAAAAGGTGCTTTTGTTTGATAGACCTCACCATTGTATTGAAGAATTTCCTCCACTTTTGGCAATCCTTCAAAAAATTTGCCTGTATACGCACTCTTAAAGCCAGCAGCTTTTTCATCGTAAAAATAAACTTGGTTCGCCAATTGATACTTCTGCATGTTGCCGATATATTCATCCCCTTGTGGCTCAAACCGGCCGCCGCGGTTTAACACATAGACTACTTTCTTCCACTCTTCCGGCTTTACAGCACTTTTTAAAACATTGATATCAAAGTATTTCCCCAACGCTTTTTTCCGTGCTTTTTCAAAAATAGCCAGTTCCTCATTGTTCGCATCCTGTACCGGCTTTTTGCCGTCAAACGCAATATTGGCAACCCGCTTGAGATAATAATCTTCAGGATGGTTCAGCGCCGAACCGTCAGGGAAGGCATGATCACCGACACCAGGTAGACCCATTCCTTTTAAAAGGTCGATATAAACTTGCTCAGTAGGTCTAGCATCTGGAACGATTCTTGTTACTGGCTGCACAACCCCGGCAAATTTATACTTAATCAGCGGAAAAATATCGTCATTGTTCCAGCTCTCCAAATAGGACAAATCAGGAAGCACGTAATCAGCATATTTGGTTGAGTCACCGATAACAATATCGGAGGAAACAACTAGTTCAACAACATCTGGATCTTTTAAAAACTTTTCCTGCATTTCAGAACGCGGACTATTTGTAACTGGAGAAGTTCTGCTAATCAACAATGCCCGGATTTTATACGGATAGCCTTCGGCTGCACTCGGCAGCACATCCTGAATTAATTTGCTTCCAAATGGATACCATGGTCTTCTTGCAGGATATCCGTCTTTGGCAAATAAACTCGTTTTTTCGTACGGAATGCCGTGGCGAGTGACTGGAATGCCCCATGCTTTATTCGCATTCGGAACCGTTAGCAAATCATAGCGTCCTTCTGTTGTCTTGAATTTCGCATTTAAGGTTGTATTGCCGCCCTTCCAATCATGGTTTCCCACGAGATGGTTTAACATATTGATCGCCCGGACGCTGTAGTAGCCATTGCCATGCATGGCTGGACCCCGATATGAATGAATGCCGACTTTTTTTCCGTGGGAAGTAAATTCACGGGCGATTTGCGTAATTTGCTCAAGCGGTACATCGCAAATGTTTGCATATTCCTGCATCGATTTTTCCATTACTTTTTCTTTAAAAAGAGTAAAGACAGATTTTACTTTTATACCGTTTATTTCCGTATTCACTTCAAGATCGCCGTTCACTGCCTTTGTATTTAGAGCTGGTGTACCATTTTGCATGACAACAAATTCGTCTGCACCCATTCCTACATCTTTGGCGCGCAAGAACGGTCGTTTCGGATCACCGATATTTACGAGAAAGGTTGCATCGCTCCAAGTTGTTTCACCGTCCCCAGCCGCTGCATCTTTATTTGGGTTACGCAAATACATGTCATCATATCGATTGTTTTCAATAATCCAACGGCACATCGCAAGGGCCAGGGCACCATCCCCGCCAGGTTTGACCGGCACCCACATATGGGCTTTCTCAGCTGTTTTACTGAAGCGCGGATCAATTACGACCATTTTCATGCCACGTTCAAGCGCGTTTGTCATTTGCGGGGCAAACGTTGTCGGTCCGCGATTGGCGGTCATTGGATTCGTTCCCCAGACAAGGACATATTCAGCATTATCATAATCCGGTATCATCCGTTTTTTAGGCTTAGTTGTATCGAATGAGCGAACCGTTCCGATCGCGCCGGTTACCCCGCATACACCACCATGATCATAGGCATTGATCGTCCCAAGGCTTCCATCTGTCAGCCGATTTATAAAGTCACGGCGATGGCCAGCCATTGTCACAATTTGATTGGATTTTGGACCGAGATCAGGATGGTTTGAATCAATTAACACATCCTTGTATTTTTGCGCAAAAGCCGCTTTATCCAACGTACCGGCTTTCACCTTTTCCCAATCACCCATAACTTGTTCTTTTGGTGCATACGCCCAAATTTGTTTTAAGCCAGGTGTCCCGAGATCTTTACTTCCTTCAAGAATTTCTTGATATGCTTGTTCCCAAGTGATCGTTTTCCAAACTCCGCTGCCCCGCTTGCCGACACGTTTTAAAGGTTTTTGGACGCGGTAGGCATCATAGGCCGTTTGGATGCCTGCCTGCCCTTTTAAACACGTCCGCCCGCCGCGGAAGCCGCGACCCAGTTTTGCCACGTCACCAGTGCCTTGAACAGCGGCTTTAACTGGAGTATCGTAGCTGATATGCCCGAATGGTACCATATTTAACGGACTGTATTGATTCCCGGCAATTTTTCGAACCAATGAGGAATAAGGACTTCCGGCACTTCCCGGCATTATATAGGTCTTGATTGTACATGCCGCATTGCATTGCTGGCATGAAGTAAAAATGACGTTTTCAGCCGTATAGTCTTGATAGTCTGTACCAATACCATGCGGTGTATCTGTCCACACTCCGCCGAACACTTGTTTGACAGGGCCGATGAATGCTGGCCCAATAACTGCAACTGCCCCAAAGGTTCCAAGGGCTTTTAAAAATCCTCTCCGGTTCATTTCCTTACTCATAGCTGTTCACATCACTTTCACTAGTTTCACTTTCCTCAATTGGAAAAAGTTTTTCACCCAGGGTGTAGATGATTAAACACATGGCAATCAGACCCAAGGTAGTGATCCATTCAGAAAGGTTTGGATAATAGTTCCCGTATGGAAGTCCATCAATGGTTGGAATTATAAGGCTTGGCACAACCATATTAAAGCGAACACCGACGATCCCAATGATTGTCATAATGGCAGCTGCCAAAATCCAGTAAATTGATGTTCTTGTCTTTTTGATAAATAAAATAATGAGCGGGAAAACCATGGCCAATCCCATTTGAAAGAGCCAAAAACTCCACCACCATGGTCCGGACATCATCAATTTAATGGTAGTAATTTCTTCATGCTGAAGACCGTAGAAACCAATTAAAAATTCATACCACTCCATCCCTAGCTCAATTGCCAAAAATAGGGCAAGCATGCTGCCAAGCGAGCGAACCATCGGCTTGTCGACCGGCCGGTTTTGCGCTTTGCTTTTTACTACATAAATAGCAATGGCAAGTGCTGTTCCTGAAACAAGTGCTGAAAGAACGAAAATGATGGGAAACAGTCCAGAGTTTAAAAATGGCCTTGCTTTTAAGACGGCAAAGATCGAACCAGTACCTCCGTGGACGCCAAAGATCGCTAGCGGAATGCCAATAATACCTAGAACTTTTAACACTTTTCGATCTCGCGTCAAATCCTCATTTGTAAAATCTGTTTTGTTCAAAACGAGCAGGCGGTAGAGCTTCGCTTTAAATCCATTGCCCTTGGAAATGTCAACCAAATCTTTTCTCATTGTTAAATACAGTTCCGACACAAGCAGCAGAATGTACACGATATAGAAGTGGATTTCCCATGACATCGTACTTGTCACGTTCCAATAAATAACCGAATTGAAAACATGGTCTGGCCGCCCGATGTCCAAAAAGATAAACGTAATCGCGGTAATCATGCTGACAATTGCCGATAATAGAGCAGAACGGCCAATTTTTTCGTATTGGGTCATTCCAAATCCGTACACGAGAGTGGAAAGCAAAAACGATCCTGCGCTCATCCCGATAAAGTAAATATAAAATGCAACCCATCCGCCCCATGGAACGGTATTTGATAGATTCGTAGACGACATTCCTTCTAAAAAATAGCCTTTTATAATGGAGTAGATTCCAATCGCAAAAATGACTAGCAATGATACCCACCAAATCTTTTCCAGTTGTTTATTCATACCAGCTGGCTTGATTTCAGTTTGCAGCCGGGCTGTTGAAATTTTGCTGTTCATGTTCTCACGCTCCTCTTTTGTTATCTTAAGTAAACGACTCGCGGCTGGGTTCCGAGTTCTTCTTTTAAACGAAATGCACGAGGGCTGGCCGCCAGTTTCGAAACCGTGCTGTTTGGATCATTAAAATCGCCGAAAAAGCGGGCATCGCCGATACAAGTTTCCACGCATGCCGGCTCTTCTCCGCGTTGCAGGCGATGATAACAGAAACTGCATTTGCGAACGGTTCCCTCTGGAATTTTGCCTTTTTTCCTTTCACCGCGGTCCATGCCGTATTCCGGGCTTGTGACATCATTGGCTCCCATCATTTCTTGTTCGTAGCTGTTGCCAAAATCATATGAGCGGGCGCCATATGGACAAGCAACCATACAATAACGGCAGCCAATGCAGCGGTCGTTGTCAATCGCAACAATGCCGTTCTCCATTTTGTAAGTCGCCCTTGTCGGACAAACTTGCGCGCACGGTGGTTTATCACATTGCATACACGGTCTTGGCAAATTTACAACTGAAATATTTGGGTAATCTCCGAGAACTTGTTCAAGGACAACATTATAGGACATCCCCGGCGGTGTTTTATTTTCCGCCTTGCATGAGACGGTACACGTATCACAGCCAACGCATTTGCGCAAGTCGATAACCATTCCCCATTTTGGTCCAGTCTCTTTTTTGCCTGATGTTGCCGGCGCTCCTGCATAGTCATTGCCAAACTCTTTAATTAGCGAGGAAGAATAGATTTTGTGGAAATCTTCAATTTTTAATTTACCATTGATTACTTTTCTGGCATCTCTCGCCATATTTAAACCTAACTGGGTGTCGTATGGCGATTGATCCAATTCCACTTTTCCATCTGGAAGAAGATCGTCAATCATATTTCCTAAACGGTTGATGTCGATGCCTGTGCCTGTTAAAAACCCCATTTTTATCATCCTTTCCTTACTTTTCTTTTTCTATTTTGACTGTTTCCTTTACCTCTTTGATTTCATCTGTAAAGTCCGCCGTCAATTCTTTTGTTGATTTTTTGAATTCTTTTAATGTTTGCCCGAATGCTCTGCCGATTTCCGGTAATTTCTTTGGTCCAAAGATAATCAATGCCAATGTAAGAATTAAAATCAATCCTGGGACTCCGATGTTTGATAACATAATTTACACTCCCTATTAAAAATTGTTTTGTCATTTATCTTATAATGCAAGAAGCGTGCCAACTTTGTATCATTTTTTCAAAACCCCTTTGATTCCCTGACATAACTTTTTTTCAGGAAAAAAAAAACGATAAAAAGGAAATAATTATTCCCTCTTTATCGTTTAGTTGTGCCATTTTGTCATGGGCATGCATTTGTTGGCATGTCATTTTGTCATATTAGCCACAGATGTCATATTGATTTATTTTCCGATATAAATTTCGGACGCTAATGCCCAAAACTTCAGCAGCTTTTGTTTTATTCCATTCTACTTGATTCAATACCCTTTCAATATGGAGTCTTTCCAATTCGTCCAGGCTGCAGAGACAGGGGACATCCGCAAATTCTGAACTTCGGGAATGGTTTGGCAGCAGCAGATCAGCTGCTTCAATTGTCTGCCCTTTTGACAGCAAGAGGCCTCTCTCTACGATATGATGCAGTTCACGGACATTGCCGGGAAATTCATACGACTGCAATTCTGCCATGGCATCAGCTGACATTGTTTTAGCAATGTCAGGCATGCTTTTTTTAATAAAAAAGTCAATCAGGAGTGGCAGATCATCCTTTCGCTCCCTAAGTGGCGGTATGGTTAATTTGACAACATTTAGCCGATAGTAAAGATCTTGGCGAAAATGGCCTGCTGCGACCTCCTTTTCCAAATCGCGGTTTGTGGCCGCCACTACTCTTACAGCAACTCTTCGCTCCCTGACATCGCCCACCCGGCGAAACTCGCCTGTTTCCAAAAATCGCAGCAATTTTACTTGAAGAACAAGCGGCATTTCCCCCAACTCATCTAAAAATAATGTACCTCCATTGGCCGCTTCAACAAGTCCTTTCTTATCCTGCGCCGCTCCTGTAAATGCCCCTTTCACATGGCCGAACAATTCACTCTCAAGCAGGTGTTCCGGAAGAGCACCCGAGTTAATTGCGACAAATGGTTCTTCGGCTCGGCTGCTCCAGTAATGGAGCGCTTTGGCAAACAGCTCTTTGCCCGTACCGCTCTCCCCTTCAATTAATACGGGAACATCGCTATCGGCAACACGTTCAGTCAGATGAAGAATTTCTTGAAAACGGCGATTTTGACCGACCATTTCAAAGTCGTTTTGCTTCTTAATAATTTTTCGCATGCTTTCATTTTTCTCTTTCAGCATTTTATTTTCGAGGGCTTTTGTAATGGTTAATTCCAATTCTGATAGATTATAAGGCTTTGCCAAATAATCAAAGGCGCCAACCTTCATTGCCTCGATCGCCGTCTCAATCGTGCCATGGCCGGTAAGGATTAATACTTGAACGTCTGGCTGAATCGATTTCGTTTCTTTTAATAACGTGATGCCATCCATTTTCGGAAGGCGGATGTCATAAATCGCGACATCATAGTAGTGTTTTTTTAATAAAGGAAGTGCATCCTCTGCTGTTAAAGAATAATCGACATTATAGCCCTTTCTTTTCAATCGGTGAACAAGTAGCTCTAGAAGATCTTCCTCATCGTCCACGACCAATAATCTCGCTGCCATTTAGTTTGCCTCCTTCAATGCAACTTTCTGGATTGGGATTCGAATTTCAACGAAAGTGCCGGCCCCTTGTTCACTTGTAATCTGAATCGTGCCGCCAAATTGCTGAACAATCCCGTAACATACTGAAAGCCCAAGCCCTGTACCTTTGCCGACGGGCTTTGTTGTAAAAAACGGATCAAAGATCTTTGACCTGATTTTCTCGGGAATTCCTTCCCCGGTATCACCAACAGATAGAACAAGATTGGTATTTTCCATGATTGCTTTTATCGTAATCGTACCTTCTTTTTTAAATGAGTCGATCGCATTATTCAGCAGGTTTACAAGCACCTGCATCAGCTTTAAACTATCACCGCTAAATGCGGGGATGGCCGGGTCGAACTCCACCTTAAGCGTCAAATTTTTCTTCTTAATCGTATGCTCTACAAGGCTGATAGCATCCTGAACGGTTTCTTTTAAATGAATCGAAGATTGGGACCAGCTTGTTTTCCGTGAAAAATTCAGCAGATTGCCCGTGATTTTCTTGCAGCGTGTTGTGTTATCCTTAATCTTCTTCATATAGTGGGCCATTTCGTCTTGATCCAGGCTTTTATCGCCACTTATCACCCTATCTAAAAGATCCTCTGCATAAACATTGATCGTTGTTAGCGGGTTATTGACTTCATGGGCAAAACTTGAGGCCATTAAACCAAGTGCCGCCAATTTATCTGTCTGAACAATCTTTTCCTCGATCTCTTTTTGCTCGGTAATATCTTCAATGAATAGTAGGTATTCGCCTTCGCCTTCGATTTTATTGTTTAATGGAAAGACGCGATGCCGATATATCCGCTTCCTTCCTCCAGCTCCTTCAAACGTGATCAGTTTATCTGCATTCCCGGAAATTCCCGGACAAGTGATCATGCAATCCTCGCAGGGACCGTTTGACGCACCAACAAGCGTATAGCAAGGCAGCTGCAATTGCTTTTCTTGAAGTAGTTCTTTAAGGAGCGGATTCATCCATGTGATCTTATAGTCATTTCTCACTAGTCCAAGCCCCGCTCCAATGCCGCTTAGGACAAGATTGAGCCGCTCTTTTTCCTGGTTGAGCCGAAGTGATTTTTCCTGAAGCTCCTTGCTCATATTATTAAAAGAATGAACAAGCATACCCAATTCATCGGTTTGCTCGAGTTTCAACGGTTCGAATTTCTCACCAAATTTCAGCTTTCGCATCGCCTTGTCAAGCTGAATGATCGGTTTTGTAAAATAAAGTCCAGCGTAAATGCTGATTAGACTGACCATTAGAGTTGCAATCGCAACAACGGTTAATCCATTTTGCATCATCTTATCAATCGGCTCGTAAGCAGATGATTTCGGCTGTTCCATCACAAGTGTCCAATCAAGGCCTTGGATTTTTTCTTTTACGCCTATTACCGAATTGTCGATCAAATCCGAATGTTTTTGCCATAGTTTGCTGTAATCTTGATGAGCAATTACTTTCCCGCGGTTATCCATCAAATAAAGATAGGAAGAATGATCTTGGCGAAGCGACGAAATTTTACCGATGATTTTTTGCAACTGAACAACAACGCCAAGTCCTTTCCGTTGGCCGTTTTCAAAAAAAGGGATCGCTAGCTTCATCACAGGCTGTCCAAACGAATTGAATTCCACATTGCCATATGTTCTTTCCTTTGTTTGGAAACGATACCACATATCGTCGGTATACCATCTCTCGTCTTTTTTCGCCAAGTTCAAGCTGTACCTCGAAATCCTTTTTTCAACAAGACCTTGGTGATTGGTGATGACAATCTCTTCAATTGAATCGCTTTGCTGCAATAATTCATAAAAAGCTCTGTTGTTTCGCTCTGTTTGGTTCATGATTGTAAACATTTGCATTTTCTGAAAGGTTTGATCCATTTCCAGTTTGATTTCAGCCGATAAATTATTTAAAATGAGAATTTGTTTTTCATTAATCCGTTTTTCCAAATCTCCTTTTGCATGGATAAAGTAATAATAGCTTAGGAGGATTAAGGGTAGTGACGACATTAGAATTCCGAATACAAGTACTTTATTGCGGATAGGCTGGGAGTAAATCCAGTTGGTTACAATTTTCATGGTTGTTCTACACCCGCTTTTTTGTCTGTCGTAACAAATTCGGCGATATACAGCAAATCTTTATTTAAAGGCAGCCCAAGAGAATTTTCCGTCATTTTGTTGACGATAAAGCGGTAACGATCCGGGAGTTCAACCGGGATATCACCTGGCTCGTTTCCTTTCATAATCAGGCTGACAAAGCGAGCCGCTTGATAGCCTTGATCCGAGAAACTTGCCCCGTAGCTGGCTAAGTATCCATGCCTTGCTTCATGTTCGTAAATTCCCATTGCCGGAAGATGGTATTGCTTTGTCAACTTCACAATCTTCCCGTTCATCATTTCAATCTTATAACCAGGTAGCAACAGTAGAGCATCGTTTTGCTTAAGGTCTTTTTGAAACTGATCCATAAACCCTTTTGCACTGACATTCCATTCCTTGATCGGGATGGATAACTGCCGGGATGCCACTTCCGCTGCTTTCAAACTTAACTTGCTAATATCAATGTTTGCATCATAAAGAATATGGACACGAGAAATGGAAGGTACGAGATCATGCAAAAGTTCAAGCCGTTTACCGGAGATGCTTGCCTGGTCATTGTTAATGCCGGTAAACGCACTCCCAGGCTTTTTATAGTTTTGAATCAGGCCGATTTCCTGCGGGGAAGCAACCCCTGCAAAAACCACAGGTACTCTTACCTTTTCTTTGTCCATCCATTTTTTTATTTCCATTGATTCAATTCCGCCAAGGGTAACAATAAGATCCGGGTGCAAATTGAGCAATTTCTTGGTTTGAGTCGTTAATTTTTTTGGGTCGTCTTTGGCATTTTTGACAATAAACTGAAATTCATTTGCTTTATATCCCAAATCGTTTAAACCTGCTTTTAACCCGGAAAGCTTTTCATATCGGCTGTTTCCGATCATTAAAATGCCAATTTTTGTTGGAGACTGTTTGGATGAATCGAAAAAACTGTATATGAAAAAAGAGATGGTGATAATACTTAATAAAAATAAATACCATTTTACTTTCATTCGATAGTGCACCTTTCCGTTTGGTTTACACTATAACTATATAAAATAAATTGCTATACCGACCGGGGAAAATAAGATAATTTCATGAACGTTTTGCTTTGAAAGTACCTTCTTTACCGGGCAAAAACCGCCCGGTCCTTTTTAGTTTGGCGGATAAACGGGGTCTGTTGATTTCCGCTCCAGGCACTCGCTTTCCGGGGGGCGTTCGCCGAGCCTCCTCGTCGCTAACGCTCCTCGAAAATGCATCCGCATTTCCTTCGTGCGATGTTATTTCTGGGAAGCTTATTCAAAGTCCTGCGGGGTCTCGCCTGTAACGCTAATCCCCCAGGAGTCGGCGCCTTCCGCTCCAATCAACAGAGTTCTTTTTCTTAGGCTGAATTTTTAAAAGGTATAATTTCTCATTAACTTAGAGGCTTATGCCTTTTTTTCTGTATAATTATAGTATCAATTTTTAACGGGTGGGTTCCATGATACAAAACCAACAATCAATCATTTTCAGTCCGTATTTGGATATTTAAGAATTAGTTGTTCCTAAGGATAATCTTTTGCGTAAAATTAACGATTTGGTCGATTTTTCTTTTGTTTATGACGAACTAAAAGATAACTATTGCCATATTAATGGTCGAAATGCTATCGACCCTATTCGTATGTTTAAATATTTATTACTCAAATTTCGCAAATACGATTTTTACAGATGTCCCGTTTGCCATTTCGGTATGAATGGAACGGAGAATTCCTTTCTTTGATTTTACGGGCTGAGCGAGACGATAAAGCTGCTTTAATGAAACTAACTGCTCTCCTACGGAGTAACACTGTTTGGTCTCTTTTACCATCCCTATAACAACTAATCCATGTTCTACAATCGCTTGAACAAGCGGAGGTAAGGTAAACCAAGAATCCATAAGGACATAACTTGCGTCAATCCCATTTGCCAGTGCACGTTTGATCATCGCTGGAATCTGTGATGGAGGACACATTATTTTCAAATTAAACTTTTTAACTAAAATAGGAATTTTTAACGTACGTTTGTCCAATGAAATAAAACCGATGGTTCCTTAACTTAGGAAAAATCAGCTTTTATCATTTCAAAATTAGCTTAGCGTACGTTTTCCGCGTTTTGTTGGTGGGATCCCTATCTTAGCTATGGCTACTGGGCACGCAAACAAAAAAAGCCGTCTTGGGGACGACTTTCGTTAGTAATCATTGAAGGATTTCAACGTTGGCTTCCGAAACTAATTTTTCCTGTTGTTGCTCCCACGCCTTATTTAAATCAGCATCAGAGATACTATCATTTTTCGCTTTTTCTTCCATATAGAAATTTTGCTTTAACTTCCCTATTTTTAACGCCTTTTGATATGCCGGGGTTGCATATTGACTCCAATACTCATCTTCTGTTATTCCTAAAGAAGACGTATAATCCTTGAGGAATTGTTGAGTTTGTGGATCTTTTGCTTCAGCTACAGCTTGTTTCATCTTATCAGCAAAAGCTTTTGCTTCATCTGAACTCACATTAAAATTTTGTTTATCTGCTTCTTGTTCTAAAACTGATTCTTTAATAAATTCACCTTTGATTTCCTCATCACTTAAAACTGGTTGACTATTATTTCTTTGAATCACATTTTTACTTTCCTTATAAGCAAGGAAATCCGTATTTTCATATGTCTTATTATTAATCTTTACAAAAGGTTTCTTGTCTTTCGATTTTGTAATTTGGTGTTCTTGAACTAGATTTGAAAAGGCATTTTGACTAGCTGTCTGATCGGCTTTTGTGGTTGAAGAAGCATAAAATACAGCAGAAATACCAAGTCCTGCAACCAAAGCAGCTGTAATTATTATTTTTTTTGATTTTATCATTCTTAATCCACCACCCCTTCTGTTAAATCACCTGTATAAGCCCCTGGTGTTGTGCTACCGCTAATATATGAAGCATAACCAATAGCTTTGTATGTACTTGAATCAACCAAGTCGGTATTAGGCTTATTGGCATTAAAATCGGTTAGATCAGATGGGTTTTTAATATAACTTGGACTTAAAGGCAGTGAATGTGTAAATACATAAGAACCATTCTTATAATATTTGATCGAACCAGCATTTACCGAAGCTCTAAATGGTAATTGTGCTCCTCCAGGAATAGTTGTATAAATATCTTCATAGGTAACAATTTTGCCAGGATAACTGACTGTAATGTTCATGTCCATAGTTATAGATAGTGCAAAAGGAACCAATACACCTCCGACGCAGCATATACAACAAATCCTTCTGTATCATGAGTTACATTGGTGTGAGTTGAAGCAGAGGCAAAGGCTGGTAGTGAGAAAGAAAATACGGCTGCCAAAATTAGACTTAAAACCTTGGACGTAAATTTCAAAGAATATCCCTCCCTTATTTTATAATTTAAATATGTCATAAAAGTCTGGAAAGGTAATGATACAAATTTCCTAGTTTTATGTTGGAATTACCAAATATTGAATAAATGTCAATAAATATTCACATTTCTTATTTATCCCTAATTTTTACACAACATTGGGGAGTATATGTTAAAATAAAAGTAAACGGGGTGATGATATGGGAGATGAAAAGCAACCCAATAATGATGTCATAGACCATTTCAATAGGATTGAGGGGAATGCCACTGATCCTGCAAATACAAAACTAAAAAATTCACCAAAGCCTATTAAGTATTTTGGTTATTTTGCTATTTCTTTCTTTGTAATAACATTTTTAGTAATATTTATTTTAAATATAATGAAGTGAAAATCGGAAAATAAGAACTATCAGCAGAAAATAAAATGATATCACGAGGTAATGAACAGACAAATCTTTATTACAATCTATATTAAACAAATAAAACATGGCTGCAATCATGCGCCATGCTTTTTTATTAATTGATATTTGAAGTTAATTGGATCATTGTGTCTTTGTTCATCGGACCAACGATTTTTTCGCGAATGACTCCTTTTGTGTCAATAATATAACTGGTTGGGATGGTGAAGGCTTGGTAAAGATTTCCCACTTCTCCCTTTTTATCCAACAGAACCGGGAACGTTAAACCATAATCAGCAATAAATTTGCTGACATCGCTTGGATTTTTTTCACTTGTTGTTAAGTTGACAGCTAAAACTGTAACCCCTTTTGAATGGTATTCCTTATAAAATGCCTCCATATGCGGCATTTCTGCTTTACAGGGCGGACACCATGTAGCCCAGAAATTCAAGATCACTTTCTTTCCGCGGTAATCGGACAGCTTAGCCGTTTTTCCATCCGCCGTCTCAAGACTAAAATCAGGAGCAAGATTTCTTTTTTCAATTCCCGTTTTCACGTTTGCTGCAGCGCTCGTTTGCTGCGATTGCCTGATTGTTTTTTCTGTTTCCTGTTTCTTTGCTTGATTGGTGTAAATCCCCCACCCAAGCAACCCTGCTAAAATAACAATAATTGCGACATTTTTCCACATACGGTTCAACTCCTCTACATCATTGGCGAAAAGATTTTTTCAAAAAAAGCAGTAGCACAATTAAAATAGCATAGAAGCTATATTCATAGCTCGAATTCTTTCCAGGTTGTTGAAACAGGTTTAGAAGAATGAGCTGATAGAGGGCAAATCCGATCGCAAAAGAATAAAAAGGTGTTCCTTTTTTTAAAACAAAAAACCAAACCAACACGACTGCTGAAAATACAAGGCTGAAAATGGATTCCCATTCGGGACGAAAGAACAAGGAAGTTAGATGAAAAATGGAATATGAATACAAAACATAATAGAAAAAAGCCGCTATCCTTTCACGGATCAGAACTCGCTTTCGTTTTGTTTCCCAAAAAAAGTATCCACTAGCACAAGCAATCGCAAGCCAATAACCAAAATCGCCACCAGTAAAATACAGCAATGACAATGGGTGTTCGATGACTAGACTCGGTTCAATGAGGAACAGGCTCAGCTTCAAAACAGCCACACCAACCAATAAACCATTAGAAATGCTGTCATAGACAATCGATGAAAAAGGCGGTTTTTTATGTAATTTTAAAATCAAGAAACTAAGCAGCAAAGCAGCTATCAAGCTTAACCATTTGACTGGAATGGTGATGGTGCCAAACGAAACATAATCCATGGTATCCCCCATAAGACGAGAAAAATATGTATGTAAATTATTGTATCCCCCTAGAGGTATTTCGTAAAGATAAAAACGTTTAATTTTTTTGAAAAACAAGCAAGAGGCTCAACTCCTTGGTTAGCCTCTTACTTTTTTCATTTGCTTAGTCTGCACTTAAAAGCAATGCATATACTTGCTCATTGATTTGGTGAACATCCCCATGTAGTCCATTCGCTTCAAATACCTTTTTTAATTCCGCAGAAGGAATTCGTTCATGAAGAGGCGGGCCACTTTCCGACTCGACGACATCCCATTCTAAAATTAAAATTTTTCCGGAAGGTTTCATTATTCGTTTCAGTTCCTCAATCATTTTGTCCAGATGCGGAACTTCGTGAGTAACAAATGCAATTAACGCTTTGTCTGAAGATTGGTTTTCGAGTGGAATTTCCTCGAGGTTTCCTTCTAAATAGACAATATTCGTGGCGTTTTCGTTTGCAGCATGCTCTTTTAAAAGAGCCAGCATTTTTGGTTCAATGTCAACGGCAAATACTTGTTTTTCTGTCCTATGCGCCATCGGTACCGTAAAATAACCATTGCCAGCGCCCAAGTCAGCAATCGTATCAGACGATTTGATCTCAAGCAGATTGATGACAGTATCAGGTGTAATAAGCTCCCGTCTCTTCGGATCGAGTAATTTTCCTGCTTTGTCAGGATTAAAGCGATGTCCCACGTGAATGCTCCCCCATTTCAATAAATTTTAACAAGCGAAACGAATTTAATGCTTAAAAAATTATTATTCATCCTTATTTAGGGTTAGAGATCCTTTATTAGAACGACAATGTAATGTCTGCGTCGCTTGCAAAATGCAAGAAAGATGCTGCGCCGCCCACTTCAATTCCGTCAACAAAATGATCTTTTTCAAGGTTCATGACGTCCATTGTCATCTGGCAGGCAATCATTTTTACACCCAAATCTTGCGCCATTTCAACTAATTCTTCTATGGAAGGAACATTTGCCTGTTTGAAGCCTTCCTGGAAATGCTCTTTACCTGTTGGCAGCGGCAGCTGTTTGTATGCTTCTTTATGGATTAAATTCAGTCCTTCAAAGGTAAAAAAGATTCCTACCTCCGCATCGGTTGCAGCAGCTGCAGTTGCAATGTTAAACACTTTATAGGCATCAAATAATTCGCCGTTTGCGGCAATAATCGCTACTTTCATTTTGTTCATTCCTCCTGATTATTCGTTCGTTGTTTCAATTGGCCCTGTCCAATCCTTCATGCCAGGGATAACGTTTTTGATGGTAGTAAATCCTTTTTCTGAAAGTTTTTTCGCTGCAAGGTCACTTCTTGAACCCGAACGGCAAATAATGTGCAGTTCTGCGTCTTTGTTCAGTTCCTCAAAACGCTCTTCCAATTCTCCAAGCGGAATCGAAATGGCTCCTGGAATGTGACCAAAAGCGAATTCCGCTGGCTCACGGACATCAAGAATCGTTATTTTTTCGTCGCCATTCAGCTTGTTTAGCACTTCTTCTAATGTAGCAACATGTGGATAAGAAGCTTCTTCAGATGTTTCGCTTTCTGAAGCTTTACGAACATAATGCTTTAGGACGCCATCTTCTTCGATTGTACCCAAATATTGATGTCCGGTTGTTTCAGCCCAAGCTTTTAAATCTGCCTTTGATCCCTTATCTGTTGCCTGGATTTCCATCACTTGTCCTGGTTCTAGTTCGTTCATTGCTTTTTTTGTTTTGACAATTGGCATGGGGCAAGCAAGACCCTTTGCATCTAAAACTTTGTTTGTTGTTAGATTCATCCAATTATCCCTCCTTCTTTGTTAGTATTTATGGAATGTGAAAAACCATACTAGGGATTTTTCACTTAGTTTCTAATATACCCCTAGTGGTAATCTGCTGTCTATAAAAACGCTTGTGATAATTGTCACAGACCAAAAATTTTTTTCATGATACTATACCCCCATAGGTATTTAATTTTAGGGAGGTACAGACAAATGACAAAGAAAATTTTGATTGTCGGCGGAGTCGCCGGGGGTGCTACCGCAGCTGCAAGATTAAGAAGATTGGATGAAACATCAACGATTGTTCTTTTTGAAAGAGGCGAATATATCTCTTTTGCCAACTGCGGACTTCCCTATTATATTGGGGAAACGATTAAAGAACGGCAAAAATTATTGGTTCAAACGGTTGAAGGCATGAGTGCCCGTTTTAAGCTTGATATTCGAAATTTATCAGAAGTAATAAAAATCAATCGTGACCGAAAAACAGTCACAGTAAGAAATAGTAGAAATAATGAGGAATACGAAGAAAGCTATGACACGTTGATACTTTCTCCGGGAGCAAAGCCAATTTTTCCACCTATTGAAGGGGTTTCAGAGGCAAACAATGTATTCACGCTCCGCAATATTCCTGATACTGACCGAATTAAAGGTTATGTTGACAATGAACAGCCAAAAAGAGCCGTTGTGGTCGGCGGCGGTTTTATTGGCTTGGAAATGGCGGAAAACCTTGCTGAACGCGGTGTTGAGGTAACAGTCGTCGAAATGGCGAACCAGGTAATGGCACCTCTAGATTATGAAATGGCCGCAATTGTCCACGCTCACTTGCGGGCAAAAGGCGTGAAATTAATTTTGGAAGACGGCGTAAAAGCGTTTCGCGATCAGGGAAACATCATTGAACTCTCAAGCGGCACTTTGCTGAATACGGATATGACGATTTTATCCATCGGCGTTCGTCCAGAAAACCAATTGGCTGTTGAAGCCGGGTTAAAGGTCGGTGAGCGCGGTGGTATTCAAGTCAATGAGTATTTGCAAACAAACGATGAATCGATTTATGCGATTGGCGATGCAATTGAAGTAACCGATTATATTAACGGCAGCCCAGCAATGATTCCTCTTGCAGGTCCTGCTAATCGCCAAGGGCGGATTGTTGCCAATAATATTTACGGGAAAGCAGAAAAATACAAAGGGACACTCGGAACTTCTGTTGCGAAAGTATTTGACCTTACCGTTGCCGCGACAGGAAACAATGAAAAACGTTTGAAGCAGTTAAACATGGAATACAAAGCTATCCATCTGCACCCGGGTTCCCATGCCGGCTATTATCCCGGGTCTGCCCCGATTGCCTTAAAATTATTGTTTGCCCCGGATACAGGCCGGATATTGGGCGCGCAGGCGGTTGGAGCTGATGGTGCAGATAAGCGGATTGATGTCATTGCCACAGCAATTAAAGGTGAATTGACGGTATTCGACTTGACTGAAGTTGAACTTGCATATGCACCACCCTATTCTTCAGCAAAAGATCCAGTCAATATGGCCGGATATGTAGCATCGAATATTCTTACCGGTGAAGTGGACACGGTACAATGGCATGAAATTGATGAAATTGTTGCCCAAGGCGGCTTTTTAATCGATGTTCGAGAGCCGGTAGAAAGGAAGATGGGCTTTATTAATGGTTCTATTAACATTCCTTTAAATGATTTGCGCGATCGCCTAAATGAGCTGCCAAAAGATAAAACCATCCATATTACATGCCAAGTGGGACTGCGCGGTTACCTGGCATCAAGAATTCTTGCGGAAAACGGCTTTGCAGTCAAGAATCTCGACGGCGGCTGGAAAACGTACTCGGCTGTTTTTAAACAGGATAGTACTGCTGGAAAAGCTTCTGATCAAGAATTTGATGCTGCTGTAGAGGTGGCGGTTACGGGTCTTACATGTCCGGCCCCAAGCCAGGAAGTTGCCTCCAATATGGAAAAATTAAAAGAGAATGAGATCCTGTTAGTTTCATCCACGGACTATTCGTTTATTAAAGATGTCGGCAACTGGGCGGACAACAACCATCACACTGTTCTTAAAACGGTCAACGAAGGACAATTAAACAAAATGTTCATTCGGAAATAAGCAAAAAACTCGCCAAATTGGCGAGTTTTTTATTTTTATTTAGCTTTTTCAATGCTTGCAATCAGACGTTGCTCAATGTCTTTTGCAACACTTGTCAGTTCTTCATCTGCAACCATGCTAATCAATTGTGTTGGTTTTGGCATGCCGATTTTTGTTTTGTTTTGATCTTCATAAACCACGATTTTACATGGTAAAAAATAGCCGACAAGGCTGTTGGCAGTCAATACTTTTTTAGCCTCGTTTGGGTTGCACACTTCTAGAACAACAAACTCTTTATCAAGTTCAACACCTTTTTCATGAAGCTTGTCCTTAATATTAAACTGCCATTGAACACCAAATTTTTCTTCCTTCAAAGCCTCTGTAATCGAAGAAATAGCTTCCTCAATTGACTTGCTTGTTTCGACTGTGTAATGGAACATCCTCAATCAACTCCTTCAATTTTTAAACTATTGCTGTTTAGATAATTATAGCCAAGTTAAAACAATAAGGTGACACTGATATTATCCTACAGCCAATAAGAAACACCAAATGATCTGCTCGAAAAAAGAGAGCCGAGGCCCTCTTCTTCCATCCATTACTATCTGACAAATTGCATGATTCTATCCGGATCATAGCCGAGAACCCATTGGCCATTGACTTCGATTTGCGGAACGCCTAATTGGCCTGTTGTTTGAACAAGGCGGTTTGCAGCAGCCTGATCAAGGCCAACATTTACTTCTTTAAACGGCAGCCCTTGTGTATTTAAGAAGTTTTTCACCATCGTACAATACGGGCAAGTGCTTGTTGTATAAACCGTAATTTGATTCATGCTTAACGCTCTCCTTTAAATTAGATTATAAAATACCCCCACAGGTATATTCTATGTATTAAAGATAAAATTGTCAACAAAAGTCTAGGATAAAAAAGCGGAACCAGTTACAAAACTGGTTCCTTTTTAAAAAAAGATATGAATGCCTTTATAAATAAGGTAAATGACTCCTGCCAGGAGCCAGACAAATGTACCGGGTCATATCGGAATTTTTGGTTTAACACGATTCCCATCATTCACGGCCGCATTTGTCCTACCGATCCCTCAGGAACCTGTTGAACATTCAGCCGCTTGTTTTTTTTCTTCTTCCATTTTAAAAGGCCTCCTCCATGTAGGATTGATCTATTTATCTTTCCTTAAAACCATGTTTGAAAAATATTTACCCAAATTTTAATCGCGGTTGCTCCAATTAATACAGCAAGAATCGCTTGCAGGATTTTTGTGTTCATCTGCTTACCGGTTTTTGCACCAATCGGCGACGCGATTAAACTTGCGATTACAACAATAATCGAAGGCAAAATTTCAACCTGCCCTGTCGTTACCTTTCCGACTGTAACACCTATGGAAGAAATAAGCGTAATCGCAAGGGAAGAAGCAATGGTAATCCGAATTGGAATTTTTAGCACTGTCAACATAATAGGCACAAGCAAGAAAGCCCCGCCTGCTCCAACGATCCCCGCGGCAATTCCGACAAGAAACGCCAGCCCCCCGGCAAGCCCTTTATTTATTTTTAGCTGTTCTGCCGGTTGCTCTTCAACGCTTTTTCGGGGAATGAACATTAGAATAACCGCAATGACTGCAAGAATTCCATATACGAGATTAATTCCTTGTTCAGACAATAAATGGGAGCCATAGCCGCCTACGAAGCTGCCAATTAGTACACTTATTCCCATTGTCAAAATGACCGTCTTATTTAAATAGCCGCTTTTTCGATAAATAAGTACGCCGCCGATTGTTGCAAAGAACACCTGGACGGCACTGATTCCCGAGACTGCATGGGATGTAAACGCCGCAAAACCCAACAGCGGCGGAACATACAGCAACATTGGAAAATTGATAATCGCTCCACCAATCCCAACCATCCCGGAAATGAACGAACCGATAAAGCCGATGAGAAACAATACAAGAATATAGGTCCATTCCATGGCAAGACCTCCCAAAACACAGAAAGGCACTTAGAGTGCCGGTTCTGTGCAATTTATTTTCATTTATGCTTTTTTAATCCAAAATTTGAAAACATCATTTTCATCTTCTGTTTTAACTAATTCGTGTCCAGTTGAATTAGTCCATGCAGCCAAATCCTTTTTTGCCCCTTTATCGGTGGCGTGGATTTCTAACACTTGACCTGATTCAAGTGTGTCAATCGCTTTTTTTGTTTTTACGATTGGCATTGGGCATGCTAATCCCTTTGCATCTACAATTTTATCAGAATTCATTTATAGTATCCCCTTTGCTGTTTGATTAATGAGTGTGATGAAGGGCGCAACGGTTTGGCCCGATTTCAAGTTCTTGTTTCTTTTCTTCATCTGCAGTCATATTACCGCGGTTAATCGCAACGATTTCTTCAAAATTTGGCGGGGTTTCGCTGTTTGCATTCGCAACAACTTGTTCAATAAACTCAGCCTTCACTTTTGTTTGCATCATTTCATTACGGGCGCGAATGTTTCCAAGTGTATCCCCAACAAAACCATGCTCATTCATTTCATCGTCAAGACTCGCGTAATGTCCAGGAAGAACAATGACATCATCAGCGATTTTTGCCACTTTTTCAAAAACAGTATCATATAGGTCTTCTGCCCACTCAGCTGCTTTTCCACCTAAGTCCGGACGACCCAAGCCGCCGACAAAAATGGTGTCTCCAGCGAACAAAAGCTTGTTGTTAACGAAGAACGAAACACTGCCTGGCGTATGGCCCGGTGTTTTCACAGCAAGCACTTCAAGACTCACTTTTTCAAATTCAATGTTGGTGAAATTTTCAAGCGGGTTGAAATCAAATACTGCGCCCTCGCTCTTCATTAAGTAATACTCGGCACCAACCCGGTCTGCAAGTTCTTTACCACCTGAAATATGGTCTGCGTGCAAATGAGAGTCAACAATATGAGTAATTTTTACTCCCTCATTTGCTGCGACTATTTCGTAAACATCTAGGAAGCGAGATGCATCAACAACAAGCGCTTCTTCTCCGGAGATCACCATGTACGAAAGACAACCTTTTCCAACACGGATAAATTGATACACTTTTACGTTCTCATCTTTGTATACTTCTGCTTTATATAAATACTCACTCCAGGACTTCATTCCGCCTGATAAATAAGCAAGATTTTCAACTCCAGCTTCTTCTAAGCTTTCAGCAACAAACTTTGACGAACCTTCCTTTGCACAGACAACAAGAATTTGTTCATCTTTTGGCAGCTGATCAAGGATATGATCGACTCCATCAATCAAATCAAAATAAGGAATATTAATCGATTGTACTGCTTCGCCTTCAATTTTCCAATCTTTATAATCACTTTCATTGCGAACATCCAAAATAAATAAAGGCTTTTTATTCACAACCAAATTGGCTACTTCTTCTGCAAGCATTGCTTTTAATGTCAAATTATTTACCCCCTGTGGTATTAATACTGTTATAAAATCCCCATCCGAATCGTTAATGAATGAACAATCGTTATTTGCTTAACTGTGTTTTCAATTAACGCCAACCAAGCTGGCAGTCATCCGCCCCATCCCCCAATGGGACGGATGATTAATCTTTTCAATTATGCTTCAACTTCGCCTTCCCAAGACATCATGCCGCCTGTCATGTTGGTTACATTGAAACCATAACTTTCTAAGAAACGGCAAGCTTGAGAGCTTCTTGCACCAGAACGGCATACCATAATGTATTCCTTCGATTTATCTAAGTCTTGCATACGGAACTCGATTAGTCCAAGTGGAATGTTTACCGCTGATGGAATTTTTCCAAAAGCAACTTCATGGGTTTCGCGAACATCAATAATATTTAACTGTTCACCTTTGTTTAATTTTTCTTCTACTTGTTTTGCTGATATAGTTTTCATTTTACCTTTCTCCTCCTATCGCCAAGCACTCATGCCGCCCTTGACGTTTGTTATATTTTTAAAACCTAAATTTTTTAGGATTTTTGCAGCTCTTGCACTTCGCATTCCGCTTTGACAAATGACAACTACTTCCCTATCCTTAGATAAGGTAGAGGCTTTGTTTGGCAGCTGATCAAGCGGAATGTTTTTAAAACCTTTAATCGAGTTGCCTTTAAATTCTCCAGGCGTACGAACATCGACAAATTGCTTATTTTTATCAGCGAGTTCACCCTTCAACTGGGCGGTTGTAATCGTGCGAACGCCTTTTACGGGACGAAGACGCCAAACAAGAAGTCCAATCAGTAGTACGATCATTATGATAGTTCCTGTATTCATATTACTCATCATCTCCATAGGGTTTATAGTTCGTTGTTAAGTACATTTTGATTGCAATGAAATTGGCTATCTTCTTTGTGTATTTACCTTGTCGTCACTTACTGATTTCAAACCTCCTTATACCACATAGGGTATTTGTTCACTTAAAAATTTTTAATGGTCTTTCGTAATACCCATAGGGGTATATTAACTGACAAAAAAAAATCTGTCAACCATTTTTTATCGACTTTTTACTAAAAGCTTGATCGCTTCTTTCACCAATTCATCCGTATCGCTATTTGTTTCATTTTGAGTTTGCAGGCACATTTTTAAATTTTCTGTTACAATGACTCCGATTGTATGGTTTACTGCGGAGCATACTGCAGATAGCTGGTTTATCACCTTTTCGCAGTCCTGCTTTTCTTCCATCATTCTTAAAATCCCGCGAACTTGTCCTTCTACACGTTTTAAACGATTTTTTGTTTGCTTATCATATTCCAATGTTTTTCACCCCTTTTTTCGTTGATGACCATAAAACCTTCAATCTGGAATTTCTTTTTTAACAAAAAGCGAATCGCTAAATTTTTTTCCACAGTGTCTGAAGCAAGGACAATAACTTTTTTATTCGGTATTTCTCGATAATACCGTTTTAAATAAGCAAAAGGGATATTGACCGAATGACAAATAGGACATTTGTAGGTAGTTTGGTAATCCCTTAAGTCTAAAAGAACGGCGCTATCGTGAATTCTTTCCTCTGTTAAATCGGAAATACCGGTAACAGGTACATACCTTTTGAATAAATCTATACTAATTAAAATGACCAATATAAGACATAGAAGCAGCATTCAGCCTTAACCTCCATTGTGAAGTACAAGTTTTATTCTATACCTATAGGGGTATTTTGTAAAGTGTTTTGTTGACTTTTTTTGACGTCCTTATTTGGATATACCGTTTTGTATATTCCGCCTTAGTTTACATAATATAGTTATAGTTCATTTTGAAAATCCTTCCCCTTTACTGCTGCATACACTATTTAATCAAAAAAAATAAAGGAGATAGATTTTTATGCCCCTTTTTATGAATCAAAATGAACATCCAACCGTTTATAAAAATACCGTGCAGCTTCAGGAACAAAACCAAACGATTTGTAAAAACGACCCGCTGGCTGAATTTTTCAAAGTACAGCAAAATGAAATTCAACAGCAATACGAAAAATACCGCGAATGGCAAAATAAATGCTGGAACGAGATTAATGGCCAGCTCGATTCCCTGCAATCGAACAGCATTAAGCATACAGAGGTCGAAGCGCAAATATTGGAAACATTAAACGTTTTAGATCAGAAAGGTAAACAGCTTCATGAAGTGCTGCAAAAAGATGGTTTACAATATCAAGAGGTTAGCGAACAAATACGCCAGCAATACGAAAAAATGAATGAAATCATCTCCAGACTGGAACAGTTTGAAGAAACAGATCGATTTCTTTTTAAACAGCTTGAGAGCCAAACGCAAGTTTCCGATCAATTTCAAACAGATGTACTGATCAGATTGGAAAAGCAAGAAGCGTTATCAGAAAAAATTTTACGTCAAGTTAATCATATCCGATCCATTTTGTTTGAGCGAACAAACTATCTTGCCGGAAAAATTGAAGAAGGTTATAAACTAACCTCCTCCTATGTATACAAATTGATGACCGGATCTGATCAGCCGCTCACGTTTGTAATGCTCAATCAAAAAAAGTATGAAAGGGATCAAAAATCCAAACAATAACAGCGAAAATCTTCCTTCTTTCGTTTATTTGTTTTCAAAATCGCTTTCGAGTTGGCTTCCATCAGCAACATATGGTACCATCGTTGAAGAATAGGAAGTGATGAGCATGATAAAAATCGAAATACCGAACCCAGATGTTGTCTTAACAAAACAAAAACAGTCAGATGAAAATGTGGAAGAAGGAATCAGCAAATACGGCTTTACCGATTATCACCGCGTTCCTCGTGACAAGGGTGGAGTCCTCTTATTTTTTAACGAGGATGATGAACTTCTATTTGTCGGAAAGGCACGAAAATTGCGGCAACGACTCAAAAAACATTTTGAAGATACTGTTTCACCATTGAAAACACATCGGGATGAAGTGTTTAAAATTTCAATTTCGATTGTCGAAGATCCGATGGAGCGGGAAATATACGAAACGTACATCCTCAACAAATGGAAAGCAAAATACAATATCGACAAAGTGTTTTACAAATAACTTTGCAAAAAGCTTATTCATCAAATGAATAGGCTTTTTCTCTGTCTGTTTTTGTTTTTCGAAAATGCAGGATATTCGAATTATTCTCCGAAAATATACTATATAAATCTTTTAAACGGAGGTGAGTGAAATGTTAAAGCAAGAGAAAAGCTGGGTTTTATACGATTGGGCGAATTCAGCCTATTCATTGCTCATCACGACAGCTGTTTTTCCGCTATATTTCAAGGCTGCAGCAGCCGAAGCGGCGATCCCTGGAAATGCTTCAACCGCATATTGGGGGTACGCGAATTCGCTCGCAACCCTTTTTATTTCGCTTTGTGCGCCCATTCTTGGAACAATTGCCGACTATCGTGGTTTTAAGAAAAAGTTTTTCACTTTTTTTGTCGCCATAGGCGTCATTTTTACGCTTTTACTTTCTATCGTACCAAGCGATCAGTGGATCCTTCTTCTGTTTTTTTATGTTCTGACGATTATCGGTTTTGCGGGCGCCAATATTTTTTACGATGCATTTTTAGTCGATGTGACCACAAAAGAGCGGATGAATCAAGTCTCATCCCGCGGGTTTGCAATGGGATATGTTGGCAGTACCATTCCTTTTATCCTTAGTATTGCGCTCATCCTTTTATCGCAAAAAAAAGCGATTCCGCTTACGGTTGCTGCGGCAAGTCAGGTATCTTTTGCAATTACCGCAGTATGGTGGGGATTCTTTACGGTTCCAATGTTCAAAAACGTACAGCAACTTTATTTTATTGACCGCGAGGCAAACTTGATTGCCAACAGTTTTAAACGAATGCTTCGAACTCTAAAGCACATCAAAGACGAGTACCGTTCCCTTTTTCTTTTTTTGCTTGCATATTTTTTCTATATAGATGGCGTTAATACGATTATAACAATGTCAACAGCCTATGGTTCTGATTTGGGCATCAGTTCAACCAGCCTTCTGATTATCTTGTTTGTAACACAAATCGTTGCTGCCCCGTTTTCCCTTCTGTATGGTCGCCTTGCTGAAAAATGGAATGAAAAAAGCATGCTGCTTATCGGCATTGCCGTTTATATCATTATCTGTACCTATGCCTATTTTTTAAAAACAGCTTTGGATTTTTGGATTTTGGCAATGCTTGTGGCTTCTTCCCAAGGCGGGATTCAAGCATTAAGCCGCTCCTATTTTGCCAAACTTGCACCAAAAGAATCCGCCAATGAGTTTTTTGGTTTTTACAATATTTTTTATAAATTTGCCGCGATCCTTGGCCCATTTCTAGTTGGGCTCACCGCTCAAATAAGCAATAAAACAAACACAGGGGTATTCAGCCTAATCTTTCTGTTTATCATCGGCGGAATTTTGCTTTGGAAAGTACCGATTGTCAAAAAAATTAGCGCAAGAAAGGAATAACAGCACGTTTTGAGGAATATAGATTTAAGGATGAGCCAGAAGCTTCACAAATAAATCGACGCGATAAACGGTCACAAAAAATCCCTATTCACTTTTTCGAATAGGGATTTTATCCATTATTTTAAGAAATTTTCTTTAACTCCTCTGTTAAGCGGAGAAATTGCTCCTTATTTCTGGTTTTTAGTGACTGGTCGATTTCCTTCAGAATTTCATTCCTTCGAAAATCAAGCAGGGCATTCTTTAACACCATTTCAGCAAGCAGAGAATCCTGGTTTTCTTCCGGATGTTGTGTTGAATTCACTAAATTCTTTTCCAATGGAAATCAACTCCTTGAGCTTTTTTCTATTATACAAACAATTTTTTTATTTTTCAAATACTTTTATTTGAAAATTTATTACTTTTTTTATCATAAAAAATAATACAACTGGAATAACCCGTAAAAAATAGTTTTATTTTTGTTTTGGGCGGTATAAGCACTTTTTTTCGCTGGTCACATATTACTAAATTAGAATGAACCATCAAGATGGAGGGGACAAAAATATGACGTATATGTGGATTGCAGTCATAATCGTTGTCATTCTCTATACATTGTATTTAATCTGGTTTAATAAAAAATGGTGTTTGCTCGCCACTGTTTTTAGTGATGAAGAATACTTTAAAATTGCGGAAATACTAAGGGTAAACGATATTAAATATTTTACAAAAATGGCTATTGACTGGGGACGACCTCCCGGACAAAGAACAGTGATCGATCATAAGCAAGTTGATTTCTATGTTCACAGGCAAGATCAACACATTGCAAAACAAGCATTGAGCAGACAGAAAGAAACAAAACGATAGCGGGTTGCTCGAATGCAAACACCCGCTTTTTGTTTTTGCCAGCTTATAAGCGATAAAATTTCATCGTGTTTTGATGCAACATGCGTGCTGTCTTTTCTTCGGAAAGCATTTTTATTTCGGCGATCGATTTGACCGCCTGCTGCATCATTCCGGGTTGAGTTCTTTTGCCTTTAAACGGCCCTTCAAACGGCCATGGCCCATCTGTTTCCACCATTATTTGTTCGATTGGATACATTTTTGTGATGGTCTGAATTTTGCTTTTATATACGACTTCAGGCGTCACTGAAATAAAATAACCATTTTCGATCATTCTCTCTGTTGTTTTCGCGTCCCCTTTATACCAATGAAAATGTGCATTTACAAAGGAATATTTTTCAAGAAGATCACAGACTACGGAGGCATCCTCGTAAACTGCGTGAAGTGCAATCGGCGTTTTCCACTTTTTCGCCAATTGGATAAAAACGGACAGCCATTCCCGATATTCCTCATATTGCCTAACTGAAACTTTCCCTTCCTTTTTTAAATAATACGGTAAGCCCACTTCCCCGACCGCTGTCATATTTTCCAAATGGTTCTCAATCCAATCGATTAGATCCTGTTTTTCGGTATCGGATGGCAATGGCTGCTCCGGGTGATAGCCGAACGATGGTTTTACTTTTTGAAAAATCTTTGATAGTTGAAGATTCCGTCTGCACGAATTCAGGTCAGTTGAAACGGTGATTAAAAAATCAATCCCCAACGAATCGTTTAAAATCGACTGAATTTCGTCGTCATGATATTGATCTAAGTGGATATGGGCATCAATCAGGTTAAACAACTTATTTCACCTTCCCTAATTTCACATTATTACGCTTAAACGTCCCTCTTTCTGGGTAAAGGTTGCAATATCGGTTATGATCGGGAGCATTTTGCCTGTATTTTAAGAATCTAAGAGTTATATTGGCCACTCGGCAATATAACTGGGAATATACTTGAATTTTCAGTTTCCTCCGGTTTGTGGCAAAATAACATACATGTTACGATGTTAACCGTGCAACATACTAATTTGAAGGGATGGATTTGTTATCAGTTATTTACAACTAAGTTATACGAGCGAAATGGAAAAAGCAATGCATAGTGCTCATAGTGTTGGGTATGAGGTGTATAGCAGGAGCCACGCAGCAAGAATGAAGGTCGAACAGCGGCGGGAGCAGGATTATATACAAAGCCAGCGGATCTTACTGGACATTTACCGAAAAGCACAACAAAGCTTTTACTACTAACAAACCATCGGAAAACCATCATTGAATGTTGCAGGGAGATGCTTTTAAAACAAAGCTTATCCCTGTTTTTTTAGTTTCTCTATCCCCCCTAAATTATCCTCTTTTGACTAAAAAAATTTTTTTGGGGCAAATTACATTCATATCTTTTGTAAGGGGGAAACGAAAGTGTTACAGCCTGGATCATTTGGCTTTCAAGCGATCAATGAGGCAAATGTTTATTATGAATTCTATCCAAACACTTCATCGAAAAAAACAATTGTTCTGCTTCATGGATTTCTTTCTTCTACCTTTACGTTTCGCCATTTGATTCCATTATTGCATCAAGACTATCAAGTTTTGACGATTGACCTTCCTCCATTTGGAAAGAGTGAAAAATCTCGCCGTTTTGTCTATTCATATAAAAATATGGCACAAACCGTCATTAAACTTGTTGAATTTTTTAAACTAAAAAACATCACGCTTATTGGCCACTCAATGGGTGGGCAAATCGTGCTAAATATCCTTCATTTGTTGCCGCAGTTCTCAAATGAAGCCATTTTATTGTGCAGTTCTGCTTATTTAAAACGGGCAGCACGAACGTTGATTTTTACAAGCTACCTTCCCTTTTTTCCGTTTTTTGTGAAATATTGGCTTGAGCGGACAGGGGTAAAGAAAAATCTGCAGGATTCCTTATTTAATCATGACTTAATTAATGAGGAAATGATTCAAGGATACTTAGAACCTTTTTTATCAAAAGAAATTTTCACTGCTCTCGCTCGTATGGTCCGCCATCGAGAAGGCGACTTGCCGGCAGAAAAACTCCAACAAATTCAGACTCCCTGCCTGTTGATATGGGGCGAACAAGATCGATCCGTCCCGCTTGAGATCGGCAAGCGTTTGAAAAACGATCTGACAAATGCTGAACTCGTTGTTTTAAAAGATACTGGCCATGCCATTCCAGAAGAACGCCCAACGGAAATTTATCAGTATATTCATACATTTTTGCAACCCGTTAAAGCGAAATAGTTCAACCTATTGATATGCGTGGCAGCAGTCCCAAAAAGGGGGCTTGCTCATCCTGTTGTACGAGCAGTTTTCAGTTTTCAGCCATTTTTTTAGCCATTCTTTTTGCAGAGAACCGTGTAAAAAAACAAATCATTTAAAGAAAACTCGCCGATTGGCGAAGACAGAGGCGTAGTTGATTTTATCACGCTCAAAACGGCACATCCTGTGCCTTTCGCCTGACTAGGGCATCCTTGCCCGTCGTGCGTTCAGAATTTATGGATATAAATTCTGGCGATATTATAAAAAAAGATGGCCTAGGCCATCTTTTTTATGCAATAATTTCATCTGTTTCTGTATTGGACGAATTGATGGATCGTGTGACAAGGCTGACGCCAAAGGTTACAACCAAGTTGATTACAAGGGCAATAATTCCTACGTTTAGATCTTTAATTGATTGCGGAAGACTTGGGAAAAGGGTGCCAATCGTCGTCTGGGTAATCGTTGTATATGCGACTGTAAATACTCCGGCCGCAATCCCGAGAAATGCTCCTTGTTTTGTAACAAAATTATTTTTAAACAAGCTTGAAACAAGAGCAGGAAATAACTGGGTTACCAAGCTATACCCCATCAGAAGCAATGTTACAATCGTGTTCCCGCCTTTAAAGGTAAAGTAAAGGGCAATGAGAGCAACAACCGGAACAAGGTTTTTCGCTAACCGGGAAACTTGCTGTTCGCTTGCCTGCGGCCGAAAAACTTTGTAAACATTTTTCGCCAAAAGTGTAGGGGCCGCCATTAAAATCATCGAACCGGGAACAATCGCTGTCAGCAAGCCGGCAGCACCAATAATGCCCACTATCCACGGATCGAAAGTTTTGATCGATAACCTTAATAGGGACAAATCAGCAGCCGGACCTTCCAAACCTTTTACTTGAAGAATTGCTGCAAAACCAACAAAGAAAACAAAAAGCAAAACTAACTGATATAACGGCATGATAATTGCATTTTTGCGGAACACTTTTTCATTTTGCGCAGAATAGATTGACCCGAATGTATGCGGCCAGGCATAAAAGCCAAGTGCTGTTAACAGTACAGTTGAAACAAACCATGAGCTGCTTAAACCGCTTTGCGGCAAGGTAATGAAACCTGGCTTTGCTTGATCAATTGCCTCAAACATCGGCTGAATGCCGCCATAGTAATGGAAAGGGAGATAAATTCCTAAGAACAAGACAATCGCGAGAATCATCGTATCTTTGATCACTGCTGTCCAGGCTGAGCCATGTATACCAGAGATCATAACATATACAGTTACCGAAAGCACGCCAATCCAAATTGCGATCGTTGGAGATATTGTTCCATAAGAAGCTTCTGAAACGATAATCCCCAATCCTTTTAATTGCAATACAAGATAAGGAATCAAAGCTACGACCCCAACAAGCGCGACAAACACACCTAGATAAGGGCTTTTGTATTTGCTGACAAAAAAGTCGGACTGGGATAACAATTTATTTTCTTTCGCATATTTCCAGATTGCCGGAAGCATCCAATAGGACATGATATAGGCCAAGCAGCCATAACCGAGAATATAGAAAGTAGGTCCGCCCTTACCGTATGCCCAGCCGCTGCCACCAAGGAATGTAAAGGTTGTATAAATCTCCCCTGCCATCAGCAAAAAGACAAAGATTGAACCAAAACCGCGTCCGCCAACCGTCCATTGTTCAAGGTTCATATCCTTTCCTTTTTTAGCTTGGATCCCGAGAAACATGGTTAACAATAAAAAGCCAAAAATGATAAATAGTGCTGAATTCATTTATACTCCCTCCTTATTTTTCGGATCCAATTGATAAATAATTGCCATAATTGCTGAAGTCATCACAACCCAAAAAACAATCCAGAATAAAATAAATGGCATGCCGAGGATGTACGGCGTCACGCGATTCGTAAAGAAGATACCACCTAAGATTCCAATGAACGGGAGCAGCGCCAATAAGTGATAGAGTTTCATCGAAGACCTCCTGATATTTTTGTTTGAATTTTCCAAAAATTATAGCTATACTGCTATGCGGCCGCACTAGATGGCGGCCCCTTCAACGCGGCAAGGCATAGCATGAGTTGAAATCCTTTGACAAGAGCTTTAATTCAAAAATTTAAAGGTGGCATGAAGGAACATTTTAACACCGATTTCCAGTGCATCTTCGTCAATGGTAAACCTGGCGTGATGATGCGGATAGGTAATTCCCATTTCTCTATTTCCTGCTCCCACATAGAAGAAGGCTCCAGGCGCTTTTTGCTGGAAGGCTGAAAAATCTTCTCCCCCCATATTTGGCCGCATAAGATCAAGCGCCTCTTCTCCAAACACTTCCAGAACGGTTTCTTCTAGCACCTTTGTCACTTGTTCATCATTGATAACCGGACGGTAGCCATTTACATACTTAAAGTCATAGCTGGCACCATGTGCGGACGTAATACCTTTTACTATTTGCTCCATTTTTCCCGGAACCGCTTCGCGCAATTTTGCGTCAAAACTGCGAACTGTACCGCACAGTTCAACAGAACCAGGAATGACGTTATGCGTCGTTCCGCCAATAAACTGTGTAACCGAAACGACCAAGTTATCTAATGGATCCGTATTTCGGGAAACAATATGCTGCAGGTTGGTAACGACTTGGGCAGCGATTGCAATCGAATCAATCGTATCGTGCGGAAGAGCGGCGTGTCCTCCTTTTCCCTTAACTGTTATATGAAAAGTATCCGGTGCTGCCATCATTGGCCCATAGCTGATGCCAACTTTTCCTTTTTCAATCGGCGACCACAAATGGGTGCCAATCACAAGATCGACTCCATCCATGACGCCAGCTTGAACCATTTCTTCTGCACCGCCTGGAAACAACTCCTCCGCATGTTGGAAAAAGAAACGCACTTCCCCTTTAATTTCGGATGCTAGCTGTGACAGCACTTTTGCCGTTCCCAACAGCATTGCTGTATGCCCGTCATGGCCGCACGCATGCATAACGCCCGGATTTTTACTGGCAAATTCAAACGTATTTTCCTCCTGAATTGGCAGCGCGTCCATATCGGCGCGAATCGCTAAAACTTTCCCCGGTTGATTTCCGATTAATCTGGCCATCACACTTGTTTTGGTTGGTCTTGAAAGTTCCAGATTGCCGAAGGAAGCAAGGGTATCATAAATAAATTGCGCTGTTTTTTCTTCTTGAAAAGACAATTCCGGATTTTCATGCAAATGTCTCCTCCAGCGGATGACATCTTCCTTAACCTCATCGGCCAAGTCCTTTACATTTAACATTGCATCTGCACTCATCTTCATTCACTCCTTAATTTTTTTGAATCGCCAAATTCACAATAGTCTTGTAAAGAGCGATTGCACCATGCCCGCAATCTTCTTTTGAACTCCATTCTTCCGGATTGTGGCTGATGCCGTTCTTTGAACGGACAAACAACATGCCGATTGGACATAGATCTTTCATTTGCATGCCATCATGACCAGCGCCGCTAGGAAGGGTGAAAATTTCATAACCCAATTCTTCAAATGCTGCTTTAGCTGCAGATTGAACCAATTCGGAACACGGTACTGGCGGTACTCGCTGCAGGAGTTCAACGTTTAAGTTTACGCCTTGAATTTGGCAAATCTCCCGAGCTTGCTGTAAAATTCTTTCTTCGACGCCATCGCGGACTTTCTCATCGATATCGCGCAAATCAAGGGTAAATTCCACGCGGTTAGGGATAACGTTGATCCCGCCTGGAAAAACTTGAAGCTGACCAACGGTCCCAACGGTCGTACCCGTTTTGGCTGCTTCTGTTTCGATTGTCAGCATCATTTTTGCTGCGGCCGTAAGGGCATCATGTCTTAAATTCATCGGCGTTGTTCCGGCATGGCCAGCCTCTCCCTCAATGATTAATTTAAGCCACAGAGGACCAGCAATCCCTGTAACAATTCCTACAGGAAGGTTTCGCTGTTCAAGTACCCGCCCCTGCTCAATATGAAGCTCAACATATGCCTTTACATCCCCCGGTTTTCGTGCCGCTTTTGAAACTTCGTCCGGATTGAGGCCGGCTGAGGCCATTGCCTCGGCAATCGTAATCCCGTCCTTGTCTTGATAGTGCAAATCTTCAGCGGTTAGCGTACCGGCGATCCCTCTGCTGCCGATCATGCCAAAACTAAACCGAGCCCCTTCTTCGTCCGTAAAAGCTATGACCTCAATCGGATGTTCTGTTTCAATGTTTTGCTCCTTCATTGCCTGCAATGCTTCCACTGCAGCAATCACTCCAAGTGGGCCATCAAAATTCCCTCCATTATAAACCGAATCAAGATGCGATCCGACCATAACTACAGGAGCGTTCGCATTCTTTCCTTCTTTTCGGCCAATCAAATTGCCTGCTTCATCGATTCGGACGGATAAACCGGCTTCCTTCATATATGTAGCAACAAGATCTTTTGCCTGCTGTTCTTCTTTTGTAAACGATAACCTGATTATTCCGCCTGCTTCTGTATGGCCGATGGTGCTTAAAGACTGCAACCTTTGCCAAATTCGATCCTCATTAATCACCAAAAGGTCCCCTTCCCATTTTGATAGAATATTTGTTTTATTTTAAAAAATTTTGATAACTTTTTCTTTGTTTAAATACACAAAGTTTTCACAATTTTTTTGTGCATAATTTACAATATACAATTAAAAGAAAGATTTTATCCAAAATAATCAGCTAATTGATTCTTTTTTTGTTAAAATAAACAAAAGAAATTTAATTTTTTGTATTTTAAACAATATTCGCCAGGAGGATTTTTAATGAATGAACCATTAAGCCATCGACAATTGCAATCATTGATCCAAGTTTCAAACGTTTTAAATTCTTCGCTGGATATTGATACAATTATGAATGCGATCATGGTGCAGACCGTTTCCGTTATCGATGCGGCAGACGGAGGTGCACTGTTCATTTTTGATAGAGAAAACGGCTTTTTGACAGCCAAAGCAGATAGCCGTTTCAAGTCCGATATTCTCAAAAGCATCAAGCTCAGGCCCGGGGAATCAATGACAGGTATGGCTTTTTCCGCTAGGCAATGTTTGATATTCCCTAACAGGGAAGAGGTGGAAAAAGCAAATGAAACCTTGTCAGAGACGAATCGGAAATTAATGGTTGACTCGATTCCGACCATTCCGTATTCAACGATATGCGCGCCTATTTTTTTAAAAGAGGAATGCATCGGTGTGATTGTACTCGATTCGTTTGATCCATCCCTTCACTTTATTAATGAAGATATTAATCTCTTAAAAGCCATTGCCCATCAGGCAGCCGTTGCACTTGAAAAGGCCAGCCTTTATCTTGAACAGGAAAAGACGGTGAAGCAATTAAAATTGTTGAACGATACGATCTCAAAGCAAAATGAGTGGCTTTCACGCTCTGTTGAAATTCATAACAGTTTAGCAACCCTTGTTTTGAACGGTGAAGGTCTTGACTCGATTATCCGCTATTTGCGCAAAAAAATCGGTCGTCCCATTATACTGGTCGATGATCTTGGGGAATTGATTTTCTATACAGATCAATCGATGCTTTCAAGCGAAATTTTGTCGGCTATTAAAACGAAAGCTGTTGAATCGATGGGGATAGTAAAGCTCCCGCGGCAAGTGTTTGAACTGTCGTTCGATCAAAAGCCGCTAAAGATAACCATTTTGCCAATCGGCACAAAACCAAATTTGTTTGGTTCATTGGTCATTGCTGAAAGTATTGAAATGAATGATGTCGACATTACAGCCTTGGAGCATGCCTGCACTGTCATTTCATTGGAAATGATGAAAGAACAGGCGGTTTTCGAAGCAGAGGAACGAATGAATGGCGAGTTAATTGAAGCGCTTTCCGCTGGAAAAATCGATAGCAAGCTCCTACAGCGGGGCAAGCAGCTGCAGTTTGAGCAAGAGGCGCTATATATGGCGATGATTCTCCAGCTTGATGAACAAGAACAGTCGCAAAAACAAACAAGCATGGTCCGCCACTTGGTAAATATGGCAAACCGTGTTTTTTTGAAAAACTTTGCAAAAGGCCTTGCCGTCCGCCACCACGATCAAGTGATTATTCTACTTTCATTTCAGCAAAAGGTTTCGACCACTTATGTCAATTTACAAATAAAAGAGCTTATTGGACGGTTTCAGCATGAAATCGCCTTAAAAAACTGGGGAACAACCGTTTCCTTTGGTATTGGCCGGATTCATTCAGGACTCGCCAAAGTCACAAAAAGCTTGCAGGAAGCAAGCAAATGTTTGCAGTTTATTCGCAGCTACAATCAATCGAAAGCCGTGATACATTATCAAGAATTAGGCGTTCAGCGCCTGCTTCTGCAAAATTCGGAAGAAGAATTGATCGACTTTATTTTTGAAATTTTGGGACCTGCTATCGAATATGATCAAAACCGTAAAGGTGAGCTCCTCACCACTTTATTCACCTATTTGCACCATAATCAAAATAGCAAGGCAGCAGCAGAATCAATCCCAATCCATTTCAATACGTTGACCTACAGACTGAAAAAAATTGAACAGCTGCTCGGAATTGATTTGGCGGACAATCAGCAATTTTTAAATGTCCAACTTGCCGCCAACCTGTTTCCGTTTTTCAAGGACAAGCTTCCAGTTTTATAAATTCGGCTAAACAGAATCCTCCCATTTCCAGTGATTTCTTGGAAACTGGGAGGATTGGTTTAAATTATTTCACCTTGATCGGAACAATTTTCCCGTTTTCAACTGCAGCAACGATCAGTTCTGAATCAAAGCCGCCATCTGCCCCAATCTTTTGAATGTTATACACCTTTTTATCGTTAGGCAGTTTATCAATTCCATCCTGCATATGTGCACGGATTTTTTCCGGATCATCAACTGATCCTGCTGCTTGCATGGCGCCGACAAAAATATTCATCGCAATATAGTTCAAGCCTGCTTCAGAGCCCGGATCTTCTTTGTATTTTTCGCGATACTTCTTAACAAACTCTGGAACTGCCGGAGCATCTGAATCAACCAGTGGCATGACCCCAATGGAGCCGTTCAAAACATCGTATGTCCCGGTAACCTTTTTCATTTCATCAAGCTTCGCCTGATCCATAATGACAAAACCGCCCTTGAAACCAAGTTCGCGCGCCTGCTTCGCCACTTTTGCCGTCGGCTCGGATGCACCGCCGATGAATAAAACATCAGGATTTTCCTTTAAAGCATTCGTCACAATTGTAAAGAAATCCGTGTCTTTTGTAAAATCAATCGACGAATTGTAGACAATTGATCCGCCCCGCTTTTCCCAATACGTTTTAAGTTTTGCTGACCAGTCTTTGCCATATTGAGAGGAAGTCGGCAAGAAAGCAATCTTTTTCCCAAACTTACTCATTGCATAATCGGTAAACGGTTTTAAGTATCCGTCATACCGCGGCGGAATCCGAACGGTCAGCTTATTGCCAACCTCGGTCACTTTCGGTTCACTTGTGTATGCGCCAATAATAAATTTTTGCTGTTGGTTAAAAACTTGCATCGCAAATACTCCGCCGCTGTGCGGTGTAAAAATGATCGGTGTTTTGTTTTCTTGAAGAAGCCTTTTGGCATTGGCTCCCGTTTCGTTCGGTAAGTATTTATCATCTAGTGAGACGATATTTAATTTGTATTTTTTCCCATTCACTTCAAAACCGCCGCTGTTATTGATTTCCTCAGCAGCCATTTTAACCCCGTTCAATGTACGCTCTCCGTAGAAAGCAGCTGGTCCGCTTAACGGTCCGCTGTAGCCGATGTTGACAACCCCTTCTCCGCCTTTCGTTTCATTGCTGCCTGAGGAACTTGTTGTTTTCGATGTTCCACTGCAGGCAGCCAAACCTAAAAATAAAACAAAGATTACTCCCATTAGAAACGTTTTTTTCATTCAAAGTCCCCCTTTGTTATTTCAATATTCTGAATGTTATATAGAAAAATTTCCTTGCAATCACCCCCTTTACCGACTAAACTTCTAAGCACCAATATAAGCTTTGCGGACATCATCGTTTGCAAATAATTGTTCAGAAGTTCCCTCCAGAACGACAGAGCCATTTTCAAATACATAGCCTTTATTGGCAATTTTTAGCGCGGCATTCGCATTTTGTTCCGCAAGAAGGATCGTTGTCCCCTCTTGGTTGATTCGCTGGATAACTTCAAACATTTGTTCAACAATCAAAGGTGCAAGCCCAATTGAAGGTTCATCAAGCATTACTAGCTCCGGTTTCGACATCAATGCCCGGCCGATCGCAAGCATTTGCTGCTGACCGCCGCTCAACGAACCAGCGGCATCATGCCGCTTTTCTTTTAATATCGGAAACAATTCATACACGTGTTCAATTGATTGCCTGATTTCTTCCTTTTTCCGTCTGTGGATGTATGCGCCCATTTTCAAGTTTTCCTGAACGGACATTGCTGAAAAAAGCTTCCGGCCTTCTGGGCATTGAACAATTCCCAGCTGAACAATCCGGTCGGCTGTCCGCTTTTTCAACGACTCGCCATTAAACAAAATATCTCCGTTTGTCAGTTTGCTAAGACCGCTGATTGCCCGGAAAGTAGTGCTTTTTCCCGCACCATTCGAACCGAGCAGCACAACAATTTCCCCCTTTTCCACTTCGATATTGACGTTTTTGATTGCGGTAAAACTGCCATAGTTCACTGAGACATCCGATAGTTTAAGCAATCGCGCTCCCTCCTAAGTAAGCTTTAATCACTGCTGGATTGTTGCGGATTTCTTCCGGCGTTCCTTCTGCAATTTTTTCGCCATAATTTAAGACCATGATTTTATCAGCCAGCTTCATAATCATCTGCATTTTGTGCTCAATCAAGCAAACGGTAATTCCTTTTTTCACCATTTTCTGCATCAATGCTGCGAGGCCTTCCGTTTCATCGGGATTGACCCCTGCTGCCGGTTCATCGAGGAAAACAATTTCCGGGTCGGTCGCAAGCGCGAGTGCAAATGCCGTTCGTTTTTTCTCCTCCTGCGTTAGACTAGCGACTTCTTTGTCAGCGACCTTTTGCAAATCGACAAATTCAATCATTTCAAATGCCTTCTCACGGCATTGCTTTTCTTCACGTTTGTGTCTTGCGGTTCGAAAAACGGCATCCAGTAAATTCGATTTCGTTCGCAGGCGGTGTCCGATCATGACATTGTCAAGTACGGTTGATTGTTCGAATAGATTCGTTGTCTGAAACGTTCGCGCAATTCCGAGCTCAGCAATTTTATTTGCCGGCATTTTCGCAATATCGACCCCTTTAAAAAGAACTTCTCCGGAAGTAGGCCGATGAAAGCCGCTGATCAAATTGAAAAAGGTAGATTTTCCTGCCCCATTTGGACCAATAATTGCATTGACTTTTCCTTTTTCGATTGAAAAATCAACGTGATTCACCGCGGTCAAACCGCCAAAACGTTTTGTCAGTTGTTTCGTTTGCAGAATCATCCTACCCCTCCTCAATTTGCTTTTCAGCAGTTGGAAACCGCTCGGTAATCGCATTTGTTTTTGCTATCTTGTACAAATGTTGTTTTTTCTCATGTCGCTTTGCTTTCCAGCTTGATAGCGCACCAACAATTCCTTTTGGATAAAATATAACAAGCAATGTTAAAACCGGGCCAAAGATCATCATGCGATAGTCCTGAAGAAATTGAAGCTGTTGGGAAATCCAGACGATTAATAAGGTGCCGACAATCGGTCCGGTCAGAGTGCCGATACCGCCGACTAGTAAGTAGGTTAATAAATCAAACGTAATCGTAATATAGCCGATATCCGGACCAATAAAGCGGATAAATGCGGCGTAAAGCGCACCGGATAATCCGGCAAAAAAGGTTGATAACACAAAAACGGTTAATTTATTTTTCATTGTTGAAATGCCAATCGTCAGTGCTAAATCTTCACTATTGCGAATCGCGATGTAAGTACGTCCAGTAAGTGAATGAATGATGCGGTACATAACAAATACAACGAGAAGCAAGAAAAACAAGATGAGGTAGTATTGAGAAAAGGGACTATCAAATGAAATAGGACCAATTGCCTCCGGTGCAGGAATTCCGATCAAGCCGCGAACACCTTCTGTTAAACTGTCCCATTTGTCAATCACAAGATAAAGAATGTAGCCGACACATAATGTATAGATGGCGAAGAAATGTTCTTTTGTTCGTAAAGCAATCAAACCGATGAGGAAACCGAGAAAACTTGTAATGACTAGTGATAACAAGAACGCGAGCCAAAAATTCAGCTGTGCTTTAACCGTTAAAATCCCTAGAGCATACGCGCCAACAGCGAAAAAACTTGCATGGGCCAATGATAAATACCCAGTGTAACCAGCCAGGAGATTTAAACCATAAACACCAATCATCCAAATAAACGAAAGGGTCATCACATGGATCAAGTATTCGTTTTGACTAAAAAACGGAAAAGCAACGGCTAATAAGATAAACAGTGTAATCGTATTTCTTTGCTTAAATATTTTTGCCACTATTGTCCCCCCTTTGAAAACAGACCCGTCGGCTTAACTGACAAAATAATGACAAGGAGAACGAAAGCGATAATGTCTTTGTAATCATTCGAAATATACGTGGCACCTAAACTTTCACTAAAGCCTAAAATATAGCCGCCGATGATCGCACCCGGTATGCTCCCCATTCCGCCAAGTATGATGATGACAAATGCTTTTAGGATCACAAGTTGACCCATTCCCGGAAAAACAAGATTTATCGGTGCAGCTAGCGAAGAAGCAATCGCTGCAAGTCCCCCTGAAATCATAAACGTCAGCATTGCCACTTTATCGGTATTGATGCCAACCAAATTGGCACCTTCACGATTTTGCGACATCGCAATAATCGTTGCGCCAATAAAGGTCTTTTTTAAGAAAAGATAAAGCAAAATCATCACAACAATCGCGGAAATAACAATTAATAATCGCTGCATCGTCAAAGTCAGGCCAAAAAGTTTTACCACATTACCATAGGGTGTCGGCATTGATTGATAATCCGCCCCCCAGACAAATTGGGCAAATGCTTCGAGAAACAGCAAGATCCCGATTGCAGCAATTTTATCATGGATTGGCGGTGCTTCCCGCAATGGGTGGAAGACAAGCCGTTCCATTAACACGCCAATCAGGCCAACAACAAGAATGGAGACAAACATTGCCAGCCAATACTCCATTCCAGCTTTTGTAATCATGGTTAGCGTAATATACCCGCCCATCATATAAAGAGCACCATGGGCAAAGTTAGGAATATGGAGGATGCCATAGACGAGTGTTAATCCAAGAGCGACCAAACTGTACACACTTCCAATGGTTAAGCCGTTGAATAGCTGTTGGATGAAAATTTCCATTGTTTACCCCCTTGTCATCTTTCTCGTTTCCGCAAAAATAAACAGAGCTTTTTGCGGAAACGGTCATTCACCTGTTATTCAACTTTTGTTTCCGCTTTTTCCCACTCTTCCTCCTGAAGCTTGCGCCAAAGAATTTTTCCACTGCTCGTAACCGGAAATTGCTTCTTAAACTCGACATAGCGCGGATATTTATAAGCCGCCATATGCTCTTTCGCCCAGTGAATAATTTCTTGTTCGGTCACTTTCCCTTCCGCCTCTTCATTTAAAATCACAAATGCTTTCACCGTTTCGCCGCGCCTTGGATCCGGCACACCAACAACACATGCCTGCTGAATCGCCGGATGCTTGTATAAATAGGATTCTACTTCTGTCGGCCACACTTTAAAGCCAGAAGCATTAATCATTCGTTTTACCCGATCAACAATAAAGAAATACCCTTCTTCATCATAACGGCCAATATCACCCGTTCTGAAAAATTTCTTTCCGTCATGTTCAATAAACGCACTGCGGTTTTCATCATCACGGTTGTAGTAGCCGATCATCACCTGTGGTCCGTTGACGATAATTTCGCCAATTTCACCAACGCCAAGCTCCTTCCCGGTTGCCGGGTCAATAATCCGTGCATCGACATCAAATGATGGAATTCCAAGGCATTGCATTTTAGGCCGATCAGCCGGATTGAAATGCGTTTGGGCGATCGTTTCCGAAAGACCATATCCTTCAACATACCGCAATCCTGTCATTTTGAATAGCTTTTCACCAACAGCTTCCGGCAATGAGGCACCGCCGCCGGAAATCGAAGTTAGCGTTGCTAAATCTTCTGCTTTTAATTTTGGATTTGCCAGAAAATCAACAATCATCGTGGCAATTGCAACCCAATGGGTACACCCTTCATTTTTTATTAATTCAATAGCTGCTTCACGATTCCATCTCGTCATAATGACCATTGTGCTACCGCTAAAAATCGGCATATGCATACTGTGAACCATGCCGGTCACATGAAAGAGCGGCAAAGTTGTCAAATGAACGGAGTCTGTTGTAGTCCGCGACCAATAATAGGCACCAACCGTGTTTGCCTGTACGGTGCGATTCGTATGCATGCAGCCCTTTGGCAGGCCGGTCGTTCCGGAAGTGTACGGCAACACAGCCAGATCATCTGCTTTTGCCGTATGCTCGCCCGGGATGTAGCCTGCTCGAACGGCTTCGCTCCAAAGATAATGATTTCCTTCACTGTAAACTCGCCTTGGAGCTACCGCTTCTTTTGGAACAACGTCAGAAAAATCGGCTCCAGTATAATCGGAATAGGCGGCGATGATTAGGTTGCTTAGCGTCGTTTTCCCAAGCAATGGCGCAACTTGATCATACAATTCCTGACTGATAATCGCTGTTTTAATTTCACAATCCCGTACGTAAAATTCCAGTTCATTCGCTGTCAGCATTGGATTGATCGGAACAACCGCAGCATTCGCCCGCAAAATCGCATAATAACCGATTACAAATTGCGGTGAATTTTGCATAAACAGCAGCACTTTTTCCCCCGTTGCAACAGCAAGCTTCTGCTGCATAAAGCCAGCAAGTTCAATTACCTCTTCATCGAGTTGTTTATAGGAAATGGTATTCCCGTAATAAATAATGGCCGTATGATTAGGATAGCGCGCCGCACTTACTTTTAAGTTGTCATACAGAGAGGTTTCCGGAACCTTTAAAGACTTTGAGATATTGGGCCAATAAGGAAAATGAAGAGTTTGCATGTGATCTTCGCTCCTTTTTTTAAATTTGCCTTACTCAAGCAATCAGTGCTACTTTAGCGACAGCTTGCGGCAAAGTGGTCTTTCAGCGCTTTGGCTGCATCGGCAATCGCTTTTTTTCCATCGTCAAGGGCTTCTGTCATATTTAAAAATCCATGGATCATGCCTGGATAGCAGAAATACTGCGTTTCGACACCCGCTTTTTTAAGTTTTTCGGCATATTCGAACCCGCCATCCCTTAATGGGTCGTATTCCGCGGTTAAAATATAGGCAGGCGGCAGCAACGGTGTAGCTTCTTTAGGGATTAATAGCGGTGCTGCCATTGGATTTTTCGTATCGGCATACTCTGTGAGGTATTGTTGCCTAAACCATTTCATCGTTGCTTTTGTTAAATGATAGCCTTCACCATATTCTTCATAGGAAGGCGTATAGTGAAAACCGGTGGAAGGATAAAAGAGCATTTGATACAAAATCGCGGCACCTTTTCGTATTTGCGTTAAATAGCAGACGACGGCTGCCAAATTCCCGCCCGCACTGTCACCGGCTACTGCAAGACGTGTCGGGTCGCCACCAAGTCCAACTGCTTGTGCAGCAGCCCACTGAAGGGCCATATAGGCATCCTCGACGGCGACAGGAAACTTACTTTCCGGGGCAAGGCTGTAATCGACCGCAACAACCATGCATTCCGCTTGATTCGCAAGGGCACGGCAAAGAGGATCATGGGTGTCAAGGTCACCGATCACCCACCCTCCGCCATGAAAATAAACAAGGACTGGAAGTGATTTTAGTTGTCCCGGTGTATAGATGCGAACCTTTATATCGTTTTGAAAACCGGGAATTTTCCGTTCCTCCACTTTGGCGATCGGTTCTGGCTTGGATAACATCCGGCACATTTTCGCAAAGGCCGCTCTCGCCTCGCTCACGGTTTGTTCAGACATTGGGGGTGCTCCCCTAGCGTTCAGTTTTTCCAATAAGATTTGTACTTGTGGGTTTAAAGCCATGTTTTCACTCCTTTCATATGTAAACGCTATCAAAAACTTTATTAATTATTTTCGAATGAATTGATTGCGAACCCGTTACTTGCTAACAGGCTCGCATTCTTCTATTTCCGCATTTATTATGGTTTTCCCTTTTAAAATAGGAACAACGGAAAATATATTTTCATTCGAGACAAAGTCAAGTTCCTTTTCATATCCATACCCCGCTAGCATCTTGCCCACCCGCGATTCTCTTAAAAGCCTTGCACCGTTCTGGCTGTTTCCTTTGTAAAATTGATAGGCGCCAAGGGCAGGATCCGTTAACTCCCATTGGAACACATCGCTTGCCAGCAGACATGCAATAAAGTGTCCGGCACCGTAAAAATCCTCGACATTAAACTCCCCTGATGATCCGGAACAGACGAGTAACAATGTTTCTCCATCAAGACGTTTTCCTACATGATTGGCCACTGCTTGATTGTTTACGAGTGTTGAAGCATAAACGGCCTTGGCTTTTGACGCCCCCTTTAGTGCAACTGTTCCGTTGGTTGTCGAAAGAATAACCGTTTTACCAAAAATTTTTTCCTGCAAATCAAGCGGATTCGGCGATAAAAAACCATCTAATGTTTTCCCTTCATATTCGCCAACTAAAACATAACTTCCCTCTTTACGGCCGTTGACTTCGATTTGGGCTTCCATGCCGTTTAAGACTGGAACCACTTCCTTTGCTCCGAATTGCAAAGCGGAAGTGATGGTCGAGGTAGCAAGCAACACATCGAAGACAACAACGATTTTATTGTCTTTTACTTTTTGCTGGTCCAATTCTTCTTTTTTTAAAAGAAGATGTATTTTCCTCATCTGTTTGCACCTCAGGTCTTTCTTTCAGTTAGTTCAAGTGCGTATTGAATTAAATTGCGGACAAACGCATCGAGATGGGCAAACCGTTCATCCTTTGTTTGACCATTTTTCCAGCGATAGAAAATTTGCTGGCAAATTACGGCCAGTTTAAAATAGGCAAACGTTAAATAAAAATTCATTGCGGTAAGATCTCGGCCACTTTTTTTCGCATAACTCTCCATAAATTCCGTTCTTGTCATAAATCCCGGGGTCGCCGTGATTGGTACTTCACCCATCCCTTTTTTTAATAAATCGGAATCATTCGGTTCAGTCCAATAGCTCATCGCAACACCAAGGTCGGCCAGTGGATCTCCAATTGTTGTCATTTCCCAATCAAATAACCCGATCAATTTTCGAAAGTCTTTGTCAAACATTGCGTTATTGAGTTTGAAATCGTAATGTATGATTGCTGGTGCCTGTGAGACCGGTATATGGGTAACCATCCATTTTTTCAGATGGTCAATTCCCTTAATTTCCTCAAGCTCTACACGTTCGTAACGGTGGATCCAGCCATGCACTTGCCTTTCTAAAAAACCCGCTGGTCTCGTCATTTCTATGAGCTTTGTTTTTGCAAAATCAATGCTGTGAAGCAAAACAAGATTGTCGACCATGGTTTCCGAAATTCGCCGGCAAATTTCTTTCGTTGGCGTACTATCTGGCGGAAACTCTGTGTCTAGCACGATACCTTTTTTTCTTTCCATGATAAAAAAGGGGCAGCCAATGACGCTTTCATCTGCAAAGAGATACGGCTTTGGCGCTGCCGGAAAGTGGGGGTGAATTTCCGTGAGTATCCGGAATTCCCGTGCCATGTCATGCGCTTTCGGGGCAACCGGCCCCAATGGCGGCCTCCTTAAAACAGCCTCCCACTCTCCGATATTCAACTGATACGTTAAGTTGGAGCGGCCGGCGCTAAATTGGACAATTGCAAGCGGATCATCTGGCAAGTGTTTAATATAGCGGCGAATAAATGCCTCGATCGCTGCCGCATCCAGTTCTTCTCCTTTTCGAATCGGAATCGTATCCGCAGCCATGATCGCCACTCCTTTCATTAAGCTTTTTCAATTATGGTTGCAATGCCCTGACCGCCGCCGATGCAAGCAGTAATCAGTGCAAATTTTCCGCCGGATCTATGCAATTCATAGACTGCTTTTGTCATTAAAATGGCTCCTGTTGCCCCAAGCGGGTGCCCGTGGGCGATGGCGCCGCCGTTGACATTCACCTTTTCCAAATCCATTTGCAATTCGCGATTGCAGGCAAGTACCTGTGCTGCAAAGGCTTCATTTATTTCGATGAGATCCATGTCTTCAAGTGATAACCCGGACTTTTCCATAACTTTTTGAACGGCTGGAACCGGTCCGATTCCCATGATGTTTGGATCAACCCCTGCTACTGAATAATCGCGAATGACCGCAAGTGGCTGTATGCCAAGTTCCTCGGCTTTTTCCCTTGACATTATGACAAGGGCTGCTGCCGCATCATTTAACCCAGAGCTGTTACCGGCTGTTACGGTTCCTCCCTCGAGGAACGCTGGCTTTAGTTTTGCCAATCCCTCCATGGTCGATTGCGGTCTTGGGTGTTCGTCTTTTTTAAAAACAATCGGTTCACCCTTCTTGACAGGAATGGTAATCGGTACAATTTGTTCATCAAACCTGCCTTCCTCCATTGCAGCTGCCATTCTTTGCTGGCTTCTTAATGCAAATTCATCTTGTTCCTCACGGGGTATTTGGTATTTTTTTACTAAATTTTCCGCAGTGATTCCCATAGGCGGATCACCGATCTCTTTTGGAGACAGCTGTGATTTTCGGAAACTAGGCGGTGTGGAGCTATACGGTTTTTCCGGCCGATCCATCAAGTATGGCGCGCGGCTCATGCTTTCTGTTCCACCCGCAATATAAATATCACCGTCGCCAGCCCGGATCGCCTGAGCTGCCAAATTGACAGCATTGATTCCTGAACCGCATTGACGATCAACAGTCAGTCCAGGCAAATCTATTGATAAACCAGTCTGTAAAGCTGTTAACCTCGCAATATTGCCGCCTCCGCTTAAAACATTGCCGAAAATGACATCATCAACTTGCTGTGGATCAAGATGGACTCTTTTTACCGCTTCTTTTATGACTTCAGCCCCAAGCACATGTGCCGGTACGCTGGCAAGCGCTCCCCCTTGGCGGCCGATTGCCGTCCGTACGGCTGAAACAATCACTGCATCCCGTTTCATTTTTACTGCACCCCTATTCGAAAAATTTGTTATGACGACTTTTCTCATTGACCTTTCGCGGCGATTTTTCCCTCTGACAGGTCTCGAACAAAAACCCCATAACATTAACCAAATTTCCCTTACATTGCATTTGCGCCGCCGTCGACAACAACAACTTCCCCGGTAATAAAGTCAGAAGCTTTGGAAGCCAAGAAAAGGGCAACCCCTTTCAAATCATTGTCACTACCGAATTTTCGAAGTGGTGTCCCTTCAAGAATCGCGTCCCTTCCCTGTTCAATCAATGCCCTTGACATTTTTGTCGGGAAAAATCCTGGAGCGATCGCATTTACATAAATTCCTTTCGGCCCCCATTTCACTGCCAAATCTTTAGTGAATGTAATTACAGCACCTTTGCTGGAATTATAACCGATTGCATCCATGTACTTCGGGTTCGAACCCTTTAAACCCGCAACCGAAGCGATATTAATGATTTTGCCAGCTTGCTGCTCAAGCATAACTTTTCCAACTGCCTGTGACATCAAAAAAGTCCCTGTCACATTTGTGTTGATAACCTTCTGCCATGCTTCGAGCGGCATTTCTTCAACAGGTGCTCCCCACGAAGCGCCGCTGTTGTTGACTAAAATATCGATGCGGCCAAATTTCGCAATTATTTGTTCAACCACCTGTTTCACGTCTTCCGGATTGCTGACATCGCATTTAAGGGCGAGCGAATCAACGCCCAATTTTTTCAGGCTTTCACTAACTTGTTCACACGCCTCTACTCTTCGCGAACAAACCACGACATTTGCGCCTGCTTCCGCAAAGCCTTCGGCAATTTGCTTCCCTAATCCGCGGCCGCCTCCGGTTACGACGGCTACTTTTCCTTTTAGGTCAAAAAGCTCCTTTACATGCATGTTCCTACCCCCATCCGCCTCTTTTCATAAAATAATGAGTTGAATCCGTTTGCATATTTGCACGTCATTTCTTCATTTATGAACCGACAGTTTCCCTTAGTTATCTGTATTTTTTCAATTCATAGCGAGCAATCGCTCTGCGATGCACTTCATCCGGTCCGTCCGCCAGCCTTAAAGTTCGAATATTTGCCCAGCTTGCAGCAAGCGGGAAATCATCACTGACCCCGGCTCCTCCGAGTGCTTGAATCGCGCGGTCGATCACCTTTAAGGCCATGTTTGGAGCCACGACCTTAATCATCGCAATTTCGCCTTTTGCCTCTTTATTACCAACCGTATCCATCATGTACGCTGCTTTAAGGGTCAACAGTCTTGCTTGCTCAATTTCAATTCTGGAATCAGCAATCCATTGTTGAATTACACCTTGTTCAGCAAGTTTTTTACCAAAAGCGGTACGACTTTGAACACGTTTACACATTTCTTCTAATGCTCTTTCCGCAGCGCCGATCGAGCGCATACAATGGTGAATCCGTCCCGGCCCTAGCCTTCCTTGAGCAATCGCGAACCCTTTCCCTTCACCCCATAACATGTTCGTTGCTGGCACGCGGACATTGTTGTATTCAATTTCTGCATGGCCGTGCGGGGCATGATCATAGCCGAATACCGGTAAAACGCGTTTAATCGTAACTCCTGGCGTATCAAGTGGTACCAAAATCATTGATTGCTGTTCATAGGTTGGGGCATTCGGATCATTTTTGCCCATTACAATCGCAATTTTACAGCGGGGATCGCCAGCTCCGGAAGACCACCATTTCGTTCCGTTGATGACATATTCATCGCCATCGCGAACAATGCTGGCCTGAATATTGGTCGCATCTGATGAAGCAACCTCCGGCTCAGTCATCGAAAAACAAGAACGAATCTCGCCCTTTAGCAGAGGCTTTAACCATTGTTCTTTTTGCTCCTCTGTCCCATAGCGGACAAGTACTTCCATATTGCCAGTATCGGGAGCTGCGCAATTGAAAACTTCTGGGGCTATGCTCGAACGTCCCATAATCTCACAAAGCGGAGCATACTCTAAATTCGTCAGGCCGGCGCCATATTCGCTTTCCGGCAAAAATAAATTCCATAACCCAGCTTTCTTGGCCTTTTCCTTTAATTCTTCCATAATGGGCGGAATTTTGGAAAAACGATCTTTTTTGTCAATTTGTTCAGCATACACTTTTTCATTCGGGTAAATGTATTCATCCATAAAAGCCGTTAATTTGTTTTGCAGCTCTTTCACTTTATCCGAGTAGTCAAAATTCATCATTGCACCTCCAACCGACATACTTACCAGTCGGTATGTTAATGATTATATTATACATAATTTTTAGAATTTTCAAGTTAATATTTTATGAATCTCGTAAAATTTTATAAACTCCTGTTCCGGTTGCGATTAACTGTTGTTTTTCGCCAATGATTTTCGCCTCTGCCATCGCAACCTTATATCCTTTCTGGATAATTTTTGCGGTTGCCATGATTTCTCCCGTACTAACAGGTGCAAGATAATGGACGTTTAAATTCATCACTGAAGTTTTTGTTTTGTAAATGGATTGAATGACCATGGTTTGTATACTTTCCAGCATCGCTGCATGAACACCACCGTGCAACGTCTGGTTCAAATTGTGGTGATCGGGTTGCACCAACAGCTTTAGAGCAACACTGTCCACATCCAGCTGTACCATTTCAAATCCAAGATGGTTTAGGAACGAATTTTGTGTTAAATTTTGTAAAAATTCAGCCAATGTTTCGCCTCCTCTCTTGATCAACGTTTTAATCCTAGAGAATCCAGTGAGAGTATATCCATCGGCTTGATTTTAAACGTACCAATTGCTTTAGCAATTAGCGTATCGCTGTCGTCAATTACCACGCCTTCAGCAGTAACATAATTTTCCTGGTGATCGAGAATGATTGTTTTGGCAAAATAGTTTTCTTTTGCGCTTAGATCGAAGAAGGTTAAATTTAATTGAATCGTTGTTGCGAATGCTTGAAATTGTTTCGAAACTTGTGCACCCATGACTGTGTCCAACATTGTTGAAAGGGCGCCAGAGTGAACAATACCATCTTCCTGTAACAAATGCTTCTGTAAGGGTAGTTTTAAACGAAATCCCAGTTCCGCAGACTCCTCGCTTACAAAACCAAGTTTTTCAAAAAATGTTGAATTAAGTTTCAATGATTTACCCCCTTTCCATTAGACAAGCTCAACCATCAGCGCCATTCCTTGACCGCCGCCGATACAAAGAGTGGCAATACCCCGTTTTTCCTGACGGCGAACCATTTCATGAATTAACGTTGTAAGAATTTTTGCCCCCGTTGCCCCAAGCGGATGGCCAAGTGCAATCGCTCCCCCGTTTACATTCACTTTTTCCGAATCTAACCCCAGCTCGCGAATAACAGCAAGCGCTTGTGAGGCAAAAGCTTCATTCAGTTCAATTAAGCCGATGTCATCCAAGCTATAACCTGTGCGTGCCAATAGTTTTTTTACAGCAGGGACGGGACCAATTCCCATCACTTCAGGGGAAACACCTACAGCCGCCCAATCGACAATTTTGGCAATTGGATGCAGCCCAAGTTCAGCCGCTTTCTCACTGGAGGTTAATACGAGTGCTGCCGCACCATCATTCCTGCCGCATGCATTTCCCGCAGTTACGGTACCATTGGGTTTGAAAGCTGGTTTTAGTTTCTCGAGCGCTTCCATTGTTGTTTCGGGTCTGGGATGTTCGTCTGTTGCAAAAAGAAATTGACGCTTGCGCTCTGTCACTTCAACCGGAACAATTTCGCCAGCAAATTTCCCAGCTTCAATGGCGGCAGCCGCCCGTCGCTGACTTTCAAGGGCAAAAGCATCCTGGTCTTTGCGCGAAACCTTGAATCGTTCCGCGACATTTTCTGCGGTTATCCCCATTCCAAGCTGATTTCCATATATTTCGTTTGGCTGCTGCCCTGCTTCAGTATTTGAATCAATGAGTCTGGCATTGTCACCGCCAAACCGGGAGTTTCTAAGATAAATAGGTGCATTGCTCATGCTTTCTGTTCCGCCAGCAATGACGATCTCTGCCTGGCCACAAGCAATTTGCTGAGCCGCAGAGGCTACGGCCTGGAGCCCTGAAGCGCACAAGCGGTTTATTGTAAAAGCAGGTGTTGTTTCCGGTACACCGACTCTTAGTGCCGCTACCCTTGCCACATTGGATGATTCTGTTGATTGTCTGACCTCACCTAAAATGACTTCATCCACTTGATTTGCCTCAATCCCGGCCCGCTTGATCGCTTCTTTGATAGCGATTGCGGCTAATTGTCCGGAATTCAGTGATTTTAATGAGCCGCCATATCTTCCAACCGGCGTACGAACCGCACTGACAATCACAATCTCCTTCATATAGATGCTCCTCTCAAAGCAATTTAGCTATATTCTTTTTCCAGTTGGGCAGCAATAATATTTTTCTGAATCTCGGACGTTCCTTCGTATATTCTTGTAATTCGCGCATCCCGATAGAACCTTTCAATCGGATAATCAGCAATATAACCTAGTCCACCATGGATTTGAACCGCTTTGTCAGCCACGCGGTTATAAACCTCGGAACCATACAATTTTAACATTGCGGCTTCCTTGATAACCTTCATGCCCTGATCGACCATCCAGGCAACGCGATACGTAAACGACCGTAATGTTTCAATCTCAACTGCCATCTCTGCAAGCATGTGGCTGATTGCTTGATTTTTAATAATCGGCTTGCCAAACTGGATACGCTCTTTTGCATATCGAGTCGACATCTCCAACAATTTTTGACATGAGCCAAGGTTCCTTGCTGCAAGGCCCGCACGTCCATTAGCTAAAATTTTTAACGCATTTACATACCCTTGCCCTTCTGCGCCGAGAACATTTTCCGCTGGAACCTCGCAATCTTCAAAAATTAATTCAGCCGAATGCGATCCTCTTAATCCCATTTTCCGTTCGACAGCGCCAACCTTGAATCCAGGAAAATCTTTTTCAACAATGAACGATGTGATCCCTTTTGCCCCCTTATCTGGATCGGTTGCAGCCATGACCGTAAAAACGCTGGCTTCGGTGGCATTTGTAATATAATGCTTTAAACCATTTAAAATATATTTATCCCCTTTTTTGACTGCCGTTGTTTTTAGGTTGGCCGCATTTGACCCAGCATCCGGCTCTGTCAAAGCAAAGGCACCCAGCTTTTCCCCGCTCGCCATCTCCGGCAAATACTTTCGCTTCTGTTCTTCATTCCCCATTTCAACAATGCCAACAGTGCCAATCCCTGTATGGGATCCGATCAGCGTCGTATAGCCATTGTGCGTTTGACCGATTTCCTCAAAAAGAGCGCATTTCCCAACCATGCCAATCCCAAGACCGCCATATTCTTCTGGAATGCTTAAACCAAATAAACCCATTTCTTTTGATAAAGCGAGAATGCGCTCAGGGATCTGGTTTTCCTCTTCAATTTGCATGGCAACAGCTTCAACTTCTGTTTGAATAAAATCGCGGACATTTCTTTTTAAAAATACTATGTCTTCCTCAAATTCAAAATTCATCATGTACACCTCCTATTTTTCTACCAGCATTCGTTTTAATAGTTTACCAACCGTATTTCGCGGCAATGAATCTCTAATTTCATATACTTTCGGAACTTTGTAGCGGGTTAATTGCTGATAACAAAATTCCTTCAGTTCGTTTAAGTCAATGTTTCTCCCTTGCTTTGGTACGACAAATGCTTTCACCATTTCGCCAAATTCCGGATCCGGCACCCCGACGACCGCTGCTTCCTGTATATCCGGGTGCTCATATAAAACTCCTTCGATTTCCTGCGGGTATACATTAAAACCGCCGATTAGGATCATTTCTTTTTTCCGGCCGACAATGTAAAAATAACCATCTTCATCCACCGTTGCCAAATCCCCCGTGTAGAGCCAGCCGTCTCTTAATGCCTCCCTCGTTTCTTCTGGCTTATTCCAATAGCCAAGCATCACTTGTGGTCCTCTGATTAACAATTCACCAACGGTTTTAATGGGAAGATCTTCACCGTTTTCATTTACTATCCGGCATTCGGTTCCAGGCAGCGGGATGCCGATGCTGCCAACTTTTCGCAGCCCATCCGGCGGATTTCGATGCGTGGACGGCGATGTTTCCGATAGGCCGTACCCTTCGCCGATTGATGCGCCTGTGAGCCTTTCGAATTTTTTTAACACTTCTACAGGAAGCGGTGCCGAGCCGCTTGAGCAAAATTTGAAACAATTTAATTCGTATTGTTCAATTTCGGGATGGTTGACGAATGCGTTGTACATTTTTGGTACACCTGGAAAGAAAGTCGGCCGATGTTTTGCGATGTTCGCAAGTGCCTCGTCAACTTGAAATTTTTTCATTAAAATATTTGACGCACCGATGTAAATTCCAAGATTCATGCCGGCGGTCATCCCATACACATGATAAAGGGGCGTAGCTGTTAACACGGTTTCTTTGCCAAACAACATTTTTTCTCCGTAAAGGGCTTTGCTTTGCATAACATTTGCCACTAAATTATAATGCGTCAGCATGGCGCCTTTCTTTTTCCCGGTTGTTCCGCCGGTATATTGAATCACCGCAACATCTGTTTTTGCCGAAACCGGGCAAGTGGACTCAAGCGGTTTGCTGGCAGCTTCGATCAGTTCGTCAATGGATAGGCAATTTCCGATCGTGTCCGACGCTTCGCTCAGAAAAACATTTTTAAAAATGAATGATGGCAGTTCCGCGATTTTTGCATAATTTTCCGGTTCGACCACAAGGTGCTCGACACCGGCATCCTGAAAAATTTCAAGCAATTCTCTTGGTGTATACATTGGATTGACCTGGACGATGATCAATCCAAGCTTTAATGCGGCATAATAGGCGGTCACATAGGATGGATGATTAGAGATCATCAAACCAATCCGTTCGCCTTTCCTGCATCCAACTTGAAGTAGGGCACATGCGAGCCGGTCGACTTTTTCTTTTAATACTTGGTAGCTGATTAGTTGATTTTTGTAAATGATCGCCGTCTGTGTCGGAAATTTCAAAGTTGTTCGATCGAGTAAGGCATATAGATTTATTTCAGGAATTTCTCCGCTTTGCACTTGCTGTTTCACCTCGCTTAAACAAATTTGGTTTTGCGCAAACCCGGTTTAACCGCGTAATTATGCGTTTTATCGGTGGATTTAATTTTATCCGCGGAATTTTGAAATTTATCCGCGAGATCGATCCTTTTATCCGTGAAATTTGATCATTTATCCGTAGACTTTTCCCTTTTATCCGCGTGTTTTTGCGATTTATCCGGATTTAAGACAACGATTCCAGGTGCATCAATTTCTCTGCTTTTCCCTTTCTCCCGGAATCTTCTAAGTTTTCCTCTCGATTTTTGACTGATAACTTAATAGATTGTAAACTGTCTCTAGTACTGGTGTTGCGACGCCCAGTTCCTTTCCTTTCCTGATCACATAGCCGCAAATTGATTCCAATTCGAGCGGCTTCCCCTTCAATTTATCCTGCAGCATTGACGTTTGATGGTTTACAGCCAATTTCCCCTGCTCAATAATTTTTTCATAAAAATTTTCTTCAATCGGAATGCCGATTTTCCTGGCGACAACAATTGCTTCTTTGCAAGTTTTCACTGCTATCGTATACAGTTCCTCTGACTCGTAAATTGCGCCTACCTTTGTTTCTGTTAACGCTGTCAGCGGATTGAATGTAATATTCCAAAATAGTTTTTTCCATTTTGTTTCTAACACATTGTTTGAAAAAATAGTCTGGATGCCGGCATCATTGAAAAGGTTTGCTAGTTTCTTGGCATTTTCAGATGTCTTATTTTCCAGTGCACCGATCACCAATCGAGGATGTAAACCAATTTGTCTTATGACTCCAGGCTCCGTTACTTCAGCTTGAATGTACGTTGCAGCTGCAAATACTCGCTGTTGGCCAAATAGTTCAGCAAGAATCTCCTCATTATCCACACCATTTTGTAACGTTAGAATCAAACAATCTTTTTTTAGGAATGGAATAAATTGTTCGGCAACTTCTTTTGTGGCATTTGCTTTTACACAAAACAGAAGAAGATCGACATCGGAAAAATCTTCATATCTTCCAGTGAAATCACCATCAATATGGAAACTTGCCGCGTCGCCATTTACCGTTAGCCCGTTTTCCTTCAATTTTTCAAGCGTTCTATTCCTTGCCAAAAAAAGCACTTTGTGGCCAGCTCTTTGTAATTGTCCGCCAAAATATCCGCCAACTGCACCGGTTCCAGCTACGCCAATTTTCAATTAAGATCCACCCTTTACAGTAAGACTATGTAACGCAATATGGGTGAAAAGAGAAAAAGGAATTCACTTTTCACCCAATTGTTTTACTCGAGCAGGTCTGGCTGTTCTTTTACAATTCTTTGCCAAAGAGGTTGGAACTGGAACCAGCCGGCTTCGCTCGTGCCCACTTGACCATAGGTGATTTTAGCATAGTCATCGTCGATCAAAATGGGTGTTCCCGCCGCTTCGGCAAGTAATTGGGCTTGACAGGAGCGATCCATCGTAATAAACCACCATACAGCTTCATCGACTGATTTTCCAACGGTCAACAAACCATGATTTCGCAAAATACAAGCTTTTTTCTTCCCGAGTGCTTTGCCAATTCGCTTTCCTTCCTCTGTATCCAAAACAACCCCTGTGTAATCATCAAAGATCGAATGATCATTGTACAATGCGCATGCATCTTGGGTAATCGGATCGAGCAGCCGTCCAAGTGTCGACCATGATTTCCCATAGACCGAATGCGAATGAGCGGCGGCAATCACATCTGGACGAGCAGCGTGAACCTGGGAATGGATCGCAAATGCGGCACGATTCACAACTCGATGTTTCCCTTCCACAACATCGCCGGTATGATTGCAAAGAATAAGATCGGATGCTTTAATTTGGCTAAAATGCATGCCAAACGGATTTACCCAGAAGTGATCTTTTTTCTCAGGGTCACGAGCCGTGATGTGTCCGGCAACCCCTTCGTCAAAACCAAATTTTGAAAACAACCGGAAGGAGGCTGCGAGCTTTTGTTTCAAGTACAGTCGTTCTTCTTCAATCGTCGCAAACACTGGCGGCTTATAACTAAGTTCCATTTTGACCGTCATATGTCAAATCCTTTCCTTTGCAAAAATACGTTGCTTAAACAGAATACAGTTTATAGAAGACCTCGCCTTTGATTGCTTCTTTTCCATGCTGGTTTTCTGCTTTTACTGTAAATTTCAGGCCTAATTCGTTTTTTTCCTGCAAAGCCGCTTTTAACGTAATGACATCATCCAAAAACACCATTCCTTTAAAGCGAATTGAATAATCCTGTATGAATCCTTCCTCATAAAAAGGGGTAAATAATTTTGCTAAGTTGCCCATCGTCCACATTCCATGTGCAATAATTCCGGGAAGACCGGCGTTTTTTGCTTCCTCGTCAATTGTATGGATGGGATTGTAGTCGCCTGAGGCACCTGCATACTTGATTAAATCAATCCTTGAAACAGGCTCAAGCCTGATATCTTCTAAGGATTCACCAATTTCCAAGTTTTTGAGCCTGCTCATCGAGTTGCCACCTTCCTTACCGCTTCACTAATTATGACCGTTTGTTTCGACGTGAAAATGGTGTTCCCTTCCAGATCTTCGCCAATTGCTTCAATGACAAGAAAACCCATTTCACCAAAGTTTCCTTTTTTCTCAAAATAGTCTTTTACTACCGAGAAGCAGCGAATTTCCTCCCCGACAACGAGCGGGCGTTCATAATGATAGGTTTGCTCCCCATGGATAAGCCCTTTTTTTGGCAGGTTCAGTCCTTCGATCACTCCATAATCAAAAACGCGCGGGAAGGTCGGCGGTGCGATATTTTTCCCAAAACGAGATTTTTTTCCGGTTTCTTCATCAAAATAAATCGGATGCAGGTCGCCGATTGCTTCAGCAAATTTTTTAACCGCACCGCGTTCGACGATGTTTTTCACCTTCTCCGATTGTTTGCCAATTTGATCTTTAAACACTGGAAAATCCCTCCTGTTAATTTTTTGGCCCGCCGGCAACGTAGATAACTTGCCCATTTACGAATGACGATTTTTCATCGGCAAAAAAGGCTACAGCATTGGCGATGTCTTCTGGTTTTCCGCTTCTTCCCACAGGGATCTTCGCTATACTTGCATGAATCAATTCGTCAAAAGAGATTCCGATTCTCGCAGCTGTTGCTTTTGTCATATCGGTTTCAATGAAACCCGGAGCAACCGCGTTTGCCGTTATTCCGTATTTTCCAAGTTCGATCGCAAGCGTTTTGGTAAAGCCCTGCAAGCCAGCTTTAGCTGTTGCATAATTTGCCTGCCCTCGATTCCCCAATGCAGAAGTGGAAGAAATGTTGATAATCCGCCCATATTTTCGCTCAACCATGTATTTTTGAACCGCGCGTGTTGCATTAAAGGAGCCTTTTAAATGGACGTCCATAACTGTTTGCCAATCGGAGTCCGTCATTTTAAAAAGAAGATTATCGCGAATCACACCTGCGTTATTGACTAAAATATCGACAGAGCCAAAAGCATCGACAACTTCTTTAACAGCAGTTTCGACTTCCTCGGCATTGACGACATTGGCAACCTTTGAATAGACTTCATATCCTTTCTCTTTTAACTCACTTGTCGTTTCACTTAAGGCTTCCTCATTCAGATCGATAAATGCAACCTTCGCACCACCCTTAGCGAACTCCTCAACAATCCCCTTGCCAATTCCGCGGCTTCCGCCCGTTACAAACGCAACCCTACCAGCAAATCTTCCAGCCATTCTTCATTCCTCCTAAAGTTTTTAGATAACGCTTTCAAAATTATTGCTAGCTAATCAAAATTTATTTCTTAACTTTGTTAACTGTCTAGCTCCGACAATCTGCCCTTTTCTTATAAACCTTGCCCAATTTTCACATGACCTTTGATTAAGTTTCGGGCAATGATCATGCGTTGGATTTCATCAGTGCCATCGTAAATTCTCCATAGCCTTGCCTCGCGATACCATCGCTCAATCGGCAGTTCTCTCGTATAGCCCATACCGCCATGGATTTGCAGAACCCTGTCGACAACACGGTTGCCCATATTCGCTCCATAAAGCTTTGCCATTGATGCAAAATGGCGGTTGTCTTCTCCCTGATCAAGGGTGAAAGCGGCATTTAGCACAAGCCACCTTGCAGCCTCAATCTCGACAGCTGAATCGGCAATTTGCCATTGAATGGCCTGCCGTTCAGCGATTGGCTTGCCAAAAGTTACCCGCTCTTTCGCATAATCAATTGCCATTTGCAGCAAACGTTCTGCAGCACCAACTGCACGGGCACCAACAATCCATCTTGCAAAACCGATCCACTCAAGACCAAGATTGTAGCCTTTATGAAGTTCACCAAGAATATTTTCTTCAGGGACACGAACATTTTCAAACACAAGACCGGCTGGACCCCATTCCCCCATCGTATGTATATACTCGGATTTCCAGCCCATTTCCCGGTCAACGATGAAACAAGTGACGCCTTCACGCCCTCTGCTCGTTTTATGCCGTTCTTTATCCGTGATCGCAATCGCCATCACAAAGTCGGCTTCATTTCCCCCAGTAATAAACGTTTTTTCACCATTTAGCACCCATTCACTTCCATCTTTTACTGCAGTCATTTTGATGTTCTGTGTATCGGACCCGGCTCCAGGCTCGGTCATCGCAAAACACGATTTCTTCTCACCGTTAATCGTTGGGATTAAGTATTTTTTCTTTTGCTCCTCGTTTCCGTAATAAAGGATGTTGTCAGCTGAACCGCCGAATTGGAACGGAACAAACGTTTTGGAAACCTCCATTAAAACAAGCGCCATCATCATCTGTCCAAGGTTGGCTCCACCGTACTCTTCAGGGGTGTTAATTCCCCAGAAACCAGCTTCTTTAGCCTTTAATTGGAGTTCCTTTAATTTTCCCGGCTCCAAGCTCGGGCGCCCTTCCCGTTCGTTGCGGAGAACTTCGTTTTCCAACGGCATTAACTCTTTTTCTACAAATCTGCGAATGGTTTTTTGCACCATTCGTTGTTCATCTGTCAAACGTAAATGCATATCCTTCACTCCTATCGTATACTTTAAAAATGTGACAATCCTGCTACAAACTATATGCTAAATTCCAGATGAACATACCTACCGGTTGGTATGTACCATTATTCTATTCTGATTTTTCAGATAAAACAAGTATTTTTAAAAAAATTTTTAGCCTTTTTAAAAATTAATTGCAATTAAATGTGAGAAAAGCTAACATGATAGATAAATAGGATGAATTACAGGGGCTGAATTGACATGCAAACAGAGTATACGGTTCGAGATGCAACGATAAATGATTTACCTGCGATTGTTGAAATCTATAACTCTACAATCGCAAGCCGGATGGTTACGGCAGATACAGAACCTGTAACGGTGGAAAGCAGGAAAAAGTGGTTTTTTGATCATTCTCCTGAAGCACGGCCTTTGTGGGTGATCGAAAAGGATGGGCAAATTGCCGGCTGGGTCAGCTTTCAATCGTTTTATGGGCGGCCAGCCTATAACGGGACAGTGGAGATCAGCATTTATATCCATTCAGATTATCGCGGTAGAAAATTGGGGAAGTTTCTAATGGAGTACGCGATTGGCGAGTGTCCAAATTTGAACATCAAAACATTGCTTGCGTTCATTTTTGGCCACAATAAGCGAAGTTTGAAATTATTTGATTCCTTTGGGTTTGAGAAATGGGCGCATCTGCCAAATATTGCGGAATTGGATGGAATCGAGCGAGACTTAATCATTCTCGGAAAACGAATCGAGCAGAACAAGCGGCGTGAACTAAATTAAGCGAACAACTTCTGGATTATTAAAAACGAGCAAAAGATTTTTGCTCGTTTTTAAATGCTAGTTTACCGAAGTTAAATAATCCTTAAGTGCCAGTTGCAAAGTTCCTTTCATTTCTGCCTTGTTTTTGAACGTAAGCCCCAAATGAATCATTTTTCGCACGATTTCCGGACGCAAGCCGGTATGGTGCTACAAGAAGTCAAGACAGTTTTTTTGAAAAATTAAGGTGTATACAAGATTAAATTACTTAGATATTTCTATAATACAAGGGTCTTGATCTCCTCTTCCTGTATGGAAATTGAGGGGAATAGCGCCAATTAGATATTGTCCACAGGTGGAGGACATAGTATAAGCGAAGGCGTGGGAGAAATGGTTTCCTCCTACACCCAAGATCACCCCAAAGCGCTGAAATGTTGGTAAAATTTCATCCTCTTCATAAAAGATTGGTTCGTTAGAACGAATCTTTTATGAAGAGGGCAGCAAGCGAAGCGCGGTAGGATTTTTTAAGTTTAGATATAAATATAAGACAACTTTCTTGACGAACACCGCTACTGTTATTCACATGTGGATAACAGTACAACATCCCGGTTATACACAGCAGCTGGTGTATGGTTATCCAATGACTGGTGTGGTAAGTAGTGGTTGTGTAGATGGATATAGCGTTCCACACCTTGCCTCGTTTCTCGCGGGCTAGTATAGTCGTTGATATAAATCTCATTGTACTTCAGGCTACGCCAGAACCGTTCTATAACGATGTTGTCCTTTGCACGGCCTTTGCCATCCATGCTGATGCGGATTTCGTTCTCCTTTAGCAAATCTGTGTACTGTGGGCTGGTAAAGTGGCTCCCTTGATCACTGTTAATAATGGCGGGTTTGCATTTGGCTAGCGCCCTTCTCATAGTCTCTAATACGAACCCGATTTCAAGGCTTTGATCCAATTGCCAATCCACAATGAAGCGAGAATACCAATCCATGATGGCGTAGAGGTACATCCAGCCTTGCTTCATCCGGATATACGTGATATCCACACTCCAAACCTGGTCGGGCTGAGTAATGTTTAGCCCTCGAAGTAGGTAGGGGTAGATCCGGTGCTGGAGATCCCGTTTGCTAAGGTTCGGACCGGGATAGATAGCCATAATACCCATCTCTCGCATGTACTTTCTTACTGTATTTTCGTGAATAAGATCCCCTTCTCGATTCATAATGGCAGCTATCTTTCGATAGCCCAGAAAAGAATGCTTTGTGTATAGCTCATCAATCCGGTGCTTGAGGCGAATTTCCTCCGGAGAGGGAGGGACCGGCTTATAGTAAAGACTGGTGCGGTTTAGATTAAGTAAATCCGCTTGTACGAGGATGGAGTGTTCGGAGCAATCCCATTCTATGAGATCAATACGCTCTTCACGAGTAAAGTTAGAGGCCAGATTTTTTTTTAAGCCACGACAATTGGGTGGTTAACTTACCAACCTCGGCGTAGAGTTCATTGATTTGTTGTTCATATTCTTTTTTCATTTTGGTGATACCTTTACGATCATCAACAAACAGCTGTGAGAGGTTTTGTACCACCTCGGATTTCCACCGGTTGAGGACATTGGTATGGATCCCATGCTCAGAAGCGAGCTGTGAAACTGACTTTTCTTCCTTTAGGATTTCCAGTACAATTTGCGCTTTTTCTTCTGGGTTAAACTTTCTTCGAGTGGTTGACATACAACTAAGAAACTCCTTTTTTATTGTCTAGTTTATATGTAGCATTATACGGTGATAACGGCTTTACAGCCCATCATCGCAGTCCCGTCAATGATGTTTACAAGTTGATCGATGACATCGGCCTCCATTTCCGAGATGCCGGAAAAGTCGATAATCAAGGTTTGAATATATATTCGATTTATTTCAAGCAATACTTTTTCTTCAAGTACCTTCGTTCGGTACGTATCGATCGAACCAATTAGCGGCAAAATGCTGACCGTGGAGGTAACCGGAATAATCGGAACCGATAGATTTTCTACTAATCTTTTTTGGGCTTCAAGCAATTGATCTTTAAAATCCGAATAGCTCAGGAAAAACTTATTTAAGAATTGATCTATTCGATCGTTAATTCTTTTTTCTAAAATAAAAAAGTTCTTCAAATCCAGTGGCGTCTCTTTTGTTTGGAAGTATTCTTCTAAAAACTTCCACAGTGTCCTTCGAATGGCTTGTACCCATTCCAATTTGAATGCCAAAGTCAGCGAGTGGGTTGCCCAGGCAATGCCCTCTTGTTTGGCAAACTGATCTAATTCTTCTTCTTGCTCTTCGATCACAAATAAAACGAGCTTGTAAGCATTCGTTAACAAATCAATATTTCCGATAATAAGAATTTCATCAATTTTATCCCTTACATTCACTGCTTCATTAAGCAAATTTTCTTCAAATTGTTTTCGGTATTTTCCAATAAAATCTTTTAAAGCATTTCGGTCTTCGAAAAACGTTTCCACCACAACTCCTCCATTTCAACTTACATGATTGAACGGATATATCATATTGGAAATGTAACGTAAAACATCATTTTAGGCAACTATTTTGGCTTTCCTTGCGGATCATAAGGCTGATTTGGCTGTTGATCCAAAAAGCGACTGCGGTTTTCCGCAGATGGCAGCATACAGCTGATTTTTTTGCCAAACCAGCGGTAGCGATTTGTGGCAATCACATCATATACAAAATCGCGGAGCGGTTTCGGAATGATCTGGAAAATCACCACCAGTTTCCAAAGGCCTGTTAATCGTGAGCAGATTTTAAGAACGGCAGCTGATTTCTCAAATGCCATCCCATCATCAAGTAAAATCACACTGTTTTGGTTTTCAGGCAAACGATACTTTTTTAAAAGCATCATTCCTGTTTTGCTTTGCAGCGAGCCAAATCGAAAATAGCCATTCGGATCTCGTTTGATAATAAATTGCATTGTCCCGCTGCATAGATTGCATTCACCATCAAATAAAACAATCCCTACCATATTGTGTCACCAACCTTTTGTCAAATCTGTTCCATGCTGTCGCCTCTGTTCGTCTTTTTGGGCAAAAAGAAGCAACGGGAAGCCAATTAACAATAAAATAGTAATTAAAGAGACAACGCCCGGCCATTTGAAGGACGTCCAGAAATAGCCGCCAAATGCTCCGATGAAGCTCGAACCTAAATAATAAAACAGCAAGTATAGCGACGACGCTTGGGCTTTGAAGCGGCCGGAGCGTTCCCCTACCCAAGCGCTTGCGATGGAATGGCTCGCAAAAAATCCAAAAGTAAAGACCGAAATCCCGGCGATTTTTCCGATTAGCGAAGGAAGCAATGAGAACAAGCCACCGGCAATCATGATTCCAAGTGAAATTTTCAGCACAAGCGGATTGCCGTATGCATCTGCTTTTCGCCCCATATAAACTGAGCTGAAGGTGCCGAAAAGATAGACAACAAAGATAAAACCAATCACTGTCTGGCTTAATCGATATGGCGGTTCGACAAGCTGAAAGCCGATGTAATTATAGAGTGTCACAAAGCTGCCCATCAGGAGGAAAGCGAGCAGAATCAAAGCCATTAAGGATTTATTAATCAAATGCGCCCGATAACCGCGGACAGCCGTTTTCCAGTTGAACATTTTTTTCGCTGTTTTCCGTGGTGATGGGAGAATGTAATAAAATAGGCAGCTAAGCAGGAACGCCAGTAACCCGGTTACAGCCAGAGCAGTCCGCCAAGAAAAAAGATCAGTCAAAAAACCTGTCAGCATTCTTCCAGCCATCCCGCCAATGCTCGTTCCGCCTACATATAACCCCATAATCTCCCCAATGGAGCGTGGATGAAATTCTTCGGCTACATAAGCCATTGCAATTGAAGGAACCCCGGCAACAAAAATGCCAAGAAGTGCCCGAAATGCAAGTAGCGTTATAAAGTTCGGGCTGAATGCCGTCAAGAATCCAAGACAAGAAGTTAACATCATCGATAGCACCATGATTTTTTTCTTTCCGAACGAATCGGCGATGACCGCGGCAAACATCATGGCAACTGCAAGCATACCCGTTGAAAGCGAAAGCGACAAGCTTGCAAGCGATGCAGACACATGAAATTCCTTTGCCAATGCTGGTAAAAGCGGCTGGGTTGTATAAAGAATCGAAAAGCTAACAAACCCGCCGATAAATAAAGCAAATCTCGCTTTGAGAAACTCTTTTGTCCCCTTTTGGATGTACGTCAAAGCTCTTCTCCTCTTTCCTTTCATTTTCTATCTTTGAGCAGCAAAATTTTCTTGCGCGTTGGGAACTTTTCCATAAACTAAGAAATTTCCAGATTCATCGTTTCAAAAATCAAACATTTCATGTACTATAAGGAGTGGGTATCTTATATGCTTAACTTATTAACCCAACTACCTAAAAAAGCAGGGGAAATGTATGAACAAGAAAAAGTTGATTTTCATTTATTTTATCATAAGTCTTATTTGGATTTTTGGGACAAACACTCTTTTACATATGCAAAAGCCCTCGTTATTCATTTCCTTTCTTGAGAGAGCGAAAGAAGTACTCTATGTTTTAGCGACTGGCTGGCTGTTTTATAATTTTACTAAAAAAACGGAAGAACTCAGCCGGGTGAAGGAAATTGAAAACCGCCTTACCACCCTCATCCATTCAATGGTGGACTTTGTCAATTTTAAAGACGGTGAGGGGCGCTGGATTGAAGCAAATGAGTTTGGGCTCAAATTATTTCAGTTAGAAAACGTTGATTTTCGCGGTAAAAAGGATTCTGAGTTAGCGAAATACACCGACTTCTATGCTGATGCCCTCCGTTACTGCGAAGTTTCCGATGAAGAAACTTGGCAAAATAGAAAAATCACCCGTGTTGAAGAAATCATTCCACTACCAAATGGCGAAACGAAAACATTTGATACGATTAAAGTACCGCTTTTCCATGAAGATGGAAGCCGGAACGGATTGGTGATTATCGGGCGGGACATTACTGAGAAGAAAAACGTTGAAAAACTTTTAGTGGAAAGCCAACAACAGTACAAGTCGCTGTTTGAATACAACCCTGATATGGTATTTATGCTTGATTTGGACTTAACTGTTACCAATTTAAATCCGCAGTTTGAAACAATGACTGGTTATTCCAAGGAACGACTGATTGGAAAAAGTCTTCCTGATCTCCTGCCCGCGGGTTTAAAGGAAGAAGTGTACACACATTGCTCCTATGTATTAACTAGCCATGAGCCGGTTACGTATGAGATTTCCGTAAAACGGAAAAACGGTTCGAACATTACACTGCAATGCACGGCCCTCCCAATGATGATTCATGGCAAAATTGCTGGAATTATCGGTTATGGGAAGGACGTGACTACCTTAAGGCAGGCAGAGGAACAGCTGCGAAGAGCGGAAAAGCTTTCAGTTGTCGGGGAATTATCCGCAAGTGTTGCTCACGAAATCCGCAATCCGCTTACTTCTTTAAAGGGATTCGTGCAAATCTTGCAGCTCGAAGATCAAACCCATCAAATGTATTATCAGATTATGATGGACGAATTGACAAGAATTAACCATATTGTTGGTGAACTATTGCTTTTGGCAAAGCCGCAGCACGTTCAGTTTACAAAGGCAAATTTATATAAAATAGTAAGTGATGTCTTGTCATTGCTTCATACAGAGGCCAATTTGCATAACGTCCAATTTACGTTTGAATCACCATCTAAAGAAATGTGGCTGGATTGCGAACCGAATCAGCTTAAACAGCTGTTTATCAATTTAATTAAAAATGCAATCGATGCCTCTTTAAGCGGCGGAACAGTCTCAGTCGTTCTTGAAAAAGCGCGGCATGGAAAAACGGCTGTAATCATTCAGGACGAAGGAGAAGGAATGTCCAAAGAGCGATTATCGCGGATCGGTGAGCCATTTTATTCATCAAAAGAAAAAGGGACAGGCCTTGGACTTACGGTTAGCTTCAAGATCGTTCAATCCCATCATGGAACAATTGATTTTGAAAGTGAAAAAGGAAAAGGGACAACGGTTCGAATCAAACTGCCGCTAAAATCCTCTGCCGTTCAAACGAATGGAGAAAAGAAAACATTAATGGCTTAAAAAATGGCAGGCGCAAATGTCATGATGTTTGCGCCTTTTTTTTGCGGTTACGAAAATAAGCAATCACAAGAAGAATAGTGGGAAAAATGATTTGAAATGGCCAATGCAAGAAAATCGGGACAATGGTCAAACCTTCCTTGATGTGTTCGGCATAATTGGATGCAATCATCATCGAAGTAAACAAAATAATCAGCCCAATTGGAAACACCAGTTTGCGTTGATCTTGGAATTGAAACACATCCGCGGTCGCTGCGACCGCAGCATAATAAAAAATCGTAATTTTAAAAAATCCGCCGACAACCAGGTATAGCATAAACAAAACATCAAGGCGTTCAATAAAGCCGCCTACTTCAATTTTGCTAACTGTGCTTAAGAGCGGAAATGGCGATCGTGTATACAAATCAACCCCAAGAGCCGCAATGTTGATGATAATCGTAATCGTGATGTTGATCCCACTTAGAATCATGCCACCGATGCACACTTTTTTGACTTTTTCTTGCTCATTAACAAATGGGAGCACCATTGTAAAAACAACCATTTCGCCAAACGGAAAGAGCAGCGTTTGGCTTATGGTCGCCTGCAAGATCGGACGCCAGCCGTTTTCCAGCATTGGCTGCAAGTTTTCAAAATGAAATAATCCTGACACCATGACAAGCACGATTCCCGTAATTGCCAACAAATAGACAAGGGCGAAATATAACTCGCCCACCCTTGCCAGCACTTCAAAGCCTTTGCGAATCCCATAAATGATTGCCAAGATCATAAGGGTATTAACGATAAACAGCGGTGTATTGGAGTAAATCGTGGTTGTTAACAACTCGCCAAAGTCGCGCAAAACCCTTGAAGCTAGATAAATAAAATAGACAATATAAAAAAAAGCAAGAATGCGACCAACCCATTTTCCCGTGATTTTTTGGACGTAGGTTGTTGGTGGAACATCGGGATAGTAGCGATATAAAAAATAGTAGATATGAAAAAGGGCGATTCCGCCAATCATGCCAAGGAGGATCGTGATCCAGGCATCCTGCTTGGCACTCGCTCCTACTCCAACTAAAATGGAACTTCCCATTTCAAATAGAACAACTAAGACAAATAGCTGTGTCGCATTAATCTTCGCCTTTTCCATTCTTCACATTCCTCTTTGTTAGCGATTATTTTTTCATATCAGACCAAAATGGCAAGCTGCGGACACCTTCACGGCGGATATATGCATGGACTTCTACCGTAACCGGAAGATCGACAAATCGTTCATCCCAATTCTGTTTTGCTTTTTTCCAGTAAACTGGATTGGCACGATGAATTTTTTCACCAAATCCGAAAATATCGCTTTTTAGTTGTTTGGCGTCAGCAATTGCCGCCAACACTTCTTTTTTGATTTTTTGGGACAATTTATTTTCAATTTTTTCAATGATCTCTGGATTATTCAAATCGATCGGCACATCTGCCTCTTCCAGAACGCCTTCTTCTTTTACGGTTATATAAATATGCGGCTGCCCATTCTTCACCTTTGCAGAAACCTTTGTCTTTGCTCTCGTTGGTGAAACGCCGATCGCATCTTTTTTCTGATCCCAATCAACACTAATTGCTGTGCTTTTCACTTTATCCATGATTCGCAATACGCCTCTTGCGTGTTGTTTGCGGATCCAGCCGACCAATTTACCCTTTTTAAAAACCGCCAATCCGTCCGACTGAATAATCACAGGCGGTATTGCTGAACTTAGGTTTTTATCTGTACTTCGTTCACTTAAGTTACCGCTTAAAGTAAAAACAGAGACAATAGGCTCTTTGCCATCACTTACAAGACTCGCTATAAAATCATCAATGGTCACAATCATATTTTCACCGAGCATTTCTTCTGTTACTATTAATGTTTTTGAAATTTTATCAACCGGCAGTTTGTCAATATTCGTTAACGTTGATAGCATTTCCTCTGCCGTAGCATTTTTGGCAATGATCATCTTAGTGGTCGTCCGGAATTCCGGATAACGATCAAGTACATCTAACATATCGAGAATTCCAGCTTTTGCTTGTTCTTCACCAATCACTAATAGATTGGTATGTCCATAATATAAGCGGCGTGGAATTTTTCTTGTCGCGATTCTCGCTGTTTCCAGTAAATTTTTCCCGGATGATTGAAAAACAACAACTGGAAGCCCTTGACCACCGCCATTTTGACCTGTTGAGACGTTCCCGGGTATTACGATTTGATAGCTGCTCGTGAACTTTTCACCGTTTTTTCCTTTATCGACGCCAACTCCCATTACAAATGCCAGATCGGTCAGTTCTTTCTGGTTCCAACAGCCGCTAAGAAGCGGAATCATGAAAACAATGGCCAACAAACAGATAAACCTTCGCTTCATTTTTGATCACCTTGCTGCTTCGAGTTTGCCGCATCGTTTTTTTGCGGCGGCTGTGGTTTCTGATTTTTCCCTGTTCTTGCCAGATTATTTTTACTAATCAGTTGCGGCCGATCTTTCATGGCCCAAATCGGGAAACGGATTAACACGTCCTGCTGACCTTTCCAGCTAAATGGAGCAATTGGTGCCATATACGGGACACCAAAAGACCTTAAGGAACACAAATGGATCGTCATCACCATCACCGCTAACGATACACCGTAAAAACCTAGAAACGTTGCTACTCCCATAATGATAAAGCGGAGTAAACGAGTTGAAATCGCCATCGCAAACGTTGGTGTCGAAAAGTTGGCAATAGCTGTAATTGAAACAACAATGACCATCACGGGTGAGACAAATCCAGCTTGAACGGCTGCCTGGCCAATTACAAGGGCGCCGACAATTGAAACTGCTTGACCAACCGCCCGCGGCAGGCGCAATCCGGCCTCTCGCAAAATCTCAAAGGTAATTTCCATAATCAATGCCTCCACAAATGCAGGAAATGGAACGTTTTCCCTTTGGGCAGCAATCGCAATCGCCATCGTTGTTGGGATCATTTCCTGATGGAAAGTGGTGGCAGCAATATATATGGCCGGTCCTATCAGTGAAATGAAAAATGCGGTAATCCGGAGCAACCGGATTCCAGTCGAGATATCAAATCGTGAATAGTAATCATCTGCTGCTTGAAAAAACTCAATAAAAACAGCGGGTGCCGTCAGAACAAATGGAGTCCCGTCAATGAAGATCGCAACCCTGCCTTCCAATAGCTGCGAACAGACAACATCTGGCCGTTCTGTATGGTAGACAGTCGGGAACGTTGTCCACGTCTGGTCTTCAATCAGTTGTTCAATATAGCCTGACTCTAAAATTGAATCAATTTGAATTCGTTTTAACCGCTCTTTTGCTTCGGTAATGATTTTTTCATTGGCAATCCCTTTAATATACATCAGGCCGACATCTGTTTGCGTAACCGTACCAATTTTCATTGTCTCAAGCCAAAGGTTCGGACTTTTGATCCGCCTGCGAATTAAAGAAGTATTTGTTCGAAAAGATTCCGTGAAAGCATCCTTTGGTCCACGAATTGTTAATTGCGTTGTCGGTTCCGTGATTGCGCGTTTTTCACCACCACGTGTGCTTCCGCCGATTGCAACTTCATAGCCATTCAGAAAAATGATTGTATCCCCTGAAAGCAGTGATTCATATAGTTTGTCCCAATCGCGAATTTGACTGATGCTACCTAAAGACACTGCTTTTTCCAACATGAGCTGAAACGGATCTTTTCCTGCTTCAGAATCGGTACTTTTTTTCATCAATGTTTCGATAATAAATTCGCTAATCACTTTGCTGTCAGATATACCGTCAATATAAACGATCGCACCTGTTATATGCTGAAACTGAAACTCACGAATAACGATATCTGTGCTGTTGCCAAGTTCTTCTTTAATTCGCTGCAAATTGTCTTGACAATTTTTTAGGATAGGCAGTTGTTCAGGCGACTGCGGATCTGCTTGTTGCCGCAAATTGTCTTGTTGCCGAATTTTGGACCGCTTTTTTAAAATGGAAGAAAGAAGCGACATCCTGCCTGCCTCCTTTAATGAAGTTTGTTATGTTGCCTCAACTGTCAATTCATTCAGCATTTTTCTCATTAGTGGTTATCGTATCCAGCTAAACTGTTTTTATCCACTTTAAAGGGATTTTTTCCCGTTAACCAAATCCCTTTCTGTCGTATAGAACAATGTCAGCATCCTTAAACTATAGATACCGATTCTAACATGAGTGAAGGTGGTTCACTTGAAGCTCTTTTTTGTGATGCTTTTATTGTGTTTTTGCTTAGGATTTATCATTCTATTGATGGATTTTATCGCAGGAGAACCATTTCAATATGATCTATTACAAGCTCTAAATCCCTTTTCGGTCATGGAAGCACCGGAATATGTCGTGATATCGATCTTTTTCTTTTTTATTTTTCTTCAAATGTTTCAAGGTTATTTGAAAAAGAAGCAGCAAAAGAATTCACAAACACAAAAGTGAATTCTGGAGAAGCTATCTCTGGACACAATCCTTTGGATGTAGTATTTTTAGTTTGAGTAACGAAATACTTTATTTTGGGAGGGAATACTGTGGAATATCGCCGTTTAGGAAAGACTGGGGTAAAGGTTAGCGAAATTAGTCTCGGCAGTTGGCTTACATACGGGGGATATGTTGAAGAAGAAAAGGCAACATCCTCCATCGACAAAGCCTATGATCTTGGAATCAACTTCTTTGATACAGCAAATGTTTATATGCGCGGTGAAGCAGAAGTCGTCGTTGGCAAGGCGTTGAAAAAGTATCCTCGTGATTCTTATGTCCTTGCGACAAAAGTGTTTTGGCCAATGGGTGACGGCCCGAATGACCGAGGGCTTTCGCGCAAACACGTTATTGAGCAATGCCACGCAAGCCTGAAGCGTCTTGGAACCGATTATGTTGACCTTTATTATTGCCATCGCTTCGATCCGGAAACGCCCGTCGAAGAAACATTAAGGGCACTTGATGACTTGGTTCGCCAAGGAAAAGTTCTGTATGTCGGTGTTAGCGAATGGACTGCCGAGCAAATTACAGAAGCTGTACATATTGCTGATAAAAAACTGCTCGACCGTATCGTGGTTAACCAGCCTCAGTACAGCATGCTCGAGCGCTATATCGAAAAAGAAGTCCTTCCTGTGAGTGAAAAATACGGGATCGGCCAAGTCGTCTGGTCTCCACTAGCCCAAGGCGTGCTGACAGGCAAATACAAAAAAGGTGCCGCAGTGCCGCAAGGAAGCCGCGCTGCCCAGGAAAACTACGGTTCATTGTTTGGGCTTTTAACAGATGAGAACCTTGATAAAGTTGAACGATTAAAAGAAGTAGCGGCTGACAATGAACTGACAATGGCTCAGCTTGCCCTCGCCTGGATTTTGCGCCAAAAAGGCGTTTCAAGCGCGATCGTCGGTGCAAGCAGACCGGAACAGCTTGAAGAAAATGTTAAAGCGTCCGGCATAAAATTAAGCGCAGAAACCCTGCAAACAATTGAAGAAATCTTAAACTAAAAAATAGTAAAAAGCCTGCGTATTAAAGCAGGCTTTTTGTTCTAACGAGCCGTATGCTGTTTTGGTTCGCGTTTGCGGTATACGACATAGCTCCTTGATAAATAACGCAGCGGCATGCTAAAGACGTGAACGAGCCGGGTAAATGGCCAAACGGCAAAAATCCCCATTGCCGCAACCATATGAATTTTAAACCACAGCGGCACATTCACAAGATAGCTTGCATCTGCACGGAAGAGGAGAACGCTCCGCAGCCAGGGGCCGATCGTTGTTCGGTAATCAAATCCTTTTGGATTGATATTCAAAAGAGTGGCTGATAATCCCGACAATGCAACAACTGTTAAAAGAAGAAGTGCTACGTAATCTCCTTTCGTGCTCGTTGCAATGATCCGGCGCACCGTGATGCGGCGATAGCTTAAAATAATCAAGCCTGCGACCGCAGCAATCCCTGCCGGAATCCCGCCAATCAACGCGACCGCATGATAGACTTCTTCACTTATTCCAAATGATTCATACACCTCGACCGGAATGATTAACCCGGCAACATGGCCGAAAAATACAAAGATAATTCCAAAATGGAATAAATTCGAGCCGACACGCAGCAGTTTTTTTTCTAAAAGCTCACTTGACTTTGAAGTCCAGCCAAATTGATCATGATTGTACCGATATATATGGCCAAAAATAAATATGGTTAGGACGATGTAAGGAAAAATTACCCAAATAAATTGGTTGACCATGCTTCTTCACCCCTCCGCTTTGTTTCGGTTATTCCTGCTTCTTTCACCGCTTCTACAACGGCCTCAAGGACATGGCGGTACAGGTTGTTTTGTTCAGTTAAGCGATCGCGTATCTCGACCATATTCTCAAAATACCGTTCAAAAACAGGCTGAAGTGTCTCCTTATCCACTTGCCCGGCAAATTCAAGCATCATTGGCAAATAGTCGGGCAGCTCAAGCTCGGTCGCTTCAAAACCATGAAGTTTGTAATAATTTTTCAAAAACAGAAGATCAATTCCTCGTTCTCTCTGTTCACCAGATGTCATATAGGTTACATACAAGTTTGTTTTCTTGCCAAAATCAAAGGTGTAAACATAGGTATGAATGAACTCGTCAACTGTTAGCTTCTTTGCTGCAGAAATAAATTGCCCAAGCTCTTGTTTTATTTTACCTGGCGAAAGTTCCTTTACTTCAGCCTCCTCCAGATCAGATAACGTCTCGTGAAAGACCTGATCCGGGTAAGCTAATAAATACGAACATATTTGAAAAACGCTTTGAATTTCATCATAAAGCAAATTCGTTCACCTTCTTTTTTTAGGAGGGGAAAGCTACCTTTCTCCTCCATGCGTTAAATTTAAGACAATGTTCCGCACGCACCTGGTCCACCAGCGAAAGCCAAGCCGCAAGTACCTTGCTCATCATAGAGATCAGCTACTTCCTCGCGGTGTGACGGCGGAATGACAAACCGGTCTTCATACTTAGCAATTGCAAGCAGTCGGTACATATCCTTGATGTCCTGTTCACTTAAGCCAAGCTCTTCAGCAACCTTACCATTTGGCTGTTTGTTCGTTTGGACGCTCCGCATATAGCTTCTCATTACCGCCATTTTTTTCAGTGTTGACCGGATATGGGTTTCATCACCTGCGGTTAAAAGATTCGCCAGGTATTCAATCGGAATCCGCATTTCGTCAATTGCCGGGAAAATATCTTCTGCGTTTGAAGAAGAACCGACACCTTCAAACATATTCATAATCGGACTAAGCGGTGGAATATACCAAACCATTGGCAGTGTGCGATATTCCGGATGGAGCGGAAGTGCAATTTTCCATTCCTTAATCATCCGGTAAATTGGCGATTTTTGCGCAGCCTCAATCCACTCCATCGGGATCCCTTCTTCACGGGCTTTCGCCACAATTTCGGGATCATTCGGATCCAAAAATACTTCCAGCTGTGCATGATAAAGGTCTTTCTCGTCAGCCATTGCCGCTTCCTGCACTTTATCGGCATCATACAGCATTACGCCGAGATAACGAATCCGTCCAACGCATGTTTCCGAACAAATGGTTGGTAGTCCCGCTTCAATTCGCGGGAAGCAAAGCGTACATTTTTCCGCTTTATTTGTTTGCCAGTTAAAATAAACTTTTTTATACGGACAGGAAGACACACAATGTCTCCAAGCGCGGCAAGCGTTTTGGTCAACGAGTACAATTCCGTCTTCCTCCCGTTTGTACATCGCTCCGGACGGACAGGCGCTGACACACGATGGGTTGATGCAATGCTCGCAAATCCGTGGCAGATACATCATGAAAACATCTTCAAATTCGGTGCGAATTTGGTTTTCCATTTTTTCAACGTTTGGATCTTGTAAACCCGTTACATGGGCGCCAGCCAAATCATCTTCCCAGTTCGGTCCCCAGAGAATATCCATATATTCGCCAGTCAGCGCCGATTTTGGGCGGGCAACTGGCTGCGTTTTTCGCTGTGGACTGTTTGTCAAATTCTCGTAATCATAATTCCATGGCTCATAATAGTCATCGATTGTTGGCAAGTTGGGGTTATAAAAAAGATTCAGCAGGCGGTTCGTTTTCGTGCCGGATTTTAACTGCAGCTTGCCATTTTTCACTTCCCAGCCGCCCTTATATTTTTCCTGGTCTTCCCAACGTTTCGGGTAACCAAGCCCTGGTTTCGTTTCGACATTATTAAAATACATATATTCCGCACCTGGACGATTTGTCCAGGTGTTTTTGCATGTAACACTGCATGTATGGCAGCCGATGCATTTATCCAAGTTCATGACCATCCCGATTTGTGCTTTAATCTTCAAGCCAATCAACCTCCTTCAGTTTGCGGATGACCACATTCAAGTCGCGCTGATTTCCGGTAGGGCCATAATAGTTGTAGCCGTAGCTAAGCTGGCCGTATCCGCCAATCATATGAGTTGGTTTCACATGGATCCGCGTTGGGCTGTTATGGGTGCCGCCGCGATTATTTGTTAATTTTGATCCAGGAACATTGATATGCCGATCCTGGGCATGGTGCATGAATGCCATTCCTCTTGGCATCCGGTGGGAAACAACAGCTCTTGCAACAACGACACCATTGCGGTTAAAGCACTCGATCCAGTCGTTATCGGCCACGCCAACTTCTGCGGCATCATCCTTGTTCATCCAGACGGTTGGGCCGCCACGGAACAGTGTCAGCATTGGCTGGGAATCAAAATACATGCTGTGAACCGACCATTTATTATGCGGTGTTAAATAATTTAAAACAATCTCTTTTCCTTCGATTTCCGGCCGATTGTTTTTAAACGGTTTATGGTTCAAAATCGGTTTGAACGTTGCCATTGCTTCGCCAAATTCCTGCATCATTTCATGATCAAGATAGAACGATTGCCGTCCGGTGACCGTGCGCCACGGAATGAGCCGTTCCACATTTGTCGTAAATGGCGAGTAACGGCGGCCGCCTTTTTCGGAACCGCTGAATGCCGGCGATGTAATCACGGTTTTTGGCTGTGCGGTAATTTGCGCAAAGGTGAAGCATTCTTCCTCACGCTCTTCGGCAAGATCAGCAAGCTGCAGATCGGTATTCTTTTCAAGTGCTTTCCACGCCTTCACCGCCATATGGCCATTCGATGTGGATGATAATGTTAAAATTGCTTCAGAAACACTTTTCGCCGATTCGATATTTGGACAGCCTTCCCCGATACCATTCCGGACAGTTCCAAGGTCTTTTTTCAATTTTTCATATTCATCGCTTGCCGACCAGGAAATTCCTTTAATGCCATATGGCAGGTTTTTAATATTCGGACCAAGTGCGGTCATTTTTTCCGAAATCAGCTTGTAATCACGTTCGACAACATGAATTTGCGGCATGGTTTTACCAGGAATCGGGTCACATTCACCTTTGCTCCAGTCTTTGATAGCCCCAAGCGGCTGGGCCATCTCCTGTGGTGTATCGTGGTGCAGCGGGGTTGCGACAACTTCTTTCACCGGATCAAGCTGCAGTTCGGCTGCAAGCTCGGAAACCGACTTTGCCAATGCTTTAAAAATCTCCCAGTCCGATTTTGCTTCCCAAGGTGATGAAATCGCAGGATTAAATGGATGAATAAACGGATGCATGTCGGTACTGCTTAAATCATGTTTTTCATACCAGGTTGCTGCTGGTAAAATCACATCGGAATACAGCGGCGTACCAGCCATCCTGAAATCAAGGCTGATCAACAGGTCCAGCTTTCCTTCGGGTGCTTCATCGCGCCAGTTAATTTCCTGCGGCCGCAGCATGTCTTCATCCTCATTTAATAAGCCATTCGTTGTTCCAAGAAGATGCTTCAAGAAATACTCATGACCTTTTCCAGAACTGGAGATCAAGTTCGCGCGCCAGACAAATAAATTGCGCGGGAAGTTGGCCGGATTGTCGGGATCTTCGATTGCAAACTGCAATTTCTTCTCCTTTAATTGCCGGGCAATATACTGGCCGACTTCTGCCGGTGAAGACGCTCCAGCGCTTTCCGCTTCATTATATAGATCGATTGTATTTTTATTAAAAGTTGGATAACTTGGCAGCCAACCAAGTCGTGCTGCCAGTACATTGTAGTCTGCATAATGTTCATAACGTGCTTTGCCAACTACCGGCGACACATGCTCACTAACAGGCTGTTCCTCGTAGCGGTACTGGTCGGTTGCAAAATAGAAGAACGATGTTCCGTTTTGCAGTTTTGCCGGCATTACCCAATCGCGGGCAGTGGCGATATTTTGCCAGCCTTCTGCCGGTCGCAGTTTTTCCTGGCCGACATAGTGAGCCCAGCCGCCACCGTTTACCCCTTGAGCGCCAACGAATAAAACAAGGTTTAAAACAGCACGGTAAATCGTATCAGCGTTAAACCAGTGATTGATTCCAGCACCGACAATAATCATGGAACGCCCGTTTGTTTCAAGTGCATTTTCAGCAAATTCACGGGCAATTTGAATCACAAGTTCCTTTTTTACGCCGGTTATCCTTTCCTGCCATGCAGGCGTGAACGCGATCATATCATCAAAGGTTTTTGCCGCTTCTCCGCCAAGGCCGCGATCAACCCCGTAGTTTGCCAGCGTCAAATCGTATACCGTTGTCGTATAGAAGGTCTGTCCACTTGCCTCTACTTTTTTCATTGGTACAGAGCGGTAGAGAATGCTGTTGCCAGCATGTGAAAAATAAGGAAGTTTTACGGTTGCAATTTCATCTTCAGCGTCCTTGAAGGTCATGCGCGGCTCAATTGCAGTGCCAGTTTCTTCATCTTGCATCCGCAAGTTCCATTTTGCTTTATCTTCCCAGCGTGCTCCCATCGTCCCATTTGGGATCGCAAAATCGTTTGTATTCTCATTGAATAGCACCGGTTTAAAGTCCCCGTTGCCGGTTGTTTTTCCAAGGTCGTTTGCGTTTAAGAAGCGATCCGGAATGTAGTGGTTCCCGTCTTTTTTCAATGTAACAATAAACGGAAAATCAGTGTATTGCTTGGCGTAATTGATAAAATAGTCATGCTTGTTGTCAACATAGAATTCTTTTAAAATGACATGACCCATTGCCATTGCCAAGGCTCCGTCAGCACCTTGTTTCACTTTCATCCAGTCATCGGCAAATTTCGTCGATTCAGCATAATCTGGGCTGACCGATACAACTTTTGTGCCGCGGTAGCGAACCTCTGCAAGAAAGTGGGCATCAGGAGTCCGTGTTAATGGTACGTTTGAACCCCATGTCATAATGTAGCCAGCATTGAACCAGTCCGAGCTCTCCGGCACATCCGTCTGGTCGCCCCAAATTTGCGGAGATGCTGGCGGCAGGTCGGCATACCAATCATAAAAGCTGAGCATCGGTCCGCCCATTAACGACATAAAGCGTGAACCAGCGGCATAAGATACCATTGACATGGCAGGAATCGGCGAGAAGCCGATGTTACGATCCGGACCATATTTCATAACGGTATATAAGAGTGATGCAGATACGAGCTTTAACACTTCGCTCCATTCGGCACGGATAAGACCGCCTTTTCCGCGAGCCTGCTTGTACCTTTTCGCTTTTTCCGGATTCTCGACAATGCTTTTCCAAGCATCAAGCGGATGGCTGTTTGCTTTCAAGGCCTCACGCCACATCGTTAAAAGTACATCACGGACATACGGATACTTCACGCGAAGCGGACTGTAAATATACCAAGAAAAACTTGCTCCCCTTGGACAGCCGCGCGGTTCAAAGTCCGGCATATCTGGACCTGTTGAAGGGTAGTCAGTCTGCTGTCCTTCCCATGTAACAATGCCGTCTTTTACAAAAATATTCCAGCTGCAAGACCCGGTACAGTTAACACCGTGAGTGGAGCGAACAACTTTGTCGTGCTGCCATCTGTGGCGGTAGACATTTTCCCAATCGCGATTTTCATAGGTTGTTTGACTATGATTTTCTGAATGTTTTTCAATTGGAGATAAGTATTTCAAACGATTTACGAGCGGTGAACGTTTCTTTTTCAAATTCGATCTCTCCTTTATACTCAAACCTTTCACCCAGCGGCCGAGAGGTTCATTCGATGCTCTCTATGTAGGTTCACTATACAACTTGAATATTTGTCTAAACTGTGAAGTAGTTCACATCTCGAATCCTTGTCATAAAGTTGTCACAATCTGTCTTATTTCTGAATGAGGTCAGATAAAAACAAAAATAGCCACATAGATGGTTTCTATGTGACTATTTTTGTTTGCTAGAGAATTTATGAAATTGGAAAAATACGACGCAGCACCCATCAACCGATTAACTGTTGACAAGAGCAGGAAAGAGTATTGGAATAGAAAATCAGTGTATGAGAAAGAGGCCACCGAAGGATTAACCGATTAGCAAGCGGACATTTTCAATTTCAATTTCCATATTTTCATATTGAAATTCCAAGGATTTAGCCTTCAAGTCAACGGATAAATCGTGATGCGGGTCTTGGACAAAATGAAGCTTCGTTTCCCCCATGTTTAACGTTTTCTTATTCTTTGTTCCAGCCAACTTTGGAAAAAGATTCTTTATGTATGCCCATTCCTCATGGGAAAAATCTTTCATTATAAAAGCTTCACTGATCGAGACGATACCAACATCCTCTGCATTTGGTTTCATAAAATACTTTCGAATAAATTCAAATTTTCCTAAACTGTCCATTTGCAAAAACATGATTTGCAAATCGCTGTTTGGGATTGGCTTTGTGTAAATAATTTGTAACGGCAGTTTTAGTTTTAACAGCCCTCCAAACAATTTAAAAGGGATTCTTTCTGGTCCGTGAAAAGGGATACCACGCTCTTCCAATCCATGTTTAATATCGTCCAAGGAATCGGTTGCCAAACATAGACCGAAAATGCCGCGCTTCCCGCCATTATATTTGGAGACCCACTCTTTTTTCCAGCTGCCGCCATCTGGTTTTTTTAAATAAGGCAGCACAAGGTATTGATCCCCAATCCACAGATTTGCTACATGTATTGCTTTCGTGACTTGTCCCTTTTCTGGGTCAAAAGGAATTCCATAATCATCAAAGCTTTTTTTTAGTTGAAACAACTTTTTTTCATCATGGTCAATATGGATAACAAAGTGGTCTAATCTCAGCAACCAGCACACTTCCTTTAATGAATATTCTTACTTTTTCTATTATAAACTTTTTTCCAGACAATTGAAATGATTCTACAAAAAAACCATCCTACAAATTTACTAGGATGGTAGTTTGTACCTATAATACTTGATTTTTCAATTGTTTTGCAGCTTCATGAATGTTTGTTGCAAGGCTGATCGCCGTAATCACACTCACGCCATCTGCCCCTGCTTCCATTACAACGGATGCATTTTCTGAGTTGATTCCACCAATGCCAACAAGCGGAATGTCTATTCCTTTTCTCCTGAGTTCACGAATGAACGTTGTCCCTTGAACGGGTTTGACATCCTCTTTTGTTGATGTTGGAAAAATCGGTCCGATTCCTAAGTAATCGGCGCCTTGTTCGATTGCAGCATGTACTTCTTCAAGCGTGTGTGCAGACACACCAAGAATTTTATCGCCAATTTTGCTGCGTACGGTTTCGACTGGCTCATCTTCCTGTCCAATATGAACACCATCAGCATCGAGCCTAAGCGCAAGTTCAACATCGTCATTTACAATAAAAGGGACACCATGATTACGGCAAATTTGCTGCAGCTCATTAGCCAACATGAATTTAGCCTCTCCAGTCAGCGCTCCCTTTCCCTTCTCACGAAACTGAAACAAGGTGATTCCGCCTGCAATTGCTTCTTGCAATACCTCTTTAGGATTTTTTGTACAATTTGGACTTCCAGCAATAAAATATACTTTCAGTATGCTCCGCAACCGTTCTTGATCATATGTTGACATGACTTCATCCTCTTTTCAATTCTCCCGATAAGAAAGTTATCGAATTTTGTTATAAGCCCAGTGGTTGGTTGGGCCATGGCCGCCACCGATTTTGAGATCATGTTGGATCGCAGCTTGAATAAAGTTTTTGGCCGTTGCGGCCGCATCTGCCACATTTGCTCCTTTTGCAAGCTCAGCGGTTAACGCAGCAGAGAACGTACAGCCTGTCCCATGCGTGTTTTTCGTTGCAATACGGGTACTTTTGAAGTAATGAAATTCCTGCCCGTCGTATAATACGTCTAACGCCACATCGCTGTGCTCATCATGACCGCCCTTTATAATCACATTTTGAACGCCCAAGCTGGTTAATTTCATTGCTGCTTCCTTTTTGTCCTCAAGCGTTTCAATTGTCATCCCGGTTAGTTCCTCTGCTTCCGGAATGTTTGGCGTAATCATCAACGAAACCGGCAGCAAAACGTTTTTCAGTGCTTCGACCGCTTCTTTTTGCAGCAAGGAAGCCCCGCCTTTTGCGATCATCACCGGATCGACAACGACTTTTTTCCAATTATACTGCTTGATTTTCTTTGCAACAGTCTCAATGATTTCGGCGTTAAACAGCATCCCTGTTTTTAATGCGTCAGTTCCCATGTCTGTACCAATGGAATCAATTTGAGCTGCTACCGCTTCAGCAGTCATCGGATAGACCCCTTGAACGCCAAGGGTGTTTTGCGCGGTGACCGCAGTAATCGCCGACATGCCAAATACTCCTAATTCTTGGAACGTTTTTAAATCAGCCTGAATACCGGCACCCCCGCCGCTATCCGATCCAGCGATTGTGAAAGCTTTATACACTGACATGACAGTCACTCCTTTATTTGTGAAAAATTCCCTAGTTGCTCGATTTCTTTTGCCGTAACAGTTGAAAGCTGATTTAAAAATTCAATTTGAAAGCTGCCGGGTCCATCCGTTTTTTTGGCTGCAATCTCTGCTGCCACGCCGTAATATGTAAGGGCAGCGACAGATGCCTTGATCCGGTCGGATTCCACCGCGGTAAATGCGCCAATAACTGACGTTAGTAAGCAGCCTGTACCAGTCACTTTTGTTAATGTAGCATCGCCGTTTTGTATAATGAAGGTTTTTTCGCCATCGGTGACGATATCTTCTTTCCCAGTTAAAACAACAACAGTATTGAGCTTTTTCGCGGCTGTTTTTGCCAAATGGACTGGATCTGTTTGTGATTCACCAGCGTCAACACCTTTAATATTCCATTGCTGCCCAGCTGTGTTGGCAATTTCGGCTGCATTGCCCCGCAAAATCGATACCTCTACTTGTTCCAGGATTTTTTGTGCGGTTTCTGTGCGGTATGCCGTTGCCCCAGCACCAACTGGATCAAGAACAACCGGAACACCGTTTGCATTTGCCGACTTTCCGGCAATCAGCATCGACTCCACGACAATGGTATTTAGTGTGCCGATATTTAACACGAGTGCACCAGCAATCTTTGCCATATCCGCCACTTCTTCAGCAGCATAGGCCATCACGGGTGATGCTCCTAATGCTAAAAGGCCGTTTGCAGTAAAATTCGTGACAACTACATTTGTAATATTATGGATGAGGGGATTTTCCTCCCTAACCTTTTGCAGCAGTTCTCCTACATAACTTGTATCCATTAAAATCCCTTCCTTTATGTATAATAAAAAGCCGGAGTCCCCATGAGCCTGGCAATCGAATGAAAAAAAGCCAGATTCAATTGAACTGGCTGCCGAAATAAGTATTAGAAAAAACCATTTCTGCTACTTTCCTACGCTGGCATCATCCAGATCAGGTTAAAAGGGTTGAAAAAAAGCTTTTCTCTCAGCCCAATTCGGGCACCCCTAGTAGTTCAATAGCTTGCTAAAAACATCATAGCGCTATTCGGCTGATTCGTAAAGCAAAACCTTATTTAGGTTCCTCGTATTTCATTGCATGATCACTGTCCGCATACCCTTTTGTCGTTGGGTCTTGAACCAATCCAAGCATTGAGAGCAAAACAAACACCGCATTGGCAAAGGTCAATACATAATCCTTAATAGCTTGTGTGATTTGAAAATCGGTAATCCCCAATGTATTTAAACCAGTCAAGATAATTTGCGCAACAAGCATGATTTGCGAGATAAATGCAACGACCCAGCTCCAGTTTTTAAACCGCACTTTCCAGTTCACCATAATAGTCTCCCCCCTATCGACTTTCGCATTCCATTTTTTAACGAAATCCATCAGGACTGCGTTTTTATAAGCTCGGCTACTATAGCATATGCAGCAGAGCTATTTGGTTGTCCACGATTTCATTAGTCAAACAGTTGATTTTCCGGCACATGGATGATCCGGGTTTTTCCATTTATTTTTCCTCAACCATACTCTCATTTTTGAAAAAGTTTCGATGAATCATTATAATGAATGAAGCAGAAATATTGGTGAAAGTAAGGAGATTGATATGAACCGCTTAGCACCCTTTTGGGAAATGATAGTGCGATTTTGGAAACGGAAGCACTTAACACAAGTTTTGTTATTATCTGTTCTTCTTATTATTTTGGTCACGATCTCCTATTTCGGTTGGCTGGCAAGCCGGGCGAATGTTCAATCCCTTAAGGAAGGATTAAGCCAAGCGACGGTTATTTACGATAAGGATGGCGATGTCGCGACAAATGTTGCCACAAACCGGACAATTGGTGTATCAATTAAAGACATTCCAAGATATATTCCAAACGCTGTTGTCGCAATCGAGGACGAGCGTTTTTATGAACATGGCGGCTTCGATATTCGGGGGATCATACGGGCATTTTTTAGCAATTTGTTTGCAGGGAGAATTACGGCTGGTGGCAGCACCTTGACCCAACAACTGGCAAAAAACGCGCTACTTTCGCCGGAAAGGACATATAAACGGAAGGCAGAAGAGCTTTTTTTAGCGGTAAAACTCGAGAATGTCTATACAGAAGACGAAATTCTGCAAATGTATCTGAACCAAGTTTATTTTGGCAGCGGTGCTTGGGGGATCGGCAATGCTGCAAAAAAATATTTTAATAAAAATAGTAAGGATATCTCGATCAGTGAAGCCGCCATGCTTGCCGGGCTTTTGCATGCGCCGAATTACCTCGATCCGTATAACAACTACGACCTCGCGATGCAGCGGCGCAACGTTGTTTTGGCAAAGATGAAAGAGCTTGGCATGATCACAAATGCCCAGTATACGGCAGCAAAAAAAGAAAAAATCCAGCTTCATGATGGCGGCGGCAGCTATGTGGATCGAAAATATCCTTATTATGTAGATGCAGTATTAAACGAAGCGATTTCAAAATATGGCTTGACACAGGATGAAATTCTAACAAGAGGCTACCGGATTTATACGGAAATGGATCAAAATATTCAAGCTGGCCTTGAGAATGTTTATAACCAAAATCGTTTGTTTCCAAGTGGAAGAGGTGGGAAGCTTGTTCAAAGCGGCGCGGTTTTATTGGATCCTGCTTCCGGCGGAGTTCGCGGACTTGTCGGCGGCCGCGGTGAGCATACTTTCCGCGGTTTTAACCGGGCAACACAATTGCAGGCCCAACCGGGATCGACGATGAAGCCCCTTGCTGTTTATACACCAGCGCTTGAAGAAGGCTATAATTATAATTCGAAGCTAAAGGATGAACCGCTGACAATTGGAAATTACAAACCGGAGAATTTTTCGAAAACGTATCAAGGGGAAGTTCCAATGTATAAAGCAGTTGAGGAATCGCTGAACGTTCCGGCGGTTTGGCTGTTGAATGAAATTGGGCTGAAAAAAGGGCTTGACTCTCTCAAACGTTTTGGCATCCCCTATGGGAAGGAAGATGAAAACCTGGCCATTGCGCTTGGCGGCATGAGTAAAGGAGTGTCCCCTCTTCAGATGGCAGATGCATTCTCTGTTTTTCCTAACGGGGGAAAACGGAATGACGCCCATCTGATCACAAAAATTGTCGGTCCAACTGGAAATATTATTGCTGAACATAAAGAAAAGACAACAAACGTAACATCCAAATCAGTTGCCAATGATATGACCGCCATGCTGCTAAATGTTGTAGAATCGGGAACTGGCAGAAATGCGCAAATCAAGGGGGTACAAATTGCTGCGAAAACTGGGTCAACACAGCTTCCATTTCCGGATATTAACGGGACAAAAGATCAATGGATGGTGGGGTATACGCCGAACCTTGTCGGAGCCGTATGGATTGGCTATGATCAGACGGACCGGGAACATTTTCTTCCGAGTAACAGCTCAAAAAATGTCGTGCCGATTTTTCGTGAAATCATGAGTGCAGCGATGCCGAGTGTTAAACCTGCCAAGTTTGAAGTCGATTCAATCAATACACAACTGGCCAATAGCGGGCAAACTCAACAGGCGATAAGGGATCAGGCGAAGAAAATCAGCGAGGAATTAAACGCAAACGCACAAAAATTAGGCGAAAAAATCAAGGAACAGGCGCCCGCGTGGAAAAAAGGGCTCGATCAAGCGATCAATTCGATCGGTCAGGCAGTAACCCAAATGGTTGATCAGCTACAGAGATTAAAGGGTCAATAACGAAAATAGCCGTTTCTCTTTATGAGAAACGGCTTAGTTGATGTTATTTCATGACCAATCCTCCGTCAACATTCAAACATTGTCCGGTTATGAAAGATGCCCAGTTGGATGCAAGGAAAACGACAGCGCCGGCAATATCATCTGGAGTAGCCAGCCGGTGCAGCGGTGTCAATTGAATAATCGCTTCGCGGACATCTTCTTTTGTTTCAGAACTTGAGTCCGTTGGATAGGTGAGACCCGGTGAAACAGCATTGACTGTAATCCCAAACGAACCAAGGTCGGCAGCAAGTGTACGAGTAAAACCAAGCAAAGCCATCTTTGCTGTTGTATAGTCATGGTACGGGATCACCGGAAAATCGATTAAATTGCTGACAATATTAATGATTCTCCCTGACATTTGTTCTTTCATAAACGGAATCGCAGCCTTACAAACATTATAGGCGCCTTGGACATTGCCATCTAATTGAGTCTGATAATCCTGCCAGTCTATTTCCCAGGCCGTTTTCCTTGTTTTTGGATTAAACGTATAATGGCTTAACGCATTGTTGACGACAATATCAATCCCGCCAAAAGAATCTCCTAGTTGAGTGATCATTGTTTGCACTTGATCCTGGCTGCGGACATCTGCCTGAAACGCAGCTGCCTGTCCGCCAAATGCTTCAATTTCGGCAACTACTTTTTCAGCAAGCGCTTGATTTTTCAAATAATTGACGCCGACAAATGCCCCTTCCGCCGCAAACTTTTTCGCAATCGCAGCTCCGATTCCCCTGCTTGCTCCGGTGACTAACACAATTTTGTCTTTTACGTTCATCGGTGAGCCTCCTTTCTTTTTTTAATTTGCTATACTAGCTTTTTGGGCTTTTAGGTGGGATTTATAAACCGGGCTTATTGACCATGAACACTCTTTTTTCCTTCGAAATAGCGTTATGAACCATTCTTATCGACCGTGAACACTCTTTTTTCCCTCGAAAAGGCGTTATGAACGGTTCTTATTGACCATGAATCCACTTTTTTCCCTCGAAAGGGCGTTATGAACCGTTCTTATTGACCATGAACACTCTTTTTTCCCTCGATAGGGCGTTATGAACCGTTCTTATTGACCATGAACATTCTTTTTTCCCTCGAAAGGGCGTTATGAACCGGGCTTATTGACCGTGAACACTCTTTTTTCCCTCGAAAGGGCGTTATGAACGGTTCTTATTGACCATGAATCCACTTTTTTTCCTCGAAAGGGCGTTATGAACCGCGCTTATTGACCATGAACACTCTTTTTTCCCTCGAAAGGGCGTTATGAACGGTTCTTATTGACCATGAATCCACTTTTTTCCCTCGAAAGGGCGTTATAAACCGGGCTTATTGACCATGAACACTCTTTTTTCCTTCGAAATAGCGTTATGAACCGGGCTTATTGACCATGAACATTCTTTTTTCCCTCGAAAGGGCGTTATGAACGGTTCTTATTGACCATGAACACTCTTTTTTCCCTCGAAAGGGCGTTATGAACCGGGCTTATTGACCATGAATCCACTTTTTTCCCCCGAAAGGGCGTTATGAACTGTTCTTATTGACCATGAATCCACTTTTTTTCCTCGAAAGGGCGTTATGAACCGGGCTTATTGACCGTGAATACTCTTTTTTCCTTCGAAAGGGCGTTATGAACCGGGCTTATTGACCATGAACATTCTTTTTTCCCTCGAAAGGGCGTTATGAACCGGGCTTATTGACCGTGAATACTCTTTTTTCCTTCGAAAGGGCGTTATGAACCGCGCTTATTGACCATTCGCATCCTTATTTTGCTCACGAGGGACTTATGAATCACCCTTATGAAGCGCTATCGAATGCGATTGATTTTTCCATCCTGCCTACTCCACATCCGGATCGTACCATTCAAGTCCTTCCTCAAGTCCCCGTTCAATATCCGTAAAACGCAAGAGGTCGATCAAATTAAACCGACCATCATGATGCCACCCCGGCTTTGCACTGTTCATTTGTCCAATCGGCGATAGGCGGTTGACGCCAAGCGAACCAAGAAAGTCAGCAAGGAAAAAAAGACGATCGGGTGAAACGGCAAGACCGCACGATTGAAGGTATTTTTCAAATTGCTGCATTTTCGAAAGATCGGATTCCAGTTTCTCGGATGCAAACACATGAACAAACCGATTCAGCGGCGATCCGGCAAAACCGGGTTCATCATGATATACAACCGTCCAGGACGTATCCTCTTGGCTGGCATACAAACTGATTTTCGGATTTTCCAACGATTCCAGCTCGGCTTGATTCCGCAAATTGCGAATCGACATTGCTTCCTCATCCGTTATCGATGCTCTTGGTCTTTTTTTAGCATAACGATCAAGTTCGGCAGCCAGCAATTGTGCAAACTGTTGGGGACTGATCGCACCGCCGGCTTCAACGAGCACAGACTGCGGTGACAGACAGCTTTGCTGATCATAGATGGAAACATCTTCGGCAAGCTTATGAACCGTTTCATAGAAATGATCAGGCGTAAGCGCTTCTTTGCCGATGACAGCAAGACTGATTTTATGCCCATAGGTTAAAAACTTTTTTGACAGTGGCACCAATTGCCGAACTGCTTTTACTGCTTTATCCGAACCATAAACGATCACTGCTTCGGAACTGTCAACTGCGGCTTTCTCCAGTTCCGTCATTCCGCCTTTCCAGGGGAGAATCGCAACCGTTTCAGCCAATTGCGGATCCACCTCGGCAAGCGACTGACTAAACAGTACCGGTAGCAGCGGTTCCGCTGTCGATGTTTTGCCAAGATTGGCTGATTTTAATAAAAGCCCCATGATCAAACTCCAAATTTGCACGCCAGGTACATTTCCGGAAAAAACATGAAAAATCGATCGCGGTCCATATGCCCGGCTCATCCCGCCAGTTTTTCGGGGACGAAACTCGTCCAGCATCGCCGGTTGATCAAATTCTTCATCTAAAAAGCGCAGCAATTCTTTTTTTCGAAATGTCCGCATATATTTTTTCAATTCGAGCCGCACCATTTCGGGATCGTATCCAGTGATTTTTGGAATCAGTGTTTCCGCCTGCTTCCGAAACGGATAATTAGGATCAAGCCATTTTTGAACGGTCTGATCAATTTTTTTGACGATATCTTCTGTTGTAAGCTGCGCCAAATAATCGAGGCGGTTTTGTTGTATCTGCAAAGCAATCTCCTGAATTTTTTCATTCGTTAAGACTGGAAAAACCAATTTACAGGATGAATCGACCAACTGTTCACGAACATCAGGTAGATCAACTGATTTTGGGATCCAATACGCTTTGATAACTTCCATTATTTTTGCCTCACTTCCATCTTACCCTCGGTTCGACTGCAGCAGCTGATCAACGGCGATGGAACAGCCTCTTGCTTCAGAGCCTTGTACCCTTCCGAGCAAAACAAAACCATGTTCCGTGCGGTAGCCGATATCTTCTGTTAAAATGGCCAAACATGAATTCCAATTGGCCAGGTCATAATGGGCAATCACACCCACCTTGCCATCCGAAACAGGCTCAAGAGTGTCTGTATCTAAGATTACCGTTTTCACCCAAGCTGGTCCGGCTTTAGCAAAAATGGTCTGCCCGTTTTCATAAGTGGAAAGGATGGTCTGGTCATAGATTTGCGAGCTTAATTCGGTCATCCCGTACATATTGATGACCATGTTCCGCTCCACATCAAAAAATTCCGCAAACATTTTGTATAATTGTTCCATTTCGACTTCGCGAGCCTGCCCTTTAAATCCGCCCGTATCAAAAATTCTGCTGCCTTTTGCCAGCCGAAAGCGACATTTTTGTTCATGAAAATAATCGAGCAGATGCACATAGGCAAACGTCGCACCCATCAGCAAGACCGCCTCGCCGCGAGCCTCGCACTCTTTTAGTGCAGCAGCGACTGCTCCCATATCCAACCCCGCTTCCGAAAAAAAGAAACGGCTATTAGCTGTCCCAAAATAGGTAACAGCATTTGATAAATAACGGGAAAGGGACGAATTTTGATTCAAATCAGCAGCGGGCGACAATACAAAAATCGTCATTTTTTCAACATCCGGCAACACAAACTTTTTAAACGGACCTTTCATTGATGCGTCCCAAACAGCTAGCGTCGGATGATAGTTTTTCCCTTTCGCGTTCGGATTTGTAGTCCCGCTTGTCATAAACACCGCTTCCGCTTCTTCAGGCGGTTCACAGGCAAGTGTTAATTCCTTGAAGCCTTGAATCGGAATCGGCGGAATTTGCTGCCAGTTTTTTATGGTTAAAGGTGTTTTTCGCTTCGTCTGACAAAACTTTTTATAAGGAAGATTGTATTGAAATTGAAAGCGAAACAACTTTAAGGCTGTTTCATTAAACAATGGATCATCATTTCCCTCAATAAATGAAAGGAGATCACTTATGATATTGATCGAATCCGGCCTCATTTACTTTCCTCTTTTCTTAAAATCTTCGGCAAATGAACTAGAATGAGCTGCATGACGATTGATGCAAAAGCTGCGATGAAAATACTGTTGGATAAAAATGTTACCAATGTACCTTTTGCGTCTTTAAAATATGTTGGCAAGCTGATCGCTAACAGCAGCGATAATCCGGCAATCATAAAATTCGTTTCTGTTTTTTCAATTTTTCCAAGCAACGAAAGCCCGGTAAAGACTAAGCTTGCAGCAGCAGGCAAGAAAATCCCGCCAACAACAGCATCAGGTGTCAGCGCAAGCAATGCACCCGCTTTTGGCACAAAGCCTAAAATTAAAAAGATGATTCCGGCGATCAACACGGGCTGCCTCGAGCCAACACCTGTTAAACGCAATAAGCCGACGTTTTGTCCGAACGCGGTTGTTGGAAAGCCCCCGATTAGCGAAGAAACGAAAGAGCCGGCTGCTTCCCCGGCAAACCCGTTGCGGATCCGCCTTGAATCAAGCTTGATATTCAACATTTCAGCGCTGGCCTCATAGACACCCATTGCTTCAATTACGGCAACAACATAGGCAATAAAGAATGTGATGAAAGTTCCCCACTCAAACGTTAACCCGCCATATGGCAGAAAATGAGGCAAGCCGAACCAGCTTTTGTCAGCGATCATAGAAAAATTCGTCTTTCCCAAGGCAAATGCTATGATGTCACCAACAACTAATGCAATCAGAAACGAAAAAGACTTCCATGCCCCTTTGCCAAAAAGGGATAAAAAAATGACAATCACGGTAGTTGGAATCGACATGGCTAGCGTTGTCGCTGAAGCAAAAGTTTTCATTCCCGGTGTTCCGCCTAAAAATTCATATAAAGTAAAACCGGAAAGTGAGATTCCGACTACAAAAATAACGGTTCCAGATATGACCGGTGTAAACAAAGCCTTCAGTTTTCCGATCAGACCTGTAATCGATAAGAAAAAGACAATAATAGCGCTTAAGAAAATGGCACCGCTTGCTGCGGCGAGCCCGTTTGCCTTCCCAGCGGCAATCATAATCGAGTCAAAAGCAGCCGATGGGCCTTGAACAATCGGCAAGCGAACAAGCTTGGTTGCCTGAATGATGGTAACAAGTCCGGCGGCGATAAAAATCGCGTTGACAATATTAGCAGACAGCGTAAGTGGCAGCCCGACCATCGCTGCAACAAAAATCGGATCAAGCCAGACATTCGAAACAAAGACATGCTGCAGTCCATATAAAATTCCTTTTCCTGGCGGCAGTTTTTCGTCAAGTCCGACGACAATTTTTTCAGTTTCCATTTTCATTTTCCCCTTTTTCTAAATAAAATCGCTTCCGTTTTAACAAAAATATGTATAGTATAGCTCTTCTCAATCCCTCCTAACGATTGTTTCCTAAACGTAAAAAAGCCAGGAACCGATTGGAACCTGACTTTTAAAAGCAACAGAAAATCGTAATTTTCGCTACTTTCCTCCGCTGGAATAATCCAGATCAGGTTCGAAGGGTTGAAAAACAAACCGTTTTTCTCTCAGCCTGGTAAAAAGGCACCCCTAGTAGTCTTGTCAAAGTATGTCTTAATCTTATACTTTAGTAAAGAAAAGTGCAACCATTCAATTCTTGAGCAATCCATATTTTTTCCGAAATCTCGACAAAATTTGTAGCCAGCTGTTTCCGAACACAAGCAGAAAAAATGCATTTGAAAGGGCATGGAATGTATCGAACAAGGCACTCCCGGCAAAATAGCCAAGGACGGTCTGAAGCGTAACAGGGTTACCGAGCTGCACAAAGGAAAAGAACCCCCAAAGATTCATAATCCAGCCAAATAAAAAACCCCACACCACTCCAAATACAACTCTGCCGCATTTCCGATTCATGAAGTGTGTACGGCGAAATAAACCAGCCGTAAGACCAACCAATCCCCATGCGGCCATTTGCCAAGGTGTCCACGGTCCTTGCCCCAAGACCATATTGGAGGCAAGCGCAGCCACCGTTCCGATCATCAACCCGCTCTCAGCTCCAAAAACGAAGCCTGACATTATAATGATAAACGTGGTTGGCTGCACACTTGGAATACTTGCAAACGGAATTCGCGCAACCGCCGCAATGGCCGCCAAGACTGCCAGAAGAACGAGCTCTTTTGCTTCCACTTTCCTCTGTTCAAAACGGATGAACAAAAAAACAAGTGAGACAATCACAACCGCAAAGCTGATCGGAAAAAAATAGTCTTCAAACACAAGCGACAACCCCAGGAGGCTGCTAAACAAAAAAAGAAAAAAAAGATGGATTATGAATCTTTTAGCACGCATTGCCGGACCGCCTCCTCAATGGTCAGAACGCCATGATCAGCAATGTGGCGAAAAAGGCGCTGAACCATTGTGGTATAAAAGAAATTGCCATTAAAGAAACGATCGGGAACCTCTTCAGATGCGACTTTCCCCTGGAACAACATTCCACAGGCCGTTGCGTATTGAGCAGCAAATTCAATATCATGAGTGGACATCAAAATGGTCACCCCCGACTCCTTTAAATCGATTAAAATGGAAGCGAGGCTCTTTTTCGAAACAGGATCAAGACCTTTTGTTGGTTCATCAAGAAGCAACAATGCCGGTTTGCGCAAAAGCAAGCAGGCAAGAGCCGCTTTTTGCAGTTCCCCGCCGCTTAAATCGTAAGGATGGCTGTTCATTAAAGCGGAGATTCCAAGCCCCTCCACAAGTTGCTCAACTTTACTGTGATCTGGAATCCCCCATTGCTCCATCGTTGCTTCTAGTTCTTTTCCGACTGTATCGTGAAGGAAAAACAGCTTTGGATTTTGCGGCAAGTAGCCAATTCGTTGAATGATCTCTTTCTTTTTCCAGGCTTTTAACGGCTTGTTTTCGAAAACGATCTTTCCGAACTCTGGCTTTTCAATCCCGCAAACCAATTTTAAAAGCGTCGATTTTCCCGATCCATTTCCGCCCATCATCGCATAAATTTCGCCTTTGTTCAGACGAAAATCGAACCCTTCCAAAACAAATTGTTTCTGCCGATGGTAGCGAAAAAACACTTCTTGAATTTGCAAAAGAGCTTCCCCTGCTGCTTTTCTTGCTGGATTAATCGGATCTGAACGAAGCTGGAAGCGACTGATCGATTGCTTTCCTTCTTTTACTGTTAACGGAGCCTTGCCATCACCGTTTAACTTGAAAAAAAGTGCCGGGATACTTGGTACATAGTCATGATACGGAGAGAACCAAAGCTCTCGCAAAACTTGCCTTGGATCACCTTTGTCTGCTACTTGACCATTCTCTAAAAATACCATTTTATCTGCAAGAGCAGCTAACTCTTCCAGTCTATGTTCGGCTAAAATAATTGTCATGCCAAACTCTTCATTCAGGCGGATCAAAAGATCGAGTAATTCTCTTGCACTAACCGGATCCAATTGCGCAGTTGGTTCATCCAACAATAGAATGTCCGGCTGCATTAGAAGCACAGATGCCAGGTTAATTTGCTGTTTTTTTCCGCCGGAAAGATCTTGCGTCTTTTGTTCAAGCAGCGGCTCCAAACCGAAATAATGCACCATTTCGGCAACCCTGCTCCTCATTTCAGTTGTATCCAGACCCATGCTTTCCAGGCCAAACACCAGTTCATGCAGAACTTCATCAGCGACAACCTGGTTCTCCGGATCTTGAAAAACAAAGCCGATCGTTGCCGTTTCTTGAAGCGGCTCTCCATTTAAGAGAATTTCCCCTGAAAGCTCGCCATGTGGCTGTATTTCTTTTTTTAATAATCGCAAAAGTGTACTTTTCCCTGAACCTGATGGTCCAAAAAGGACAACAAATTGCCCTTTTTCAATTGTTAGCGAAAGGTTGCAAATGGCTGGTGCTGCGGCATCCGGATAGGAGAAAGACACATTTTTCATCTCAATATACGCCATCGAATCCTCCTCCCTACGTTAACCATCAGTGGAAAACTAAGATACAAACATTCAAAAATAAGAACTTCCAAGTCCATTCCGGTTAGATACCAATTTTCAAGACGCGGATAGACCGTTAGATAGCCATATCCGTTTACACGGCCATACGCAATGGCAATAAAGAGAAAAACAAGGAAAAGGCCTGCAATCCAATCTGCTTTTTTTAAAACAAAATATTCATACGATGAACGTTTTCTGAATCCGTATCCCCTGGCATTCATCGAATCGGCTGTTTGGATTGCTTCTTCTAGTGAAAAGACAAGCAATGCCTGAAGAAAAAGCAATCCCGTTTCTATTCTTTTACGCAGCGAACCGTCGGCTCCAGCAATTCCTTTACTTTTTTGAATGGCAGTGATGTCTTCTGCTCTTTTTTTCATTAGGGGGATAAAACGCAGTGTTAGCATCAGCAAAACGGCGAATTGCGGCAACCACTTTGCAAATAAAAACAATAGCTTATTCGGCGTCATGATCTCATTATACGAGACAAATAGGGCGATTACACCCATGACCGAGAGTGCGCTCATCCCTCCGTAAATAAAAGCCTCTAACGTAAAGCGATGCTGGAAAATAGTCAACAATACATGCCTGCCCCGTTCATTAAAAAGCGGGTTTAAGAGAAAAAGAAATAGCCCGGTAGTCAACATAAAAAAAAGCCACTGGCTCAGGCTTCTCCCGTGATCCCTTAGGAGATGAAGCAAAAGAACAAGAAAAAAAGCGATACTCAAAAAAAGTGGATGGAGCAATAAAAAGAACAAAATCATTGCTCCGCCATAATAGATGAACAGGATCAGCGGGTGAAATCGTTCGAATCGATCATACATGTCATTTTCTCCTTGGATTATTCAACATAAATCGCTTCAACACGATCACCATTTTTAACAGAGATGACGCCGGCGCTTTTCGGAATGCTCGTTCCATTTAATTTAAAGGTCCAACCACTTTTCGCCCCGTAATCGAACTCATAAATGTTTTTAATTCCCGAAACATAAGCCGAAGCACCGTAACCACTGTAATCCACGTTTGTCTTTCCGACTGCTGTCAGCAGCACATCAAGTATTGTATCGCCATCCTTTATTTTTACAGGCGAAGGAGCCCTGTCGGCACTGTGGTCTTCCTTTGGTCCAACGATCGAAAAGGTCACCGTTTTCGCTGGTGCTGGAGCCGGCGCAGGTGGCGGTGCTGCCGGTTTAACAGCGGCAGTTGCCGGCTGTTTCACAGTTGGAGTCGCCTGGCTAGCTCCAGATGTCGTTGCTTTGGCAGCAGGTGCTTTTGTGGCACCCGAATGAGCAGAAGGAGCAGGCGGCATTGTTTGTGCCGGCTGCTCACCATGTTTTGGTTCTTCAGTACTGTTCGTTTGCTTTGTTGTCTGCTCACTTTTATCCGGTGTAGCTGTTGCAGAAGTACTAGTTTTTACCTCTGTTGCTTGTTCGGAAGCGGTTTGATCCGAAGCTTTCTTGTCTGCAATTTTTTGGACTTTTCCTTTTGAATCTGCTTGTTTTCCTCCCGCTGCTGAACTGCAGCCAACTAAACTAAATAGCAAAATCAACAGAAGAAAGAAAGTTATCTTCTTATAAGGCCAATGCAAGTTGGGAACCCCCTTCTTACCATTTTTTTCGCAAACGGCCGATGTAATAAATCGCGCCAATCAACATGAAGCCCACACCGATTAAAATTAAATTCCCTGCATTTGTCGCCGTATCCGGCAGGGCGTATCCTTTCTGTTCTGCCTGAGCTTTGGTATTTTGTGAGGCTTGAGCTTGAGTTTGCGCCGGATCCGCTTTCGCTGCCGGGCTTCCGGCTGCAAGCGGCAAATGATACAGCAATCCTTTTCCATTTACCATCAGCTGATAAGCAACAAGCGCTTCAAATGGCTGCGATGTCGAAAAGGAATCACTTTTGTCGCCGCCTTGCCAGTCAAAGCCTCCATCCGCATTTTGGAATGATAACAAATACTTCAGCACACTCGTTCCATCTTTGGCAAAAAGCGATCCATTTGCGTCAATTCGGAGTGACGAAAGTGCAATCACAGTTTGGGCTGCACTGGAACTATTGTTTATTTTTCCGGCTGAATACTGCTTGGAAAGATACTGGACGGCTGCATCGATTTTCGCCTTCACATCTGTCCTGTCTTTATAAGGAGCAAGCGCGGTTAGAATCATCGCGGTTGAATCGACATCGCTTGCCGCGCTGCCATCCCATGCCCAGCCGCCATCGTTATTTTGTTTTTCTAAAAGCTGATTGACCAATTTCTCTTTTGTCCATAGAGCAGTTTCAGGTACAGGGAATTGGGCGCTGTCCAACGCAATCAAGGCATAGGCAACCCCATTTAATCCTTGTTTGCTAACATTCCCGTTGTAAACTGATTCAACTAAGTTGTAACCATTAATCGTTGTGGGATTCCCACCAGCAGCTAAAACACCCAAAATATAGCGTTCAGTATCTGTGATTCTCGAAAATTTTCCTTGCTTTTCGGCAATTTGGTTTGTTGCATTTTCAAGATAGGATGCCGGGATTGTTTTCCCAGCCTGTTTTAAAGCAATGGCATCCCACTCTCCTATTTGGTTTTTCAACGTGAAGTCTGCAGCTCGATCAATGGCGTTTTGAAGCTCATTGCTTGAAATGGCAGCTGTTGCTGGTTGCTGAGCGTTGCCGTTGGTATTATCTGAACCCGTTGAGCTATTCGTACCTGTGTTTGCCGGTTGCCATGTTTCATACTGAAAGCTGATTTGATCCCCTGGCTTCAGTTGATAGCTATCTGCTCCAACAGATGCCTGTTTTCCGTTTACGTAAAAAGCCCAATAATCGTTACCAGTTGGAGCGACCCCCTTAATCGAGGTGATGTATTTTCCGTATTGTGAGTCACTGTAACCGACTTTATCCCTTCCCATTGTCACTTGTAAAAGTTGAAAAGCGGTCGCTTTGTCCAAAAAGCTGATTGGATAAGCAGAAGTATAAAGATCTTTTTGATCTTTGCCGACAACTTTTAACGTTGCAGTGCTTTTTTGCGCAGTCGGGTAGTCCATGTATTTGAACGTTAAGTTGTCCCCATTTTGAACATGGTAGCTGTCAACTCCAACCGGTGAGGAAATTCCGTTAAGATAAAAAGCCCAATATAGGGTATCGGTTGAAGCAACTCCATTAATCGAGGTGATGTATTTTCCGTAGGTTGGATCGTCCGTAAAGCCAACATTGCTTGCCCCTACAGCGTTAACAAGAGCATTAAATGCGGTATCATTCGACGTAAACGATACTGTTTTTTCTGGAACCGAAGGCGGTGCTGCCGGATCTGTTCCAATTACTGTAACGGTTGCTTGATTTGTCTGTACAGCGGCGAATGTAGGCAGGTGTATACTGCCCATTACAAGGCCGAGAACCAGTAAGATCGCAAACGCCAACTTTGAATAATGTTTTGTCATTTCCTTTCCCCCTAATCAATCTAAAAATTCCCATAAAAAAATCCTCCCAAAAGGAGGAGGTTATGTACGTTAAGATGGTGCCGGCAAATGCCAACTTCAACTTAACACCCTCCTATCCGCGTAGGCTTTTGGTGCAAACAAACAGGCAGGTTTCCTGGCTCATGATCATCGCTTCCTATGCCTTCCCATCAATCGCTTGAAAGTGGCATGTTATAGGTTGCTCACATTTACAGTGGCGGGACCGCGTTGGCTTTTAACCAAACTTCCCTATTAAGCTAAAAATCTTTCAAAAGATTTTAGCACCCGTTTTCGTGGTTATTTTTTTATGACATTCACATTATACACTCTTTTTTAACAAAGAGCGATTTTTTTTAAGAAAAAAGCCAACCGCCCGAAATGCGGGCGGATTGTCTTTCATGGGATGTAGATTTTAATTTTGATAACAATTGTGTTCGAGCTTTTTTTATTGTTCCATTGCTCTTGACAAATTCGCCATTTCGATCGCAGCAGTTGCCGCATCCCAGCCTTTGTTGCCAGCTTTTGTGCCTGCACGTTCAATTGCTTGTTCAATGGAGTCCGTTGTTAAGACACCGAAAATGACCGGAATTCCACTGTTCAGTGCTGCAGCTGAAACCCCTTTTGCTGCTTCATTGCAAACATAATCGAAATGCGGTGTGGCTCCTCTGATTACCGTTCCTAATGTGATAACGGCATCATATTTCTTGCTATCCGCCATTTTTTTGGCAATCAGTGGAATTTCAAATGCTCCTGGCACCCATGCCACGTCAACGTCCGCTTCCTTGACGCCATGGCGTTTTAATGCATCCTGTGCCCCGCTCAATAATTTACTTGTGATCAATTCATTAAAACGACCGACGACAATGCCGATTTTTAAACCAGTACCAACCAAATTTCCTTCAAATAAGTTTCCCATTCTTGATATCCTCCAATTTTCGTTAAAATCAAATCAGTCTTAAGTTCTTTAAGAAGCTTCATTTCGATCAAAAATGAAGCAGGTGTCCAAGCTTGTCATATTTTGTTTTTAAATATTTTTCATTTTCTTCTCTTGCTTCCATTTGGATTGGAACCCGCTCAACGACTTCTAAGCCGTAGCCGCTCAGCCCTTTAATTTTTCGCGGGTTGTTCGTTAACAAGCGCATTTTTTTCACGCCCAAGTCTCGTAAAATTTGTGCGCCAATTCCATATTCGCGCAAATCGGCGGCAAACCCAAGCTTATGATTGGCCTCGACAGTGTCATAACCTTCTTCCTGCAATTTATAGGCACGCAACTTATTCAAAAGACCGATGCCACGCCCTTCCTGACGCATGTATAACAACACGCCATTTCCTTCCTCCTCAATTTGATTCAAAGCTGCATGCAGCTGCGGACCGCAATCACAGCGATAGGAACCGAATACATCACCGGTTAAACACTCCGAATGAACCCTGACCAAAATCGGTTTCTCCGGATCAATCTCTCCCTTAACCAATGCGATATGCTCTTTGTCATCTACGAGATTGCTGTAGCCGATTGCCCGAAAATTTCCAAACTCTGTTGGCAATTGGGCTTCGATTTCGCGCTGAACCAATTTTTCCTGATTGCGGCGATACTCAATCAAGTCTTTGATCGTGATCAATTTCAGACCAAATTGATCGGCAATTTTGCGCAATTGGGGAACACGTGCCATCGTACCGTCCTCATTCATGATTTCACAAATCACGCCAGCCGGTCTGGCTCCGGCTAACCGTGCCAAATCGACAGCAGCCTCCGTGTGACCAGCTCGTCTTAATACTCCCCCTTTTTTCGCAATCAGCGGAAAAATATGGCCTGGACGGCGAAAATCAAGCGGCATTGACGTCGGATCCAGCATTTTTTGGATCGTCAGCGACCGTTCAAATGCGGAGATTCCAGTTGTTGTCGTTTTATAATCGATGCTTACGGTAAAAGCTGTTTCATGGTTATCGGTATTCTTAGCTACCATTGGAGCCAGTTCCAGCTTCTCTGCAAGCTCCGCTTCGATTGGTACACAAACAAGCCCCCGTCCATGTGTCGCCATAAAATTGATGACTTCTTGGGTGGCAAAATCGGCAAGAGCGAGAAGATCCCCCTCATTTTCACGATCTTCATCATCACAAACAATCACAATTTTGCCATTTTTGAGTTCTTCAATCGCTTCTTCAATTTGATCAAACATTGTGTCCACTCCTTTTATCCTTGCCCAATGGACATGCCAAAGCGGCAAGTTTTAATAAAATCCATTTTCCGCTAAAAATTGTTCTGTTATGCCCGTTTTCTTTTCAGCCGGGTCGTCTGTCAGTCCCGTTAAAAAATGGCTGACGTATTTTCCGATCATATCGGTCTCAAGATTGACGATATCTCCGGGACCTTTATTTCCAAGAATCGTTTCTTTCATCGTGTGCGGGATGAGCGAAATCGTAAAACTGTTTTCGCTGACACCAAAGACCGTCAGGCTTGTCCCGTCAACTGCGATCGAACCTTTTAAAATAATGTACTTTAAAAGCGTAGGGTCAGCCTCAATTTCATAATAGACGGCATTTTCAAATGGTTTTTTGTTTTTGACGATGCCGGTGCCGTCGACATGGCCGGAGAGAAAATGACCGCCAAAGCGTCCCCCCGCTGCCATTGCCCGTTCAAGATTGACAGGGGACCCTCTTTTAACTATTTTTAAACTCGTCGCTTTCACTGTTTCCGGCATCACATCAACGCTGAATTGATCTTTGGAAAACCGGGTCACGGTCAGGCAAACACCGTTTACCGAAATGCTATCTCCAAGCTGTACATCTTCAAGAATTTTTCCCGCTTTGATTGTTAAAACAAACGACTCGCCAGATTGCTGGATTCCCGTAACTGTCCCAATCTCTTCAACAATTCCAGTAAACATGATTATTCACCTTCTTTCTCATTTGAACGTTCTGCGGTCACCTTAATATCGCCGCCAATCATTTCGACTGATTTTATTTTTAGTGGGATCGCATCGGCCATATTTGCGATTCCTTCACCGGAAAATGAAGTTGGGGCATTTTTTCCGCCAATTAATTTTGCGCCTATGTAGACAATCAACTGCTCAAAGGCTTGCTCTTTCAAAAAACTGCCGTTCACCTCTGCTCCGCCCTCCACAAAAAGCGAGGTAATCCCAAGTTCTCCTAAAATCGGCAACATTTCGTTTATTCTAATTTGCTGTTGCGGCATTTTAATGATTTTCACGCCCGCTTGTTCAAATAACTGTTGCCGCTCTTCTGGTGCGCCCGCTCCAGTGACGATCCAGGTCGGAGCCTCTTTGTCCTGAACCACCCTAGCATGCAGCGGGGTTCTTAGTTGTGTATCGAGAATCACGCGAATCGGATTTTTTCCGCCGCCAGCAAGCCTTGTTGTCAAGCTTGGGTCATCTTTTAAAACGGTGTTAACGCCTACCAAAATCGCATCATGCACATGGCGAAGCTGGTGAACGTCTTTTCTTGCGGCATCACTCGTAATCCACTTGCTTTCGCCTGTTTTTGTTGCTGTTTTTCCATCCAAACTGGCGGCGGATTTTAACGTGACATATGGAAGGCCTGTTTGAATCGAATAAAAAAATACTTTATTCAGTTCCCGGGCTTCCGTTTCCATTAAACCAATGACCACCTCTATGCCGGCCTTTCGCATCCGCTCAATTCCCGCCCCCGCAACTTGTGGGTTCGGATCGGTTGTCGCGACAAATACGTTTCTAATTCCCGAAGAGATCACCAAATTTGAGCACGGCGGCGTTTTACCGTAATGGCTGCACGGTTCTAATGTAACATAAAGGGTGGCGCCGTCTGCTTTTTCACCGGCCATTTGGATGGCATGAACTTCGGCGTGCGGTTCCCCTGCCTTTAAATGCGCGCCCATCCCAACAATTTGATGGTCCTTGACAACGACTGCGCCGACAACCGGGTTTGGCGATGTCTGCCCTATCGTTGCTTTTGCTAAATCGATCGCCAAACGCATATAATCCGCATCATTCAATTTTCTCACTCCCGTAAAAATAGGATTAAAAAAGAAAAACCCTGAAGCAAACAGAAGCTTCAGGGTACACGAAAAAGACAATAACAAATTAGGGCCTATAAATAGACTTTTTTTGCCCATTCATAAACCGTCCTTTTTTCCTTCTCCCATCCAGACTTTAACTGTCGGCCCTGGAGTTTCACCAGATCCACCGTTTAACCATAAGGCTAACCGGGTCACGGACTAAGAAGCAGCTGCTTCATCACCGCCGGTTCGGAATTTCACCTGACCCCGAAGGAAACCATATCACAGATATAGTTACGTTTATTTACTTGTTGGTTTCATCTTACAGCAGAACAATCAAGGATGCAAATAGAAAATCTTTATTTCACGCGCAACTTTTGACCGGCGTAAATGGTGTATTTGGCATTTAGATGGTTCAGGGCTTTGATTTGGGCAATGGAGGAACGATACTGAACTGCTAACTCAGAAACCGTTTCTCCCCAGCGGACGAGATGATAAACCGGCGTTGACGCTGAAACCGCTGGAACGGAAGTCGTTGTTCCAGAAGGAATTTTTAACACTTGCCCAGCGCGGATAAAGTTTTTATTGCGAATGTTATTGACGAAGGCCAAAGAATTAACTGAAACGCGAAACTTACCTGCGATGCCACTTAATGTGTCACCCCATTTGACGCGGTATGTTGCCGTGGCAGTTCCAGAAGTTCCAGAAGTTACAGACAGCGGCTTAAGCTGGCTGTTCTCAAAATTGACTTGAGCTGGCTTCATGCCGGTTTTTAACTTTGATAATAATGCAAGGTTTTGTGCCGATGTTCCCGTATAATTCGGAATCCCATACTCTTCGGCTAATACAGCCCTGTTGCTAAAAGAGGCATTCAAGCCTTTTTCTTTCATATAATCAACAAGTGATAGAGTTTCAATTTTTTTCACTACTATAGAAGACGATCTCACTTGGTTTGTATACTTGCCTGCATAATCTTCTGATACATCGAAATTCCCATAGGAGGCCAAGCCGTTAAAGCGATAGTCTGAAGCCCATTGCCATGCCCCGACTCCATTTGAGAAAACAGCCGTAGGATTCCCTTTTTGCGGATTAATCGGATAAGATGCAAGCCAAGGTTTATTAATTAGCAGCGATTTCGGCAGCAGCCGGTTATTGTAAAAATAGGAACCACTGTATAGATCAATCTTTGAATATCCTAATCTTCTCATTTCTTGGATAAATGTATTCGTGTATTCGGTTAATTTGGCCGGATCGTTTGAGAGATTGGTAGCTTCCACATCGACAACTACATAGCCGTCTTTGTTTTTGTCAAAGCCAACTAAATTCAATTTTTTATCAAACCATTGGGCTTCTGCTTTGGCAATTTCATTGCTTGTAAAACGTGCATAGTGATAGGCATGTACAATCATTCCCGCTTGTTTCGCATTGGCGATGTTAACAGATGCGGCTGGATCGACAAAGTAGCGATCCTCGCTCACTTTGATGACAACGGCATTTACACCGGCCTCTTTAATGGTTTGATAGAACGCAAGCGGCAATCCCGTTTCATTGTTATGGTGGGAAACATCAATAAAATCAACATTTGGTTCACTCGCAAAGGCGGAAATTCCAGACGACAAAGCGAACACGGCCGAGATGACTAGTAAACGAAGAAACTTCCACATTTTCTCCAACATTTTTCACTCCTTTTAGCAAATCACGCATTAGCTGGACAAATGATCAAGCTAATCCATTCTTTAAGACGTGTTACAATAGAGTATGCTTATTGGAAAGAACGAGTGAAATAATTGGACAATGTTAATATCTTCCTTTTTTGCTTCGAAAAAAATCAAAGCTTCCCAGCCCAAACCAAAAAAAGAGAACTAAGCATGTTAGTCCTCTTCTCTGTAGCGTTTTACCGGCAAGTAAATATCAAATTGAATGGTTTCATCCCTTTTTTTATTGTTCCTTTTTCCGAAGGGGTATATTTCAAGACTTAGTGCGTGATGGTCTTGTTCGTATCCATACTCTTCCATCCATTTGAACATTTGTATGTAGGTGTTTTCGACTTCCTCCGGCAAACCATCATGGCTGCCGAATACGTAACTTTTTTTCGGAATGGTGAAGCCTACCATTCCTTCCGGTACGTCTATAATTTTCTCAACCGGTGTTGTTACATAATACGTGATTTCTGTTTCCCGGCAATGAAATGGGTTAATCAGCACTTGTTCCCCTGTCGGGTAAAGAACCTCGTCTGCTCTAAATTCCATCTCGGTAAAAAGCTGTGGGAGCTTATCCAATTCAGAATAGGTACCGTTCCAGGCAATGCCAACTACTTGAAATGCTTCTTTCTCAATCACACGAATCTCCAACTTGATCCCCCCTACCCACATCATATTTCATTTGCCATGGTTTTATCCCTTTCAGCGCATGCAAAGTTTATTTTTGAATAATTATTTTAAAATACTTGTGGGCACTTCAAATACTTTCCACAAGAAAATCGTAAATACTGCCGATAAAATCCATGCCAAAAGCGGATTTTTATAATGAATGGATAAGATAGCAAACATTACAAATGTAAACAATGCCGACCATGCATAATTCCACCCATGCTTGTGAACAATTCCGCCCGTCATTAAATCAATTAGTTCATTGACTAGATAGAGAAGGGTCCATGCAAGAATGTAAAAAAATCGTTTTCTGCGACTTTCAGGTAAATGGCCGAGGAAGATCAGCATCGTCAATGGATATTTGATAAACAGAATGAAAAGGGAAATATGCGTGTGCTTTGCCCAGCTGGCATCACTGCCAATCGGTTTGTATTCCCACATGCTATAACGAAAAAATAAAAATTGGTACAATAAATCCCCAACCATGAAGAAAAGAATCGTTGGATAGTATTGTTTCCAATTTTTCCAATCCGCCCATTTCAGTGCGATTGCGATATAAAATGTTGCATACAAAAGGTTCGCCATAGATTCCCCCCTTTTTAACTAATGTATAACCAGTATTTTCCTTTTAGTGGGTAATTTATAACATTATTTTTAAATAATTTCTATTTATCATTGAAAATGATTTGTCATACAAATCTTCTATCAGTTTTTAAACTATTCTGTTAAAATCAATTCATAGGACGATTCATTTCCATTATCGAATGAAGGAGCTTTGCCAATGCCCATTTTTTATGCCTTCATCTTGCTGATAACAAGCTTTTTTTGGGGGGCGAATTTTGTCTTTAGCAAATTCTTGATTGGTCACGCTTCCCCCATTACGCTGACCATTTTACGCTGGATCATTGCCGTTCTTTTCCTTTTTCCGCTTGTTTGGAAAAAAGAAAAAAAGCTGAGCCTTCCAAAAGAGAGTCTGCTCCCCCTCTTATTAATGGGATTAACAGGGGTCGTTCTGTTTAATATTTTTCAATTTTTAGCAATCGCGGGAACTTCCTCGATTAATGTGAGTTTAATCTCAACAATGAATCCGATATCAATTGCGATTGCTTCTGCTTTTTTGCTTCACGAAAAAATGAGCGGGAAGCAAATGACCGCGATGGCTGTTTCGTTTTTCGGAGTTCTGGTCGTTTTAACAAAGGGGGACGCGAGCAAACTTTTTGCACTTCGTTTTAATATTGGAGATTTGTGGATGGTTACGGCAGTGATGATCTGGGGCATTTACTCCATTTGTGCAAAATGGGCAATGAAGACCGTCTCGCCAATGGCTGCTACCTTTTATTCCGGTTTATTCGGCGTTTTGATTCTCTTACCATTCAATCTTACAAACATGCAGGTCGAAAATATCAACCTTCCTTTCCTCAGTTCGCTTGTGTATACTGGGCTGATCTCGACCGTTGTGTGCATGCTGTTGTGGAATATGGGCGTTCAAAAAGTCGGTGCCACAAATGCGGGAATTTTTTTGAATTTTAATCCAGTCTTTACCGTGATGCTCGCCTTTTTAATCCTTAATGAAAAAATGAATGGAGCGGAATGGTTTGGCAGCGCGATCGTGATAACAGGTTGTTACCTCTTTTCCCGCTTTGCTTCAAGCAAGAAAATAGTCCCAGCGGAACAAGCAAACAGCCTACCTAAACAAGTTTAAAAGCTGGAAGTTGGACATTCATCCAATCCCTTCTTGGTCCATTATCTTACACTATACTAACGACTTTGTAAGAGGGTGATAGGATGTCTGTCATATCAGGGCAAGAGTATATTCGAAGAATCGATGATTTGCATGCAGAAGTCTGGATCGAGGGGGAAAAGGTAGAAGGAAAGATCTCCCGCCATCCTGCTTTTTCAAAAATCATTAATAGCCAGGCTAGACTGTATGATATCCAACTGGAGAAAAGTGAGTTAATGACCATTCCTTCTCCAAATTCGTCCGGCCGAATTGGAATCTCCTATTTGGAACCAAAAACAAAAGAAGATTTGGAAAAGCGACGCTTGATGATCGCCGAATGGGCAAAAACGAGTGCTGGGATGCTGGGACGTTCGCCAGATTACATGAACACAGCTATCATGGCGTTTAGCCGGGCTGCAGACGTTTTCGCTGTCGAAGGACAGCCGTTTGCTCAAAATTTTCGCACCTTATACGAGTTGGCATGTGAAAATGATCTTTCGTTTACCCATACGTTCATTAATCCGCAAGTGAACCGCTCGCTCTATTATTTGGAGGACACCGATGAATTGATTTCCGCACAAACAGTCGCACACAACAAGGAAGGCATTGTCGTAACGGGAGCACGTCTGCTGGCAACTCAAGGAGGCATAACCGATGAAATATTGGTATTTCCAACAAGCGCTGCCTCGTTAAATAAAAATTTTGCTTATGCCTTTTCAATCCCTAGCAATACCCCCGGGCTGAAGTTTATTTGCCGGGAATCGTTCGGGTACAAAGACTCCATCTTCGACCATCCGCTTGGGTCAAGGTTTGACGAAATTGATACGATTGTTGTTTTCGATCATGTGACAGTTCCATGGGAACGGGTATTTTGTTACCAAAACCCTGAAGCGGCTTTTAAGATTTTTCATGAAAGCAGCTTTACTCCTTTAGCGGCACATCAGGTAACCACACGCAGGATCGTTAAGACAGAATTTATACTAGGCGTTGCCCAGCTGCTTGTTGATACAATAAATGTCGGTGAATATCAACATATTCAAGAAAAAATTACAGAAATTATCATCGGTCTTGAATCATTAAAGGCACTTTTGCTAACTTCCGAGATGAATGCAAAGACAGACAAATGGGGAACGATGGTGCCAAGTTTTACTTCATTGGGTCCTGCGATTATGTTATACAACCGGCTCTACCCAAGAATGGTTGAAATCGTTCAGCTTATTGGAGCAAGCGGTCTTGTTTCCATTCCAACTGAGCGGGATTTCGCCTCTGAAATAAAGCCTGATTTGGAAAAGTATTTACAGGCGGCAAATGCCAATGCGGTTGAACGGGTACAACTTTTTCGACTAGCGTGGGATATCAGCATGAGCGCATTTGGCAGCCGCCAAAATTTGTATGAGCGCTTCTTTTTTGGCGACCCGGTTAAAATGGCAAGTGGATTTTATAAATCATACGACAAAAGCGCTGCTAAAGAATATGTGAAGAATTTTTTAAAGTCCAATTAAATACAGTATACTTTACGTAAGTCGGGGTGAAGGGAGTTGTACATTTGTTAGTAGCATTCCCCATTCTTGTTGTTTATCTCCTTTTTTTCATTTTCGTCATTTATTTTCTTGTTCGAGTCTTGCGGTTTATGGATGAAAAAACAATGCTTGAGAAGGAACGAAATGCCAATCTGCTGCAGATCGTAAAACAACTTGAACAATTAAACACGAAAGATGATTAATTTGCAATGCAAAAAACGCCTGGCCGGCCCGCTTATGCCAGACGTTTTCTCTTTTTCTTTGTAAAACGAACTACCCCTCTTAGCGATAGACCAAACCATTCACTAAACAGAGCAGCCTCAGACGATCACGATTCTTTTTTTATCAAGCCAATTTCAAGTTTTGACCAATCGATTAGATTTTCAAGGACGATCGAAATGAGAATTCCAACGATCAGGCCGTTACTTACAAGTGGTCGGATCAGCAAAGGAATGCTCGAAAACATACTGGCTGGTATGTTCATTACGGCAATGCCCAACAACACCGGCAAAGCGATCCGATAGATCGTCTTTGAAGTAAAAACGATCCCCTTTAAGTTCGACAGCGCTCCGCCAAATAATTGCAAGTATGCTACAAATAAGACAGCGTCCCCGACACTCACTGGCAATGACGAGAATAAATGTCCCAGAAATGGAACAAGACCAAGGATCATAAACAGAATAGCTCCCAGAATAAACGGAGCAACTTCAATGATTTGGGTTGATTGTAAAAAACCAACTGACGAGATGTATGGCGCATATGGAACAAGGCCGAAAAATCCGGAAACGATCGAATTCAATCCCGTCAAGAAAAAAGAACGGCGGTACTCTGTCTCTGTTGTCTTGCGACGAAGGACAGGTTCTGCTCCCTTTAAAGCACCAATTGTATTGGTCGTATTCACAAGGCCTGTTAACACAATCATTAGCACAATGCCTATATTGAAATTCGGCTGACCCCATGGAAATAAATGAATCAGCTGTGGTGCAACAGCCTTCGTTTCCACTTTTGGAAAGAAAAGCACATAGGCAATCCAGCCAACAATAATACCAATCAAGATTGCAAAATTGCCAATCAGACCTTTTCCTTTAATATTGATTGCTGCAACGAGAATAACTAGAAAAAGGGATAATCCCGCTATTGGTAGATTGATTTTTCCCGTAGTGGTCAACCCGAGCATCCCTTTTGTAAAAATAACAATCAGCTGGGTTGCGAGTAAGAATAAGACCGTACTCATGACAACAGGAGAAAACAAACGGTTTAAAATTTTTCCAATACCAAGTGCACCAAGCACCGCAACAATCATTCCGGATAAGAGAATGCCGACACTGATTCCACCGCCAAGCTCACTGACACTCATTCCAGCTGAAGATGCCGCGGCACTCAAACTAAGTATCGTCCCCCACCATAACCCCGATTGTCCTTCCATGATCGGCGATTTATGCCCAAAAAGCGCCTGTAAAATACAAGCAGCCCCTGTAAAAATAAACGAACGCTGCAGCGCTCCAGCTATTTCTGCTGCCGGCAATTGAAAGGCATCCCCGATTGTAAGCGGTATCACCACTGTGTTCGCAAACATAAAAAAAAGCCATTGAAATCCGGCGAGAAATGTATTCGAAAGCGGCATGCGGTTTCCCCCTTTTTTAGCGAAGACTTAAATTTATAACATAGCGCGAAATAGATCCCTTCATCCCCGTAAAGCAAGCCCAATCAAGGAAACGGTAATCGAACTGCACCCTATTAAAAAACTTAAGACAATGATTTTATGTATAAACTTGTTTTTAAAGTCTTGCAAGATCTCATCTTTTTGGATTAGTTCTTCTGCCCTTTCCATTGCATTCGATTTAGGAAAAGCAAATAACTGTATCCTGCGGAACCCAACAAAAAAATTTGTTAAAAATCCAGATTTAAAAATAAAGAAGGAAGAAGCAATGATAAAACAAATAAGACCGGCAAGGAAAGAAGCATTGATCCAGTCAACAAGCGACATTTTTGCAGCAATCTTGTATATAAACCATATTAGAATACCCAATAAGTAGACAAAAGCATGCTTCATCCTTAAAATCTCCTAGTTTTTTATGTAGTCAGAAAGTTATAAGCAGGTGAGGAAATCATAGCTCACCTGCTTGCAACTCGTTATTCAGAAACTTTTTTGGCCCATTTAACTGTTGGATAGCGGTTAAACGGATATACAACACCTTCAAATTTTGGTGATGTTAAATACGTATTCGTATAATGATATACTGGCATAAATGGAAGATCCTCCATTAAGATTTTTTCAGCATCGTGCAGAAGTTGGAAATGTTTATCTGGATCCTGTTCGATCTTTGCTTGTGCAATTAGAGAATCGTATTTCGGATTTACCCATCCAGTACGGTTATTCGGACTATCACCTAAATAGTAATCTAAAATAACTGCCGGATCAAGCAAAATTCCAATCCAGCCCATTCGAGCCATTTGGAAATTACCTTGCGCAGTCGTATCTAAATACGTTTTCCACTCTTGGTTTGCAAGTTTAATATTCACACCGAGGTTTTTCGCAATCATCTCTTGAACTGCTTCTGCCATTTTCTTATTGTTTTCAGCAGTATTGTATAATAAGGTGACTTCAGGTAATTGAGTCCAGCCTTCCTCAGCCATACCTTCTTTTAATAGTTTTTTCGCTTCTGCCGGATCCTCTTTGAAATATTTGCCGCCAACTTTGCGGAAATCTCCCTTAGATGTTTTTACACCAGGAGGAACGAATGCATAGGCAGGAGTTTCTCCCGCTTTTGTGATGTTCTTAGTTAAAGCATCCCGGTTAATAGCTAATGCAAATGCACGGCGAATTTTTGCATTTGTAAACGGAGCTTTCTTAACGTTGAACATGTACATATATGTTCCGAAGTAAGGAACATTTTTGTAATCCTTATTATTTTTTTCTTGTGCAATGACGTCTGTTGGCAAGGTTTGAATTAAATCCAGTTCACCAGTTTTGTACATTTGATAATAGGTTGTTGCGTCATTAACCATTTTCCACGTAACTTTATTTAAATTCACAACTTGCTTATTCCAATAATTCTCATTCTTTTCGGCAACAACAACACTGTCATGTTTCCAATCCGATAATTTGAACGGACCATTGCTGACATATCCCTTTGCATCAGCTGCCCAGTTTTTATTGGCTTCAGCTAATTCCTTTTTCACTGGATAGAATGTCCACATTGTTAAAAGTTCTTTGAAATAACTAAGAGGAGCATTTAATTCAACAACAAGTGTTTTATTATCTGTTGCTTTTACTCCGACATTATCAACGGATCCTTTCCCTTTGTTATATTCCTCAGCACCCTTAATATAATAGAGATAAAAAGCAAACTGGCTCCCCGTTGCCGGGTTTAAGACACGCTTCCATTCATATTCAAAGTCCTGTGCAGTTACCGGAGATCCATCAGACCATTTCGCATCGTCGCGTATGGTAAAAGTGTATTTTTTTCCGTCTGCAGAAGCTTTGACATCTTTAGCAGCCCCTAAAACAGGCTTGCCATTTTTATCTTTTGTGTAAAGACCTTCAAAAATATGGTCGATTACCCATCCGGAAGTTGTATCTGTTGCCATTGCCGGATCAAGTGATGGTGGTTCGCTCAGTGCATTTAACGTAATTTCCTGCTTAACATTTTTGCCACTATCCTTGCTGTTTGATGATGTTTTGTCTCCACTGCCGCTGCAACCTGCTAAAGCAGTGCTTAATAAAAGCACAGCAGCAATGATCCACAACCATTTTTTCACGTAATTTCCTCCCTTTTATTCTTTAATTGTATAGATGGCAGGCTGTCCAATGTTCGACCTTAACTTCTTTCCATTCCGGAACAGCCTCGGCACATATGGACATAGCATGCGGACATCTTGTACGGAATCGGCATCCGCTTGGCGGATTAACCGGACTTGGCGGATCACCCGCCAAAACGATTCTTTCTCTTTTAGCAGCTTTCGGATTTGCAACAGGAATGGCGGAAAGAAGAGCCTGTGTATACGGGTGTAACGGTTCTCTAAACAGCTCATCGCTGTTTGAAAGTTCCATCATTTTTCCTAAATACATGACACCGATCCGGTCGCTGATATGCTTCACCATTCCTAGATCATGGGCAATAAACAAATAGGTTAATCCTTCTTGTTCTTTTAAATCTTCCAATAAATTAATGACCTGTGCCTGGATGGACACATCCAATGCCGAAATGGGTTCATCTGCAACGATAAACCTTGGATTAACAGCAAGAGCACGGGCAATGCCAATACGCTGCCGCTGACCGCCGCTGAATTCGTGAGGGTACCGCTTTGCCTGTTCCGGCGTTAAGCCAACTCGGCTAAGAAGATCATAGATTCGGTCTTGTCTTTCCTTTCCCTTTGCCAGCAGGTGAGCGTCCATTCCCTCAGCGACAATATCGCCAACACGCATTCTTGGATTTAAGGACGCGTAGGGATCTTGAAAAATAATTTGCATCTCGCGGTTTACAACTTTTTTCTCTTTTTTATCAAGTGAGTCGACATTAACGCCATTATAGAAAATTTTTCCTTCTGTTTGTCTTTGCAAACCGACAATTGTCTTTCCAAGTGTTGATTTACCGCTTCCGCTTTCTCCAACCAAGCCAAACGTTTCACCTTTTCGGATCTCGATTGAAATGTCATCCACCGATTTTACCACTTGATCCTTTTTAAGCTTGAAGTATTTTTTGATCCCTTCAGCTTTTAATAGAGCCTCAGTCATTTCTTGTCCTCCCCTGCTGCAATTTCGATTTCCGATTTTGGTGCCCGAGGATCGTTTAACCAGCATTTAGCATAATGATTTCCCTCAATTTCGAAAGCAGGAGGCATTTCTTCCATACATATTTCCATTGCATATTTGCACCTTGGAGCAAATGGACAGCCCTTTGGAGGAGAGAACAAGTCTGGCGGAGAACCGTCGATTGGTATCAATCTTGACTTTTGTGCTGACTCCAGGTCTGGGATAGACTCCATTAATCCCCAAGTGTAAGGATGTTTCGGATTTTCAAACAATTCCATTACTGTTCCGCTTTCAACCATCATCCCTGCATACATCACAATCACCCGTTCTGCAGTCTCGGCAACAACTCCCAAATCGTGAGTAATTAAAATAATGGCGGTATCCGTTTTTTCTCGAAGATCTTTCATTAAATCCAGCACTTGTGCTTGGATGGTTACATCAAGGGCTGTTGTTGGTTCATCCGCAATAAGCAGTTCCGGGTTGCAAGCAAGGGCGATGGCAATCATCGCACGCTGCCTCATCCCTCCACTAAACTCATGTGGATATTGATTGTAGCGTTCTTCCGGATTTGGAATTCCGACTAACCGAATCATCTCAATTGCTCGTCTTTTTGCTTCAGTTTTTGAAAGCTTCTGATGAACTAGTAAGCCTTCTTCAATCTGCTTGCCAATTTTCATCGTTGGGTTCAATGAAGTCATTGGATCCTGAAAAACCATACTAATCTTTGAACCTTTTATTTTTTGAAACTCCCGTTTTGACAGCTTTAGTAAATTTTTATTCTGAAAAAGAATTTCACCATTTTTTATTTTGCCTGGAGGAGCGGGGATCAGTCCCATAATGGATTGTACAGTGACACTCTTTCCACTGCCGCTTTCCCCAACGATAGCAACAATTTCTCCCTTCTCAACATGGAAAGAAACATTGCGAACGGCCTGAACTTCGCCTCCATAGGTTTTAAAATTTACTTCCAAGTTTTTTACTTCCAGCAGATGCGCCACCAAAACACCTCCTTACTTACGATTACGCGGATCTAATGCATCTTGCAAGCCATCACCAAAGGAATTAAAAGCAAACATGGTAAGGGAGATCATAAATCCTGGGAAAAACAATCTCCACCATTGGCCGCTTAAAATGACACCTAACGCATCATTTGCCATTGTTCCCCAGCTGGCAAAGGGTGCTTGAACTCCTAATCCAAGGAAACTTAAGAACGATTCAGCAAAAATAGCCTGTGGGATCGTAAAAGTTAAATTGACAATAATAATTCCGAGCGTGTTCGGCAATAAATGCCGCAGAATAATTTTTCCGTGAGAAGTTCCCAGCTTTTCAGCTGCTAAAACATAATCTTGAGATTTTAATTGTAAAATTTGCCCGCGCGTGATTCGCGCCATTCCAACCCATCCCGTTACAGAAAGCGCAATGATAATTGTGGTAATTCCCGGATCCATTATGACCATTAACAAGATAACAACAAGGAGATATGGGATTCCGTAAAGAATTTCAATAATCCTCATAATAATGCTATCCACCCGGTCGCCGAATTTACTTCTACCAGCCATATATCCGGATATCCCACCAATAGTTACTCCGATAAACAGATCGATAAGGGCGGCCACGATGCCAATTGTGAGGGATACACGTGCACCATACCATGTTCTTGTCCACATGTCTCTTCCTAAATCATCCGTACCAAACCAGTACTTCCCACCCGGCTGCACATTTGCTTTCATTAGATCTTGACTGGATGGACTGAATGGAACCATTAATGGGCCAAAGACCGCCAAAAAAATGATAACTACTAATAGAGACAAACCCAAAATTGCTAATTTGTTTTTTAAAATATTAAGGATCGTTTCTTTCCAAACACTTAAGGATGGTCTTTGAATTTCTTTTACTTTCTTTTTTTCTGGAGAAACAGGACGAAACAGATTACTTTCTACTGGATTTGTCTGCAAGGTCAGTTCCCCCCACTCGTCAATTTAATTCTTGGATCAATCAATCTGTAAGAAATATCGATTAAAAATAAAATCACTACAAGAATTGTACTAAAAAAGATCGTCGTACCCATAATGACTGGATAATCGCGATTAAATATGCCATCCACAAAGTATTTACCTAATCCAGGGATAGCGAAAATTTTCTCAATGACAAACGTACCAGTGATTAATACAACAGCCAATGGTCCTATAAAGGTAATGACCGGTAAAATAGCATTGCGGATTCCATGTTTTACAACCAATTTAAAGGTCGAAAGCCCTTTTGCATTAGCTGTTTTTATATAATTTTGATTCATGACATCAATCATGCTTGAACGCATAAACCTGGCAATAACTGCCAGAGGGGAGGCTGCAAGTGCAACGGACGGCAAGACAGTATGCTGCCATGTTCCCCAGGAAGCAACCGGAAAAAACTTCCACTCTACTGCAAAATATTTAATCAAAAGAGGTGCAAGGATAAAGTTTGGTACAGAGATCCCAACAATGGCGATAAGCATGGCCAGAAAATCGATGGTTCGATTGTGATAAAGGGCTGCAAGAATACCCAATAAGAGACCAAAGAACAATGCAATGACAAGGGCTTGAACCCCTAGTTGTGCGGATACAGGAACACCCTGCCCAATGATGCTATTAACCGAGCGTGTTTCGGATTTAATCGATGGCCCCAAATCAAACATTGCAAGATTTTTCATGTAAAGAACATATTGTACCGGTAGCGGTTTGTCCAAGTTGTATTTTGCACGAATGTTCGTCAATACTTCCTTTGGAAGAACATTTGCATCTGATGCAAACGGATCACCTGGAATAGTTTTCATAATCACAAAGGTTAATGTAATAATGACCCAGATGGTCAAAAGCATCGTCAGCAATCTTTTGATGATATACACGCTGATTCACCTCCATTTTTCCGCTCGGGTTAAATTAGGCATTAACCGAACCGAGCACCCCATTTGTCGCTGTCATGGCGATAATGACACAGCCCCACATATGTTTATACGCCGTGACGATATCATCACATGTAAACCGAATGCTTTTAGGTCCAGTTAGTTCAACTGTTGGCAATGTCGTTGTCATCTTTGCTTGTTGCGGTCCCTTAAACTCAATCTCGAAAGTAATCGGTCCGTTTACTTTCAGTGGCTTTGCTTCTTTTATCTTTCTAACTGCTGCTTCGGCTTTTGTTCTGATTTCAGCTCTGGCGGTCTCCGGATGAATCAGCTCGGCTGCAAAGCGGTCAACTGCTCTTTTAACAACAGCTGCCTCTACTTCCGGGAGCGTTTCTTTTACTTCCTTTACGTATGCATCATCACCGCTGATAAATAGTGGCGGCACCCCGAATGCCCCGGCAACAAATGAGTTCATCTCTGTTTCTCCCACAACTTTACCATTGATCTTCATTTCATTTACGCATATTCCTGCAAGGGTGTGACTGATAACTGTTACATCAGACCCTCCTTCACGGCCGTGATGGCCTACAAACATGATGCCATCAAATGTTTCATCCAGCCCTTCTAACTGGCACATCACTCTGTTATTTCCTGAGACGAGGCGTGCACGGGAATCCAATTCCTCAATTAAAATGTTTGACATATTTCCATGCCCGTCTGCAACGACCACTTCTGTTGCTCCCCCATTAAAAGCTCCCTCTATAGCAGCATTTACATCTAAGGTCATCAACTTGCGAAAACGTTGATATTCCGAGTTTGTTTTAAGTTGTTGATTGGCTGCAACTCCCGAAATACCTTCCATATCTGCCGAAATAAAAATTTTCATTTTAATCCCCCATTTTTTCAAATATTTTGATAATTTATTTTTAATTAACTGCAAAAAGGAAATGTTTGCCCTTCTCTTAAAGAGAGAATAAATGCTTTCAATAAATTTTTTGTAGCCTCAAGGTCATGCAAATCAACTACTTCGATAGGAGAGTGAGCGTATCGGGAAGGAACGCTCAATACCCCCGTTGGAATTCCTTTGTTTGCATAGTTTACAGCACCGCCATCTGTCCCAATTCCTGTAAAAACTTCAAGCTGGTACGGAATTCCTTTCTCTTTCGCCAGTTGAATCAATAGATCCTTCATCGTTTTATGTACAATTAAGCTAAAATCCATGATCTTAATTCCAGCACCTTCACCGAGCTTAAGACTTTGATCCATTGTGTCTTCCAACGTATCACTCACGGCGGTAGTATCTACCGCAATAGCAGCAGCAGCTTCTATGGTTTCGGAAGCTGTTTTGGCTCCTCGTAAGCCAACCTCTTCTTGAACAGTAAATAGGAAAATTAATTCCCCTGCAAAAGGTTCATCTTGGATTTCGTTTAACGTTTGTAAAAGAACCGCACAGCCCACCCGGTCGTCCAATGATTTTGCTCTTACCTTTCGGGCTGCTTCAGGACCAAATTCTTGAAAAGGGGTACCCCAAACAACCGGAGTTCCAACATCTATTCCCATTTCCATTGCTTCACTTTTGGATCTTGCTCCAATGTCAATGTACATTTGGGAATGTTTTCTTACTTTCCCTGGATCATCGAATTTCGCATAATGGGCAGAAATTGTCCCAATAACTCCTTCAACATCTCCCAACTCTCCCATCACTTTTACCGGTTGAGCAAGTAAGATCCGGTCGTCATTTCCACCAAGTTTTTCAAATCGCAGCAAACCGTTTTCCTCTATTTTTTTAACAATAAATCCAATTTCGTCCATATGTGCAGTTAATAGAATAATAGGACCTGGGCTCGTTCCTCTTTTTCTTGCGATCACATTGCCAATTGGATCAATCGTTACCTTGTCAACTTTATCACTTACATATTCCTTTAAAAATGAAACAACTGAATGTTCATAACCACATGGGCCCGATAACGCAGTTAACTGTTTTAAAAGTTCTTTCAACTTCAAATCACTCCTTTAAAAATATTCAAAAGTATTTTTATAAACTTCCATTTGGACGATTAAATTAACATCGGTAATATAGGGAATTTCGTTTATTTTAAGCAACACCTCGGTAATATCATCGTGTTCAGGTACAGCGATTTGAACCAGAAGTGAGTATTCGCCTGTTGTTAAAGTAATGTATCGAATCTCCCTAAACGATTTTAATAGTTCAATTGCTTTTTTAATGCTGTTTGGCATTGCTTTTAATTGGATTATCGCACCTGATTTAATTCCCAATGCAATCGGATTGATAATACCTACAACTTCGAGAATTCCGTTATCTAGTAAATTTTTATAGCGAAGCCGAACCGTTTTTTCCGTTACGTTTAAATTTGCCGCAATCTCTGTAAATGACATCCTCCCATCTTTTGATAAATGCTGGATGATTCCTCTGTCTAATTCATCTATTTCGTATTTCAAAACATTTCCTCATTTCAGTCGTAATTCTGGATAACCATTCCTCTAAAAAGTATTAGGATTGTTATCGACTGACTATTTACATGATTAAGAATTTAATTTATTATCAGAATTAGGAATTTTAAAGTAATTATAGGTAAATAGTTTTCAGAATGCAATAACTTTTTAAAAAATATTTTGGAGGGATTTTTAATGCTGATTCTTAAAAACGTAACCGGCTATGATGGAACTGGTCAAAGATTTACAGGCTCTACCATAATAATAGAGAACGGAAAGTTCAAAGAAATCGGGAATCGTCATCAGATTTCTGAAGACATTACAGTAATCGATTTAAGTGGCAAGATTATTACTCCAGGATTGATTGATGTACATACCCACCTCGGCGTTCATGAAGAGGGGATCGGCAAGGAAGGCCAGGATTTTAATGAATTAAGTTCTGCCAATACTGCAAAAGTTCGCGCATTGGATGGAATCAATCCTCGTGAAAAAGGGTTTGAAGATGCCCGCAAAGCTGGGGTTACGACTGTTCAGATCATGCCGGGGAGTGCAAATGTAATTGGCGGCGAAATGGTTGTCCTAAAAACCTTTGGGACAGTAGTCGATGAGATGCTTTTACGCAGCCCATCCGGATTAAAGGCTGCAACTGGCGAAAATCCAAAAAGAATTTATGGTTCAAAAGGAGTACTGCCGACTACCCGTATGGGAATCGCAGCATTACTTCGTGAAAAACTAACTGAAGCACAAAGCTACCTGGAAAAAAGAAGTGAAGGAACAATTGATCGGAACCTTGATTTGGAAGTCATCGGGAAAGTATTAAAAAAGGAAATTCTTTTGCGGGTACACGCTCACCGGGCTGATGACATCGCAACGGTTTTGCGGATTAAACGGGAGTTTGATATTGATGTTACGATTGAACATTGTACGGAAGGGCATCTAATTTCGCAATTTATAGCCCAGCACAATGTTCGAGTTTCGGTTGGACCGACAATGTCGTCTCGCTCCAAAATAGAGCTTGCTGATAAAGGCTGGCATACACTTCTCGCTTTAGCAGATGCCGGAGTTCCATTTTCCCTTACTACCGATCACCCTGTTATCAGTATTGAACATCTAATGACAAGTGCCATTTTAGCAGTTAAATATGGATTAAGTGAGGAACTTGCATTAAAAGCAATCACATTAAATGCAGCCAAACACTTAGGGGTTGAGAATCGGGTCGGCTCAATCGAAGTTGGAAAAGATGCAGACTTTGTTATTTGGAGCGGGGATCCCTTTGATTTAAGAAGCAAAGTTGAAAAAACGTTTATAAATGGTGCTGAAGTTTAGTTTTGACTTTAATCATTCCTGGCATATGGGAAGGATTTTTAAACTTGGACAGTTAACATAATAAAATTATAATCAATAAAAAGGACGTGCATTAAAGACGCCCTTTTATTATTTCTTAATGATGGTGCTGATGATGGTCATGTCCTTCTGTTGAAGGGTTTGTGATCACCCATTCCGGCTCGGGCACGTAGAAAAATTGAATCCAAACACCGTCCAGGTATTCTTGCCCTTTTTCGAGAATAATGTCAATGCCTTTGTCTGTTTGGACGACCTCGTCGTTTTCCGACGGCGTATCGAGCATCAAGTCATAATGGGCATGATCTCCATGCATATGGGTTACGTACACCCGAAATAATTTTTCCGTATCTCCCTCTTTTTCTAACATCTTTTTCAATTCTTTTGCTGCATTTCGATTAATCTTGCACTTCATCTAGCTATCTCCAATCATCTAAATTTCCTGTATATTATCTCATTTTCTTATCAAAAAGCAAAATGTGAACTTTTTTCATCATTTTCAATAAAAAAGGCAAACTAAAGTGAACATTTGCAAAGGATGTGAACGGCTTTTGAAAAATAAGGTATCATCCTTCCCTTTTCGTCTGAACCTTCTTTTTTTCTTTATTTTTATTCTATTTTTACTGCTAGTTTTGCGGCTTGGCTTTGTGCAAATCGTTTTTGGTGAAAATTTCAAAAGAGAAATTGCTCGAAAAGACGATATCACGATAACTAATCCCGTCCCCCGTGGTAAAATGCTCGACAGAAATTTCAAAGTGATTGTTGATAATATCCCAAAAAATGCCATCTCCTACACGAGCGAAGGGGCAGGACAGCAGGATATGCTAAAAACTGCTGAAAATTTAGCAAAATTGATTGAGATAAAAACAGATACACTGACGGTGCATGATAAAAAAGATTTCTGGCTGCTCAAACACCCCGAACAAGCGGCTGCAAAGATAACGAAACAAGAGCAAACGTTGTATCGCTCGAAAAAAGTAACTGAAAAAGACATTTATCAACTAAAGCTGAAAAGAGTCACACCTAAAGATTTAAATCAATTGACAAGCGAAGATTTAAAGGTTCTGGCCATTTTTCGCGAATTCAAAAAAAGTTATAAATACACCCCACAAATGGTTAAAAATGATGGCGTCACTAGCAAGGAGTTTGCGCTTGTCACTGAGCAACTTCAATCCCTTCCCGGCGTGGATACAACAACTGACTGGGAGCGCTCCTATCGATTCGGCAACACTTTGAAATCTGTGCTCGGCAATGTTACGGATGCAAATGAAGGAATCCCTGCCGATCAACTTGATATTTTTTTATCAAAAGGATACAGCCGAAACGATCGCGTCGGAAAAAGCTATTTAGAACTGCAATACGAAGACGTGCTTCACGGTTTTAAAGGAAAAGTAAAAAATAGTACTGACCAAGTCGAAAGTATTTTCAATCGAAACATCATTTCATCAGGAAAACGCGGCAGTGATTTAGTATTAAGCATTGATATGGATTTGCAATTGACCGTTGAAAAAATTATTGAGGAGGAATTATTGGCTGCAAAAAAATGGCCGGATACTTCCCTTTTAGATCGTGCTTACGTGGCATTAATGGATCCCCGTACAGGTGAAATTTTAACAATGGCGGGGAAAAAAATGGTGAAAAACAAAGAAACCGGTCATATTGATTTGCTTGACGATGCGCTCGGAACTTTTACAACGACATATAATGTCGGCTCCACCGTAAAAGGGGCTACCGTTTTAACCGGTTTTAAAACAGGTGCCATCACACCCAATACGTTTTTTGACGATCAAGGACTAAAAATCAAGGGAACGCCATTGAAAAAGTCGTATGCTTATTTAGGCACATTAAATGAGATTGATGCCTTAAAAAAATCTTCCAATGTGTATATGTTCCACACGGCAATTCAGATCGGAAAGGGCCATTACGAATACAATCAGCCACTCAGATTGAATGAACCGCATGCGTTTGAAATCATTCGCAATTCCTTTGCAAGCTTTGGACTTGGCGCAAGGACGGGAATCGATCTGCCTAATGAACAAACTGGTTTTAAAGGGACAAGCAGACTTCCCGGCTTTTTACTCGACCTCGCAATCGGGCAGTATGATACGTATTCGGCAATGCAGCTTGTTCAGTATGTTTCGACCATTGCAAATGGCGGCTACCGGATGCAGCCGCATTTGCTGAAGGAGATACGACAACCGATAGATAATATGGGTGAGCTCGGTCCGCTCGTGATGGAAATGAAGCCCAAAGTATTGAATACGATTGATGTACAAAAAGAATGGTTGGATCGCGTTCAAACCGGATTTCGTAAGGTGATGCAAGATTCGGAAGGCACTGCCTATAAGTTTTTCGGAGATGCCCCCTATTCGCCTGCGGGAAAAACCGGAACTGCCCAGGCCTATTACGATGGACCCGATCGGAATCGCTTTGGCAAGGAACCTCCTCAAGTGATGAACTTAAGCCTAGTTGGATATGCCCCAAGCCAAAACCCTGTGATCGCGATGGCGGTCATTGTTCCATGGGCGTATCAAGGAAAAGACGACCATCGTGCTAATTTAAAGATCGGCCGCCGAGTCATGGATGCATATTTCCAACTACATAAAATAAACCATTAGATGCCCCGATCACCTCCCTCTATTCGAAGGGAGGTGATCGGGGCATGGATCTTTCGCATATGGTCAAAATGGCTTATTCATGGAATTTGAAACTGTATCAGTGGATTTTGAACTTTTATCCGCGGGTTTTGACGTTTTATCCGCGAGTTTTATCGTTTTATCCGCGGGTTTTTGCTATTTATCCGTATCATTGACCTTTTATCCGCGGGTTTTGACGTTTTATCCGTGAGTTTTATCGTTTTATCCGCGGGTTTTTGCTATTTATCCGTATCATTTGACCTTTTATCCGCGGGTTTTTGTCATTTATCCGTATTTGTCACTTTTTGGACAAATTCACCTTGCTGGGTCACGGGATTTTTCCTTGGGAAACGTTCCACCGATTTCCTATCCGCGTATTTTGGCCTCTTATCAGCGGAACCCATCCTTTTATCCGCGAGTTTTATCGTTTTATCCGCGGGATCCACCATTTATCCTTATTTGTTAATATCCCGACAAAGTCTTCTACCCCTTCCCACCGACTCGGTATTGTTCATTTCCGTCGCAGGACGGATTTAACCGCCTGTTCGATCTCTGCATAACCGGTACAGCGGCAAATATTGGACTGGAGCCATTCACGAATCAGCTGATCATCTGCATCGGGATAATTTTCAATCAATGAATGGCAATTCATAATAAAGCCGGGTGTGCAATAACCGCATTGAAAAGCAAAATTTTCGATAAATGCCTCTTGAATCGGCGCAGCTTCAAGTCCTTCAATCGTTGTTATTTTTTTCCCAACAGCTTCAATCGCCAGCATCAGGCAAGATTTCATTGGCCGGCCATCAATAGTAACCGTACAAGCACCGCAATCACCATTCAGGCAGCCGGGTTTCGCACCCGTTAACCCAAGCGGACCACGCAAAACAAATAACAAGGTATCTGCCGAGCGCACAGTTACCATCCGTAATTCGCCATTCACATTTAATGCAATCGTGTGTGTCTTCATACTCTCCCCACTCCCTCAAACTGCATCAAAACATCTTCCAACAAATTTCCTAACACAAACAAGCGGTAATCAGCCGATCCTTCCACATCATCCAAAATAGGGCCTGGCAGTACCTCTAGTGCACCCTTTATCCTTTCTGCAGCCGAAAGGATCCGATTGTTTAAAAAAGCTTCCACCTCCGTTGAGCGAAATGGAAAAGGACAAAGTCCACTAACAGACACACGCAGTTCTCCGTTTATTTTCACTGCAGCGATTGTGATCAATGGATATCCTATCTCCCACTGTTGGCGCCGCTTCACTGCAAAAAACGGCGCCTCCACGATCTTTCTGTCCGTTACAAACTGAACAACGAGCTCGCCCTTATCAAGCTGCAGCTGTTCGGAAAACAACTTATTAAATGATGCCTGCCGCACCCCTTTAGGGCCAGCAATCACGACTTGACTGCCACCGAGCAAAAACGGCAAAGCGGCTTCACGATAAAATATTCGCGCACACACATTGCCGCCAAGCGTAATTTTTTCACGGGCCGTATGGTCGGCAATCCCGCTGGCCACTTGAGAAAGCAGGGGAAACACATTTGCATCAGCAATCTTTGTTAACGATACACCAGAACCAAGAAAAAGCTGGTCTTCGCTCCACTCAACCGCCTGCAAGTCAAGGATCCCCTTTATATCAATGACCGCTTCTGTATAAGCAAGATTGAGGCGCCCCAAGGTGATTAACTCCGTACCGCCGGAAAAATAAACCGGCTGCTTTCCCTGATGGTCTAGTTTGTGATAAAGCTGGACCGCTTCTTCCAAGGAAATAGGTTTATAATAGTCAAAATCAAACGGTAACATTACTCCCTCCTCCCCTTTGCCTGCCAAATGGTTTCGGGAATCAGCGGCAGTTTTTGTAAGGATACGCCAGCAGCCGAGGATAAGGCATTTCCTAGAGCTCCAGGTATTCCAAGCAAACCATGTTCGCCTACCCCTCTTGCCCCGTAAGCTGCATCTAGCTGCGGTGTCAAAACAAAATCCACCAAATAGTCCGGATTTTCTCCATAATGAAGCGGCCGGTATGTACGCAGCTGCGGATTCAACACACGGCCAAGCTCGTCAAAATAAAACGTTTCCCGACCGGCAAATGCGAGCCCCATACTCATTGCCCCCATCACCTGTCCCTTTGCCGCCTTTTCATTCAGAACGGTTCCAATATCGATCACGGAAACGGCCTTTACGAGCCGATACGTACAATCTCGTTTGTCAAATTCCACTTCAACTCCATATGCGCCAACCGTCCACTCAGGACCCGGCTGCCCTTTGCCGGTTTCCGGATCCATATGCGACATTCTGCGCAAAACATACTTTCCTTTACCAATAATCTGCCCGCCAATCGTATTGCCATTTGGATATTGGTACCCATAAGCAATTTCTTTAAATTCAAGTCCCACTGCCGGGTCATCCCGCAAAAACACCCGGCTGTCTGCCACTTCCAAATCTTCTAGGGGCGCCCGCAATACGCAGGCGGCAACTTCCTTTAATTGGCGGATTACATCTTCTGCAGCTTCAAGTACAGCTTTTCCAGCCATAAACGTTCCCCGGCTGGCAACCGTTTTCCAATGTTCAGGGGTTGTTTGCGTATCGACGTCCATTCGGACATGGATCTGATCGATATCCATCTTTAACCGTTCCGCTAAAATTTGAGCAAGCACCGTTTTCGTGCCTGTGCCAATTTCAATGACTCCCGCCATCAAATTGAGGCTGCCATCCGGATTGAACGTTAAAATCACACCGGAAGGCGCGTTCGTATCAATGGTTGACGTTTTCCAACTGCAGGAAATCCCTTTTGCGCGAAGAAATCGATCACTGATGTTTACAATCTGACCTTGCTCCCACTGCATCAATTCTTTTAACCGATTAATGCATTTGGGCAAGTTGCCGACATTGCTTTCGTTTAAACGCACTTGTGTCGGCGTACAATGCCCTGGTAAAATCGCGTTCCGCCTGCGAAGCTCGAGCGGATCCATCGCCAATTTTTCCGCAAGCAAGTCCATCGTCCGCTCAATTGCAAACGACAGTTCCGAATGGCTGAATCCGCGATAGGGCGAGGCGTACGGATGGTTCGTATACATGCAGTACGAATCGCACCATACATTTTCAATATTGTACGGTCCCGTACAGTCTGCCGCACCCGAACGAGCCAAATCGACACCCTTATCTGAATAGGCGCCAGAATCCCATAAATACCGGATTTCGGCCGCTTTGATTAAACCGTTCTGATCCGCGCCAAACTTGATCGTCGCATCAAGGCCAACATGGCACGGTGAGGTAATGATGTCTTCTTCCCTTGTGTTTACTAGTTTCACAGCTTTGCCGCCTACCGATTTCGATGCAAGATATGCAAGGATTTCGAGTTGAACGGCAGCTTTACCGCCATATGCTCCGCCGACGAGTGGAGTATGGACAATAATTTTTCCAACCTCCTCGCCAAAATAGCTCGCAATCAATTTTTTTACCATAAAAGGCGCTTGCGAAGAGGTCATGATCTCGATCGTGCCGTCTGGAAAAATTTCCGCTGTTGCACACCTAGTCTCCATTGCCGTATGGTCCGATGGTGAAAACGAAAAACTGGCCTCAACAATGGTCTCACACTCTGACCAGCCCCGTTTTAGATCGCCTTTGCGGATCTTCACTTGCGCGGCAATGTTCGTTCCTGGTACTGGCTTCACACCTTTTTCAACTTCATACTCCCCCAGCCGTTCATGGACAAGTGACGCACCCTCCTGAAAAGCTTCTGTTGGCGAATTGACAACTGGAAGCAGCTCATACTTCACCCTCACCAAATTGGCCGCTTTTTTAGCCAAAATCGGCGTATCCGCCACCACAAGCGCGACCGGTTCCCCATGGTAGCGCACTTTCCCTGAAGCAAGCGGAGGACGATCACGAATCGCCTCACCGTTCAGCGGAAATCCCCCACCTGTCACAATCGCCCGAACGCCAGGAATCTTTCTCGCTTCCACCGTATCCAATTCTACAATCCGCGCGTGACCGTACGGACTGACTACCATTTGAACAGACAATGTCTGCTTTCGGTAATCATGCGTATAGCGCGCCCGGCCTGTTACTTTGTCATACGCCTCTTTTCGAATCACGCTTTTTCCAATCACTCGCACATCCAACCCTCCCCCCTATAAATCTCGTATTCTTCAACCGTATCAATATCAAGTAAACAAAGCCGATCCCTTAAACCGATCACTTTCCCTTGCTTTCTCCACTTTCCGCGAAGCAAACATCCTGCCCCACGGTCCCCCTCAAGCCGAAAAACATCCGCAACCATCTTGTTAGCCAAAAGCACCGGAGGCTGAAGCGCCGCAGCAACAAACGCACGATCCGACGATTCCCTAAATCCTTTAACAAGCCTGTTCAGCAGCAAACAATCCACAAACGGCTGATCCGCCAACATCACCACTACCGCATCTGCCCCCATCACCATCGCTGCCTTTACCCCAGCCTTCAGCGAAGCACTCTGCCCCTCATCCGCCTTCTCACAGCACAAACATCCCCACCCCTTCTTTTTGGAAAAAGGAGCAAGCCACTGAAGCCCATCGCCCTTGCGGGTGACTGCGATGATCCAATCCAATTCGGATTCAATTGCCGCCCGAAGTCCCCAGCTCCCTAAACAAAGTTCGCCAAAAGGAAGCTCCAGTTTGTTTTGACCCATCCGCCTGCTTCTGCCTGCACCAAGATACACGCCAATAATACGGGGACTATTCATCAACTCATCCTTTCCAATCAGAATCGTCTGCCAAATGGGGTTTTAGGATAAACTATTCGCCAATCTTCCATCAATTTAACTATATATCCTTATCGGACGTTTAGTTTGTTCCGTGATGGGCTGCGGCACTCGGCAATTAATTGGGCAACAATGCTGACAGCGATTTCCTCTGCACCGACAGCCCCGATCGAAAGACCGGCCGGAGTATAGACCGGCAGCGGAATCTCTTCTTGGCGCAGTAACCGTCTTGTTCTCTCTTTTGATCCGAGCACACCGATATAGCTCACGTTTTCAGCTAAAATCCAATCTAAAAGCTCTCGATCCCGTTGAAAATCATGCGTCATAATCACAACACGATCGTCATGGGCGAATGAAAGCAATCGCATTAGCTTTCTTGGAAATCCTAGCAGCAGCTGATGCGCATCAGGAAAGTTTTTTTTCGTACAAAGGGCTTCCCGCCAATCGCAAACGACTACCTTGAAACCAGTTTTCACTGCAAGCGAAACAAGCGGTTGTGCATCCTGGCCGGCTCCAAAAACAATCAATCTCGGTTTCGGTTTTACAAGACATTGAAAAATGGAAGTACCCGGAATTATGCCGCTTTTTTCTGCTGTTTCCTCAATAAAGGGAACGTCTCCTTGCCACCAGCCAAATGGCTCACCCTCAAAAGGAACGAATAAATATTCAATCTCAGACTCAATCTTTTTCAACAGAACAACAGGAATATGGTCATCAAGTAATTTCTTCACTTTCGCAAAATCTGCAGCCAGTTTGTCATCTACTGGTTCCAATAGGACGGTAACGATGCCGTTACAGCCCGATCCACGCCCCCACCCCTCATCCGACTCACTCCTTAAATCATACTGAACCGTAATCGCCTGTCCGCTTACCCATACATCATCGGTTCTAATTGCCAAATCTTCCTCTAAACATCCACCACTGATTACTCCAAGACGATCGCCATTTTCCAAAAAAAGCATCGATGCCCCCGCTTTTTTATACGAAGACCCTTCTGTTTCAATAATGGTTGCTAGAACTTTTTTCCCAGACATTACAATACCATCTAATATAAGGTGAATATCGTCCATCACACACCCCCACATATGCAAAAAAGCATCTAAAATATGTATATTCAAACTGAAACAATTCCTAGAATTTATAATTTTTAGGGCCAAGCGTTCATATGGTTAAATAGAATCTTTTTTTAAAGGAGCGTATAGGATGCAGCTAACAAAATATATAGATCCGCTACCGATCCCGCCAGTCTTGAAACCATTGTCAAAAAATGGTGAAGCGGCCTATTACGAAGTTTCAATGAAACAGTCGTTGCAATCCCTTCACAGCGAACTGCCAGCATCCACGATTTGGGGATTTGAAGGAATGTATCCCGGGCCAACAATTGAAGTCCATTCAGGGGAAAAAATTTATGTTAAATGGAAAAATGACCTTCCTAAAGAACATTTTTTGCCAATCGATCATACTGTCCATGGTGCTGATTCTGTGACACCGGATGTCCGCACGGTCGTTCATTTGCACGGGGGGCGGACCGAAGCTGCCAGCGATGGCTATCCCGATGCCTGGTTTACAAAAGACTTTGCAGTAAAAGGGCCTTTTTTTCAAAAAGAAATTTACGAATATCAAAATGGACAAAGCTCTCGTTGTCTCTGGTATCATGACCACGCGATCGGGCTTACCCGGTTAAATATCTACGCGGGGCTTGCCGGATTTTATATTATTCGTGATCAGCATGAACGTCTGTTGAATTTGCCTGAAGGCGAATATGAGATTCCGCTGATGATTCAAGATCGATCGTTTCATGAAGATGGATCGCTTTTTTACCCAGATCAACCCGAAGAACCCGTTCCGGGAATCAATCCATCGATTATCCCATCTTTTTTTGGCGACACGATTTTGGTCAATGGCAAGATATGGCCGTATTTGGAGGTCGAACCGCAGAAATACCGCTTTCGCATTTTGAATGCAGCAAATGCCCGCTTCTTTCAGTTAACTCTTGATTCGGGTCAGGTGTTTTATCAAATTGGAACAGATAGCGGCTTTTTGGAGCGGCCGATCGGGGTGAAGAGCCTGCTGCTGGCTCCTGCTGAGCGGGTCGATGTGATTCTCGATTTTAGCCACCATGCGGGAAAAACAATTGTGATGAAAAATAATGCGCCAACCCATTATCCGGCTGGAGAATCTGTCGATGTTGATACAACCGGAAGCGTGATGCAGTTTCGAGTAACAAAGCCGCTTACTGTGCCGGACACCAGCATCATTCCTGCCTATCTTGGGCCGATTTATTGGATTCCTGAACGTGATGCAGTTCGTGAACGGTTTTTGGAATTAAGCGAGGAAAAAGACCGATATGGCAGATCATTTTTCTTGTTGGATAAACGAACATGGGATGACCCGATCAGCGAGGAACCATTTGTAGGAACAACGGAAATCTGGAGCTTTGTCAATACGAATCATGACAACCATCCGATTCATTTGCATTTAGTGCAGTTTCAAATCCTTGATCGCCGTCCGTTTGATGTTAAATTTTTTAAAAATACGAGACAAGTGCGCTATACAGGTGCACCGCTTCCACCTGAGCCGCAGGAACGCGGTTGGAAAGATACTGTCAGATGCCCGGAGCAATATGTCACCCGGGTCATCGTCCCGTTTTATCCGTTTACGGGCCAATATGTATGGCATTGTCATATGCTTGAACATGAGGACTATGAGATGATGCGGCCGTACAAGGTTTTACCAAGGTAACAAGCGATTTTAGCCTATGCAGTTACAGATTCGATTGGCTTGAACGGTTGATTTTCCGAAGCAATTGTTCCGTCTCAACCATAAGGGCAATGTGATATTGCTCCTGCCGGCATCCCGGCGGAATGACAACAGTCCATTTCTCCCCTGGTACAGCTTGATCGGCCGGGGGTTCTTTTTCTCTAAAAAAAGGGATAAGTGCCCTTACTTGATCCGCCCAAAGTAATTGTTCAGCCGGACTGATGGTTCCTTCTTTTCCCCAAGCCATAAACAAACCCACCGCCGAAGAGAGATACACATACCCTTGATTTAAACTGTACATTCGCTGTTGATAGTCCTTTAGCTGGCTTTGGCTCTTTCGGCTGAATGGATTGAAGTCAAGACTATCAGAAGCTTCTTTGATAAATTCCTTTGTTTGATGGAGGTCGCCCAATAGTTTTTTGATCTCGAGCTGTAGCAGGTAGCCTGCTTTTTTTCCAAACCGTTTTGAAGCCAATCAGCCGTCTGCAAAAAGGCTGCTGTTAAATGTCTTGAATAATGCTGGAAACTTTGTTCTGCCTGTTTCGTAAAATTCGGCGGATATAGGAACATATTAACCAAAACTGCGATCATCGCACCAATAAGGGTATCGCGAAACCGGTCATAAAAATAGGTACCCGATTTCAGGCCGATGACAAAAACAAGCAGAATGGTGAGTGCTGCCTGATGTATCGCTGTCTCGTCACGTTTCAGCCATTTAACGAGAAAACTGCCGATTAAGATCAACAAGCCGATGGTCCAAGCATTTACGGATAAATAAGGGGCTGTTGCAACCGTCACGCTAATGCCAATGATCGTTCCAGCCATTCGATGAAAGGAAAAACGAATAGAATTCTTCACAGTTGTTTGCACACAGAGAATAACAGAAATCGGCGCCAAAAAAGGATGATTTGATCCCATCCATTTTGCGATTTCCCATGAGACAGCTGAGGCAACCGCCATTTTCCAAATCAACCCGACTTTATTTTCCATTCGTTTCTTGGATGGTTTCACATTAGAGTCTCTCCATTCCTGAAAATTTGTTCGCATGTTCAAAATTCGAGCATTTTTTAGAATTCCTCCCTGCCAGTTTCTTATGCCGTTTTTCATACTTCAGAAACATTTTTCCTTTATAATGGAGACAAAAAGAAGGACAAGGGGTATCCAATTCAGATGAAAGAAGATTTTACGATCCTTGTGGTAGATGATGATCTTTATATCAATGAAATGATTCATCTTTATTTAAAAAATAAAGGCTTCCGTACAACAGCAGCTTTTACGGGAAAAGAAGCATTGGAAAAATGGCAAAAAGAAGGTGCCCATCTCATTATTTTAGATATCATGCTGCCGGATTTAAATGGCTGGGAGGTTTGCAAAGAGGTGCGAAAGACAAGCCAAATCCCGATTTTAATGCTGACGGCAAAAGGGGAAAGCGAAGACAAATTAAAAGGGTTTGAAATCGGCGCGGACGATTATCTAGTCAAGCCCTTTGACCCGAATGAAATGGTTGCCCGTGTACAATCATTGCTCAAAAGGGCCTACCTCATCCCCCCACCTGACAACCATTCGCTATTTCAATTTGGCCGTTTAAAAATCGATCCGGCGGGCCGGTCGGTGACAATCGAAAACATCCAAGTGGAGCTAACCCCGCGCGAGTACAAGCTGCTTTTGATTTTATGCCAGCATCCTAATCAAGTTCTTGCGAGACAGCAGCTTCTTGACCAAGTATGGGGAGAAGATTTCCTGGGCGAGGACCGGGTCGTTGATGTGTTTGTTACCCGCCTGCGTGCAAAGCTTGCTTCCGGAATGGATGGGTGGCGAATTGAAACAATCCGCGGCATTGGCTATAAATTTAAGGTGGAAAAAACGTTATGAAATCGATTTTTCAAAAACTCTTAACCTATTATCTCGGTGCAACGTTGATTGGCTTCATTTTATTTGCGTTTGTCATCAATTATTTCCTTCATGATTTTCTTTTTCAAAAAAAAGAAGATGCCTTGTTCCAAAAAGCAGAGCAATTGACAACACTAATAGAACAAAGCGGCGATCCAAGCAAGGATACTTTTTATAAAGCAACCGTACTCAACAATAAAAAAATAGAAAACATCAAAATGCACCTATTTCTTCTTGATGAAGACAGACCAAATAATCTCGCAAATTTTAAAAAGAATCTTTTAAGAAAGAGTGATGCATTCGACCCAACTATTGTTAATCAAGTCCTCTCCGGAAAAAAGGTGAAACAAATCGGCCAGCTGCAAAAAGCGGCCGATAAAGCGCTGATCATGGCTGGAGTGCCGGTGAAAGAAAATGGTGCAGTTGTTGGCGCATTGTTTTTAACCACCCCGGTAAAAGAAATCCCAACTGATCAAGTCTCCAAACTAATTCTGTTCGCCTTCTTCATTATTGCCATTCCGGCAATTGCGGTTTTATATTGGATTTCCCGGAGGATCTCAAAACCGCTAATTGTTATGAACCAATCCGCCCACTTAATTGGCGAAGGACAATTTCAGCAGCGCATTAAGGCAACGGGGAAAGATGAAGTAGGGCAGTTGGCAGTCACGTTCAACCAAATGGCAGAGCAGCTCGAGAAGCTTGAAAAAATGCGCAAGGATTTGATCATGAATGTGTCCCATGAATTGCGGACACCGCTCACCTCTGTTCGCGGCTTTATCCAAGGAATGCTTGAAGGCGTCATTCCCTTTGATCAGCAGGAACGTTATTTGCAAATTTGTTATTCTGAGATTGCGCGGCTTAGCAAACTATTAAATACAATGCTCGATTTATCAGCGATTGAAACCGGAAAAGTGAAACTCCAGCATACAACTGTTTCGGTTGTTCCCATCATTGAAAAAGTGGCTAGTACGATTCAGCCCCGCCTCGAGGTAAAACAAATCTCTTTTCGGATGGAAGTACAGGGATTAAAAACGGCAGCCATTTGGGGAGATGCCGAAAGGATCCAGCAAATTTTTTTCAATTTACTTGACAATGCGATCCGACATACTCCTATCGGCGGTTTGATTTCGGTTTGTGTAAAAAGTAGTGAGGAAACCGTTGAAGTTCGCATAGCCGATACAGGCAGCGGCATTCACCCTGACCATCTGCCACATATTTGGGAACAATTTTACACAGAAGATGTGTCGCGTCAGTCTCACCGGGAGAGAAGCGGCCTTGGGCTTACCATCACAAAGCAGCTAGTTGAACGAATGGATGGAAAAATTACAGTCGAATCAAACATTGGAAAAGGTACCAGTTTCACATTGCTATTTCCTTTACTGCAGGATTGCCAGAGTAAAAGTTAGAGAAATCAAACGGAAAAGATGCTTCACCCCTTTTCCGCTTACACCTTTTTTGGAATGGAAAAAAACAGATTTTATCGTATCTATCAGCAAACCATATTTTAGTCCCTTTATCCTAAAAGTTCTTCAATTTTACAAAAAAAATGATCCTTTTCTTTGCTATTATAAAATAAATAGAGATTACGATTTAAGTACAGGAGGAATTTAGACATAATGATTTCTTTGTATCATCGAATGAGTAAGGCGTTTTCGGAACAAACAACACTGCTTATTTACGCAGCCATTATCGGGGTCGGAGGCGGATATGGTGCTGTCGGATTTAGGTGGTTAATCAATCAATTTACCTATTTATTTTTTCACCGCACACAGACCGAACTTGCTTCCTACCACGGTGTCCGGACTCTGTTTGTACCAATTATTGGCGGTTTGATGGTCGGATTGCTGGTTCACTTTTTTGCTAGGGAAGCAAAAGGCCACGGCGTTCCTGAGGTTATGTATGCGATAACTGAGAAAAAAGGTGTGATCCGGCCAAGAATCGTTGTGTTTAAAGCAGTTGCCTCAGCTATTTCAATTGGATCCGGCGGCTCAGTAGGAAGGGAAGGTCCGATTGTTCAAATTGGTTCTGCTTGGGGCTCCACTTTTGGGCGGTTATTAGGCATTCGGGAGCAAAATTTAAAAATTCTTGTTGCCTGCGGGGCTGCTGCAGGGATTGCAGCTACATTTAACGCCCCTATCGGTGGAGCGCTTTTTGCTTTCGAAGTTATTTTAGGAAACTTTTCACGAACAAATGTCAGTGCCATTGTTATTTCTTCTGTTCTTTCAGCAGCAATTGGGCGTCTTTACTTTGGGAATATGGCTTCCTTCCCTATTCCTAATTATCATGTTTCAGGAATTATCATCTTATTGTTTTTTGCCATTCTTGGCATTGTTGGTGGTTTATACGGGGCTGTCTATGCAAAAGTTTTACTCTTTTTTGAAAATTTATGGGATAAAATGAATTCTCTCCCCGAATGGCTAAAACCGGCATTTGGCGGGATCATTATTGGTGCTGTCGGTTTCTTTTTCCCACAAGTTCTCGGAGTGGGTTATCCATCGATTGAAAAAGCATTAGTCAATCATATTGATTTAAATATGCTTGTCGTTTTATTAATTTTAAAATTATTTTTAACTTCCATAACGATCGCCTCAGGAGGTTCGGGAGGTGTTTTTGCTCCTGGTTTATTCATGGGAGCAATGCTTGGGGGCGCAGTCGGCATCATTTTTCAAAACCTTTTTCCTGGAATGGATATAAGTGAAGGTGTTTTTGCAGCAGTTGGAATGGCTACTGTTTTTGCTGGTTCTGCACATGCGCCGATCACTGCAATGGTCATGTTATTTGAAATGACCGGCAATTATCAGCTTATTTTGCCGCTAATGCTGGCCACAGTCATTGCAACGACCGTTTCAATGAAATTAAGCAGGGAAAGTATTTATACAATGAAATTAATGAGGCGCGGGTTTGACATTATTCGCAAGCGCGCAACTGACCGCCTTTCTTCTATTCTTGTGGGAGAAGCGATTCACCCTGAAAAGCTAACTCTTCAAGCAACGATTACTTTAGAAGAAGCTTACGTAAAATTTGAAAATAGTGCAGAATGGTTTGCCACAGTTCGGGATAAGGAGGGAAAATTGTTAGGGAGTGTTTCCCGGGCACAAGTATTGGAAGAACTTCAGCACCAACATGGCGGCAATTTGATTACAAACATACTTCCAAAGAAAATGGGCCATGTATCATCGAATGCTACTTTAAGTGAAGCCAGCCAAATCATGAATCAACTTGGAATCAACTATTTGTTAGTTGATGATGAGACGAAAAATTCAATAGGTGTAATTGGAAGTTCCGATATTATTAGATGCTATAAGGAATAAACGACTAGTTTTTTGAAGCTAGTCGCTTTTTATGCATGATTAAATAATCGAACTTAACTGCCCCGTAGAACTTTCACAAATTGTAATATAATTGCGGCACCTTTGATTGGCGGTTCATTGCAGTTTAAAGTGAGCACCCCTTTTGAAACTTTGTATAATGCAGGGGGCTGCAGTACTCCATTTATAAAAAGATTATAATAAGAAACTTTTTGCGGATCGAGAATGCCTGTTTTACCATAATCAAGAACTTCATCGTCGTCGATATAGATTAATTTCTTTCCATCCGAAACCGCATTGTAATGAAAGGTTTCTGTCTTTAGTACCTCTTCCTTTTGCTTTTTTTCGGCGAGTATAAGTAATTCGATCAGCCACCTTGGCGGGCATAATTGCGGACATTGATGGCAATCAGCACAGCAAAGATCATTGCGAATCCCGATCCTGGTCTTTCCTTCTTTCACCTTCATTTTCTGCTTACATCCTTTTTCATTATTTTATCGATACAAACGTAAAAAGGTGAAGCTTTCCATTCCATTTTTTACAAAATTGTGAACAATTATTGAAAATGTACTTTCGTGAGTGATACTTTTCCCATTCACTAAATTGGACAAATTCATACGTTAAATGGAGAACGATTAAATTTATTCAGAATGGAGGTTCAAGCATGGCCTTACAGTTGATGAAATTGCTCATTACTGCTTCGACAACAACCAATGTGGTGCCAAGCCCGCAGAAATTTTTCTATGTAACAGCAGCTGAAACGGCAGCCGGAAGTACACTAACCGTCGATGCAGCATCGTTTTTCCAGGATGATGGTGCTGCGGCAACGGCACTGCCTGCACTTACTTCCAGCAACAGCTATTTCAATGTGTATATTAACGGTGTTTTGCAGCAGCAAGGAAACTCAACCTACACACCTGGTGCTACCACTATCGGTTCACTTGCATTTGCCGTTCCTGCAGGAGGAAGTCCGATTTTGCAAAATACTTCTGTTGTGCTAGAAGTTGTAAACTATGCACCTGCTTCAACCACAACCGTTGCAACCTAGACAAAAAATACCCAGCAGATGACTAAAGGGAAATAAAACAATCGAAAGCCTAACTTCTCCATTTAACAAATGTAAGAAATTAGGCTTTTTGTTATGAAACATTGTTCGCTATGAAATTTGAGTGAGATCTCTCTCTAATTGTATAAGTATTGCAATTTGCGTTTTATCTGCAAGTAGAGGTATGATACATATGTTTTCTTTATCGGTAAGGGAGGAATTTTTTATGAACAATTTACAGCTTGATTTTGCTAAAACAGCATTGGTTTTGATTGACCTGCAAAATGGGATTGTGTCCATGCCTGGCGGAAAGGCAGTTGTTGATAAAGCTGTACAGCTAGTGGATTTGTTTCGGCAAAAAAACGGTTTTATCAGTTTTGTGCGGGTCAGTTTTTTGGATGGTAAAGATGTCTTAAATCCCCAACTGGATCAGGCACCAGCTGCAGTCAATCGCCCCAAAGGTTGGGATGAACTTGTACCTGAGCTCGGGGTTTTGGAAAAAGATTATGTCGTTACAAAGCGGCAATGGGGTGCGTTTTTTTGCACAGATTTAGATTTGCAGCTGCGCAGACGCGGAATTGATACGATTGTTCTTAGCGGGATTGCGACGAATATTGGTGTGGAAACGACTGCTCGTGAAGCATTCCAATATGGTTATAACCAAATTTTTATTACCGACGCAATGGCAACCTTTAGCCCGGATGCACATGAGGCAACGATCAAATATATTTTTCCGCGCATCGGCAAACTGCGGACAACGGAACAATTTTTAGCAGAAGTGATGTAAGGTTTGGGCTGCACTATGAAAAACAATCGTGGTTTATTTTTAACAGCCGTTGCAACGGGAACGATGCTCAATCCGCTCAATTCTTCGATGATTTCATTAGCACTGCACAGCATTCAGCGCGATTTCCACCTCTCGTTTACAACGGTATCATGGTTAATTTCTTCATTTTACTTGGCTAGTGCTGTCGCACAGCCGGTTACTGGAAAAATCGGTGACCTGATCGGCAGCAAAAAAACCTTTTTCGCCGGACTCATCCTTGTCCTAATCTCCGCTATTGGAGCACCGCTTGCAACTAGTTTCCTAATGCTTTTGTTGATGCGCCTATTCCAATCGGTCGGAAGCAGTGCGATTTATCCATCCGGGATGACGCTGATTCGCGACCATATTAACGATCGCCAAGCATCTGCTTTGGCTGTCTTATCCATTTTTGCTTCTGCGATGTCGTCTTTAGGCCCGACGCTTGGCGGCTTTTTGATTATTTGGGGCGATTGGCCGGCAATTTTCAAAGTGAATTACCCGATTATCTTGATCAGCTTGCTGCTCGGGTGGTACATGTTTCCAAAGGATGAGAAAAAGGGCGGGCGTTTGAAGGATTTGCTGCTAATGCTCGATCTGATCGGGATTGCTTTTTTTGCTATCGGTATGGTGTTAATTTTGTGGTTTTTATTATCGTTAAAAACAGCCGTTCATCTCGCCTCCGGAATTGGCGGACTTTTATTTCTTGGCCTGTTTATTTGGTGGGAGCTGGAGGTAAAAGAACCCTTTATTGATATTCGCTTATTTAAAAAACATCCAAAGCTCTCATGGGTGTACTTACAGTTTATTTTTTTAAATATCTATTTCTATTCACTCTTTTTCGGCCTTCCCAGCTATTTTCAGGACGAAATGAATTTAAGTGTTAAAACAAGCGGTCTATTGATGCTGTTCATGTCAGGAGTTAGTATTTTTGTTTCGCCGTTAACCGGAAAGTGGATTGACCGGCGCGGCATCAAACAGCCGATTTGGATTGGTTCTATGCTGGCGGTTCTTGGCGCTGTTGTGCTTACAGTATTTTTTGTTCATGCACCAAACTGGGGAATGGGGTTAATCCTCTCAATTCTCGGGATCAGCTACGGAATTTTAAATGTCGTCTTGCAGGCAGCGATGCTAAAGGAAAGCCCGGCTGAAATGATTGGGACGACATCAGGCTTATTCCAAACATGCCGTTATTTCGGTTCGATTTTATCATCAATTGTGCTTGGCCTTGTTTTCGGCAAAGCAATCACAGCCGGGCACTTACAAATTCTTGGCATCGTGTTGATTTTTACCGGAGTTGGCAGCTTGTTGATGAGCCTGCGCTTTACCGGGATGCTTGGAAAAACAGAACGAGGTTGAGTTGGTACTGGGTTCATAAAACTTTTCGAGGGGTAATTGCGGTTTTTGGGATTTCATAATAACCGTTTGCGCAGTGCGTGACCCTTTTTGGGCACTATGAACCCTTTATAACGACCATTTGCGCGGCGCGTGACCCTTTTTGGGCACTATGAACGGTTTATAACGACCATTTGTGCGGCGCGTGACCCTTTTGGGGCACTATGAACGGTTTATAACGACCATTTGTGCGGCGCGTGACCCTTTTGGGGCATTATGAACTCTTTATAACGACCGGTTGCGCGGCGCGTGACCCTTTTGGGGCACTATGAACGGTTTATAACGACCGGTTGCGCGGCGCGTGATCCTTTTTGGGCACTATGAACGGTTTATAACGACCATTTGCGCGGCGCGTGACCCTTTTGGGGCACTATGAACGGTTTATAACGACCGGTTGCGCGGCGCGTGACCCTTTTGGGGCACTATGAACGGTTTATAACGACCGGTTGTGCGGCGCGTGACCCTTTTTGGGCACTATGAACGGTTTATAACGACCGGTTGTGCGGCGCGTGACCCTTTTGGGGCACTATGAACCTTTTATAACGACCGTTTGTGCGGCGCGTGACCCTTTTGGGGCACTATGAACTCTTTATAACGACCGTTTGCGCGGCGCGTGACCCTTTTTGGGCACTATGAACGGTTTATAACGACCATTTGTGCGGCGCGTGACCCTTTCGGGGCACTATGAACGGTTTATAACGACCGGTTGCGCGGCGCGTGATCCTTTTGGGGCACTATGAACCCTTTATAACGACCATTTGCGCAGTGCGTGACCCTTTTTGGGCACTATGAACCCTTTATAACGACCGTTTGCGCGGCGCGTGACCCATTTGGGGCACTATGAACTCTTTATAACGACCGTTTGTGCGGTGCGTGATCCTTTTGGGACACTATGAACCTTTTATAACGACCATTTGTGCGGCGCGTGACCCTTTTGGGGCACTATGAACGGTTTATAACGACCGGTTGTGCGGCGCGTGACCCTTTTTGGGCACTATGAACCTTTTATAACGACCGGTTGTGCGGCGCGTGACCCTTTTGGGGCTTTATGAACTTCATAGAGCCCGTTTTAACTGCTGCCGACCTTTTTCATACAGTCCGAGCCGCATTTACAATTCATTTCACCGATAATCAGCTGCTCTTTTCCTACGGGAACATAAAAAAATTGTTTTTTTTGCAACAAAATTCCACATAAACATCTAGAAGCCATTCAGGTGCCAAATGATAGGGAACTATTTTTTCAGTTGACCTGATCCTTTTAAAGCAGCCTCCACCATCTAAGAAGTGAGCATGATTATTTTTCAGCTTCTCGTTTTCGAATACTGTCATACTCTTTCACATCGTTCTCCTTATTCAAAATATCATTCAGTGTCTCGGCTATATGATAAAGAAGGCCAATAATAACGCCTAGTAATATAGAAACAGAAATCCCATCTGAAATCGGCTTTCCGTTCCAAGACATCATTACGATTGACATATATATAGTCAAGCCCGCGACCCCACCTGCAAACATTGAGAAAGCAGCTAAATTTTTTGACTTTTTTGTTTGATGTTTACTTTTATCCCTCCTCTTGTTTTTTCATCAATCTCTTAATGTCTTCCCTCGGGTTCCAGCAGTTAAATTGATCGTTTGTTTTGGTTTCATAGCCGAGACGGCGGCAAAAATAGCGGGTGTCGAGCACATCCTTTTGAGTGCGAAAATGGATACAGGTAGCGCAACAGTGGTAATTTTTCAACGAAATCCCCTATAAAAATACGACTTTTTTTACGAACTATTCAAGGTTTGGACATAGTTTGTTCACTCTTTTTCGTTATTCTATATACAGGTTCAAACGAACCTCCACCTCCTGTCCTATAAACGAAAACTAGCGTCACGCCCGGCCTGTGTGCCGGGTATTTTTTTCTACTTGCTCAATTTTATCTTTCCCAAAGCGAAACAGTTAAATAGAGTGCTGTTCCCCACATAATCAACGCAGAAATTTTGTTTAGAAAAAGGATCATCCTGCCAGAAGTATCGAGCGATCCGACAATCTTCCCCGCAATCGATAAACCGAAAAACCACAGCCAGGAAACGAGAATACTAGCGATGGTAAACGTTATTTTTTCATTACCGGTGTACGATAATGAACTAGTACCAATCACGCCAATCGTATCCAAGATGGCATGAGGATTGAGCAATGAAACCGATGCGGCAAATGCAATTTGTTTTCTTGCGGTGAAGGAGTGCAGATTTTCACTCGATGCCGCCTGCGGCTTGCTGTTCCAAGTCGTATAGCCCATAAAAAGCAGAAATAAAATTCCGCCGATTAGAAGAATGGTCTTGATCCACGCGATTTCCAGCACGACGGCAGATATACCGAAAACTGCCAGAAAGATGAGAAACGTATCGCAGATCGATGCGGTTAACACAACAGGAAGCACTTTTAGCCAGCTTTTGTGCATTGCCCCCTGGTTAAAAACAAAAACATTTTGAACCCCAAGGGGCAAAATAAGGCCAAATGCCAGCAAAAAACCGTGAATGGCTGCTTGCAACATATTGATCTCCTATTCTTATCTTATCAATTTCATATAGTGCTCTGGATCTTTAATCACCTCAAAGCCATACTGCGTATAAAGCCCATGTGCATCAAACGTACTTAACATTAATTTGCCAACCTGTCCCAATTCAGATCGTTTTGTTAAAACCTCCATAAGCCACTTCGACAGACCTCTCCCCCTATATTCTTTCAAAATAAATACATCCATGATCCAACCCATGCGGACGAAATCCGTTATCACACGGGCAAAACCGACTTGTTTTGCCTCACCGTTTTTAGGATCTCCTTCATATAAACCGAAGCAAATGGCGGAATGGTCAATCGAACTTGAAACTTTTTCGAATGAGATTCCTTTTGCCCAATAAGAGTCTTCACTTAAAAAGCGATGAATCGTTTCCAAATCCAATAATTCCTTATCTGTATAAATGGTAAAGCCATGATTTGACCATTTTGCCATGCAAGATACCCCTTTTATGTATTTTTTGAAATCTTTCGATAGAACACCACAAAATAAATGATACCAAGAATAAGCATATAGGCACCATATAAACCAATTGAAAGCCATTTATTGCCAGTAAAGGAAGCGCCGGCAAACGATAGAAGCAAAACGTTTGGTATTTTTCCAATCGCGGATGCCGCAAAGAAAGTTAGCCAGTTTACCCTGCTTAGGCCACAGCCAATATTGACAACGGGCGCTGGGATAATCGGGATAATTCGGCTGATCAAAATGGCGGCAAAGGCATGTCTGTTTAAAAAAACTTCAAAATCTCTTATTTTCGGATAGTTTTGCAAACGGGTTTGGGCTGCTTCCCTGAAACCGTAGCGGCTTAGAAAGAAGAAGCCCATTGTTCCGACCATTGATCCGGCTAATGTAATGGCTAAGCCTTGAGTGGTTCCAAACAGCGCGCCGATCGTTCCAGCCAGAATCGGAAACGGAATCAGCGGAAAAAATACGCAAATTGCAACCAATAATGCACTTACAACCATCGCCAAACTGCTGCCGGATTTAATGATTTCCAAAAGCATTGCTTTTTGCGTGTAACCAACCGCAATGATGAGGAGCAAACTGGTGATGCTGATCATTTTTTTGAACATAACTTCCTCCGAAATCGGGTTGATGTTTAAGTGTAATTTAATTCTACCATACTATTTTGGAAAACTCGCCTATTGTTGAACTTCCCGAGTACAGATGGTCAGAGCCTTCCACCTTCTATAACAAAAAAGACCTTCCATCCCTTTATTTAGGATAAAAGGTCTTCTTGTATCAATTTTTTAAAATGCTGAACGGGATCCCAAATATCTTGATGTCCAATACGAGTAGGTCATATCAGAAATGGTAATCCCGGATGATCCCGCATGGATAAATTTATTGTTTCCTAGATAGATTCCATTATGGGATGGACCGGATTTGTATGTTTGATAGTAAACAATATCGCCTGGCTGCGGCGAACTTACTGGTCTTGTTGCAGTCCACTGGGTCGCAACTGTCCTTGGTAAGCTGATTCCTACCTTATTAAACACATATTTTACAAATCCACTGCAGTCAAATCCGGCTGGGGTATTGCCTCCCCATAAATAAGGCGTACCGATATATTTCTTCGCTTCCTCAATAACTGCCTGTGCTTTTGACACAGAAGTACTGATAGGTGTGGCAACAACCGTAGTTGCCGGTGCAGAAACAGGGGTAACAGTCGCTGTTGCTGCGGCAGTTCCACTGATTTTTAATGCTTGTCCAACATAAATGGTATCAGAAGTTAAACCGTTTAAGGCTTTTAACTGTGCCACAGTTGTATTGTAACGGACTGCAAGGACAGAAAGGGAATCTCCGCTTTGCACAGTATAGGTTGATAGATTAGCAGGACTGGCAGCCGCTGCACGAACAGGCTCGCTTGCCCCTGTCACATTCAGTTTTTGACCAATGCGAATCAGATCTGAAGTCAGTCCATTGGCGCTTTTTAACTGACTAACTGTAGTTCCATACACTTTGGCGATGCCGGAAAGCGTGTCGCCCGCTTTCACGATATAGGTCGAACTGCTACTCCCATTTGCAGAAGTAACCGCTGAATCTTGAATTGATAGATTTTGATTTACATAAATAAGGTCACTGGAAAGATTGTTCCATTCTTTTAGTTGATTAATTGTCACATGGTAATTTTGTGAAATTTTCCATAAGCTGTCCCCTGGCTGAACGGTGTATGTATTTCCTGCTGCATTTGCAGACGCACCAAATCCGGTGAATAAAATTCCCGCGGCTGCCGCTGCACTCATAAGCTGTTTTCTCATGATTGCACTCCTTGTTTTTTCTTTTTTACAAATCTATGATAATGGAGTTTCAAACCTAAAAAACACCCATAAATTGTGGTTTGTGAGGAAGTTTATTCCTCCAGTGGAAACGGCAGCCCTTTCTATGACAAACATAGAAGTTTGTCCAAACCCGTATAACAACTGGTTTTTCCACCCATTTACCACTACGAATTCACCTTCTCCTGTAACCTGTATGTAATTTACTTTTAATTTTTCTAAAAATTCTTTACTGAATTATTCAGCATATGTCCAAAGAACCAGCTTTGAATGTAGAAATTTTGTAACAAAACATCCATGCATTACGTGGGATCAATTTTATAATGAAAGTAGATAAGCTTGGAAAAAAATAATGAAGTTTGGTGATAAAATGCAGATAACTGGCCATCCGTATGGAAATGGGCACCCACATGCCTATGGAAAAGAAATTAATTATGATCAAAACCCGTTTATTGTCATTTGGGAAGTCACCCGGGCATGTCAATTAAAATGTGTGCATTGCCGTGCTGATGCGCAAATCCTTCCCGATCCGCGCGAATTGACGCATGAAGAAGGAATCAAACTCATTGATGAGATTTATGAAATGAACAACCCGATGCTCGTGTTTACAGGTGGGGATTGTATGTTGCGCGAGGATCTGTTTGAGCTTGCTGATTATGCAGTGAAAAAAGGAATGCGCGTTTCGATGACGCCAAGTGCAACCCCGAATGTGACGAAAGAAAAAATGGAGCGTGCCAAAGCAGTGGGTCTTTCACGCTGGGGCTTTAGCCTTGATGGGCCGAATCCGGAAATCCACGATCATTTTCGCGGGACACCTGGTTCATTTGACCTAACGATCGAAAAAATTAACTATTTGAACGAGCTTGAAATGCCGCTGCAAATCAATACTGTTATTTCCCGGTACAACTATGACCATTTAGAAGAGATGTCCAAGTTGGTAGGCGAGCTAAAAGCTGTCATGTGGTATATTTTCCTACTAGTGCCAACAGGAAGAGGTCAAATCAAGGATTGCATCTCTCCAGTGGAACATGAGAAAGTTTTCCGCTGGCTTTACGAACTCAGCAAAACGGCACCATATGATATTAAAACAACCGCAGCGCAGCATTATCGAAGGGTCGTACTTCAGCAAAAAATGCGCGAACATAAAATCGCATCCGGCGAAATCCATTACGAAGACTCGATTACAACCGACTTCGCCTCAATGCATGATGGCTTAAAACGGGCGCCTAAAGGCGTGAATGATGGCAATGGGTTCGCGTTCATTACCCATATTGGCGATGTGGTTCCAAGTGGTCTGTTGCCGATTGTTGCCGGAAATATCCGCGAATCGTCTCTGGCATCGATCTACCGGGAATCAAAAATATTTAAAGACCTTCGCCAGCCCGATCAATACAAAGGCAAATGCGGCGTTTGCGAGTTCAATAAAATTTGCGGTGGCTCCCGTTCAAGAACGTATGCGGTAACGGGCGATTATATGGAAAGCGAGCCATTCTGTGTTTATATCCCTGAAACGCTGCGAGGAAAAGAAAAACAGGTGTCTATATAATAGAAGGGCGAAAAAATAAAGGCCGTCTTTACGGTCAATAACCATAAATGAAAACTCGCCGACTGGCGAGTCCTTTGGACGAAGACAGAGGCGTAGTTGAATTTATGCGTTCAGAATTTATCCATATAAATTCTGATTAGCTGAATAAAGGGGCTGCAAAATTGCGCCCCTTCTACTTAATAAATCCGTTATCTTCAATCATTACCTTCTGGATTTTGTATTTTCAGTGACTGCTGGATCGCATCCATTTTTGTGACTGCCATAAATTCCCTCATTTTCCATATAGGTATAACGTTCCTCACTGCAATTGATTTTACTGGCAAACAAGTCCGCAAAATGGCTCCCCTAGTTAATTTAGTAAGTTCATTCCTATTTCATTACAGTGATTAATCCAAGAACCATTCGGGTATGTTGTGTATATATGGTCATATTGAAAGGAAATAGGAGAATGAACACGATTGAGCTAAAAGAAAAAAAGTTAGATGTTGGTCTATTTCAATTTATTTTTCCCTTTTCACTAAAAGACGGCTCGGAACCGGACGTATTTTCATGGTTACGAAACCACGATTTTCGCTCCTTCCGTTTAAATCAGTTAGAAGATGAAACGCGATACTATGGAAGCTTTCATGTTTCCCACCGCGACATTGAAGCCTATTACCTTCCATTTACAAATAAACTCCTTTTCCCGCACTCGGATAATGAAAAAGGATTCCATCGCTTTTCCAAGGCTTTGAATAAACCGTTTTATTTAGAAACGGAACAAGTAAACATACCATTTGACATCCATTCGCTTGATGTCATCATTTGCTCCTATCAGCTCGGTTTTTTAACGGTTCGCACGCAAATTGCAGAGTCTGCCCAAAGGACTTTATCAGAAGCTATTGAATTTGCATCGCGCTTTCGTGTGCTCGAACCAAGGACAACAAGGGATCGGAAAACGAAAATTCATGACGGTGATCATACATACAATCAAATTGAGAACTTTCTGTTTGACCAACTTCTGCCCGGCATAACAGTTTATTTTGATTGGGAAAATTCAAAAGGCTCTTATTTTGAAACCTTTCCTTTTTTCGAGGACGAAAGAATGTATGTTCAAGCATTGATTAGCCTGAATGAAGAGGAAGAAATCACATATCCTGACATTTATCGAACGGTCGGCTTAACAGGAATCAATCAAGCGGGAAAACCATTTGTAGGTGCAAACAATCTTGAATATATAAAAACGTACTTGAAAAAGCACAGTTATGAGCGGTGGGCACCCAACACGTATTATGTAATGGAAGAGCATTGTTTTGTTTGCATCACAAATGAAACGCAAGAGATGCTCCCCATTTTGGCGAGTCAAATGTACGGGGAATTTTATTACGGCTTACTGTTAAACTTGTTCCATAAAATTGTTTTGTTGACGATTGCCAACGATTATTCCAAAATAAATATTGATCGAGATACAAAGGAGATCAATAAATTAATTTTTACGATCAATTCGTTTACCGCAAATTTTTTCTTTTTGGAATTGGCGACCCAATCGCAAGGCCGGGATCTTTTCATTTATTTGCGAAAAGTTTTTAAAATCGATTTACTATACAATGACACGAGACAGACCTTATCCAGTCTATTTAAATACCAAGAAAATGCCGCAACAAAAAAAGATAGCACCCTGCTATTGATTTTAACGCTCTATACGGTTATTGGCGGAATTTTCGGCATGAATCTTGTCATTGATGATTTAAAAGGAAAGATTCATTGGCAAAAAATGCTTTCCTATAGCCCTTTTGAATACATTGCCTTATTTCTGGCCATCAGTGGCTTATTCATTTCTGTCTTTTTGGGCATTCAGAATTTGATCCAATGGCGCAAGGAAAAAAAGGAAAAAAAACGGTGGATGTCCGAAACGATTATTTCAGGGAAAAAGCAGCCCTGAGTAAAAAACGGCTGTTTTTTCGAGTGAACATGCAAGGAGAACCCATGATTCGAACAATTGCCATTAACCAGCATCACAAGTTAGTTAAAGATCTTCAAGTAGCCGATGTTGTTTCCGGGAATTATCTTTGGTATTGGATTGATTTTTGTGAAGCAAGCAAAGAGGAAATTGATTTATTAAGGGATCCACTAAAATTTCATCCACTGGCGATAGAAGATTGCATCTACACGCTGCAGCGGCCAAAACTGGATTATTATGAAGATTATACGTTCTTTGTAACCCAGGCATTGAATCAAAAGACCATTTCACGGGAAGAAGTTGATTTTTTCCTTAGCTCCGGCTTTATCGTCAGCTTCCATCACAAACCCTCGTCTGAAATTGAGGAAGTGTGGAGACGATTAAATGAAGCCCATGATAGTAAGAAATGGGATCCTTCCCATGTTCTTTACTATGTACTGGATAAAATGGTCGATAATTATTTTCCGCCTGTATACCAAATTGAAGACAATTTAAACGAAATTGATGAAAATTCAAAGCGGCGGACGATGGAAGCGCTGCTTGCTGATTTATTTGATACACGGCATGATCTCCTTTCGCTCAGGCATACCATTACGCCAATGCGGGATCTTGTGTATCGAATCCTTAACTCGCAGCGTCTGCCTGGGATGAAGGGAAAAATTGAATACTTCTCCGATATTCATGATCATTTATTGAAATTATCGGAAATGATTGAAGCAAACAGGGAGCTGGCAAGTGATATTCGTGATAGCTATATTTCGCTCAATTCGCATCAGACCAATCATGTTATGAAAGTGTTAACCGTATTTACCACCATTTTTATGCCGCTTACCTTTATTGTTGGTGTATACGGTATGAATTTCCACTACATGCCTGAATTATCGTGGAAATACGGCTATTTTGCCATTCTGCTTGTCATGTTTCTTATTGGCGGTGGCATGGCGCTATGGTTTAAGAAGAAAGGGTGGTTTAAATAAAGCAAAAAGGGAGCACGGTGATCGCATGCTCCCTTACCAATTTTTATAGTCAATCGTCCCGCCTGTTAAATCAATCGTGTTGCGTTCACCTTTGTAATAGGTTTTTCCGTCCTTTTTTACGATTAAGTTTTCATATGTGTAAACTTCCTGGCCATTTGGCAAATGGACTACCACCTTCTTCCCCAGGTTTTCCTTCGGCGCATCAATCCGAATCGTATCATGCCAATACTGGTTCAATTGATAAATGCCAAAGGCTAAAATGAAACACGCCAGGATGATCAAAAACGGACCTTTCCAGTGAAATTGCTTCGGCTTATCATGGTATAATTCAACTCTGGTCATTTTCTCCTCTTCCCCTTTAAACTAGCTTTTTCTACAGAAATAACCGATTTACCTCATTTATTCCCAAATTTATTAAAAATATTCTCAAAAGTTGAAAAAACAGTCTCTTTTTATCTTATGCAGTCAGTGTTTCAAAATTGCCTGTTCGCTTTCTTTTTTCGTTTCGATGTATAATAAAAAGGCAGCTGTTTTAAAAAGAAAGGAGAAGTAACTTTGGCCTATCCAAACACCGATGAAATCATGAGTTTATTAAAAGATTTAGTTTCAACGCCAAGTCCAACGGGCAACACTTATCAAGTGATTGCGTTTGTGGAAAACTTTTTACAAGAATTAGGAATTCAAACAAGAAGGAGTCGCAAAGGCGGTTTAATCGCCACGATCAATGGAGAAGATTCAATCCGGCAACGGATGCTGACTGCCCATGTTGATACCCTTGGTGCGATGGTGAAGGAAATCAAACCAAGCGGACGTTTGAAAATGGATCTAATTGGGGGATTTAAGTTTAACTCGATTGAGGGCGAGTATTGTCAAATTGAAACAAGCAGCGGCAAAACGTATACCGGAACGATTCTAATGCATCAAACATCCGTTCATGTATACAAAAATGCCGAAAAAGCGGAACGAAACCAGGAAAATATCGAAGTACGAATTGATGAAAAAGTAAATAATGCAGAAGATGTCCGCGGCCTTGGGATCGAAGTCGGCGACTTTATTTCCTTTGCCCCGCGCGTTCAAATTACCCCAAGCGGCTTTATTAAATCACGTCACTTGGATGATAAAGCAAGTGTGGCCATCCTGCTCGAGCTTTTAAAGCAAATTAAGATAGAGAATTTGCGTTTACCCCATACAACGCATTTTTTGATTTCGAATAATGAAGAAATTGGCTATGGTGGCAATTCGAATATTCCTCCCGAAACGGTAGAATATTTAGCCGTCGACATGGGCGCCATTGGCGACGGCCAGGCAACCGATGAATACACGGTATCGATTTGCGTTAAAGATGCGAGCGGTCCATATCACTATGGACTACGAAAAAAATTGGTTCAACTTGCAGAAGCAAACCAAATTGATTACAAGCTCGATATTTATCCGTACTATGGCTCTGATGCCTCTGCCGCCATCCGCTCCGGCCATGACATTGTTCACGGATTAATCGGGCCTGGCATTGATGCTTCCCATGCCTTTGAACGCACCCACCGATCATCGATCGAAAACACAGCAAAACTGCTGTATCACTATGTGCAAACGGAAATTATTCAATGAAAAACGGCAGTAATAAAGGTGCAGAACGGTGTCTGCACCTTTGCTTTACTTCTGTTTTCTCCACGGTTTTTCTTTAAGCCAAAGGATCATAAAGCCGGTTGAAAACCAAAGGACGGCGAGCGCAATAACGAGGCCGAAGAAAGGAAAATTGAAAATGGCGATGGTTACAAACGCTCCGGCAAAGTCCTTGAGCCATACGGGCAGTTGCCGGTTTACCAACAGTTTTTCGCCAATGATTCGGCTTAATAGCGTAACACCAATCATAAAGAAAACGAACGGCACAATGGCCAAGAGAATCGCTAATGGAATCCCGAAAACGGTGATGACTAATAGGCCGATGATCCCTGAAAGCGCTATGCTTGCAACCACACCAACAAGAACGATTTTTCCCGCCTGTTCTTTGTATAACTCCAGTTTATGTGCACCTTTATTTTTAAGTAAAAATCCAACTAACACCGTAAGCAGGACAAGTCCTGAACTGACTATTAGTTGTACAGCCCAAGAGCTTAACAAAAGTGCAAGACCCGTCAGCAAATAATTTACGCTTTGATTCGTAAACTTGAAAGCGAGAATGTTTTCCCGCACATAGGAACCCGGTTCTTGCGTTACCGTTCCATTGATCACGAGAACGATTCCATTGATCCTGGCCGTTTTGGAAATGTTCATATTGCCATTTACCACTATTGCCGCGGTATCAACTTTGCCTTTTATGTCAATATTATGGCCGAGAATGATCACGTTATCGACTTTTTCATTGACCGGAAGCGTAGATCTTTTTTCATTAAAAATATTTTTCTCCATAGCAAAAGCCGGTTTGGCCGTCATAAATACAATTAGAAAAATCATTACAAATCCAATCAGTTGTTTCCACTTTGCCATTACAGTTCCTCCACCCCTGCTGTTTTCCCAACTGAATGAACGAGAACGCGCAAGATTACCATTGCTAAGGCGACGACAACAAGCATAAATGCAGAGATGGCTCCAACCATATATGGAACGGCTGTAAGCAGGGAAGAAAGAGCAAAGACTAAACCACGTCCAATGCTAAAGAGTGTTTGGACAATGTAAATTCCAGCAGTCGCGAAAGGTCCCAATGCGGCCATGATTCCAAAACTGAAGGCAACAAGGATAAAGATTGATGCTCCGGTAAAAAGCGAGAATGAGCTTGGTGCCCGGTTTTGCTGAATTCTGGCAAACACGTTCTTCTCAATCCCATCCGGAATCTCAATCATTTGGTAGGCAGCTTGGAATTGCTCATGAATCTTTATTAATTGTAAATATTCGCTCTTGCACTTCAGACAGTTTTCCAAGTGCCTTTCAACCCAGTCCCTCTCTATTTCACTTACTTCGTCATCTATATAAGAAGAAAGCAGTTCTCCAATATGTTCTGACATGAAACTCACCCCTTTAGCAGTTGTTTCTTTAAATTTTCCCTGGCGGCGCTGATTCGCGATTTTACTGTGCCAAGCGGAATTTGCAGCATATCGCTGATCTCGGCATAAGAATACCCTTGAATTTCCCTTAGAATTAACACATTCTTTTGTTCGGGCGGAATGCTCTCCATCGCTTCCTGAATGCTCATTTTCGCTATCGTTCGTTCGATCGGGGAAGGTCCCTTTTTGGCTTGTTATGTTTTCATTAAGTTCCTCTGTCTCGGCCGCTTTTTTTTTCGCAATTTTTTTATTTTTATCGTAGCATAGATTTGTTGTCACTTTTGTCAGCCACGAAACGAATGCATATTCATTCTCAAGCTTTGGCAGGGAGTAATAAGCTTTAACAAAAGCTTCCTGTGTTACATCTTCAGCCTCCATTCGATCATTCAATAGGGCAAATGCATGGCGGAATACGCTTCCTTTGTAGGCGGTCACAAGCTGGCGGAAAGCAGCCTGATCCCCTTTTTTCGCCTGTGAAATTGTCTCATGTAAATCAGTTACCACATTTTTTCAGCCCCTACCCTGATCCGCAAAACTTTTTCCTGCAGTTATTTTAAAAGACAGTCAGCATTGAAGAAAAGTTCATCAGTTACAAAATTTTTTCTCGCATCGTTCAATATTATTCAGTATCGTTTGTCCGACCGGAGTTCAAACTTTCCTTCTGTAGAAGGCTAAAGCATCAAGCTTTCGGATATGTCTTAAGCAGTTATGAATTTTTAATATTTTTCTCATCTAATTTTAATGCAAAAAAATTTACTCCGCATTATGATTATTTACGCAATCAATGATTCTTTTTGCTTGCATTTGGTATATTTACACTTTCAAACCAAGTTTTGGTTGAAATAGAGGTGAAATTAAGCCCATGTTACTTAAACTGAAACAATTTTTTCGAAATCCAAAAGTTAATTGGGTTAGCCGCTTTGTCTATTATTTAGTGATTCTGTTGCTGCTGTTCTTTATGTACGGCTTTAATGATGCAAGTGCCGGCTCCTATATTTACAATGATTTTTAAATCATGGAGGGAACCTCTTATGAAAATGTTACACACAATTGAGGACTTTGCGTTAACAAATCCCGATGCGATTGCATTTACCGCCCCCGGTGCTCAAATCACCTATGGTGAACTTTGGAACCAATCCGAGCAATTGGCAGCAATGATTCATGGAATGGGCTTGTCATCTGGTTCGCCTATTTTGGTCTATGGCCATATGGAGCCTGAAATGCCCGTTGCTTTTTTAGGAAGCGTCAAATCCGGTCATCCATATATTCCTATTGACACTTCCATTCCTTTGGAACGAATTGCAAAAATTATCGAAAATTCGAATGCAGAATTGTTGATAATTGTAGCGAATGCCCCATTCGTGCTAGAAAATTCGCCAGCATCCATTGTAACATTGTCTGAGCTGAAAGCAAAACTTCCAGTAAACGCTAAATCCAACCGGTCTTCCTGGGTTGCTGAGGATGATAATTTTTACATTATCTATACTTCCGGCAGTACTGGCAATCCAAAAGGAGTACAAATTTCGGCAACTAATTTGCAAAGCTTTGTAGATTGGATGCTAAAGGACTTTCCGATTAAGGGTGGTCTTCGTTTCTTAAACCAGGCTCCATTTTCTTTCGATTTGTCGGTCATGGATCTCTATCCATCACTTGCCAGCGGGGGAAGTATTTTTGCGATAACAAAAGAAATGATTGCAAAACCAAAGCTTTTATTTGAAGCGCTGGAAAAGTCAAATACCAATGTCTGGACATCAACGCCTTCCTTCGTACAAATGTGCTTAATGGATCCATCCTTTAACGAGGACTTGTTGCCCGAGCTATCCGTTTTCTTGTTTTGTGGGGAAATTTTACCGTCAGCCATTGCCCGGCAGCTATTGGAACGGTTTCCAAACGCCAAAGTTTTTAATACGTATGGTCCGACAGAAGCAACCGTTGCTGTGACGTTTGTTGAAATCACTGCTGAGGTTTTGGAGAAGCATCAATCCCTTCCTGTTGGCCGGCCGAAAAATGATACAAAGATTGTGCTTTTAAACGAAGACGGCACTGAGTCAATCGATGAAGAGGGAGAAATTCTGATTGTCGGTCCAAGCGTCAGCAAAGGGTATCTTGGCCAGAAAGAACTAACCGAGAGATCATTCCTCCGCTATGACGGCAAAATGGCCTATCGAACAGGTGATGCCGGCTATATCGAAAATGGTTTGTTATTTTATAAAGGTCGGATGGATTTTCAAATCAAGCTGCACGGTTACCGGATGGAGCTTGAAGAAATTGAGCATCACATTTCCAAGTCACAATATGTAAAAATGGTTGTTGTCGTGCCGGTTTATCAAAATGAGAAAATCGAGTATTTGACAGCCGCGATCGTTCCGGAGCCGCATTCATTTTCAAAAGAGTTTCAGCTTACGAGTGCGATCAAAAAAGAGATCAGCGAGAATTTGCCAGCTTACATGATTCCTAGGAAGTTCACTTACTACGTCGATCTTCCAATGACACCAAACGGCAAAATTGACCGAAAACAAATTAGAGAAAAGGTAATGCTATGATTCCTTACGGTTCTTTTTCATTTTTTCTTATTATTGCAGTTTTATTAATACCGACAGTGGTTCTTGGCTTAAACGGCAAAAAATTTCAAGCTTATAATATGATCATCTCCGTTCCGGTACTTGCACTTATTTTTTCATCGAAATGGAGCGGTGCCATTGCGTTAATCATCTTTACCGCATGGCAGGTCATCTTGATCAAAAGTTACATTGCATACAGGCTTAGGGCAAACAACAGCTGGATCTTTTATATCGCTGTGATTCTTTCCATCCTTCCGTTAACAATGTCTAAACTGGCACCGTATATGGGTGTAACAAATTGGATTGGTTTTTTAGGGATTTCCTATCTGACGTTTCGAGGAACCCAATTAATCATTGAGACAAGGGATGGGTTGATTAAAAAACAAATACCGGTTATCAGCCTGCTTTACTTTATTATGTTTTTCCCAACCATTTCATCGGGTCCAATTGACCGGTTTCGCCGGTTTGACAAAGATTTGCATGCGGACTTAACGAAAGATCAATATAAACTACTGCTTTATCAAGGGATAAACAAAATCTTCAAAGGATTTTTATACAAATTCATCATCGGCTATTCGATCAATCATTATTTTATTGCCAATTTGGGAAATATATCGTCGAGTAATTTTCAAAACGAATGGCTCTATATGTACGCTTACAGCTTGTACTTATTCTTTGATTTTGCCGGGTACACAGCCTTTGCCACAGGCGTCAGCTATATGATGGGAATCAAATCGCCTGAAAACTTTAATATGCCATTCATTAGCCGAAATATGAAAGATTTCTGGAATCGTTGGAATTTAACTCTCTCCTTCTGGTTCCGCGATTATGTGTATATGCGTTTCATGTTCTTAATGACGAAGAAAAAGTGGATAAAGAACAGAAATGTTGTATCCAATATAGGATACGTCCTGCTATTCTTATTAATGGGTGTATGGCACGGATTAGCGATCCAATATATTATTTACGGAATGTATCATGCAATCGTGATGGTGCTCTATAATTCTTTTGAAAACTTTAACAAGAAGCATAAGTGGTGGCCGCAAAACAAATGGATTCATGTTGTTTCGGTGATCATCACCTTCCACGTCATTACATTCGGGTTTTACATTTTCTCAGGAAGACTTATTCATTCATAAGGGAGATTGATTACAATGGAATTTAAAGATCAAGTATTCGAATTATTAGCAGAAATTTGCCAAGATGAGGTTGTGAAAGAAGATCCGAATATTGATATTTTTGAGACAGGCTTGCTCGATTCCTTTGGCACAGTAGAAATGCTTGTTCAAATTGAAGAACGCTTCGGTATCACCGTGCCGATCACAGAGTTTGATCGGGATACATGGAATACACCAAACAATATTGTCAATCAGTTGGCTGATTTCAGATGAAAAAAGCGTTATTTTCACCAATAATTCTGGCATTCGTTGTTTTGTTCAGTCTTATGGTGATTCCGAATCAATGGATTGAGCGCTTTATTCCACCATCGCGTGTGAATAATGCGGCTACAGAGTTGAACCCGTTTATGTTCCAAGGAAAGTTTATTCAAGATAAAATGCTCGAAGACCCACGGTACTTACCTATCTATGGTTCTTCCGAGCTTTCGCGATTGGATCAGTTCCATCCATCCAACTATTTTGAGGTCAATCATGCAAGTTTTACTCCTTTTCTGATTGGCCGCGGCGGTACGGAATCGCTGATCCATTTCATGAATTTTTCGGAACATGCCAATCAATTAAAAGGAAAAAAATTGGTCTTTGTCTTATCCCCGCAATGGTTTCAGCCTAAAGGAACGGATGAATCGCATTTTGTGCCAAACTATTCGAGCCTGCAAGGATACGATCTTGCGTTTAATCAGCAGGTTGATCCGACATTAAAGAAAATGGCAATCAAGCGCCTGATTCGGTTTAGCCCAGTTCGCAACGATAAAATGCTCGCTACTCTGTACAAAGCAGAGGTTACCAATGATCCTTGGATCAAGCAAAAAGCGAACTTGATTCGACCATTTGCCTATTTTTATCGGAATATACTTGAGAAAAAAGATCTGTATTATACGTTGTCCGGCGGGGTACCGCGAAATCGCGTCATCAGCCAATCGGTTAAAGACAAATCGTGGGCACAGCTGCGGAAAGAGGCCAATCGCGTCGGCAAAAGCCAGGCAACGAATAATCGTTTTTATATTATTAACTCGCAATATAATAAGATCAAATCCCGCGTGCCATCTTTAAAAAATTATAAACGTGGGGCATCCTATGGTAAATCGGTCGAATATCACGATTTTCAGCTTGTTCTTGACCTGCTGAAAAAGTCTGGTGCCGATCCGCTGTTTATTTCTGTTCCAGCTAACGGTCCATGGTATGATTATACTGGCTTTCCAAAGTCGGGGCGCACAAGCTATTACAAACGGATTAAACAGCAAATTGAAGCAGAAGGTTTTCAAGTGGCAGATTTTTCGAAGCATGAATACGATCCGTATTTCATGAAAGATACGATTCACATCGGCTGGAAAGGCTGGGTTTATGTTGACCGGGCAATTCAGGACTTTGTTGCTGGAAAACCTCAAAGCAATCATCCCGTTCAAACACTCGTCGAAGCGACTAAATAGCTCGGCGAGTGCTTTTGTTTTAATTGCATTTTTGGAAAAGCCAAATGCTTTTTTAGTAGCGTATTTGTAGACAAAAGACCCATTTGAAAAGCATTGAAATTAAACTAGTCCTCAGTACCATGTTGGAGTATAATGTTTTTAAATAGACCTATTCCGGGAGAGTGGAAGCCATGTTTTCAAATATAGGTGTGCCTGGCTTGATTTTAATTCTCATTGTCGCGCTAGTGATTTTTGGTCCAAACAAGTTGCCTGAGATTGGCCGCGCTTTTGGAAAATCGTTGAGTGAGTTTAAGAAAGCAACAGCTGGAATAACCGATGATCTAAAAGAAGATATCAAGCAGGAAATTGCAGAAAGTAAAAAAGAAGAAAAATAACCGAAAAGGAGTGCCGGGGAATACCCGCACTCCTTTTGTTACCTAGTCCAAACTTCCAAAAGAACCAAAGAATTCGTAGTGAATCCGTTCTTGCGGAACTTCCCACTGTTTAAGCGCCTGATTTACTGCTTTCATAAATGGCTCAGGACCACAGAAGTAATAATCACCATGGCTGGATGGCAGGACATCTTGCATCCACTCTAACGTAATGTAGCCATCCTTGTCATAATTCCTTGCTGCTACATCCTCATCAGTCGGTTTTTCATAAATCACATACGACTTCACATGATGATTTTTCGCACGGATGCTCTTCACATGTTCCTTAAAGGCATGGTACCGGCTGTTGATTGCCGCGTGAATAAAATATATTTCACGTCCAGGATTTTCATGGATAACTGAATTCAGCATGCACATCATCGGTGTCTGACCAACGCCTCCGCTGATCAGGATAAGCGGCAGATTGCTTTCTTGATCCAAGTAAAAGTCGCCAGCCGGAGCAGAAATTGAAATATTATCCCCTTCATTCACATGATTGTGCAAATATGTGGAAACAACACCTGGTGGCAAGCCTTCTTCCGGAGGATCTTCCCGTTTGACACTAATGCGGTAATAATCCAATCCAGGTCGATCTGATAAACTGTATTGGCGAAGATGGGTATACTTTTCTCCTCCAATTTCTGCTTTCAAGGTAATATATTGACCTGGAATAAATTTTGCAATCGCTTTGCCATCTTTCGGCTTCAAATAAAAGGACGTAATAACATCGCTTTCCTTCACTTTTCGATCTATGACAAAATCGCGGAATCCGGCCCAACCGCCTGGCTGCGCTTCCGTCATTTTATACATCTTATCTTCCATGCGGATAAAAACGTCAGAAATGACGTGATACGCATCCGCCCAAGCATCCATGATCTCATTTGTTGCCGCTTCACCTAAAATTTCTTTGATGGCTGCCAATAAATTTTCACCAACAATTGGATAATGTTCAGGTTTGATTTGCAAACTGCGGTGTTTCTCGCCAATCCGCTCCAATATGGGCATTATTTGGCTAAAATCCTCAATATTTGCTGCTGCGCCATACACGGCATCCGCCAATGCTTTTGGCTGATGGCCTGTCCGCTGGTGCGTTTGGTTAAAAATATTCCGCAGCTCCGGATGCCTTTCAAACATCCGTTGGTAGAACCGTTTGGTAATTGCTTCGCCATGCTCTTGAACAACAGGCAAAGTTGCCTTGATGATTTCCAGCTTTTTCGGATCCAAGGTTTTGACTGTATTTAAAACTTCTTTCCAAGTATTTCTCTCTTGCAGTTGTATACTCATGGTGTACCTCCCTGAAGACTTTTACATAGAGAGTTTGTCCAGTTTGCTGCTGATTATTTCTTTTTCTTTCCCAATGCTTGAAACTGCCCCATCAGCTTTTGCCGTGAATCCTTGTTTCTAAGTAAATACGCTGCACCAAGCGTAAGGGTTGTCATCATTAGTTTCTTCTTGTCCATTTTTCATGCCTCCTTTTCGATTACTTTATTTGTTCCCTCCATTTTTCGTCCTAAACGCTGTAGAGATTGTTTTGAAAATTTATATAATTTAAAATTTACACTTCAATTCTTTTACAGTATCCTTAAGATAGATAGAACCTCTTGCATGCTTTCTAATCCTAATGTAGAGATAAACGGTACGAGAGCGCGAAATATGACGATTGAGAACCTTTAGCATCCTTCCTTAATCCTAATGTAGAGGGTGTTTCCCGATGTTTGATCATTTATTGATAGCGTTTGGCTGTTGGACTATCAGTGCGACCATTCCTTCATTGCCTAATACCTACTCTGCGACACTGACCATCATCGGCTTTATCGCCTTTTTCCTTTTTTTAAAAGATTTAAATCTGAAACTTAAGCAGCAATTTTTGGCAAAAACCAAGGAAGCGGAACACAACACAAAGCGGAATCTGTCATCCTTCTCAGGAAAATTTGTTACGATGCGCAATGAGCACTCTCCCTTTTCTACTGAGTTTTCCTACCTCATTTTTGACAATGGTGAAATCCATGTCCCGCTTTTTTGCCGAAATGCTGCTGTCATTCGTAAAGCTGTTGAATCAGACAACCATTTACTGATCATTTATTATCAGGATTACCTTTTAATTGACGTCGAGCTGCTTGAAAAGGATGAAGTGATGGACCATTCATAGCAACAGAAAAACGCCAGCCGTATACTGGGCTGACGTTCTACCTTATTGATTGCTGCTATATTGCATCATGCTTTTCATTTTTTCATTGTGCATTTTGTATTGCGTTAACAGTTGATTCAACAGCGCTTTGGCCTGTTGATCCTTTTTCGTTTCAACTGCCATTTTTAACTCATCGTATGTTTTCCAAGCCCCCATTTTCATCCCTTGATGTGCCTTCGCGATATATTCATCCTTTGTTATTTTGCCATCCTCGTATGCTTTCTTCAAGGCTTGCATTTGCGCAATTTTATTCTTTTTCCATTGCTCGCGTTTTTGAGCAAATTCAGGGCTATGCCATTTTTCTCGCAGCGTTTTCCCTTCTGTAAGAACCTTTTCCCACTCTTGTTTCTTTTCAGGGGTATACTGATTAACCCACGAACGAATTTCTTGCTCTCTTTCCTTCATTTTTTCCTGCCATTTTTCACCGTTCATGAAATGGTGGTGGCCTTCATGGCAGTCTTTGTGAACCATTTTTGACTGATCGGTTTGCTGCTGTGCTGCGCTTACGTTGGCGTTTAACAGGCCGGGTACCGCCAGCAGCAAGCCGAGAATCATCAACATCCTCTTCACGTTCAATCCAACTCCTTTTGGTAAAATATATGTAGTCGAAAACCTAACCCCGTTTATCATGCCCCATATGCACGAAAATATTTACCATTTTTTAAACATTTTTCTGCAAATCATGTCGTTAGTGCAATTGTTTTGTTTTAACTGACAATCGTTTAAACTAGAGGGTATACGGTTATAACGAGGAGGATTATCTAGATGGATATTAAAGCTCTTGTGTTTGATGTTTACGGAACTTTGTTCAATGTTCATTCGGTTAAAGAAAAAGCCGATGAACTTTATCCTATGAAAGGGGACGAAATCAGCCGACAATGGCGGCAAAAACAGCTGGAGTACTCCTTCTTGCGGCAGTTAATGGGGAAGTATGAAACATTTTGGAAAATCACCGAAGATTCTCTACGCTACACGTTAAAAAATCTCAAGCTTGAACACTCTTCTGAAAAAATAAACGCGTTAATGGATGCGTACCTGCATCTTTCTCCATATCCGGAAGTGGAAGAAGTATTAACAAAGCTAAGATCCAAAAGGCTGGCTGTTTTTTCAAACGGATCACATAAAATGCTCGATCCTTTAATCAAGCATTCGGGACTGTCTTCATTATTTAACGAGATCATCAGTGTCGATGACCGGAAGCAGTATAAACCAACTCCCGCTGCTTATCATTATGTACTTGATCGACTTGAGCTAGAGCGCAGTGAGATTTTGTTTATGTCGTCGAACGGCTGGGATATCAGCGGAGCACGCGCCTTTGGGTTTCAAACAGCCTGGATCAACCGCAATCAGTTCCCAGTCGAAGAATTGGGGTTAAGACCACACAGCATTTTCCCTGATCTGTATGGAATCCTTACACAAGTTTAAATAGAAAAGGAGCTATTTCCTTCTGGAAATAGCTCCTGCATTGTTACTTGCCAATAAACATTTGCGACCAGTAGTTACCAGTTTTTGTATAACCGACGCCGATATTGGTGTAATTCGGGCTTAAGATGTTTTTCCGGTGCCCTTCACTGTTCATCCAAGCGTTGACGACTTGCTGGGCGCTCGGCTGGCCCATGGCAATATTTTCGCCTGCAGTTCGATAGGTTACACCAAAGTCCCTCATCATGTCAAACGGAGAACCATAAGTCGGACTTGTATGGGAAAAATAATGCTTGGTGTTCATATCGTTTGTTTTCGCTTGAGCAACACGGCTAAGCGATGGGTCTGCTTTTAATGGGGCAAGCCCGTTTTTTTGCCGTTCCTTATTGGTCAAATCAATCACTTGCATGGCTATATTGCCAATAGTGGCTGTCGATTGCCCACCAGGTTGTTGCTGAGCTGGCGGCGTTGCCGGTGGAGCTGGCGTACTCGCTTTCGGCGGTGTCACGACTCCCGTTCTTGGCGGTTGAATGGTTCCTGTTTGGTTCTTTTCCACTGAACCAAACGAATAATACCAGAATTGGCCATCCCCTACCCGCCTCGTATGCGGAAACTGATGACTCGGTGTCGTTGTGCTATAGGAGTTTTGATCAATTGTTATAAACCCGTTGTTGACGCGCTGAACATCCGCTGCGGAAAATTGTTTTGGGTTCGAAACTAAATCGCCCGTTGATACGTTTCTTGGACCATTTGTATCACGATAAGCAACATTGCGCGGCCCGCTCATGGCATCATTGTTCGCGTTGTTTGCGCATGCTGTCAGCGATGCCGCTATTAACGCAGCAACCGCCAGTTTCGTTTTTTTGTATCGCAACGTTCATTCCTCCTTCGACCTTTTCAATAAAGGTCTTTTATAGCTTCTCCATTTAGCAAAACCATATAGTTGGAAAATAAAAAGCCGCATAATTTCATGCGGCGGAAGAACAATTAGTATACATCTTTTTTTGTAAAAACAACAAAAGCAACCAATAAAGCAGCTGCCCACCATGCAAAAAGTACAAGCATGGAAAACGATAGCGTCATTCCTTCAATTGGAGGTGCAAGACCTTTTAAATAATCCGTCAGCCGCAAATTCACCATAAAGAAATACTTGGCAGAATTCCAGGAGGAAACCATATTGCTAAGAATGGCGCCTGATATCAGCGCTGCGAGCATTACGCCCATGCCGGCGGCAGTGCTTCGGATCAGTACCGAAAGCATAAAAGAAAGTGTGCCAACCACAATTGCAACATACCAGACAAGTCCAAAATCCATTAACAAGTATTGCCACAGCTCAAGAAGTTTTACAGATGATGTATTCAACCCTGCTTTTGTTACGGAAAAACCAGTTAGAATCGGCGCCTGCCAGCCGCGATAGCCAAAAACCAATCCCGAAATGAAGTACGAAAGGTTTCCGGCGAGGGCGATGATAAATGAAATCGCCAGAATGAGCGTAACGTATTTGCTCAAAAGTACTTTCCACCTTCTTACAGGACGGGTGAGCAGCAATTTAATCGAACCAAGGCTATGTTCAGACGAAACAAGATCGCTCGCAATCACCATCACCATAAGCGGTAAAAATAAGTCAATTGAATTTTCTAGAAAAATTCGAATGAAGGTCGGTGCGCCCGGTTCGGTCGGATTAATGTTGTGATCAAGATAGTATTGCTGCTGCTGAAGCGAGATTTGCAGTTGTTTTTTCCGTTCAGAAGATAGCCGGCTGCTGCTCAGCCTGTTTTGCGTATCAATGATCTGCTGCTGCAAAATGGTTCGCCAGTCGCTCGTCCCCAATTTTTCCCGCTGGGTCTGGATTGTTTTATACTGGGCATAGGTGAACAAAATCACCAGTACTCCGATGATCAGGCCAATCACAAGCATGCGTTTTTTTGCCAGCAGCTTCATCATTTCATTTTGAATCAATTTAGCCAATTTTGTCACCGCCCGTCAGTTCAAGAAACAACTCTTCCAAAACAGGCAACTTCCGGTTCATTTCGGTTACCTCAATTCCAGCTTGAACAAGGCTTTTATTCCAGCTCGCTATTTTCTCACGGTTATATTCCGTTAAAATAGTACCTTCTTCTGTTTCTTCAATTCTTGTAAATCCCTGCAAAATTTGCTTTCCTTTTTCAATCGGCTGCACTTGCCACTCTACTCGTTCGCGATTTGCCAGCAGGTTTGCCACCGTATCAATGCGGATCACTTGCCCTTTTGAAATAATTGCGACCCGGTCGCACAATAATTGGATTTCACTTAGCAAATGGCTTGAGACTAATACGCTAAGTCCCTCTTTTTCAGCCAAATAGCGGATAAACTCCCGCATTTCGCGAATACCAGCTGGATCAAGTCCATTTGTCGGCTCATCCAAAATCAACACTTTTGGCCTCCCTAAAAGAGCTTGAGCAATTCCCAACCGCTGGCGCATTCCAAGCGAGTATGTTTTGACCTTATCGTGAATCCGGCTTGTGAGGCCAACAAGCTCCGCTACTTCTTTCATCCGCTCTTCCCCAATGCCTTCAAGCATGCGGGAAAAATGCAGCAAATTATCCCATCCGGTTAGATACGGGTACAATTCCGGGTTTTCCACAATGCAGCCTAAATGTTTGAGTGCATTCGTAAAATCGGTTTGCACATTGTAACCGCCAATTTCGATGGTGCCGCTCGTTGGTTTGATCAGACCGACAAGCATACGGATCGTTGTTGTTTTGCCTGCGCCATTTGGTCCAAGGAATCCAAAAACCTCACTTTCTTTTAATTCAAAAGATATCCCTTTTATAATTTCTTTTTTCCCAATCGTTTTTTTCAAATTTTGGACCGATAATGTTGTAATTCCCATGATTCTTCTCCTTACCACGTAAGCAATGCGGCCACTCGTTCCGCAATTAAGCGATAGCCTTTTGTATTCGGGTGAAATTTATCAGAGTAAAGATAATCATTTACTTTCAGCTCAAATAAATCAAATGTTGGCACAAAAACAATTTTTGGATAATTGGCGCTTAGTTCCGCAGTATCGTAATTCCAGCGGCGAACGACTTTTGACATCGCTTTGCCTTCTTTCAGTTCGATAAACGGATTATACAAACCAATCATAAAAACATTGGCATTGCTGTTTAATTGGCGAATTTTTTGAAAAATAAAGCTAAGGTTGTCCAGGTATTTTTTTTCGGTTACTGTAATCGTTTGAGTAGTATAATCGACAAGACCCTGCCCGCCGCGAAATAAATCATTGCCGCCAATTGTAATTAACAGGATGTCCGCTGAGGCAATTTGCCGTTGAACCTCTTTTTGCTGAATCTGCTGGAGCAGCTGGTCGGAGCGTTGCCCGTTTATTCCCAGATTTAAAAGGGTTGCCGGTTTGTTTGTCCGTTTTTTGATTTCATCCAAAAGATCACCCGCATAGCCTTTGCCTGTTTCATCTCCAGTCCCGCGCGTTAACGAATCGCCAAGAGCAACAACTGTCAAGCTTTTTTTGTTTTCCGCTTTGTTGGCAGTGGTCGTGGCTTGATCCAGTTTGTCCGGCTTTGCAGCATAGTACTCATTCATTGTCCAGCCAAGGCCAATTAGCCAAAGCAATGCGAAACATGCCGAAACAATTGTAATCATTTGAATGATTCTTTTGCTCAAAACGTTCATCCTTTCCGCTTTTTCCTATCTATCATTTAATCATATTTGGCATTGGATTCAAAACTGGAGCAACTGATTTCACCATCTGTTCATAGTTTTTTACTATTTATTTATTCTAAATTCGAAGCAATAGTATAGATTCCAATAAGAAAAGCTGACCCCCCATTTGGAAATCAGCTTTACTTTTTTGTCTAAATTTCTTTCGATGCCAAGAAATCAAACCATGTTGTCTAGAGTAGTACATCTGCCATCGGACTATCGATCATCTTTTTTAAAAAGGTTATCTTATTTTTGCATAAATGCATGTATCTCTCGGTTCCTTGCCATCAGCCGAGAGCATATTCTTTTTCAAAATTGCTTCAAGAGAGAAACCGATTCGTTCGGCAACCTTCCTGCTTCTGTGATTTTCCGGGTCACAGCGAATTTCCACCCGTTTCGCACCTAGTTCGATGAAGGCAAACTCGGCAATCGCCCGAACAGCCTCTGATATGTAGCCCTTGCCGCTATAGCGGGAATCAATCCAATAGCCGATTTCGAATTTTGGCAAATTCCAATCGATCCGATGCAGCCCGGATGAAGCGATAAACGCACCTGTTTCTTTATGAAAAATATGCAAGCGCAAATCTTCACGGGCGAGAAATTGCATATGTGCTTTCCGAACATTTAGTTCAACATCTTCAACTGTTTGGTTGGCATGCGCCCATGGCATCCATGGCTTCAAGTCGTCCAAAGAGGCCTGCATCGCTTGATAAACTGCCTCGCCATCGCCTGGCTTTGGAACTCGAATCAGCAATCTTTCGGTAACAATTTCTTCAGGAAAGTTTAATAAAATTGGATTCAACTGTCACTCCTCCTTATTTCGATGTACTCTATATTTCGCTTAATAGAAAAGAAATTCCTGCACCTTGGCCAGCCACGAAGCAAAACAAAATGGATCCCATTGTTTTTTCCATGGAATCCATTAAGCTATTTCTGTGATTTTGGAAAATGGATTTCAATTGTTGTTCCTTCACCTAATGTACTGGTGACCCTTGGCTTGCCATGGTGTTTTTCAATGATCCATTTAGCAATCGATAATCCAAGACCCGTTCCTTCTTGATTTGTCCTTGATTTGTCTCCTTGATAAAACCGATCAAAAATCTTTGGCAGATCTTCTTTGGCAATACCGATCCCATTGTCTTCAATTTTTAAAAAAACGGCTGAACCGGATTGCCCGCAAGAAAGCTTAATAAATCCGCTTTCGTTTGTATACTTAATGGCATTGTCCAATAAAATGACAATCAGTTGGTGGATTCTTTCCTTGTCTCCAAAAAAAGAAACCGGTTCAACTGCATTGATTTGCAGTGTTTTCCCCTGGTATTCGACAATCTCTTCATACTGTTGCTCGATTTCCTTTACCAATTCATCCAATCTGAACGTGGTCTTCTTTACCTCAAGTTGATCGGAATCAGACCTTGCCAAGGTCAGCAAGTTGGCTACCAGCTTGGACAATCTCCTTGATTCATTCGAGATTGTTGAAATATCAAGGATACGATCTTGAATCGTATTGGATGGAGTGCGAAATAAAACATCGGTTTTTGCTTGGATGACCGCAAGCGGTGTCCGCAATTCATGTGACGCATCTGAAACAAACTGCTGTTGTTTTTGCCATGCTTTTTTGATCGGAACGAGCGCACGGCCTGCAAGAAAATAACCAGCCAACACTGCGCATACTACACCGGCTCCAATTCCAATCAGCATGATCAGCAGCAACCGATTTAGCAATTCTTTTTCCGAATTGACATTGCGAATTGCCTGAACAGTGATTTTTCCAATATTCGTATCGACTGTTACTGCCAAATAGCGGAACGTAAAATCGCCACTATCTATATCGTTCGGATGATTTTTCACCCGCGGGGCGATTTGTCTTTCACTTCCCAAAAATAATGCCGCTTCTCGATTTTCCTTGAGCAAGCGATTCTTCCCATCCCAATATAATAGGATGATCCGGGGATCCTTCCGCTGGAGGGGCTGAAACCCCTCTCTTGGCGGACTATCCTGCTCCTGAAAACGGCCAACAGCTTCAAAAAGGGATCGATCCACATCTCTGTATAGCTGATGCTCGGTATAAAAATAAACAATACTCCCGAGAATGCTGATTAACACTATAAAAACGAGAGAAATAATAACCGTTAACCGTATATGCGTTTTTTGAAACATTCGGGTCTCCTTACCTTCGCCAAACTGCAATAGGAAGATTTATGAAAAAATTTTTATATGAATCTTTGTTTCCCAAATAATATCAAACTGCCCAAAGGACGTCAATTTACAAGGCATGGCACAGGATTTTCGAATAATCAACATCCAAAACCTGCTGTATTTCATGTGCAATCTTAAATTAGGAACAAATCGAAATACAAGGAACCTTAAAATATGGCAGAAGGAAGATGAACGGAATGGAAAATCGCTAATAAACGGAGGGCACTAAGAAGGACACTAATGCCCGGTTTCCCCCGAAAAATAGGAGAATCGGGCATTAGGGAAGCTAGTAATGCCCGATTTGACCTGAAAAGTATGTGAGTCGGGCATTAAGGAAGCTAGTAATGACCGATTTGACCCGAAAAGTATGTGAGTCGGGCATTAAGGAAGCTAGTTATGCCCGGTTTCCCCCGAAAAATAGGAGAATCGGGCATTAGGGAAGCTAGTAATGACCGATTTGACCTGAAAAGTATGTGAGTCGGGCATTAAGGAAGCTAGTAATGACCGATTTGACCCGAAAAGTATGTGAGTCGGGCATTAAGGAAGCTAGTTATGCCCGGTTTACCCCGAAAAATAGGAGAATTGGGCATTAGGGAAGCTAGTTATGCCCGGTTTACCCCGAAAAATAGGAGAGTCGGGCATTAAGGAAGCTAGTTATTCCCGGTTTACCCCGAAAAATAGGAGAATTGGGCATTAGGGAAGCTAGTAATGACCGGTTTACCCTGAAAAGTATGTGAGTCGGGCATTAAGGAAGCTAGTAATGCCCGGTTTGACCTGAAAAGTATGTGAGTCGGGCATTAAGGAAGCTACTAATGCCCGGTTTGACCTGAAAAGTATGTGAGTCGGGCATTAGGAAAGCCACTAATGCCCGGTTTACCCTAAAAAATGTGAGAGTCGGGCATTAGGGAAGCTAGTACCGACCGTTATGCTCTGAAAAACATGAGAATCGGTTAATAGAAATACTCTTAACTATAAAGGCATCATTTTCACAGAAAAGCAACAACATATAAATTCTGAAATTACAAGAAAAAATGTTGCTGGATAAAATCGCTCTCTTCGTTAGTTAGTAATGGACGAATGGATGCCAATGCGTTTTCTTCAACTTGTTTATCTGTTTTGGCTCCGGGAATAGCAGTTGATATGGCAGGATGTGAAAGGACAAATTGGAGTGCGAGTTGTCCCAAAGTTCTCCCCTCTCTTTTAAATTGCTTGAGCATTTCCACCTTATCCACTTGTTCCTCAAACCACTTTCGTTCCCAGTGTTGGCGAACATCATTACCTGCAAATTGCATCTCTTTTGTAAATTTCCCTGTTAACAGTCCTTTTTGTAATGGCCCCCGCACAACCACACCAATATTTTCTTGCTGGCAATATGGCAAAATTTCTTTTTCAGCCGCACGATTCAAAATACTGTATTCCACTTGAAGAACATCTATTGAATGATTTCGGTTAAATGTCTTTAAATAGTCAAAGTTGTCCGTTGAAACTCCAACTGCCCTTACTTTTCCTTCTTGTTTTAATCGTTCAAATGCTTCAAGAAAAGCTAATGTTTCTTCTTCAACATGCCACCAAATATGACAAAAATAAACATCAATATAATCAACACCGAGGCGAGTTAAACTATCTTCAAATGCTTTGATTACTTTTTCTGGTTTGTCGTAAATCGGCTCCGGCTTCCTAGTATGGCCAAGAAGACCGCCTTTTGTGGAGATAATGACTTGGTCTCTTTTTCCCTTAATCAGTTGCGCAACTAATTTTTCACTGCGGCCATCTCCATAAACATCCGCCGTATCAAAAAAATTGATGCCCATTTCAAACGCATGGTTCATCGCTTTAATCGATTGTACATCATCAACCTCTCCCCATGCATCACCGCCAATTGCCCACGCACCAAAGCCAATTTCAGAAACCTTTAAGCCTGATTTACCAAGTGTACGATATTCCATCTTTTTCTTTTCCCCTTTACCTTTTTTCAATTCGGACAAGACAAAAGGACCTTGCCATTCTTCCAGGTTCTCCTTACATATACCTCAAAACAGGATCCTTATCACCGCATCCATCCGCAAAGGTGGTTTTAAAAAAATGCAGTAATTTTGTTACTTTTCTTTAATAATAGTTTCATGCCACATATCATTCATTTCTTTTAGAAGCTTCAATTCACATTTTGGTTTACGATCATATGTAAGTAAACCGTTTATTTCTTGCTCTACGTCTGTTAATTGGGTATAACAGAATCCATGCAGTACTTTAGACGCATACACTGCTTCCATAATTCTTTTATAATCTGAAACAAAATCTTCAGCGTTTTTGACGGAAGTATAGCCCCATCCAGCATCCTCACCAACTTTAAAACCAATTCCGCCAAATTCTGTTAGCAAAATCGGCTCTCCTTGATGATTAAACCCATTGGCATATATTCCACGCCCAGCCGGTTGAGATTTGAGGATGTTTTCTTTCGTCAGTAATTCCTCTTTATACACTTCATACTTAGCTACTTCATCTTTATTTCCATGATTATAATTGTGTATCGCACAAATATCCGTTTTCGTTAATTCCCATCCATCATTTGAAACAACTAATCTTGTTGAATCTAGCGAATGAAGGAGGTGATACATAGAAAGAGAATGGTGTTGTTGCATTTTATTATTCCGAATAAACGGAACACCCCAGCTTTCATTTAATGGAACCCATGCAACAATCGAAGGATGATTATAATCTCGATTTATAATTTCAATCCATTCCCTTGTTAATCTTGCAACTGCGTCTTCGTTATAATATGGTGAAGATGCACATTCACCCCAAACTAAGAAACCTAGCTGATCTGCCCAGTATAGGAATCTTGGATCCTCTACTTTTTGATGCTTTCTACAGCCATTAAACCCCATTTCTTTTGCCAATGTAATATCCTGTTTCAAAGCCTCATCCGTTGGTGCTGTCAGCAATCCCTCAGGCCAGTATCCTTGATCAAGGACTAACTTTTGATAATAGGGCTTATTATTTAAATAGACCATTCCATTTTCCGTATGAATTTTTCTCATGCCGAAGTACGATTGTACTTCATCCAATTTTGCCTCTTGGTCAAACAATATTATTTTAATATCGAATAGGTTCGGTGTCTCCGGAGTCCAATTCCATCCATTGTGATGAAAGGAAGTACGGAAAATATGATGGTTATAAAGGTTAATGATCCGTTTCGTATAGTTTTCGTATAACTGAATCGTATCTTTTGCGACAACTTCATTTTTAAAAGAAATTTCGATATCAACCTTTTTGTTTGATAATTCACCTTCAACATCAAACTCAACAATAATATCGCCATTGTCAAGATCTGGTGTCATTCTTAATTTTGAAATTCGAGTTGGACTAACTGGTTCTAACCATACCGTCTGCCAAATTCCAGTTGTCCTAGTATACCAAATGGCATCTGACTGTTCGATCCAGTACTGTTTTCCTCTCGGTATAGTCTCATCCGTTGAAGGATCTTCTACTCTTACTACGATGGTTTCTGTTTTCCAGGTCAAGGCTTCCGTAATATCAAAAGAAAATGAAACATGACCTCCTTCATGAAAGCCAACAAATTGTTCATTAACATACACCCAAGCCCGATAGTCTACTGCACCAAAATGAATGAGAACTCTCTCATTTTTCCATGTATTTGGTACGGAAAATTCCCGCTTATACCATACATTGTCATGAAAATTCGGGTCATTTATTCCACTAAGCTTTGCTTGATATGCAAATGGAACTGTGATCTTTTGATCAAAGGATTTGTCCTGCTGGAACCATTTCTGCTCTACCCCAATAGTTTGGTCATCGAAAGCAAAATCCCATACACCATTTAAATTTAACCAATTGCTTCTTACAAATTGCGGTCTAGGATATTCTTGTCTATAATTCATGTGTCGTTCTCCTTTCAACAATCAAATTGTAAAACTCACTTAAGCTTTTTATTTATTTTGAAGAATACAACATACCATTCCTTATCGAAGGATTTAGCTTTAAGACACGATTCTTCGCTAGGGCAATGACGCCAGCAGTAACATAAAGCACAACACTGATAAAGTCCGATAGGAAGAAAAAGAGCACAGCTAGTCCTAACCAGATAAATGGAATTTTATATTGAACGGTGTGGTCTTTCATCATTTTTCTAGTGAAAAGTGTATTTACAATGGCAATCACAACAAAAAAGAGACCATACGTAACTGAAAACATATATAAATTTTTGAAAATTGATTGCACGCCCATTGATTCGACTGGAGATAAATTTCCCAATCGACTCGCCTGTCCCCGTATATAAAAAGAATAATAGAAGATGGTAATCATCCCTGTAAGAAGCTGCCATACACTTGCAACATATATCGTTTTTCGTTCAAAAGATCGTTTCACTTACTATCCCCCCAGATCTACCTACTCCTTAACTCCAGCGGACAACGTCATCGATTGCATAAAATATCTTTGGGCAAATAAATAGAGTAGGAATGTCGGAATTAGTGCGATCAATGCTCCAGCTGTTCCCAATCCCGGATACGTAATATATTGCCCTTGAAGTAGCTGTAATCCAGGAGTAATCGGTAATTTATCGACATCATTGATGATAATGGATGGCCACAAGAAATCATTCCACGATCCAGTAAAACTGAATAAGGCCACAACCGTCAAAACAGGGCGAATAAGCGGCAATATTATATGGTAGAAAATTTGCCATTCGTTCGCTCCATCGATTCGGGCTGATTCGTCTAATGCCTTTGGAATTCCTAAAACAAATTGACGTACTAAGAAGATATTAAAGACACCAGCAGCACCTGGAACAATGACAGCCATTAAGCTATTAACCCATCCTAGAGTATCCATTACTTTATAGAGAGGAATGAGGTTGACTACACTTGGAAACATCATCGAACCAAGCAAAAAAGAAAACAAGACATCTCGACCTTTAAACTTGAGTCTTGTGTAACCATATGAGGCAAGTGAGACAACTACTAATACAAGCACTGTGTTGCTTACGGAAACAATCAGCGAATTAAAAAACCATTTGATCACAGGGCTTGTATCGGTATTAAACAACAATTGTTTGTAGTTGCTGATCGTCCAATGAATCGGCAAAAAAGTGAACCCCGTTGATTCGATTTCATTATTGGATTTAAAAGACGTAAAGAAGGCCCATATTAGCGGGATTACCCAAAAGAGTGCCATCATCAGTAAGAAAATAAAGGCAATTATTTTTGTTCCCTTGCTTTGTTTCATTTCCATTCACCTCTAATCTCGATCCCTTAATATAACAAATTGGAAAATCGATACGATTGTTATCACTAACCCTAAAAGAACAGCCATTGCAGAGGAAATTCCAGCTATGGACATTCCTTTTCCAAAAGCATTTTGTTGAATATACATTAAGAGGACACGGGTAGAATCTTTTGGACCGCCTCCCGTTAACATTAATGGCTGCCCGTAAACATTAAACTGGGCAATGGTTGTCATTACGGTTGTAAATAAAATTTGGTATTTAATACTTGGCAGTGTAATCTTAAAAAACTTGGTGATTGTGCCGGCACCATCCAATGACGCAGCTTCAAACAAACTTTGTGGAACACCATTTAATGCTGCGAGGTAAATAACCATATTCCCGCCAATCATCCACCAAGTTGTAACCAGGACGATCGAAATCCATGCCCATGGCTGATTATCTAATAGATTTAGAGAAATCTTGAAATAGTTATTTAATGGTCCATAGGAAACGCTTAATAAAAATTGCCAAATAATCATTACTGCTGAGATTGCAAATAGTGATGGCATATAAAAAATCGATTGAAATAGGCGATTCAATTTAGGCTTTGCGGACAATGCTGTTGCGAATAGAAGCGGAACAATGATCGTAACCGGTACTGAAAAGATTACAAAATATATTGTATTTTTCAAGCCGTTGCGAAATTGCGAGTAAAAGCTGGAATTATGGTCAAAAAGAATTGTACTATAATTCTGCAAGCCTACAAATTGAGGCGCGTCCAACAAATTCCACTTTGTAAATGAAATATAAATACCATACACACTTGGGATAAGGAAAAAGATAATAAAGAGTATTAAATGAGGTCCAACAAATACTGCTGGCCATAGATTAATATAATGCTACATATAAACTAGACAATAAAAAAGGAGTTTCTTAGTTGTATGTCAACCACTCGAAGAAAGTTTAACCCAGAAGAAAAAGCGCAAATTGTACTGGAAATCCTAAAGGAAGAAAAGTCAGTTTCACAGCTCGCTTCTGAGCATGGGATCCATACCAATGTCCTCAACCGGTGGAAATCCGAGGTGGTACAAAACCTCTCACAGCTGTTTGTTGATGATCGTAAAGGTATCACCAAAATGAAAAAAGAATATGAACAACAAATCAATGAACTCTACGCCGAGGTTGGTAAGTTAACCACCCAATTGTCGTGGCTTAAAAAAAAATCTGGCCTCTAACTTTACTCGTGAAGAGCGTATTGATCTCATAGAATGGGATTGCTCCGAACACTCCATCCTCGTACAAGCGGATTTACTTAATCTAAACCGCACCAGTCTTTACTATAAGCCGGTCCCTCCCTCTCCGGAGGAAATTCGCCTCAAGCACCGGATTGATGAGCTATACACAAAGCATTCTTTTCTGGGCTATCGAAAGATAGCTGCCATTATGAATCGAGAAGGGGATCTTATTCACGAAAATACAGTAAGAAAGTACATGCGAGAGATGGGTATTATGGCTATCTATCCCGGTCCGAACCTTA